>SVSG01000039.1 GCA_015064415.1 Oscillospiraceae bacterium | reverse complement strand
GCGGTCCCCCTTCCCCCGCTTGGGGAAGGCCTTTTTCAAGGTATAACCTCTGTTGCCCACCCGCATAGCGGGTGGTTTCTTGTTTCGCACTTCGTGCGGGGCCGCCTAAAGGTACTAAAATGAAAAACACCGCCGCGCCAAGGCGCGGCGGTGCGAAAGTAATCTTTACAGTGGGAACAGCGTGGCAAGATCCGCCTTTTTCGGTTGCTTGCCGTACTCCGAGATCTCGAACGCCTCGGCAAAAAGCACCTTGTCGGCGGCATCCCCGTACTGCGCACGCAGCACGTCACGATAAAGCACGGCGGCACGCGCCATACGATACTCGCTGTGGTTGCTCGGCGTGACACCGATGTTCAAGTCCTCGGGGGTCAGCACGCGATCGCGCGGGATGCGCGGATTGCGAAACCACTCGGCACGCGCCTCGGCACCCTCGGGAACGGTGTCCAGCGTGCCCTTATTGAAGGGCAACCACTCGAAATACTGCGACTCGTGACAGCGCAGCACCTCATATTTTTTGTCCACCATCTCGTCGATCGGCACCACCACGTCCGCGCGGAAGGGCGGCTGCTTGAAGCGGTCGGCAAAGAAGGCGATCACGGGCATCTGCGGCAGGATGGGGGTGTCGGGGCAGAAGTTCGGTACCGTCAGAAGATAGGAGGCGTCCTGCACCAAAAGCGCCACATTGCGGTGGTCGGCGTGATAGTCGTTGTTGCGGTGGGTGATGACAAGATCGGGGGCATATTCGCGGATATAGCGCACCATACGGCGGCGGTTTTCCAGCGTTGCCTCCACCTCGCCGTCCGGAATGTCCCACACGTCATAGGTGATGCCGATCAGCGCGGCTACCCCGTCCGCCTCCTTGCGGCGGCGAGCCGCGAGGGGTGCGGGTGCCATGCTCTGATGCCCTGCACTGCCGTCGCTGACAGACAAAAAGCGCACCTCGTCACCGCGCGCCACAAAACGAAGCGCCGTACCGCCGCCGCATCCGTCCGGATCGTCGGGGTGTGCGCCGATCATCAAAATTTTCAGTTTTCTCATACCGTTTCCTCCCTTTTCAGGAAATCCTGCTTTTATTTTACCGCCACGGGCACCGTTTGTCAAGAGAAAAAGCCCATCTTACGATGGGCTTTTTTATCAAAGCTTCTGATAAGTCTTGGCAGCGTTCGTCTTGTACGCCGTCTCGATCACCTTTTGCGAGGCGATGCCGTCCTCGGCAGTCACGGGGACCGCGCACTCGCCGCGCACCGCGCGACCAAAGCCCTCGATCTCCTTGGTATACATATTGCCAAAGGTCACCTCAAGCTCCATGGGCTTGACGTCCGCGCTTCTGTTCTGGTTGGCATCGTAGCCCACCGTATCGTCCGCGCAAAGCACCTCCACGTGGCCGCCCTCCTCCTGGGAAAGCGTACCCTCGGCAAAGATGCTACCCTTGGTGCCGTAGACCTCGATCTTGCACTTGGCGGCGGCATCGGGGATGTTGAAGTTGGCATCCACAAAGCCGATCGCGCCGTTCTCCATACGGAACACCACGCCGCCCGCGTCCTCGACGTTATACTTGAAGATCTGATTGCCGCAAAGGCCCGCGGCCTCCACGACCTCAAGACCCGTGATGTAGCGCACCAGATCCACGCAATGCACGCCCAGATCCATCATCGCGCCGCCGCCGGACAGCTTCTTTTCCTGTCTCCAGCAATTCTCCATCTCGGGGTACCAGCAGGTGAACTGCGAGCGCACGGAAACGACCTCGCCGATCTTGCCGCCCTGCACCAGCTCGCGCATCTTTTGGTGATACGCGTGAAAGCGCATCATAAAGCCAACGCCCAGCTTCACGCCCTCGCTCTTACAGAACGCGGCGATCTCCTCGGCCTCGGCAACCGAAAGTCCCACGGGCTTTTCGATCAGAATATCCTTCTTTGCGCGCGCGGCGGCAAAGGCCTGCTCCTTGTGGCAGAACACGGGGGAGGCGATATACACGGCCTCGATCTCGTCAAGGGCCAAAAGATCCTCCATCTTATCAAAGGCGTACTTCGCGCCGTACTTTTCCTTCACACGCGCGGCGGCCTCGGCGTTTGCATCCATCACGGCCACAAGCTCGGCGTTCTCTGCCAGCATCATACCGGGGATCGTTCTGCGGTCGGCAATGCCGCCACAACCGATCACACCCCATTTTACGCGTTTTGCTTCCATTGTTCAAATCCTTCCTTTCAGATTCGTTACTTTGATTATAGCACAGCGCCCGCGCCCCGTCAAGGAACGAAGCGTAGAACTTTGCAAAAACGCACCGCGCGGGGGCGCGCGGTGCGATGCTTGCTTATTTGCCTGCCTGCATTTCGGCAACAGACTCCAGCACGGCGTCAGCCATGTACTTGAGCTGCTCGTCGGTAAGACCGTAGATCGGCAGATGCGTGAAGCGCTTGTAGAAGACCTCCTCGCACACGGGGCAGGTCTTGGCGATCTCGTCCTCGTCACCGTCCATCATATCGCTGACGATCTTGAAGCGGTAAAGCGGGCCGAAGTGAGGAATGTTGGTCACGCCCTTCTCCTCCAGCTTCTTCTTGAGGGTCTGCACGTCGCCGCCTGCCTTGGCGGGATCGATCTGCAGCAGATACAGGTGGAAGGTGGGCTTGATGTCGTCGTTACCAAGATCCTGCGGGATGATGGCATCGTTGCCCTCAAAGCGGGAGTTCAGATAAGCGGCGGCACGGCGGCGCTCTGCGATGATCTCCTCGTTACGCTCGACCTGCAGGCAAAGACCCAGGCCCTGGATCTCGGTGGTGGAGGCGTTGCCGGGCACGAAGGGGCCGTACTTGCCGGGGATGGGCGTGATGTTATAGAGCCAGTTCTTGATGGGTGCGCGGAAATCAAGCCCGAGGAAGCGCGCGCGCTTCATATCCTCGGTAAATCCGGGCACGGTGGTGGTCAGGATACCGCCCTCGCCAAAGGAGGTGATATTCTTGACCTCGTGCATCGAGAAGGCGGCGAAATCGCCGATGGTGCCGATCTTGCGGCCCTTATACATGGCACCGAAGGCGTGTGCGGCATCCTCCAGCACCAGGATATCGTGCTTGCGGGCAAGCTCCATGATAGGATCCATATCCACGGGATAGCCGCCGATATGCACGGGCACGATCATCTTGGTCTTGGGGGTGATCTTTCTTGCCACGTCGGCGGGGTCCATATTGATGGTACGAGGGTCCACGTCGGCAAACACCAGCTTACAGCCGACTGCCAAGGGGTATGCCATGGTTGCCACGAAGGTGATGGCAGGCACGATGACCTCGTCACCGGGCTTGAGGTTGGCGTACTTGTACGCGATCTCAAAGCCGGCAGTGGCGTTGGTCACGAAGGTGGAGGACTCGGTGCCCAGATACTGGTTGCACATCTCCTCTGCCTTTTCCACCTGACTGCCAAGAGACAGCTTTCCGGGAGGGGTGGACACGGCGTCCAGCTTCTTGACCTGCTCCCAGACGGCGTTGATGGCATCGTCATATTCCTTGCCCTCGCCCTGCATCAGAAAGCGGATGATCTCCATCAGGTCACGTGCGTTGTAGTTTTCGCCAACGGCCGCCCACGGGACGGCGGTGGCACCGGTATTGTATCGGAAGTCGGTTGCTTTTTTCATGATCGTTCTCCTTTTTTATGTTGCAATACTGCAAATATTTTGGGGACTACATAAGCATTATAACACGCTTTGCAAGTTTTTTCCATAGGGTATCGAATACTTTTTTTACAAAATCGGCTAATCGGGCCGATTTTTCCGTGAAAACGGCAAAAAATTGCCGATTGCACAAAGCGCGCCCTTAAAACTCGGGATCGTAGCTTTGCACAAAATCCTCGTACACGATCTCCCTTACCTCCACGTCCTTGATCTTCAAGCGCGTGCAGTACGCGGAAAAGCCGATGTGACCGCCCGAAATGGGGGCGGGGTCAACAAGCTCGGTCACCAGCTGATCGTCCACGATCATAAAGGAGTGCCCGTCCACGCAACCGAAGGTCATGCGCACGGCGGTGCCGGGCTGATATTTGTAAAGTGAGGTGGTGCTGTAAAGGTTGGAGCTGCCGTTGCGCTCGATGCCGCTTTTGTGCTCATACCAGCCGTTCAGACCGCAGACGTAGGACTCGCCAAGCTCGTCGGTGTCATGGTTCCAGTTGGCACAAAGCACGGCATTGAGGTCGCGCGTGGCGGGGGGATCCGCCATGATGGTGAAGGAAAACATCACGTTTTTCTCATACCGTTCGCGGCCAAATAGGATCGCGTACCAGCTTTTGCGCTCCTCACCGATCATCCATTCCCCATCGCAGGACCACGTGCCGTTCATCGGCATAAAGTATTTGAGCCAATCCTCGCCGTCGGCGGGGGTATAGCGCATCAGCACGGGGCAGTTTTCCGGCAAGATCCTTTTGCCAAGCAAGCGAATTTCTTTCATACGTTTCCTCCTTCAAACGGAATCACTCCGCAATATTCGTAAAGGTAGCCGCCCGCAAGATAGCGCGCCTTCAGCGCGCGCTGCAGCGAGGTCTCCTCGGGCAGGTCGGCGTAGCTTGTAAAGCGCAATTTGAACACAAAGTTGAGGACGTCCTCGCCTTTTGTGTGCGCGGGGTACTTCAAAAAGGGCTTCTGGAAGGCAAGCAGATGGGACGAGGGCTTGAGGATCTCGGCAAGCTCGGGTGCCATCATCCAGGAATGACAATGGAAGGACTTAGGCGAGATCTCCGGATAGTGCGCGGCAAAAAGCGCGCGGGCACGGGCATAGCTCTCGGCGCAAAGCTCCTCAGTAAGCGGTCCGGGTGCCGGGATATGCACGTCAAGCACGGTGTCGCCCGGCTGCAAAGCCAGACGGTACTCCGCCTTGGGAAAGCGCACGCTCTCCTTTTGGCATCTGCCCTGTTCCGACACGGGCGTGCCCACAAAGGCATCCGCCTCCTCACGGAAGAAGGCGCTAAAGCCCGCCTCGGCCGTTTCGGGGGGCGTGCCGCGGTAAAGTCCTGCGGCATTCATCTCGGCATCCGCAAGACACAGCACCCGCCGGCCGTCCTTCACGCGCTCCAGCACGTAAAGGCGCGAGAGAGTGGAGATCTCATAGCGCAGTCTGCCCACGTTCAGAAATTTGTGATCCACGTAGCCCTGCATATGGTCAAAATAGCGCTTGTTCATGCCAAGATAGTCAAAGCGCTCCTTGAATACGTACAGGCACGCCTCGAATTGCCCGACGGTCGCCGCGATCACGTCGGCGGGAATTTCCTTTTGCACAAGGAAATCGAAAAGCACCTCCATTGCGGGCAAAAATGTCAAAAAAGCGAGCAACGGGTGCGTGTTTTGCGGAAATTCGATGTGGTTTAGATGTTGCATAAAGAGGGTGCGATCCTCCATTGCGCGGCAGACGAACAGCGCGTAAAGCGCGGCATCTGCATCCGCGCGAAGTGCCGCGGCGGCCTGCAGAATTTCCGCCCTTGCCTGCGGAAACGGGTTGCATTTTTCTTCAATGCGGGAAAGATACGTGTCCGCTAAAAAGAACACACCATTCTCCTTGTATTCCTCGCGCACGCGGAAAAGTATCGCTTCAAATTCGTCGGGGATGGGCAGCACCCCGAGCGTTTTTTCAAAAATATCGATCATACGTTATCCCACTCCCAAATATAGCTTGCGATCGCCTTGGTAAAGGCGACCAGATCGTCACAGCTCACACGCTCGTCCGGCTGGTGCGCGCCGCCCTCGACGGAAAAGTCCAGACATACGCCACAGCTGACAGCGTTGCCGTTCAGGTTATTGATAAAAATGTTCAGGTCGGAAAGGCACATCCCGCACACCGCGCTCTCTTTTCCCGCCACCTCGCGGATCTTTTTTTGCAGTCGCAATATTTCGGGGTGCTCCTTGTCGGATGCCGCATAGCGGAACAGGCGACTGCGGTATATCACCTCGTCCAGTACAAGCCCCAAGGGTGCGACGGCGGCGCGGATGCTTTCCAGCAGCTCATTCAGCTCCTTTTTGATCACGTCCGCGTCGCGGTCGGTGTAAAAGGCGAAGTCCAGCGTGCCGAGATGGCGGTCGTTTGTCATGGTGCCGCTGACGATATTCATATACCGTAGGGCACTTTTCGGGATGGGCGTATCCTTGAAATAGCGATTTTCGGCAAGCTCCGCACAGCGGCGTGCGCCGAATTTGTCGATCTCACGCTTGGCAAGATACAGCCCCTCCATCACGATGCCGCAATTATCCTGCGGCTCGGGGTGGCGCAATACGATCGCCAGACGCTGACCGCCCACGCCGCAATGGATGATGTCCATATAGTCGCTGTCCATATTGATGGCAAAATCCGCGCGGTGCTTGAGGCACAGCGCCAGTGCCCCGTCCCCGCCGCCATACTCCTCGTCCACGTAGCCGCCGAGATAGACGGTGTTTTTGAGGGAAACGCCAAGCTCCGTGAATGCCTTTGCGAGAAACAGCTCGACGGCAAGCGAGAATTTGTCATCGTTCGCGCCGCGCCCCCAGATCCAGCCGTCCTTGACCGTTCCCTTGATGGGGGGCACGGTCCAGATCGACTCGTCCCCCACGGGCACGGTGTCCATATGCCCCGCAAGAAGCAGGGATTTGGTGGGCGCGCTCCCCTGCAGGGTCGCGGACACGTTGGGGCGGTCCTTCAGATTTCTGCCGGGGAGGTAATCGGGGTGCTGCAGGATCCCCTCCACCTCGTCGGGGGAGTAGGTCTCTACCGGCACGCCAAGTGCTTCGTATGCTTCTTTCAGGTAGGCGGCAAGAGGCGCTTCGTTGCCGTTGCCGCTGCCGTGATTTTCCGTGTTGATGTCGATCATATCGCAAAGCATTGCAAAAAGCTCCGCTTTATGATCCTCGATGTATTGTAACAGTTTTTCCTTCATTTTCTTATACCGTTATGCCACTAAATTAAAATTTTGCGTTGTGCTCGTCATTCCATTCCAGCACACGATCGTCCATTTTGAGAAGGCGGCACGCCTTTGCCTGCAGCTCGATGCGCTTGCGCAGGATCAGCTTACCAATGCGCGCGTTCGCGCCCTCCAGATGCTCGCCCGAAAAGCTATCGGGATAGTCCGTCATCCAGAACATTCCGGAGCCATTGATGCCGATGCCCTTCTCGGAAAGATATCTCGTTCTGCCGCGGCTGGTGCCGTCATCCACGTCGATGCGCGACATATCCACGTGCGCGGGATTGATCACGTTCATCACCGCGGTCTCGTTGATGCAGCCGTGCCCGTGCGCGTAATGATGCTCCGCAAAATCGCGCAGATATGCGATATCCTCGGGCAAAAGCTCCGGAAACGTCTCGCCCGCCTCAAGCCCCTTGACGATCTCCTTGTGCGTGTACTGATAATCGTTGCGCACCATCACCACGTAGTCCTTTTTCTTGTGCGCCGTCGAGCGCAGGAAATTGGCAAGCAGCGCGGTATTGCCGCCGTGGCCGTTGAGCAACAGGATCTTTTTGAAGCCGTTGCGCGCGATCTCGGCACAAAGCTCGGTCAGCATCCTCTGCAAGAGCTCGGAGGAAAAGGCGATCGTGCCCTTCCACATATAAAGTCCGCAAAGATCCCCGAAGTAAAGCGGCGGAAAGACCACCACCGGCTCGATCTTCGCGGCCTCCTTCGCGATATGATAGCAGGTCTGCGTGTCCGTGCCCACGGGCAGGTGCTGACCGTGCTTTTCCATGCATCCGATCGGCACCACACAAAGCTTATTCGATTTCTCTATCGCGGGCGCAAACTCCTCTTCCCTTAAATTTTCCCAAAGCATATGCTTTTCTCCTTATATATATTGCAGGATCAAAAATTCGTCCTTGGCAAGATCAAGCGGGATATCCACGCCCTCGAAGATCTTGCCGGAGCGCAGCTCTTTTACGCGCGTTTTGCCATTCAGGTGCAAAACGGTATGCGTTTCGCCCTTGGCAAAAACGGAAAGAAAGCTTTCGTCACCGAAGAGGATCGTGTCCGCATCCGTCCAGATGTGACACCCCGCCGCGCGGGCGATTTCGCGCAGGGTCGCGCGGGAAAGGCGCGGATCCGTGCACATCACGCGGGTGCGACCATCCACCGTCTTGCGGCAAAGCAAGGGATCATCGCCTTCTGTAATTCTCAATACGGGGCATTTCAGCTCCTCGTCATATCCCTCTGCAAGTGCAAAGCCCGTCAGCGCCTCCACGTTGGCAAGCGCGGGCACGCCGTTTTGCAGAATACCCACGGCGTTGAAGAACATCAAGGTGGCGTCCTTGCGGAAGCGCCAGCTTGCCAGCTTTTCCGCCGTCAGCGTGTAGTTGGTACCGAAAACGACCAGACGGTAGCGCGAAAGGTCGATCTTATCAAGATCCGAGGCAAGATACATATCGCAAAGCACGCCCGCCTCGCGCGTGGTCAGCACGAAATTGCGCAGGAAGCTGTGCGTGAAGAAGCGGTTGCATTGCGTGTGCTCCATCCCCTTGTCATCCATCACCACAAGGATGTCGGCCACCGAGCGGTGCTCGCCCTTTCTCAAAATGCCGTGCGCCTTCGTCAGCTCTGCGATCTCTGCCATAATGTCGGGGGCATCAAACCATCCGCGCCCCAGATCCATCCACCAAAAGCCCGAGCCGTGCACGATGTTTTTGCAAAGTCCGCGCCAGAGCGAAAAGCGCGTTTCCTCCATCGTATGGTTACAGTCACGCGACTTGGCATCTGCCATCGCCTGCGCCACAAGGTAGGTGCGCGTGTCGGTCTCCTCCATATACACCTTCTCGCGGTTAACCGATTGCACCACCGTCATTTCAAAGGAGGCGCTGCCCGCCGCACGGTAATGGTACGCCGTGGGGGAAGCGAGAAAGTCCACGTCGGGGCAAGCAAGGACGCGATCCATCTGTGCATTCCCCTCGTATTGCGTGTTCATGGCAAAAAGGAAGTAGCCGTAGAAAAAGCCGACCGGTTTTTTCGTATGTTTTTTGGCGGTGGCGGCGAAATGCCAAATGGCGTCCGTCACGTTGTTGCTCATAAAATCGTCAAAGTCACGGAACAGCACGTCCTTTCCGCGCCCGCGGAAGTAGCTTTGCAACGTGTTACCCTCGGCATAACGCTCCTTGGGCAAGGGCAGCTCTACCGTGTCGCGGGTAATATCGGGCTGCTGCCAAGCCACCGCCAGCGCCTCGCGCGAGCCGTATTTTCCGATGCCGTAATCATAAAAGCGTTGCAGGTGCGCAATGCCGAAGTCACCGTAGTGCCAGAACTCGGCGGGAGCGCCGGGGATCCATTCCCCCATGTGCCATTGCATGCACTCGCCGCAATGCCCGAATGCCAGATGATAGCCCGCGATGCGGTCGGCATACGGTCCCTTTTCCAGATGCTCGATCAGCTTTTCCACCGCCAGCCCCGCGTCCGCGAGCCAGCGCGTGGAGGAAAGACTTTGCGCGTCGATGAGAAAGGGCTTTTCCTCGCCTTGAAAATCCGCGTATTTCTCATACCATTCCGGCACTTTATACTGCCAGCAGTCCTGCGCGGGGGTGCCGACAAGCGCGGCGATCTCCTCGCGCGAGAGCCCCTTGCCAAGGGTGTAAACGAACACCTCCTCGGGGTGGTTGCGGCACCAATCCCAGGGCGCATCCAGCTTGATGCGCGGCAAAACGTATCCCTCGGGGTCTGCCTCAAACAACTGCTTCAGCTGCAGATCGCACACGCGGTAATCATAGACACCCTCCGAGGGCCAGCCGCGATCCAGTGTGATGGAATGCACGTGCACGCCCGCCGCGGCAAAATCGCGGTGATAGCGCTGATAGGTGCGGTTCTCCTCCTCGGTGTTGCCGTAGTAGGGCTTACCGTCCGGATCCACAAGCGGCGGGTACCACTCGCCGCCAAGCCGCGACCAGAAAATGGGATTTTCCTTCAAAAACTTTTTATCGAACATCGTTTTTCTCCTTCGTACTCAGGAAGTGTATTGTAAGATCAGAAATTCGTTTTCCGCAAGATCCAGCGGGATCTCCGCGCCCTCAAAGCGCTTACCTGTGCGCAGATCCGCCGCACCGTTTTTGCCATTTAGGTGCAAAACGGTGTGAGTTTCACCCTTGGCAAAGACACCGAGAAAGCTCTTGTCGCCAAAGATCACGCTGTTCACATCGGTGTAGATATGACAACCCGCCTCGCGCGCCACGGTGCGAAATTCGTCCGGGGTCAGCTTTTCGTTGGCGTTCAGCACGTGGTATCGTCCATTCACCACCTTGGTGGCAAGCAAGGGGCTGCTCTCGCCCACAATGCGGCAAAGCGGGCAGTCCAGCTCCTCATCATAACTATCCACCAGTGTGAAGCCCGTCAGCGCCTTCACGTTCTCCAGCGAGGGCTTGCCGTCCTGCAAAATGCCCGTGGTAAAGTTAAACATCAGCGTAGTGTCCTTGGCAAAGGGGATAGCAGCCAGCTCGGCAGGCGTAAGGGTATAATTCAGGATAAACACCACCAAACGGTAGCGAGAAAGATCAATCTTCGAGAGATCGCAGATGTGGTACAGGTCGCATTGCACACCGGAGCTTCTTGCCATACGCACCGTGTCGCGGATAAAGCGCAGCGAGTAGTTGCGGTTCATTCGTACGTGCTCCATGCCTTTGTGATCCACCACAAACAGCACGTCTGCCTCGGAGGTGTGGTCCCCTGCTTTGAGAGTATCGTGCGCTTTTTTGAGAAGTTTGATCTCCGCCATGATGTCGGGGGCATCATACCAGCCGCCGCCAAGATCCATCCACCAGAAGCCGGAATGGTGCGCCAGATTTTTGCAAAGATGGCGCCAGAGGACGTAGCGAGTCTCTTCCATATTGGCGGTCAGATTTTCCGCGCGCGCATCGGCAAGTGCGGGATTGACCAGATAGGTACGCGCGTCCAACTCCTCGATCCACAGCTTTTCGCGGTTGACGGATTGCGTGGGTGTCATATCCAACGAGGGCTCGCCCGCACCGCGGAAGTGATAGGCGGTGGGGGCACAGAAAAAGTCTATATTGGGGTTGCGCCAGATGCGCTCGACCTGCAGATGCCCGTGGTATTGGGTTTCCCAGGGGCCGATGAAATAGCCGTAGAAAAATCCGACCGCCTTTTTCGTGATCTGCTTGGCGGCATCAGCCAGCACCTCGATGGCGTCTGCCACGTTTTGAGACAAAAATTCGTCCATATCGGTGCAGATGGTATCCTTCTTGTCACCGCGAAAGAAGCTATGTATGCTTTTCGCGCCGCCGTAACGCTCGGTGGGAGTGGGCAGATCCACCGTGTCGCGCGTGATGTCAGGTTGTCCCCACGCACGCCCCAGCGCCTCGCGATTGCCGTACTTGGCAAGACCGTAATCATAAAAACGGCGCAGATGCGAAATGCTGTAATCCCCCAGATCCACATAATGATAGGGACCGGAAAAATATTTGAACCAGGACATACATTCGCCCGCGTTGCCAAAACCCACGTGGTAGCCCACGATGCGGTCGGCATAGGGGGATGCCTCCAGATGTGCGATCAAACGGCGCAACGCTTCGGCGGCATCCTGCATCCAAACGGTGGAGGAAAGACTTTCCAAGCGCAGCTGTGCGCCCGGTGCCAACTCCTCATAGGGCATGGCACGCAGCTCCTTGATCCCGGGATAATCGTCGGGCAGCTCGAAAAAGTTGCATTCGTGCTTAGCAGTAGCCACACGCCTTTGAACCTCGTCACGCGTAAGCCCCTTGCCCGCCACGTAAAGAAAAACCTCCTCGGGATTTTGGCGACACCATTCCACGGGCACATCCACCCCAATGCGAGGCAAAAGATAACCGTCCGGCACAGCTTCAAAAAAGCATTTCAGCGTATAATCCACGCGCGTATAATCATAGGTATCGGGAGCCACCCAGCCGTTATCCAATGGCGTAGAGTAGACCCTTACACCCATTTGACGAAATTCGCGATTATAGCGCAGATGTGGTGCCATTTTTTTCACCTCGGGAGAAACGTGCACGCCACCGTCCGCTTCTCGCGTGGCGTAGCGACCAATGCCACCCACAAGCGAGAAAAAGATGGGATTTTCGCGCAAAAATTCAACGCTGCCGGGTGCGGCGAAACTCTTTTTTTGCACAACTGCCCCTCCTATGCTTGATATTGTAAGATCAGAAATTCATTTTCCGCAAGGTCAAGTGGGATCTCTGCGCCCGTATAGACCTTGCCCGTGCGCAGCTCTTTGGCGCCATTTTTGCCATTTAGGTGCAAAACGGTGTGAGTTTTTTGCTTGGCGAACACGCCAAGGAACTGCTCGTCACCGAACAGGATCGTGTCCGCATCCGTGTAAATATGGCACCCTGCTTCGCGCGCGATCTCGCGCAGGGCGGTGGGGGTAAGGCGCGGATCCGTGCACATCACACGGGTGCGCCCCTCCACCGTTTTGCGGCAAAGGTGGGGGTCATCGCCCTCGGTGATCCTCAACACGGGGCATTTCAATTCATCATCATAGCTCTCTGCAAGTGCAAAGCCCGTCAGCGCTTCCACGTTGGCAAGCGCGGGCGTGCCGTTTTGCAGAATGCCCACGCAGTTGTAAAACATCAAGGTGGCATCCGCGCGGAAGTGCCAAGCGCCAAGCTCCTTTGCCGTCAGCGCATAGTTGGTGCCGAAGATCACAAGACGATAGCGGGAAAGATCAATTTGGGCAAGGTCAGAGGTGTGATACATATCTACAAGCACCCCTGCGGTGCGCGAGGTCAGCACCAAATTGCGCACAAAGCTGTGTGTAAAGAGGCGATTGAACTGCGTGTGCGCAAGCGCCGCATCCTCCATCACCACAAGCACGT
The DNA here is from genome assembly GCA_015064415.1 of Oscillospiraceae bacterium. Taxonomy (GTDB): domain Bacteria; phylum Bacillota; class Clostridia; order Oscillospirales; family CAG-272; genus Firm-07. Next base: position 207 of record SVSG01000039.1, on the reverse strand, counting down.
CGGCCTCTGACTTATGCGCGCCACCTTTGAGCGTTTGGTGCGCCCGTGTAAGCGCGGCGATCTCCGCCATAATATCCGGGGCGTCAAACCACCCGCGACCCAGATCCATCCACCAAAACCCCGACCCGTGTGCGAGATTTTTGCACAACGAGCGCCAAAGCACGTATCGCGTTTCTGCCATCGTGCGGGTGCAATCGTGGGGCTTGA
>SVSG01000008.1 GCA_015064415.1 Oscillospiraceae bacterium | reverse complement strand
GATATATTGTTATTTCGTAAACAGTTCCTCTTATTATGAAATAGTAGAATTAAAAACGGAGAATAGGACTATTTTATCTTTGGACGATTATAACGAAATTTATAACCGTCAAGGTACATTAGGAATTGTTATAAGTCCTATTATGTTTGTAATAATGTTTGGAATTGCTGTTAAAGCCTTGTGGCATATGCGAAAGGAAAGAACAACAATTTGATAAATTTCAATATATTGAAAAGCGAACCCCGACAGACCGTAAAAATCTGCCGGGGCTACTTATTTGTTTACTGCAGAAAAATTTTTCAATCCGTAGGGGCGTTCTGCGAACGCCCGCGGGCGAACACAGTTCGCCCCTACCATGGTTGTTAGGTAACTGTTTCGTAATTTCTCCGCTAAGAACATCGTCCCTTCGCTACAGGGCATTTTATATGCTTATTCCACGTCTGCCGCGGCGATCACGTCCGCCTCGCCAAGCACGTTTGCAAGCACCACGTCCCCGATGTGCACGGGCGCCGTGGCGCGCACGTCGCGCAGCATGGCCATAACCTCCATCATCTTTTCCTTGGAAATGGGACGGTTGGTCTTTACGGGCAACAGCGCCGTGCGGTTACTCATACGCACCGTGCTGGTCAGGGTGCGGGTGGGGTGGGTCAGCTCTGCCTCGGCATAAACCTTGCCGCGCGGGCAGGTATTGCCCGTCACGGAAACGACCTCTCCCTTCTCGTTCATTTCGGCACAAAGGGCACAGCCCATTGGGCAAACGATACAGATCAGTTCCTTTTTCATACGTTTTCCTCCTCGGCCGAGACCACAGCCGTATCGCCAAGCTTTGCCACCGTTTCGGCGGGCAGCACGATGCACTCCATCTCACCGGGGGCCATCTTGCGCTTCTTCTTTTGGAACAGCACCTCATCCCCCACCTTGACGGTCACGGTCGCATTTTTCATCACACGTCCCACGCGGAAGTACACGCGCACCTCGCCTGCACCCTTGTTGATGCACTGCGGCACGGTATAGCGCACGCCGCCTGCAACAGCAAGCGTTGTTTTCTCTTGTGCGGGGGCGCTTTCCCCTGCCACGTATGCGGCGGCTGCTTTACCTGCAAGCTCCGCCTCCTCGGAAACGTAGTCCACCAGGTCATGCACGTGCAGCACGTTGCCGCAGGCAAAAACACCGGGGAGCGCGGTCTCACGGCGCTCGTTCACCACGGCACCTCCCGTCACGCGGTCAAGCGGGATGCCCGCCTCGGTCGTCAGCTCGTTTTCGGGGATCAGACCGCAGGAAAGAAGCAGGGTGTCGCAGGGAATATATTCGCTCTCCCCTTCGATGGGCTGCAGCTTTTCATCCACGCGGGAGACAGTCACGCCCTTGATACGTCCCTTGCCGTGAATTTTCGACACCGTATGGCTCAATTTCAGCGGAATATCAAAGTCCTGCAGGCACTGCACGATGTTGCGGTTCAGACCGCCGGAATAAGGCATCAGCTCGCAGACGGCGCGCACGCGTGCGCCCTCCAGCGTCATACGGCGTGCCATGATCAGGCCGATATCACCCGAGCCGAGGATCACCACGTCCTTGCCGGGCATCATCCCCTTGATGTTCACAAAACGCTGTGCCGTACCCGCGGTATAGATACCTGCGGGGCGCGCACCGGGAATGTTGAGGGCACCGCGGCTACGCTCGCGGCATCCCATTGCCAGCACGATGGACTTCGCCTGAATGTGGGTAAGGCCCCCCCCTTCGCTCATCAGCGTCACAACCTTTTCGGGCGAGACGGAAAGCACGATGGTGTTAAGCAGATACGGAATTTTCTTCTCAATGACCTCGCGGGCGTAACGCGCCGCGTACTCGGGGCCCGTCAGCTCCTCTCCAAAGCGGTGCAGACCAAATCCGTTGTGGATACATTGCTGCAGAATACCGCCGAGCGCACCGTCGCGCTCCACGATCAGAATGTCACGCGCCCCCGCCTCATAGGCACCGAGCGCCGCGGCCATGCCCGCAGGGCCGCCGCCGATGATCACGATGTCACACGTTCTCATAGCCATTCCTCCTCTTCCTTGGTAAATCCGCGCAAAAGCTCCGAGCCCTCGCCAAACTTGGTCACCTCACCAACGGGGATGCCAAGCTCGCGCGCCAGAATTTCGGTGATGTAGGTGGTGCAGAATCCGCCCTGGCAACGTCCCATACCGGTGCGCACGCGGCGCTTCACGGCGTCCATCGAGCGTGCGGGGGGATTGCGGTGGATGGCATCCACGATCTCGCCCTCCGTGATCACCTCGCAACGGCAAATCACGTGACCGTATGCGGGATTTTCTGCAATTTTGGCATTTTTCTCCTCATCGCTGAGGTTGGCAAACGCGTGATAAGAGGGGCGCGTGCCGCAAAAGCTTTCCTTGTTTTTGCACACAAGACCCTCGCCCTGCAGCAGCGCCACAAGCTCCTTGGCAATGGCGGGTGCGGAGGAAAGTCCGGGCGAGTCGATACCGATGGCATGTACCACGCCGGATGCGTTTTTGCTTGCCTCGATCACGAAGTCATCCCCACCCTCCAGCGAAGCGCGAAGCCCCGTAAAGGAGGTGATGATCTGTCGCCACGGGATCTGCGGTACACTCTTTTCGGCGGCGCGACGAATGATGGCAAGTCCCGCGGCGCTGGTGTCGCGGTGGTCGCGGTCGCGGTTTTCCACCTCCACGGAGGTGGGGCCGATCAGAATGTTACCATCCGCCGTGGGGGAGACCAGAATTCCCTTACCTGCGGCAGTCGGCACCTGGAAAAGAGTATGCGAGCAAAGATCACGCGCCGCGTGATCCAGCAGCATATATTCGCCCATGCGGGGGATCAGATTGTATCCCGTGTCCCCTACCATCGCGGCCACACGGTCGGCAAACAGCCCCGCACAGTTCACGATGTAATCGCTTTCTACCTTGCGGTCACCCGCATAGATCACGTAGCCGTCTGCGGTATGGCAGATGTGGTCCACCTCAAAATTGCAGATCAGCTTTACGCCGTTGTCCATCGCATTGCCCACGGCGGCGATCGTCAGACCGTAGGGGCACACGATGCCCGACGAGGTGCAACGAAGCGCGGCCACGACCTCGCGGGAGACGTTCGGCTCCAGCGCGAAGACCTCCTCGCGCGAAAGAATAGACAGCCCCGGCACGCCGTTGGCAATGCCGCGATCGTAAAGTGCACGCACGCGTGCGGCCTCCTCCTCAGAGAACGCCAGCACCAACGAGCCGTTGTTTCGATAAGATACGCCAAGCTCAGCCGTGAGCGCGGGCATCATCATCGTGCCGCGCAGATTAAGCTCTGCCTTTCTGGTACCCGGCACGGGGTCAAAGCCGCCGTGTACGATGCCGCTGTTGGCGCGAGAAGCGCCTGCGGCCACGTCATCCGAGCGCTCCAGAAGCGCTACCTTCAGCTCGTAGCGCGAAAGCTCTCTTGCGACGAGAGCGCCGACCACGCCGGCACCGATCACCACAACATCAAACTTCATTCAAGTTCATCCCTTCCATATTACAATTTAACGTGTATTATTTTATCACAAACCGCCCCAAAAAAGATAGCACTTTCTTGTTGGCAGTTTGTTTATTTTTTAACTATGTTGCGCGATATTGCCCCGAAAAGCAAGGGATTGTTAAAAATATAGCAAAGATAAGGTCAATATTTTACAAGTGCAGTTTTTCGGCATATTGACGAACAAAAAAATGACCGCCTTTTTGTTCTACGAAAAGTCGATGATGTAAGTGGCAAAACCGCATTGACTTTGCTCCGTTTGCTTGCTATAATGGAGAAAAAAGAGCAAGGAGCTTCCCTTTATGTTTCGCATTTTTGTCACCAATCCCGACAGCGTGCTGTTTTTTGCCGCTGAAGAATTAAAAAAATATTTGCGCATGATGATGCCGGAGGCAGGCGAGATCAAGATCGCCTTTGACCCCGCCGCCAAGGAGGGCTTTCGCCTTGGGCTGATGCAGGAAATGGGGCTTGACGTCTCGGACGTGCGCGACACCGTGCTGGATGACATTCTGTATCTGGACACCGACAAGACGGGCGGCGTGATCGCGGGTGACAACCCGCGCAGCGTCCTGCTTGCCGTGTATGAGTATCTGCGAAGAAACGGGTGCAGATGGCTCTTCCCCGGTCCTGACGGCGAGTATATTCCCAAGCAGACAGTAAAGCCCGTCAAGCTGCGCCACGTGCCCTCCCTGCGCTATCGCGGATGGTGCAATGAGGGCGCTATGGCGCGCGATACGATGCCGGAAATGATCGATTTCACGCCCAAGGTGGGTATGAACGTGATGATGATCCAGTTTCGCGTGCCCAAGACCTTTTACAACCGTTATTACGCGCACAGCCGCAACGAGGAAAACTTTGCCCCGCTTGCGATCACCAAGGAGCAGGTGATGCAATGGACAAGCGAGTGCGAGGCCGAGGCCGCCAAACGCGGTCTGCAGCTGCACACGATGGGGCACGGCTTCACCATCGAGCCCTTCGGCGTGGACACCACGGAGGCGTGGACGGCAATCCCCGAGGATGCCCTCACCCCCGAGAACCGTGAGTGCCTTGCCATGATCGACAGCAAGCGCGCCTTTTTCGGCGGTAGCCCGATCAACACCAATTTCTGTATGTCTAATCCGCGGGCGCGCGCCAAGGTGGCGGCTTACATCACGGATTACGCGCAAAAGCACCCGAATGCCGACTATATCCACGTGTGGCTGGCCGATGCGCACAACAACCATTGCGAGTGCGACGCTTGCCGCCAAAAAACGCCCTCTGACTGGTATATGGTGCTGATGAACGACATTGACGCGGCGCTTTCTGCCAAAAATCTTGCCGCAAGGATCGTTTTCATCGCCTACGTCGACACCAGCTGGGCGCCGCTTGTCGAAAAGATCCAAAACCCCGATCGCTTCACCTTGATGCTGGCCCCCATCTCGCGCAGCTACACCTCCACGCTCCCCGACGGGTGCGTGAATGCCAAGACGATTCCCTTCCAACACAACAAAAACACGATGCCCAAAACGTTGAACGACTATCTTGCCTATTTTGCAGACTGGAAAAAGACGTGGGACGGCACCAGCCTTTGCTATGAATATCACTTCTGGCAGCATCAGCACTACGATCCCTCCGGCATGGCGCTTGCCAAGCGCATTTACGAGGACGTGGGCGTGTACCAGGGCGTTGGCATTGACGGCCTCATTCAATGCGGCTCGCAGCGCAGCTTCTTCCCGCACGGATTTGCCTACTACGTACACGCAAGAACGCATTTTGACCGTTCCCTTTCCTTTGAGGAGATCGCCGCAGACTACTTCTCGCACGCCTTTGGCGAGAGCTACAAGGACTTCCTTGCCTTTTTTGAAAAGGTGGAGAAGGCAATTCCGATGAAGTTTATGGAGGGCGAGCTTGGCACAGCCGTCACCCCCGGCAGCTCGCGGAATTTTTACAACCCCGCCCTTGCCGCACAGTTGGAGAGTGCCGCCGCACTTGCCGACGAGGCGCTTGCCCTTGTCGCCGCCAATCGCCCCTGCACGGAGCTTGTGCAAGCTACCTCGCTGCGCTTGGTGGAGCTTTTCGCAAGCTACTTAAAGCCCCTTTCCCGCTTCCTTGCGATGAAGGCACGTGGCGAGGATGCAAATGCCCTGCAATGCGCCGAGGAAATGCGCGTGGCAATGGGCAAGCACGAGCCGGAGCTGATGCGCTATCTGGATCAGTGGCAATGCTTCCGCTTTATCCAGCGCATTGCCCAAAATCAACACGTGATGCAATAAAAAGCAAACGTCCCCGCCAAGCTATGCTTGGCGGGGACGTTTTTGCGTTTATCAGGTCTCCATAATGGCTTCGATGGCGGAAATGCACGCACTGCGCATGCCGTTGTGCTCCAGAGCCGCGACGCCGCGGATGGTGGAGCCGCCGGGCGAGCAGACCATATCCTTGAGGACTCCCGGGTGCATCCCCGTTTCCAGCTGAAGCTTGGCGGCCCCCTTCACGGTCTGTGCCACCAATTTATATGCCTTGTCGCGCGGCATACCGTAAAGCACGCCCGCATCGGCAAAGCTTTCGATCAAAAGATCCACGAAGGCGGGACCGCAACCGGAAAGCGCACCGCCGATTCCCATCAGATCGGTGGGCAGTGTTTCCACCTCGCCAATGGCAGCAAAAAGCGCAAGCGCAAAGGCAAGCTCCTCTTCGGTGAAGGAATTTGTCTTTTCAAACAAGAACATCCCTTCCCCCACCATAGCGGGCGTATTGGGCATCACGAACTGCACGCGCACGCTCTCGGGCAACACCGCACGATAAGCAGCGTGATCCCAGCCAAGCGCGATGGAAAGCAGCGCCTTGCCGCAAAGCGCTTCGCCCGCAGCGGCAAGCGCCCCCTCCACGTGATAGGGCTTGCAAGCCATGATCACCATATCGGAACGCTCCGCGACCTCTTTTTCAGATCTTGCGCCAAAACATTCCAATTCTTTTATTACATTTTCCAATTTCTCTGCGTTTTTGTCAAAAACAATGATATCGTGTCCTTTTATTTTTCCAGAAGAAAGAAATCCGCGCGCCAGCGCTGCTCCCATATTCCCCATTCCGATAAACCCAAGCTTCATACTGCAAGACCTCCTTGCTTTTTCTATATGCTTTATTATACGATATTCCAAACCAAAAGTCAAGATAAAACGTGCGAAGAAGAAAAGCAAGCAAACATCATCCCCCCTCGTCCAAATCATCTCCCGCCACGCGGGTGGTGTTCTGTTGCAAAAAGCTCCCGCCCCAAAAGGGCAGGAGCTTTTTGCACATATTACTTTATTCAGCCATGGCAAGCTTTTCTTCGATGTAGGCCTCGATGCCATCCTCCTCCATCCCAAGGACGTGGGCGCACTCGCTATACAGCAAATGCTTGGCAAGACGGCCGTATTCCAGATCGGAGACGGGCACGTGCTTGCGTGCGGCGGTCAGCTCCTCGCGCCGCCTGTGTACGGTCTTGATCACGCTGACGTACCCCTCGGGGCGCAGATCTGCAATGGTGGTGCGATACGTCTCGCGCCGCTGCTTTTCCACGGGAACGTCCAGCAGCTCCACTCGGGGCATTTTCGCGATCAACGCATCAATTTCTTCTGCTGTCATCAATCGGCGCATCGGTACGCGCTGATTGTCCACGGGCGTATAGATGGTAGAGCCCATCGGGTTGTGCACGGGAACAAGCAAATAGTAGGTGCGCGTGTCGTTTTTGTCAAAGGGGGAAGCACAGATCTCCTCCACGCGACAAATGCCGTTGACGCCATACACGATATACTCGCCTTTCTCAAACATGCCTGCGGTCTCCTTCCTTTGCGGTAAAAAAGCGGATACTTCTATTAATATTTTACCATAAAAGGAATTTTTATACAAGAGACAATTTCCCCAAAAAACAGCGTGCTATATTTGACCATTCCCACAAAGTAAAGGAAAATCCCCGCGCGGCTGAACGCCGCGCGGGGATCTTTCATCAATGAAATTAATCCTTAGGCAGGTTTTCGTAAAGCGTTTCAACGATCAGCTTGGTCATCATGGCATGGCCCATCAGATTGGGGTGCAGGGCCGTGGGATTGGCCTCGTCCGCGCCGTACAGATGACAGTTGTCGTAATTGACTTCGCTCTTTGCCTGGTCAATGATCTTCACGCCGTAATACTCGGCAAGGGCGGCAAGGCAGGTATTTGCCTTCAGGATCTTCTGCTTACCCGCCTCCTCGGCGCCGGTGCTGTGCTGGCTGCGCGTGAGATTCATAATGTAAATTTCCGCATCCGGATAATTGTACTGCATACGTTCCAATGACAGCGCATAGGATGCCTCCCAGCTTGTATAAGTCTTACCGGGCTGCACGCCGTTGTCCGAATTTGCCTGATAGGTACTATGGACACCCTCCAGCCATTCTGCCACGATCTCCTTCTGAGTCTTGCTGCCGCGTGCCTCAAGGCGATCGTAAAGATCAGACCAATGCTTGGTGTTGACATCGTTGATACCCATATACAGAATGATCAGATCGGGGTTCTGACCGTCCTTGTTATGCAGGGTGGTGGAGCGCACCAGCATATTGTCCTGCGTGGCATCCACGCGGTCATTTTTGTCCTGACCGCCGCCATAGACCTTCGAGGAGCTCCAGCCGTTGATCACGCAAAGCTCCATGTTGCACTCGTACGCAAGGCGGCCCCAGTACATCTGGGTATAATCGTTCATATAGCTGGCACCGTAATAGCAACGGTTATTGATCAGCGCACCGCTGTAATCGGTATTATCCGTGATACCGCGGAAGCTGGAAATGCTGTCACCCATCAGCGACAGATACTTGCCGTCATATGCCTCGGCCACAGCCGCAAGCTTGGCGGCGTAGGCATCCTCCTCGGCCTTGCGGGCATCCAACACGGCCTTCTTTGCCGCGGGCGTGCCATAATCGAACACAAAGTCAACAGGCAAGCTGTCGCGGGTGAAATACATGCCGCCGTTCTCTTTGCCCTTGGCCCCCTTGAACAAATTAAGGTGATAGCCCGTCACAAGCCATTGCTCGCGCCAATCCTTGATCACCTTTGCAGTCGAGCTTGTGGTGGAGGAGGTATCCATCCCCGCGATCATGACCGTATCCTCCTTTGCGCCGATGGCAAGGGTCTGCCCCTCGGTCAACTGCAGATCATAGGAGGTCAGATTCACGGTGATGTACTTGCAAACCAGCTTTTTGTCCGCCTCCAGACCGTAGTCCGCGGGCTTGATCTTGATCTTGTGCTCGGTCACGTCCGTCTTCTTTGCGCTGATCAGGGCGACGTACGTATTCGGCATCACGTAAAGCGTAAAGCAAAGATTTCCGTCTGCATCCGCCTCACCCGTCTTCTGCACGGGCAGCGTGATCTCAACGATCTTCTTGCCGGCAAAGGCATCATCGGCAATGGCAAAGGGCGCTTCATTGTAATTCAGCGCGGGAAAATTGCCGGCATCCTTTTTCTCGTACGCCGTTTTCACGGCGGCAAACAGCTCCTCGGGCAAATAATGCTCGGTCGAATCGGTGTCCACCGTTCCTGCCTGGCCGCCGCTGCCGCCGTTGTTCGGCGTGTTGGGATCGGCAGGGTCTTTATCGCAGGCCACAAGGGTAAGCGGGAACAGCATCAAAAGTGCCAGCAATAAGCATAAAAGTCTTTGTTTCATGTCATATCTCCTTACGTTTGATATAAATTTATTTAAAATCAATCCTTGGGAAGATTTTCGTAAAGCGTTTCAACGATCAGCTTGGTAAGCATAGCGTGCCCCATCAGATTGGGGTGCAGGGACTGGGGAGTGGCCTCATCCGCGCCGTAATAATGGCAATTGCCGCGATTGACGGTGTTATTGGCCTGATCCGCGACCATCACGCCGTAGTATTCGGCAAGTGCCGCAAGACACACGTTGGCCTTGTGAACCAGCTCCCCGGTACGGACGGTATTGTTCGTCTGGATCAGATTGACAATGCAGATCTCGGCATCGGGATAATTGTACTGCATGCGCTCCAGCGACAGCGCATAGGCCGCCTCCCAGCTCTTATACGTCTTGCCGGGCTGCACGCCATTGCCCGAATTTGCCTGATAGGTACTATGAACACCCTCCAGCCATTCTGCCACGATCTCCTTTTGCGTCTTGCTGCCGCGTGCCTCCAAGCGATCGTAAAGATCCGACCAGGTCTTCGAATGGCCGATATCGTTGGTGCCCATATACAGCACGATCAGATCGGGGCTCTGACCTTCCTTATTATGCAGGGTGGTGGAGCGCACCAGCATATTGTCCAGCGTGGCATCCGAGTGGTCGTTTTTATCCGAACCGCCGCCGTAGACTCTCGACGTGCTCCAGCCGTTGATGACGCAAAGCTCCATGTTGCACTCGTATGCAAGGCGGCCCCAGTACATCTGGGTGTAATCGTTCATGTAGCTTGCGCCGTAATAGCAACGGTTGTTGATCAGCGCGGCGTTGTAATCGGTATTATCGCAGATACCGCGGAAGCTGGAGATGCTGTCACCGATCAGCGACAGATACTTGCCGTCATACGCTTCGGCCACAGCCGCAAGCTTGGCGGCGTAGGCGTCCTCCTCGGCCTTGCGGGCATCCAGCACGGCCTTCTTTGCCGCGGGCGTGCCATAATCGAACACAAAGTCAACGGGCAAGCTGTCGCGGGTAAAATACACGCCGCCGTTTTCCTTACCCAAGGCGCCCTTAAAAAGATTGATGTGATAGCCCGTCACGAGCCATTGCTCGCGCCAGTCCTTGATCACCTCGGCCGTTGCGCTTGTGGTGGCGGAGGTGTCCATTGCCGCGATCATGACCGTATCCTCCTTCGCGCCGATGGCGATGGTCTGCGCTTCGGTCAGTTGCAGCTTGTAGGAGGTGAGATCCACGGTGATGTATTTGCAAACGGCCTTTTTGCCCGCCTCAAGACCATAGTCTGCGGGCTTGATCTTGACCGTGTGTGCGGTCACACCCGTCTTCGCGTCATCGCTCAATGCCTCGTAGGTATTCGGCATCACGTACAGCGTGAAGCAAAGATTGCCGTCGGCATCCGCCGCGCCCGTTTCCTGCACGGGCAATGTGATCTCAGTGATCTTCTTGCCGGCAAAGGCATCGTCGGCGATGGCAAAGGGGGCCTCGTCATAATTCAGCGCGGGGAAATTGGAGGCATCCGACTTCTCATACGCCTCCTTCACGTTGGCAAACAGCGCCTCGGGCAGGTAATGCTCGGTTGTGGAGGTGTCTTCCGTGCCCGTCTGACCGCCGCCATTGCCGCCACCGCCATCACCCTCGCCGTTGCTCGGCGGATTGGAATCGACGGGGTCCTTGTCGCAAGAGACAAGCGTGAGCGAGAACAGCATCAAGAGTGCCAGCAATAAGCATAAAAATCTTTGTTTCATGACATATCTCCTTACGTTTGATATAAGCTTATTATAACATATAGCAAGGAGCGTTGTCAACAAAAAAGCGTCGGAAATCCGACGCTTTTTTATCAAATTTCATCAAAGCACCTTGGCAAGGAAGGATTTCAGGCGCTCGCCCTGCGGGTTGCCGAAGATCTGCTCCGGCGTGCCCTCCTCGGCGATCACGCCTCCGTCCATAAACAGCACGCGATCCGCCACCTCACGGGCAAAGCCCATCTCGTGGGTGACAATGACCATCGTCATGCCCTCCTCGGCCAGCTGCTTCATCAGATCCAACACCTCGCCCACCATTTCGGGGTCAAGCGCGGAGGTCGGCTCGTCAAACAGCATCACCTTGGGATTCATTGCCAGCGCGCGCACGATGGCGATGCGTTGCTTCTGTCCACCCGAAAGCGTGGAGGGGTACACGTCCGCCTTATCCGCAAGCCCGATGCGGGCAAGCAGCTGCATGGCCTTTTCGCGCTCCTCGGCAACGATTTGCTCCTTGGTAAGCGTGGGCTTTTCCCCCTTGCCGAAGAAGTGGCGCCGTTTTTCGCGCGAAAGCTGCTTTTTGCGCAGCATCACGGGTGCCAGCATGATATTTTCCAGCACCGATTTGTTGTTGAAAAGATTGAACTGCTGGAACACCATTCCCATCTTCTGACGGTGGATATTGATGTCCACGCGCACGTCCGCGATATCCACGCCTTCAAAAATGACCTCGCCGCCCGTGGGATCCTCCAGGCAGTTGAGACAGCGCAAAAACGTACTTTTGCCGGAGCCGGATGCCCCCATGACCACGACCTTTTCGCCGGGCATGATATCGGTGGAGACGGCCTTCAGCACCTCCAGCTCGCCAAAGGATTTGGAGAGGTTGCGCACGCGAATAAGCGGCTCGTTATTTTGCTTTTCCATTCACGGCACCTCCTTGATTGCGATCGCTTTTTGCCAAGCGTCTTTCGATCACGTGCAACACCTGCGTGAGCGCCAGCACCACGATCAGATACAGCGCGGCGGCGATCAAAAGCGGGAACAGATAGTCGAAGGTACGGGACTGGATAAGACCCGGGATCTTGCCAAGGTCATAAATGCCGACGTAACCGACGATCGAGGTCTCCTTGACCAGCATGATAAACTCGTTGAAAAGGGGCGGCAACGCGTTGCGCAACGCCTGCGGAATGATGACGGTGCGCATCGTCTGCCAGGTGGAAAGGCCAAGCGAACGGCCCGCCTCCATCTGTCCGTCATCGATGCTTTCAAAGCCCGCGCGTGCGATCTCCGCCACGTAGGCACCGGAGTTGAGGCCGAAGGTAATGGCACCGATCAGAATGCCGTTATCCCAGAAGGAGAAAACGACAAAATACAGGATCATCAGCTGCAGCACAACGGGCGTGCCGCGCACAACGGTGATGTAAAAGTTGCAGATCTTGGTGGCGATCTTCAGCTTCCCCGATTTTTTATGAATGTAATTCACCATCGCCATCACAACGCCCAGCACAATGCCGATCACCGCCGCGATCATGGCGATAAGTAAGGTGTTTCCAAGCCCTTCTAAGTACATCTTCCAGCGATCCTGGATGAGAAAGGCCTTGGAAAACCGTGTCCAAAGCTCTGTCATAAATCCTCTTTTCGTGTCGAAGGGTGAAGACACCGCAGTGCCTTCACCCTTCCGTATTATGATAAATTATTCTGCGCTGTTCAGCATGGTCTGGGCGGGCAGCTTATCCATCAGGATCGCGTCGATACGTCCTGCCTTCAGATCTGCCAGTGCCATGGCATACTTCTCGTACTGCTTGACCTCAGCACCTGCGGCCTTTACGGTGACCTCCACCGTTTCGCCCGCGTCGTTCTCGGTCTCGTAAACGTAGCCCTCGGATTTGACGGCGGCGGAGATGATCAGGTCACCGCTGGTGCCCTGCTGTACGCCGACCTTCTTGCCTGCAAGATCCTTCACGGAGGTGATGGGAGCGTTCTTATCGGCAACGATCACCAGCGTGGAGCTGTAATATACGTTGGAGAAATCCATCTGCTCGGCGCGCTCTTCGTTGATCGTAAGACCTGCGGCGGCCACGGCAAGACCTGCATCGCTTTGCACGGAGGTGGGGATGGTGTCGAACAGGATGTCCTTGACCACGATCTTCTTGCCCATATCGGCGGCAACCTGGCTCATGATGGCAATATCGATGCCGACCACGGCGCCGTCATAAACAAATTCAAAGGGAGCAAAGCCGGACTCGGTATAGACCGTGATCACCTCGGTGGCGGAGCCGAAATCCCAGGTGGTCTTGAGCGTGCCTGCCTCGGGCTTTGCCACGCTGCCGGTGGTATCCTCGGCATAGTTAGCAAGATCGGTGTAGTAGGTTTCGTACTTAGCCATCGTGCCGTCGGCGACCCACTTGTCAACCACAGCGTTGACAGCGGCAAGCAGCTCGGGGCAATTCTTCTTCACGCCGATACCGAAATCCTCTTTGATCAGGTCAGTGGCGTCGGTGGCCACGAAATCGGCGTTGGTCTTGCCGCAAGCGGCGAAAGAGACGATACAGCCCGCCAGCATCAAGCAAGCCAGTGCGAAAGACAAAATCTTTTTCATGATAAGTAAATTCCTTTCCAAAATATAGTGTGGGGTTAACGCCTTACAGTATACCGCATAATTATGCAAATGTCAAGTACTTTGTTGAATTTTGTTTCAATTTGTATCAAGCCGTATGCATGCCGCGCACCGCGAGCGCGATCTTTGCGGCGATCTCGTCGGGGGTGCAGTTCGCATCCACGCAAAGGTCGCACAGCTCCTCGTTGCGGTATTCGTCATCCAGCGAAAGGATGCGGCAGGTCTTGTCGCGCGGGTCCATTTGGCGCAACACGATGTCAAAGATCACGTCCTCGCGCCGCCGCTTGAGGAAGACCAGAAGCGCACGCGAGCGATAACGGTTTTTCATGGAAAGTGCGCCGCAGATGTCGATGGGCAGCACCGCTACCCCGCCTTTTCCCGTCACCGCGTCGATCTCCTCGGCGCTGGTACCGAAATGATGGCCGCTGTAAACAGTGGTCTCCAGATATTTTCCCGCCGCAAAGTCAGCCAGGAACTGCGCTTCCGTGAGAAAGTGATACTCCTGCTCGCTCTCCCCCTCACGGCGCGGACGCGTGGTGTATGTAGCGGGCTTGGTCATGCCATGCTCCAGCACCAAGGCCTTGGCTACCTCATTCTTGCCCGTGCCCGTGGGGCCGACAAGACAGACCACGCCGCCATCCGAAAGGTCGGGGCGCGTTTCCGTATAGGAGTAGCGCAGCATATCCACAAGATGCAAAAAATCCTCATACGTAGTCACGGAAAGCAAACCGGAAAGGTGCACGTTCCACGGCTTGCGGAAAAGCACGGGATAGGTCGCGGGCGAGTGCGAGATGTTGTGCGCGCCGTCATCCAGCAGGATATCCAGATGCACCAGATCCTTGCGGTGCCCGAGCAATATATTGGCGGGGGGCACCTGCGGGAAATCGCGCGTCAGGCGCAGGGCTCGTGCGCTCATGCAGGCAGGGGGCACAGCGGAAACGAAGAACACGTCCGCCACCTCACACAGCTTCGCCACAAACTCACGCGCGCCCGGCAGCACGGGCTGCTCTGCCACGAAATCGGGATCCCCGAAATAGCGCAGTCGATCGTCCACGCGCCCCACGTTTCCGCCCCAGGAGCGGATATCGTGGATGGTAAGCGGCGGCTCGATCCCCTCGGCGCGATTGAGCAGCTCCAGCGCATAGGCATTGCACTCGTACAGAATATCGTCTACGTCAAGGCCGATCTTCAATCGGTATTTTTTCATCGCTTACTCCTCTTTGACGGCGATCAGCTCGGCCGCGTAGGGCAAGCTCATGATCCAATCGCAAAGCACGTGCCACTCGGCCAGCTTGTGTGCGCGGCGCGCGTAATAAATATTGATGAGGTTCTCGTAATTCATCGTCACGGTGCGCATCTGATTGTAGGAGCTGGGCAGCATCTGGATCATGTTGTGCCAGCTTTGGCGATCGGATTTGTCCGCCACGAACTTCTCTCTTTCACTCTCCAGATAGGCGATCACGGCATCCAGCGCGGCAAGGCCGCCCTCGTCCAGACGGTCATGCGAAAAGTCGGCGCGCTCGAAGGGCTTGGTGTGAATTTTGTGCATCGTGGAGGTGGAATTTGCCACCGTGCCGACCTTATATGTATCAAACTCCTTCCACCAGTAAAGCGGTGCGGTGATGTCCACCGACACGAAGATCTGGCGCAGGAATTTGCGGTGATCGCTCCCCGCGTGCGCCAGGCGCTTGGCAAGGTCAAGATCGTTGGGCCCCAACGCAAAATTTCCGTTTTCGTCGTACGTGCTGTCCATTCTTGCCCAGCTATTCATCGGGTTGCGTGCGCCGCGAATGGCATTTTCAAAGTTCATAACACAGCCGCGTTCTACTTTTAACATATTCTTCTTCTCCTTATTGTATTGCCGCAAGGCGGCGCAGTGTATTTTCAATATACAAGGGGGAAAGCCCCGCCGCATCAAGCGGCGTTTGCCCCGCAGCGGGAGCAACAAAGGGATCCTCGGTTGCCAAAATTTCATACCGTTTGCCCACTAATTGCCCCATTTTTTGCAAACGGTCACACAAATTCATACCAAATCCGCCCGTGCGGATCTCCTCCTCAAGAAAGAGCACGGCGGGGGCAAGATACGGTGACACGCGTGCGGCCACCTCCCCGTAAGGGGCGATCTGCTCGCACAAAAGGATCCGCGTATGGATGCCGTCCTTGGCCAGCCGTTGCGCGGCCTCCAGCGCACTCGCGGTGATCCTGCCGTGGGTGAGAATGCTGATCGCGGGTGCCTCCCCGCTCTGCCAGATGCGCAAGCCCGGTGCAGGCGGCACCTCTTCCCGATAAAAGGCATCCCCGATGGCGGCAAGCGGCGCCCCCGCAGGATAGCGGATAACGGAAATCTCTCCCGCCGCCAACGCGGCATGAAGGGCGCGTTGCACGCCTTCGGCGGTAACGGGTGCGTAAATATGCGCATCGGGGATGGCGGAAAGCATGGCCACGTCCAACACACCGTGGTGGGTGGCACCGTCTCCCGCATTCAGCCCCGCACGATCCACACAAAGCACCACGGGAAGGTGCTGTAATGCCGCATCATGCAAGATCTGATCGTACGCGCGTTGCGAAAAAGTGGAATAAAGCGCCACAACGGGGCGCATTCCCGCCGCGGCAAGTCCTGCGGCAAAGGTCACGGCGTGCTCCTCTGCAATACCAACGTCAAAAAAGCGTTTGGGGTGGGCCGCGGAAAACGGGGCAAGACCCGTGCTGACAGGCATGGCTGCCGTAATCGCGCAAATACGCGGATCCTGCTCGGCCAGCGCGCAAAGCGCCGCTCCCATCGCCTGCGAAAAGCTCTCCTCCCCGCTTTTTTTGTCGCGCGGCGGCATGGCGTGAAATTCGCTCGGCTTCTCCTCGGCGGGGGCGTAGCCGTGCCCCTTCACCGTTTTGGCGTGCAGGATCACGCTTCCCTCGCTTTTTTTCACGTACTCCAGCATGGAGATCATGCTTTCCTGATCATTGCCGTCCACGGGCCCCACGTAGCGGATGCCCATATGCTCAAACAGATTTTCGTGGTAAAAAATGCGTTTGATGCGCCGTTTGAGGCGGCTGATGATGCGATAGAAAAAGGGGCCGATCAGCGGCACGTGCCGTAGCACGAAAGAGGTCACCTTTTTGGTATTGATATAAGGACGTGACGCACGGATGTGCGACAAATGCTGCGCAAGGCGCCCCGTGTTCGGGGAGATCGACATCTCGTTTTCGTTGATGATGATCAGCAAGCGCAAATTGCGGCGGCAATTGTTCAACGCCTCCAGCGCAAGCCCGCCCGTCAGGGCTCCGTCTCCCACCACGGCCACCGTCCAACACTTACGGCCCGCAAGGGCATCTGCCTCGGCCATGCCGAGCGCGGCGGAGATTGCCGTTGAGCTGTGCCCCGCGCCAAAGGCATCATATTCGCTTTCCGCGCGCTTGGTGAAGCCGGAAATACCACCTGCTTGGCGCAGTGTGTCGAAATGCTCTTTGCGCCCCGTGAGCAGCTTGTGTACGTAGCTCTGGTGCCCCACGTCGAAGATCAGATGGTCGGCGGGAAGATCGAACACGCGGTGGATGGCAAGTGTCATCTCCACCACGCCGAGGTTGGAGGCAAGATGGCCGCCGTTTTCGCTGACGCGAAAGACAAGATAGTCGCGGATCTCGTGCGCCAGCTGCTTCAACTGCTTCTCGGAAAGCGCCTTCACGTCAAGGGGAGTATGGATGCTTGCCAGCAAGGGCCATTTTTCGAAATTTTCCATCGCTCCACCTCCCGCAGTGACAGTTATAATTATTATAACATAAAATCACACATTTGAAAAGTCCTTTTTTCGAAAACGCGCGCGTTAGTTTTGCCATCACGGCGGCGCATCGAAAAAACGCTTGCCAACAAAGGGCGGATGTGTTAAAATAGAAGCAACCAACAAAAAGGAGGCAACTATGTTACCGATCACCTCTTGCGTACGCATGCTTGGCGGCGTACCACAGCTTTTTATCAATGAAAAACCGATTGCGGGCGCCGCGTACATGTGCTATCTCACCGAGCGCTCCACCCCCACGGATTTCGCAAAAGCGGGGTACCGTCTGTTCTCCTTTCCTGTTTTTTTCGCCTCGCATCACATCAATCCCAAGGCGCAAACGCCGATCTTTGCCCCCGGCATTTTTGACGGCGAAGCGCCCGACTTTTCCAAATTGGACGCGGACGTTGCCCGCATTCTTGAGGCCGCACCCAATGCCTATTTACTGCCGCGCGTAAATATCACACTTCCCTTCCGCTGGGGCGAGGAGCACCCGGACGAGCTTTGCGACTTTGGTTTTCACGACCTTCGTTGGCCCTCGTTTTCCTCTGACGCGTGGGCCCAAGCCGTCAAGGAGCATCTCGCCATTTTGATCGATCATATTGAAAGCAGCGCTTACCGCGACCGCGTTGCGGGCTATCAGCTTGCGACCGGCTGGACGGAGGAATGGATCGCCCCCGACCGTCGCGGCGCGAAGGGAAAGCGCGCAAAAGAAAAGTTTTCCGGGAAGATCGCCGCGCACGTGTACGACCCCACCGAAGAAGATTATTACAGCTTTCTTTCGGAAATGACAGCAACGCGTTTTTGCGAATTTTCGAGATACGTAAAGGAAAAGACCGAACACCGTCTTGTGGTGGGCGGCTTTTACGGCTACGTGATGGAGCTGATGGACCGTGGCTCCGGCCACCACGCTCTGACGGCCGTACTGAACTCTAAGGACGTGGATTTTCTCTGTGCCCCTCCGTGCTACAGCTATGCACGGGAGGCGGGGCGCGATCACCCCAATATGACCGTGATCGACTCGCTCAAGCTGCACGGCAAGCTCTTTTTTGCGGAAAATGATACCCGCACACATCTGACAAAGCCGTACTGCGATCACCCCTACTATCAAAGCCCCGTGTGGTACGGCCCCGACAAGGACACTGCCACGGAGATTTTGAAAATGCACTTTGCACGGGCGCTCACGCATGGCCACGCCTTCTGGTGGTTTGACATGTGGGGCGGCTGGTATGCAGATGACGCCTATATGACCTTGCTTGAAAAAATGCACCGCATCACCGAAAGCGCCCTTGAAAAGGAGCTTGAAAGCGGTGCCGAGGTAGCGGTGCTTTTGGACGAGAACGTATTTGCCGAATTTGCGGACGATTCCACCATTACCCGCCAAACGGTGCGAGAAATGCGGCATACGCTCGGCTTTACCGCGACCCCCTATGACGTCTATCTGATCACTGATCTTGAGGCGGTCAAATCACGCTACAAGGCATTCGTCTTTCTTTGCCCCGCGATGACGACGGCTTGTAAGGAGGCCACCCTCGCCTTGGAGGAAAAACGTCTGCCCTATCTTGTAATCGGTCCCACCAATGCAGAGATCACGCCGGAAGAGCTTCGCGTCTTCTTCCGCGAATGCGGCGTGACGCCGCGTGCAGACGGGCGCGCCGTGATCTATGAAAACAAGAGCTATCTGTTTTTGCACACGGTAAATAATGACGCCATCACGCTCCTTTATGACGGCGAGCTGCGCGAGGTCTTTGGAAAGCAGATCAGCTTTCCTGCAGCCCCCGGCAAGGGCAAAAGCTTTTTGTTTGAAAAAATCAAATAACAAAAAAACGGGGCGGGATATTGAATATCCCGCCCCGTTTTGGGGTTAAATGGCAATTTTCTCCTCGCAGGGCAGCACCTCTGCCTTCTCTTCCTCTTCGGGAAGCGCGTGCGGGTCCATCTTGCCCAGCGCGTTGCATCTGTCCAGCAATCGCTTGGCGATCTCGGCGCGCGTGGCACCGTTTTTGATCAGCTCGGAGTAAAGGATCGGCGCGTCCACCATGTAGACCAGATCCTTTTTCTTGAAGTAGGTCACGTAGATCGGCACGTCCATTCCGCGGCGGTAACAAACCTCCGCCAGCATCACGAAGCCCTGGAAAAAGCCCTCCAGCTCCTCCAGATACCCTTTGCTGGCATCCTCCGGGAAAATAACGACGTTCTCGCCGTTCTTCAGTGCCGCCATGCTCTCGCGGATCGTGCGCGTGAAGCGGATGTCGCGGTATGTAGAGATCAGATTCAGCCCCTTGTAAAACAGGTTGGTAAGCGGGCTTGCGATGAGGCAAAACAGCCGTGCCAGCCAGATGTTCCAATGCTTTCTTTGATGGAAATACACCTTGGTCTGATACTTATACATCGAGATCAGACCGGAGTTCATTTCGGACGCGCCCCAGAAGCGCACCGGCTGGTCACAATAAAGCTCCAGCGTGAGCGGCGCGTCGGTTCCCTCGTGATTGCTGAGAATGATCGCACCCTTGTCGAATTTTTCACCCAGATAAACGAATTCAGGGCGCTTGTATCTGCCCACCATCAGCTTTTTCAAAAGCTTGAACCACCATTTTCTGTTCTGCTGTCCTTGCGCCTTTTTTGCCATTTCGACACCTCGTTTTGTGGATTACGGAATAATTATAATATATAAATTGTTTTCTATATATAGACACTTTTCCGTTTTTGCACAAAAAACCAACAAACCGCCCCAAACGCACAAAGCGTTTGGGGCGGTCTGTTATCAAAGATAGGAAAACAGCATGTGCAAGCTGTGCGCATCCAGCTTGGTATAATCCGGGATCTCATAGCGGTTATCGTTGGTGTCGCGCACGATGATGCGATTGGTGCCGTACAGCTTTTTGATGTCGCTGTGTCGGCTTCGAATGCGGAAGGCAATGCTGCCCCTGTCGGTTTCGACCTCCCATTTGATTGAGCCGAACTTTTCCTCGCAAAGCAGGATGCGCGTGATCCTCGGGATCAGATAATATTCCGCGAAGCAATCCTCCAACGCCTTCACGGAGGCATCGTCCAATTCCTTCAGATCTCGCACAAAGCCAAGCTCACGCTCGTCCTTATCCAAAAGGGTGATATACATATTGGGATTGGTGAACGGAAACAGACGTCTTGGTTCCAAATTCTCGTGAACGGTACCGTCTTTCAGTGTCAATTTTACGAAATACAGGTCGGTGCGCTCCAGCGTTCCAACGTATTTATCGATATAAATTCTTCCCATTTCGGCACCTCCTTACAGACGCTCGGCGCGGCGGCTTTCCGCGATCTGATCCGACATGGACTGGATCTGCACCAGCTTGTAATATTTGCCCTTTTGCTCCATTAGCTCCTGCGGCGTGCCGCACTCCAGAATGTGACCGTTATCCACCACCACGATCTTGTTGGCCTTTGCCAGCGTGGAAAGGCGGTGCGCGATCATCAGCGTGGTGCGACCGGTGATCATATTCTCAATGGCGTCCTGAATCAGGCGCTCGGTCTCGGAGTCCACGGCGGCCGTGGCCTCGTCAAACACCAGCATTTTGGGGTTGCGCAGCATCGCGCGGGCGATCGACACGCGCTGGCGCTCGCCACCCGAAAGATCGGTGCCGCGCTCGCCGAGCACGGAATCGTACCCGTCGGGCTGGCGCACGATAAACTCGTGCGCGTTGGCGATATCGGCGGCGTTGATGACCTCATCCACCGAGAACTCGCCGTTGCCGTAGCAGATATTGTTGTAAATGGTATCGTGGAACATCATCGGCTCCTGCTGTACGTAGCCGATATTCGAGCGGTAATATTCCATGTCGATGTCGCGGATATCCACGCCGTCCACGGTGATCTGCCCTTCATAATGATCGTAATAGCGTAACAGAAGGTTGATCAGTGTGGACTTGCCGGAGCCCGTCGTACCGACGATGCCAACCACGTCACCGGGCTCAATGACAAGATTGATGTCCTTGAGCACCTTTTTGGTGCGGTCAAAGGAGAAGTTGACGTTCTTGAACTCGATGCGGCCACCGATATTGGCGTTCTTGTTGCCCTTGCCGAAATCATGCTCGGGCTCGGCATCCAGAATGTCCATAATGCGCTCGGTCGAGGCCATGGCGCTTTGCATCGAATCGGACAGGTTGGCGAAGAAGTTCACGGGCTCATAGAACATGGTGGCGTAGGAGATGAAGGAGACCAAAAGACCCACGGAAATGTCGGACGAGCCGTTCATCACCAGCGTGCCGCCCATGGCCCAGATGATCACACTGCCAAGCGCAATGAGGCAGTTGACAAGCGCGGGATAGGCGTTGAGAATCTTGCCCGCCTTGGTATCCGTCACGCGCCATTCCTCCACGCACGCGCCGAAGCGGTCTGTGGCATTTTTCTCGTTGGTGAAGGACTTGATCACGCGGATGCCGGGGATGGTATCCGTCAGCACCGAGGTCACCGCCGCCGAGCGGCGCCAGATGCGGCGGTAAAAGGGTGCGATCTTTTTGCGGAATATGCGCGAGCCGATCGCCACGATCGGTACGGGCACAAGAGAAAACAGCGTCAGCTTGGGGTTAAGGATCAGCATCACGATCACGATGCCGATCATCTTAAAGAACTGCACCACGACCTCCTGCGTGATACGCAGCATGAAGGCCTGAATGGTGGTGGTATCACTGCTGATGCGGTTGATGACGGCACCCGTGGAGGTCTTGTCATAAAAGCGCATCGGCAAATGCTGTGCTTTTTCGTACACGTCACGGCGAATACGTGCCACCACGCGGTTTCCCGCGGCGCGCATGATATAACCGCGCACGCCCGAAAGTCCGTAGCGCACGAAGTAAATGCCGACCAGTGCCAGCACGATGTAAAAGAGGAAGTTGGCATCCTTTGCGGGGATCACCTCGTCCACCAATGTTTTTGTCAGAAGCGGCGGCGTCAAGGCAAGCGAGGTCGTGATCACCGACATCAGCACCGAAAGGATCAGCACCGCGACCTCGGGCTTCAGATATCCGCCCAGCTTTTTGAGCAATCTGCCCTTCTTCATACAATGGATGCAGGGCACCCCGGGGGCAGAAAGCGTGCGGCCGCAGCGCGGACAAACGGAAAGCATTTTGTCATACACGCTTTCCATCATCTTCACGGCATTTTCCACGCCATCCCCTTCACGGATCTGGGTGACGTAGTAGCGCACAGCATCACAAAGAGCCGCTACGGCAAACGTAAAGCGGAACAGATCGTGAACGCTGCCGTCCGTCAAGCGGACGCGCATCATACCGTTGCCGTACATGCGCTTGGTAAGGATCTCCTCGATCTCCTCCAAGGCAAAACGACGGGAAACCTCTCCACTTTCAAGATCGTAGGTGAAAAGGTGTGAACACGTGGCAAGCAATGCCACCTTTCCGTACTTGGCCTTGTGGGATATATCCCCCACAATGGCGAACAGCACGGGCTCGTTCTCGTTTTCAAGCGAGCGAATGGCCTGCAGCTGAGCTTCGCTCAATTTCTGGTTGACAAGAAACGTAGTGTCCATAAGTTCCGGTTACAGCCGTAGCGGCTCCCCCTTATTTTATTGTCACAGCAGTGGCGAGACCCCTCTGCTACGCAAAGTTTACCACCCCCCGCCGCAAAAGTCAACCCTTTTTTCGAAAATTTGCAATATTTTTTTTGAACAACAAAAATATCCCAAAATCGGGGGCTTTCGACCGTAAATCCGGGTACTTTTTCAAAAGAAAAGCCGCCAACGGTGCCGCATTTGCCGAAATCTGCCGCGGGGACTTGCTTTTTTTCGCGCGATATGGTACAATGCCATACAGTAAAGAAAGGAAGCGACCTATGACCTTTAAAAAATATATCGGAGACAAGCGGTTTTACCGCCACGCGCTGGCCATCGCCATCCCCATCATGATTCAGAACGGCATCACGAATTTCGTCAACATGCTGGACAATATCATGGTCGGGCGCCTTGGGACCGAGGCCATGTCCGGTGTTTCCATCGTCAACCAATTCACCTTTATTTTCAACCTGCTGGTGTTCGGTGCCGTTTCGGCGGCGGGCATCTTCACCGCGCAATATCACGGCAGCGGCGACACCGACGGCGTGCGCCACACCTTCCGCTTCAAATTTCTCACCTGCCTTGTTGTCGGCGTGGTGGGCACCCTGCTTTTTCTGCTATTCGGCGGGGAGTTCATCGATCTGTTTTTGCACACAAGCGAAAATAGCGGCGATCTTGCCCTGACACGGCAAAAGGGGCTGGACTATCTGCAGCTGTTGCTGATTGGCCTTCTGCCCTACGCCCTCTCACAGCTTTACGCCTCCACCATGCGCGAAACGGGCGAGACCGTGATCCCCATGCTGGCAAGCGTGCTGGCCGTCGCCACCAATTTTTTACTGAACCTGATCTTGATCTTCGGCTATCTCGGTGCGCCTGCCATGGGCGTGGCGGGCGCCGCCATCGCTACCACGATCTCCCGCTTTGCGGAGCTGCTCTTACTTGTGATATGGGCGCACACGCATACCGCCAAATTTCCGTATTTGCGGGGAGCGTATCACTCTTTTCGCGTTCCGCGCGCACTTGCCGTGCGCATCGCGCTGAAGGGGCTGCCGCTGATGGCAAACGAATTTTTCTGGTCACTGGCGATCACGATGCGCAACCAATGCTACTCGGTGCGCGGGCTTGACGCCGTGGCCGCGCTGAACATCAGCTCCACCCTGCAAAACGTGATCAGCGTGGCGTACATGGCGCTTGGAAACGCCCTTGCCATCATCGTCGGGCGTGAGCTTGGCGCGGGTGAATTGAAGCAAGCGAAGGACACCGCCAACAAAATGATCGCCTTCATCGTCTTTGCCGCCGCCGCGTTTGCCCTTTTGTTTGCGGGTGGTGCATTCTTCTTCCCGCAGATCTACAACACCACCGATGCCGTGCGCGACCTTGCCACCTATATGATGCTGATCTGTGCCGCCGCGCTCCCCTTCTACGCCTACAGCTTCGCCGCCTATTACACCCTGCGCTCGGGTGGGCAGGTGATGATCACGGTGCTGATGGACAGCGTTTTCATGTGGGTGGTCGTCATCCCCGTGTGCGCACTTCTTGCCTATTTCACCTCCTGGAGCATCCACGTGATCTTCGTCATCTGCCAGGCGACCGAGATCGTCAAATGCCTCCTTGCCCACTTCCTTTTGAAAAAAGGCACCTGGGTGCGCAAGCTGGTTGGAAATGAAGCCCAAAATTGAATTTTACCAAAAAGGCACTTGCGGAAGGATGATTCCGCAAGTGCCTTTTCTATATTAAAAACGGGAGCGCCTTATCTTTCGGAAAACGAACCAATACAGACAAGCGCCTATGCCGATCGTACCGACAACGATGCCGACGATCGCCCCTGCGCCGAGATTTTCTTCCCCGTCTGCAGGAGGAGTGCTGTCATTTGGGGGATTGGTTGCCCCCGCAGAGTCTTCCTGCAATGCAGGAATGCTTTCCTCTACCTTATGACCGCAAGCGCAGGACTTTTCCCGTATGCCCGTCACACCGACGCCGGCTTCCTTTACGATTACCCACTCACCGTACTCGTGTTCGGTCAGCTTGGGGATCTCCTCGGTGTAGCTTTCGCCGCAGTCATCACAAGCGAAGGTCTTTTCACCGAACGTGGTGTGCGAGGGATATACGGTGATTGCGCTGTTCCAATCGTGCGCGGCGTACTCCACATCCTCGCACGCGCAAGCCCGCTTGTGCTGTGCTTTGTTATACTTTTCCCACGCGCCATAGGTATGCTCGGTCAGCTTGGGGATCTCCTCGCTGTAGCTTTCTCCACAAGCATTACAAGTGAAGGTCTTTTCGCCAAGCGTAGTGTGCGAGGGATGCACGGTGATCACGCCGTTATCCCAGTTGTGCGCGGCGTACTCCATGTCCTCACAAATGCACGTGCGCTTGTGCTGTGTGGCATCGTGCTTTTCCCACGCGCCGTAGCTGTGCTCGGTCAACTTTGGAATCTCTTCGGTGTA
Source organism: Oscillospiraceae bacterium (assembly GCA_015064415.1). GTDB lineage: Bacteria > Bacillota > Clostridia > Oscillospirales > CAG-272 > Firm-07. The sequence goes on along the minus strand of SVSG01000008.1, from coordinate 52,542 downwards.
GCTTTCGCCGCAGTCATTACAAGTAAACGTCTTTTCACCAAGCGTGGTGTGCGAGGGATGCACGGTAATCGCGCTGTTCCAGTTGTGCGCGGCATATTCCACGTCCTCACAAACGCACACGCACTTGTGCTGTGTAGCATCGTGCTTTTCCCACGCGCCGTAGCTATGCTCGGTCAGCTTGGGGATCTCCTCGGTGTAGCTTTCGCCGCAATCATTACAAGTGAAGGCCTTTTCACCAAGCGTAGTGTGCGAGGGATGTACGGTGATCACGCCGTTATCCCAGTTGTGCGCGGCATATTCCACGTCCTCGCACGCGCAAGCCCGCTTGTGCTGTGCTTTGTTATACTTTTCCCACGCACCGTACTCATGTTCGGTCAGTTTGGGGATCTCTTCGGTGTAGCTCTCACCGCAGTCATTACAAGTGAAGGCCTTTTCGCCAAGCGTGGTGTGCGAGGGATGCACGGTGATCACGCCGTTATCCCAGTTGTGCGCGGCATATTCCACGTCCTCGCACGCGCAAGCCCGCTTGTGCTGTGCTTTGTTATACTTTTCCCACGCGCCATAGCTGTGCTCGGTCAACTTTGGAATCTCTTCGGTGTAGCTTTCGCCGCAGTCATTACAAGTGAAGGCCTTTTCACCAAGCGTGGTATGTGAGGGATATACGGTGATCGCGCTGTTCCAATCGTGCGCGGCATACTCTACGTCCTTGCAAACACACACACGTTTGTGCTGTATGGCGCTATGTTTCTCCCATGCGCCGTACTCGTGTGCGGTCAGCTTGGGGATCTCCTCGGTGTAGCTTTCGCCGCAATCATTACAAGTGAAGGTCTTTTCGCCGAGCGTGGTGTGCGAGGGATGTACTGTAATTGCGCCGCTGTTCCAATCGTGCGCGGCATACTCCACATCCTCGCACGCGCAAGCCCGCTTGTGCTGTGTTTTGTTATACTTTTCCCACGCGCCGTAGCTGTGTTCGGTCAGCTTGGGGATCTCCTCGGTGTAGCTTTCGCCGCAATCATTACAAGTAAACGTCTTTTCACCGAACGTGGTGTGCGAGGGATGTACTGTAATCGTGCCGCTGTTCCAGTTGTGCGCGGCATATTCCACATTTTCGCACGCGCAAGCCCGCTTGTGCTGTGCGGCATCGTGCTTTTCCCACGCGCCGTAGCTGTGTGCGGCGACTGCACTCTGAGCACCGCAAGCGCACTCCTTCCAATGCTTCTGCGCATTGTACTTCCAAACCGCACTATAGGTGTGCGTGTGTGCGCGCTTGGCAAATCCGTTTTGACTCGAGGAGGCCTTATTGATATCGGTGTAGGTGACCGTTTTCCCCGTAAGCAGGTCGAAAGCCGCTTCATACTGCGGCCCCGCCTCGGTAAAATGCAGCGTGATATAACTCCCTGCCACCGCAGCCCATACGTACACCACGGAGGTCAACTCTCTTACTACGTATCGATCCACCGCATACGCGTGCTTTTTTTCGGGATTGGTGCTCGTGGTAGAGCCCCAAACGTACGCTCTGAACGAGCTCAGCTCGTTGTTAAACAACACTGCGGTGGGAGAAATGGCGTCATACAGCTCTTTTTCGCAGCCAATGTTGCCGTGATGGGCGATCTGCGAGACGTCGGATTTCAGGTAACCGCCGTACATTGCGCACAGATAGCGGCCGGAGAGACGCCAGGAGTCACCAAGAAAAGTGACTGTCCTTGCCTCACCGGAAAGTGCCGTCACGGTACTGTTTTGGGAAGCACCGCTATACTGAAAATGAAAGCGCGTCACGGTGCAAGTGTCATTGGTGTTGATGATGCGGAAGGGCAGATGATCCTCATAGGTCATCAGCACCTCGATCGTGAGGTTGGCAAAGTGAATCCTTTGCCCCGCGTGCACCTTGAGGAAGGTAAAATTACCCACCTTGCTTTTCATGTTGTGGATCGCTTGGCTGTTGCCGTAGCCCCATTTGGTAGAGGTATTGTCAAACAAACTATACTCCCCCGGCAGGTTGGCGATCACGTAGTCCATTTTGAAGACTGCCTTTTTCGCGCTGTCGGCACCAATCATCTCCGCCATATTCAAAAAAGCGTAATAATGATCGGAATGGGCGTGTGTCAGATACCACGCGGCCACGTGCAACGGTCTTTGCGCCGTGGGCACGGCACTGTTGCCGTATGCCTTTTTATAAAGTGCCAGCATCGCATCCCAGATCGCCTTGGATTCGGGATAAACACCGTTCTTTTTGCTTGAAACGTAGCCGCCGTCAATGATGACGAAGCGCCCGTCCTCCAAAAGGATCACGTAGCCAGCACCAACCTGCTCGGAGGCGATCCCCAACGTGGTCATATAGCTGTCCGTCACCTTTTGGTAGGGCTGCTGTGTATGGATATTTGCACCGCCCACTGCCACAGAGGAAAGCGGCGAGGAAACAAGACGAATACATTTCTCAAATTTTCGCTCTAAATGATCGTCCGCCGTGCCATAATTGCTTTGATACAACGCGTCAAATTCCGCCCCGTAGGCGAAATCGTTATACGCCGCATACAGCGCGATCCCCTTGGCAGTGTTTTGGTACATTCTGAACTCGTTATTACCGATGGTATTTTGCCACACGAGCGTGAAGCCGCCGTCCGTCAGTCGGGTACAATAGGAAAGGAACGCCGCGCGCGTCACGCCCGCGCCCGTGTAGAGAAATTGCAAAGAGTCATCGTTGACGAACTGCCCCGCCGTGAGCGAGATACCCGCGCCCGTGGGGCGTTCAAAATCCACCGCCCAGCGCGCATTTGCTACACCTACGGCACAAAAGCCGACGGGCAAGCTGAGCGTGCCTGCGCCGAGATAGGCGGTGAAGGTATCCAAGCACACCTTCAGCGCCGCATCCTGCCACGCAAGCAGGATGATGTGATTCTGTGTCACCATAATGCCGAACTCGTTTACGTCAACCAGCGGCAAAAACTCGCTTTGCGCGGGGCGATCGACAACGCCAACCAAGATTTCGGGGCCGCTTGCGGCGGTCTTGTCCGAGATCATCTGACAGTTGATGCCAAGCGAGCGAAGCGTTGCCCGCAGCTGATTGCCACCCGTATGGGCATAGTAGGAAAAGTAGCTTGTCGTGGCGTTCACGTGATCCTTAAAATAAGCATCGTCGGCATACACCACCTTGTGATTGGCGGTGATCTTGTGCTGTGCGGCGTCGGGGTGGCTTTGCCGATAAGCCGCCACCGCGCTTGCAAGATTCCCTGCCTGTATGCGTTGCACGCTTCCCGCGCGCACCGCTTCCCCGCTCCCCTCGGCGGCAAACACCCCAAAAGTTGAGAGGGCAAGCAAGCAAACAAAAAACAGGCACAAAAGCGCTGCTTGTCTGATAAATTTTTTCATCCTGCCCTCCCGTTTTTTGTTTTAAGTCAGCTGAAAATAGTTCGTAGCTACAAATTATTATAACATATGCGCAACAAAATGCGCAACACTTTTTTGCAGATCGCTCATTTTCTCAACAATTTAAGCGAAAAAGGAGTGCTACAGCACTCCTTTTTCGCTTTATACGGATTATCCCACCACCACGTAGCCCGCGCAGTGGATGTGATCACCCTTCTCGCCCCAGGTCTTGTCCGTGGGATCACAGCCGAGAAAAAGCGCCCGCACGATGGTGTTGATATCGACGAGCTGCACGCCGTCCGGCGCCTTGCGCTGTGAGCTGTTGGCGACCAGGATCTCGCCCTCTCTCGTGTAGCCGACCGCCATCACGTAATGCTCGCCAAAGGAAAAGGGATTTTCGGGAAAATCCTCGTTCGGGTTGGACCAGAAAATGACCTGCTTGCCCGCGCGCAACGCCTCTTCGATATGCTTTGCCGCATACTCACGCGTTGGCACGCCAAAGCACGCCGCCTTGACGCCGTGATAATTGAGGATCTTGGCAATGCCCGCTACCGTCTGATAATTTCCTTGCGGAAACTCCTGCTCGCGGTTGGGCACGCCCCAAAGCTTGCGGCAAAGGGCGAACTCCTCGTGCGGGGTGATCTTGACGCCGTGCAGATTGAGCACCATTGCGGCACAGCAATGCCCGCACCCGTTCTTGCGCACGAACTCCTCATACTCCCCCCCGTGCCAGTTGGCCTGATGCCACACGGGCGTGCTTCTATCGCCGAAAAAGACCTCACAGGGGATCAGCTCGGTGCCTATGATCTGATAAGTTGCATACATGCTGTAAAGCTCCTTTCCAAAAAAGGTTGACGGCCTTATTGTAGCATATAAACCCTGTGTTGTCAAGAAATTCGCGCAACGGGTGCCGAAATTTCGTCACCGCAGTCTTATTTCCAAAAGCTTGCCATATCCGTTTCCCTTCGCTTTCGTTTGGTTTTCGCGGCATATCTTTCGCGTGATCCCCACCCGCATTTCCTTGCACCGACCACACGCAAAAGATCTTTCCGAAAAAAGAAGCCCGATTACGGTTTTGCGGCTTGACACCCACGCGCTTCGGTGCTATAATTTGATTGATCCCAAAGCAAGGAGAATGCAGCATGAGACACTATCTGCTGCCCCGTGACGGGCAATTCTACAAGGGCAATCTGCACAGCCACAGCACGCTTTCCGACGGCAACTTCACACCCGAGGAGCTCAAGGAAATTTACAAATCACACGGCTACTCTGTTTATGCATACAGCGAGCACAATGAGTATCACGACCTGCGCCATCTGGATGATGCGGATTTCATCACCCTTCCCTCCTTTGAGGCAAGCGTGCGGCATAACTATGCCCGCGCCCCCTACCACGCGTTGCTGAAGGGGCCCGTTCCCGTCGGCAGCTCGACGGAGGGGATGCACCTGAATATGTTTGCCATCGACCCCGACAAGACCACCGATATGCCGTATTTTGCGGACATTCAGGAACCATTCTCGCTGGAAAACATCAACGAGCTGATCCGCCGCGGTAACGAGGCGGGCTTTATCGTGTCTTACAACCACCCGCACTGGTCGCTCAACTCCTCCGCACTTTATAACAAGCTGGAGGGGCTTTGTGCCATCGAGCTGATCAACGGGGGCTCCTACCGCTCCTCGGCGATGGATTTCACCCCGCACGTGATGCGCGAAATGGCGTGGAACGGCAAACGCTTGGTTGCCATCGCGGGGGATGACACACACCGACCGACGCACTTCTTCCAGGCGTGGACAATGTTCAAGGCGCCGGAGCTGTCGCACAAGGCGATCATCAAGGCGTTGCAAAAGGGCAACTGCTATGCCTCCACCGGCCCCGAGATCAAGGAGCTTTACGTCGAAGATGGCGTGGTACATATCAAGACAAGCGAGGCGCAGGGCATCTTTATGGCAACGGCAGGCCGCCGCAAGGACTCCAATCTGGTGCCCTATGACAGCGACGAGCGCGTCACCGAGGCGGCATTCCCGCTGGACGAGAACGACGTATTCTTCCACATCATCGTCAAGGATATGCACGGCCGCCCCGCCGCCACGCGCATCTACTACCTTGACGAGGCAGATTTCGGCATTCCCTCGAAGGAAAACACAGAAGCGTAACGACACATCAAGCTACGACTTGGATACAAAATTATCACATAGGAGGAACTATTATGACAAAACGATTTGGCGTGATGCTGGACTGCTCGCGCAATGCGGTGATGAAACCGGAAAAGGTGAAGGAGTATGCCGATCTTCTTTTGAAGATGGGCTACAATATGCTGATGCTGTATACGGAGGACACCTATGAGATCGAGGGGGAGCCGTATTTCGGCTATCTGCGCGGCAGATATACGAAAGAGGAGCTGCGCTCGATCTCGGAATACTGCCACTCGATCGGCATCGAGGTCATCCCTGCGATTCAAACACTCGGGCATCTCAATTCCATCTTTCGCTGGGGACCGTACCGTCAGATATGCGATATGGAGCCCGTATTGCTTACAGAGGACGAGCGCACCTACGCACTCATCCGCCGTATGTTTGCTGCCTGCCGTGAGGCATACCCTCGCGCCACCGTCATCAACATCGGTATGGACGAGGCGTACGGTCTCGGCCTTGGCGCTTACTTAAAGAAAAACGGATACGTTCCCGCGCACGAGATCCTTTTGCGCCACTTGGGGCGCGTCATCGAGATTGCAAAGGAATTTGATTTTGAGCCGATCATGTGGTCGGATATGTTCTTCCACCTGGAGCACGGGCAATACGAGGCGCTGAATACCCCCGAGGAGGTAAAGCTTTCCGACGAGGTCATTGCGCTTTGTCCCAAGGGTGTTTCGCAGGTGTTCTGGCGCTATCACAGCACGAATGGGGACGGATATCGCAATATGCTTCGCGAGCATAAGCGCTTTGGCGGCGAATCTTGGTTTGCGGGCTGTGCCTGGACCTGGAACAGTATGGCGGTCAGCAATCAGGCTACGCTGGAATGCACGCTCCCTGCGATGGATGCATGCGCGGAGGAGAACACAGAAAACATTGTGATGACGATGTGGGGCGATGACGGAAAGAACTGCTCCTTCTTCTCGATGCTACCGTCCCTATTTGCCGTGCGCCGCTGGCACCAAGGTGTCAAGGATATGGAGCAGATCAAAAAAGAGTTTGAACAGATCATTGGCGAGCGCTTTGACGATATGATGCTGCTGGACCTTCCCGGCGACTACGGAAATACCAGACCCTACGACAATACGTATCACAAATATATGCTGTTCAGCGACCCCTTCTGTGGCTTTTTGGACAGTCTCGCGCAGCCGCACGCCAAGGAAAATTATGTTGCCCACGCCCCCCGCCTGCAGGCGCTTGCCGACAAGGGTGGAGCATATGCCTACTTGTATCAAAATATGGCAAACCTTTGTCGCGTGATGGCTGTTAAATACGATCTGGGCGTACGCACAAGGGCGGCATATGAGAAAAAGGATATAGTACAGCTTACGGCGCTTGTGGCGGATTACCGTGCTACGGGTGACGCGGTAGAAGCCTTTGCCGATTCGATGCGCGACGTGTGGTATCTGGAAAACCGCCCGCACGGCTTTGAGGTGCAGGAGCACCGCCTTGGCGGCCTTGCCTATCACCTGCGCTCGCTTGCTGGGCGCTTGGAGCAGTTCGCACGCGGCGAGGTTGCCTCGATCCCCGAATTGGAGGAGGAAATCCTGCCCTACTGGGTTACAAGACCCGCCCCCCTCAAGGAGGGAGAGGTTCTCCCAAGTGTGCAGTTCTGGCGGGATATGATCACTGTCAACCGCACGTAATAAAAACGGATAGCAGCTCGCTTTTTGCATCTGCTTCTGCCGTTTTCTTCTAAAAAATAACCAAACAAAAGGGAGCACCAAGGTGCTCCCTTTTGTTTTGGACGGTGCGGACGATTCAAACGCGCACACCGTCTCGCTCCTTTTATTTATAGCACACCGCAAGGGGTGTGATCGCCACGCCAAACGCATCACTTACCAAGATCTGCAACCGCGCCTTGATCTCCGCAGCGATGCGATCCGTCGCGTCCCCCTTGAAGGTCGAGAACAGCGCCAATGCGTTGTCCCCTTCTCCTCTGAGGGTATCCCATATGCGCCAGCGCGAGGAGAAGTCGGATGTATCGTATGCTTTGCGGCGCGCCGCAAACGCCTTTTCATCAACGCAGGATTCTCCGATGCGCGTCCAGAGGTTCACTTCCCCCTCACTTACCGTTATACTGACCGTAAGCGTACCGGGGAACCACGAGAACACGCCGTCAGGCAGGAATATATGCGCGGAAAGGCCGTCCTCTTCCTCAAACACCTCCTCGGAATCCTCGTAAAATTCAAGTGCGTCCGAGGGGTATCTTTTCTGTCGGACGAGAGGGGCAAAGATCTCCTCTCCTACTTCTGCGATCTTGTCGAACAATTCTGTGTAATTCATATAAAACTCCTTTTTTATATCATATTTGCTTTTGTATGGGAAAGGTTGCCGTCGTCAAAATCAAGCTGCACCTTCGGCCACAGGAACTCCGCCGCGGGCGATCCCTTCCCTATATGTGTCATTCAGGGGCGAGTGTCCTCCGCGTACTTGACGTCACCGATATAGTGCGGAAGAAACCAGGCAGAGTCGATCTCGCGCTCGGCACCCTGTCGTACCGCCTCGTCAAACACCTGCTTGTAGCGCTCACGGTCGCCTGCCATCACGGCATCGATCAGGCGGCCTCTGAACTCGGGCATCGGGCATACCAGCTTGCCGTCACGCGCGTCGCGCAGCTTGGCACGCTCGCGCTCGGTCAGCGTTTCATACTTGGCAAAGCTCTCTCGCTCGTAGATCTCCCTCGCGCGCGCGGCGTCCTTCTCGCATCCCAGCCCCAAAAGCAGCTGATAGGCCAAAGAGATGCGCGGCTCCTTCTCCTTGCTGATCACAAGGAAGGTCACAGTCTGCCAGAATCCGATCTCCTCCTCGGCACGGGCGATCGCCTGCTCGTCGCCCGCCTTTTGTGCCGCCCTTAAGTCGCGGAAGGCAAGCATTTCCATCAAAGAGCATGCCTCACCGTCCCCCATGTAGGCGAGCGCGGTGTAAAGATGCTTCATGATGGCGCGCTGATACGGGTCCTTGTAGGTGTCGGGGTGAAGCGCATACCAGCGCTCCACCGTGTCCTTGATCCGCTCAACGCGGTTCATCCCCTTTCTTTCGGGGCTGCAGAATGCCTCCCCGCCCTGCAGAATGTTTGCGGCGATCTCGTTTGCGTTGTGATTGTTGTAGTTCATTACTTCCATTTGAAAATCTCCTTTTTTAGAAATAGTGTATTCAGGAAGCGCGCACGTGTGCGATCGCTTCACGGATATCCAAGGGCGTGATACAGGTCTCGTTGGGCGCGCCCGAGATGATACTGCGGATCACGCGCTGCTTCGCTTTCTCGCACACGTGTGCGATCTCCGCGCCGGAAAATCCGTCGCAAAGCGCGGCAAACTCCGTGAAATCGGCAACGGTGGAAGGCACCCCGCAAAGGCGCTTCTCAAACATGGCGGCACGCGCCTTGGCGTCGGGCAAGGGGATATGGATCTTCTCGTCAAAGCGCCCCGGGCGAAGGATCGCCGGGTCAAGCTTCTCGGGTCTGTTCGTGGCCGCAAGCACGGTGATATTGCCCTCGGATCTGTTGATGCCGTCGATCTGCGTCAGCAGCTCCGCCACAACGCGGTCCATGGCACAGGAGTCACTTCTCGCGGTCGCGATCGCATCGATCTCGTCGAAGAAAATCACCGCGCTCTCCTCACGGCGCGCCTGCTCGAACAGACTCTTGATTCGCCCCTCCGTCTCACCGAACCACTTACTGCCGAGATCCGAAAACTTGATGGGGTAAAACGTGGACTCTGTCTCGTGGGCGATCGCCTTGGCGATCATGGTCTTACCGTTGCCGGGAGGGCCGTACAAAAGAATGCCGCCGCCCATCTTCTTGCGAAAACGGTCATAGAGCTCTCGGTACCGGCGCGGATAGATCACCATATCGTAGATCTGCTCCTTGACGTCCTCCAGGCCCACAACGTCATCAAAGGAAACACACGGAATCTCCCCCTTGGCAAAGGCAAAGGATTCCGTGCCCGATGCCGCTTCAAGCGGCTCCTCTTCCGTTTGGTTTTGCGCCTTGACCGTGGTGTAATACTTTCCGATCTCCTTGATGTGTCCGCACAGCTCAAGGAACCACTCCTTGGCCTCCGCGCGTTCATCGTCGAAAAGATACATAATGTAATCCTTCAACTGGATCACGGCCTCGTTGAGATACTTCTGCGCGAGCAGCGGCTCCCCCTTGGCAAGGTACATGAGTCCGTTGGCGTACAGTCTTTCGTATTTTGCTTTCTTTGCATTTCTCGGTATCATTCCTCATCCTCCTCTTGCGTAAATTCCATGTCCTTACCTTCGTGCTCCTCGGGAAGCACGGCGCTGTCTTGACATTTCATCAGCTCATAACGCACCTTCTTTCTTCTCAGATATTCGTCGATCCCGAACTGCTCACGAAGCACAAAGTCCGGCTCCTCCAGCAGTACGTGCTCTTCCGGAAGGTCGATATCCTCCGCGTCTTGCGCGAGCAAAAGCAGATCCGTTTCGTCTCCCCCCTCTCCTATCAGATATGCGGACAGGTCAGGCAACCCAAAAGGATCGTCCGACTCCTCCAATTCCCGCAGGATGGCATCCGCGTGCAGATCGCCAAGCGCGGCGGCCTTCGTCAGCCAGTACAAATACGGCTCGTCCTCCTCTTCCACAAAGCCGAGCCGTATCCCCTCGGCAACCATGACCATTGCCTCGGTGTCCCCGCCTTGCGCGAGAGACTTTATTTGGGGATAGGACGCGCGGAAAATCGAGATCCCCTCCTCCTCGCTCACGGTGTAAGAGCAAAAATGTGTGACCGCGTGCAAAATGCCGAAGGCGCATTTGCTCTCCCCGCGCTCGAGTCCCGCAATAAGCGTTGTGAGAGCTTCCTCCACCTCGTTTCGTTCCATGTGTTCCATTCCCTTTGTGTAATACAGACCTATATCAAACACCTCCTCTGTTGAAAAATGGAAAACAGGGGCGAACCGTGATCCACCCCTGTTTTATATTTATATATTTATCATGCGACGCTTCTTTTCCACGTGGCGTTTCGTTTCGCCGTTCGACGAAGCACCGCAATATCATATTGCTTTTCTATGTATTTGATGAAAGCAGGCAATTTACGCATCGTGCGCAATACCGCCGTATCATGACCGGCGCGCGAATAATCGATAGCGGCATCCAGATGAACGCCCGCCCCAAAGTACTCCTTCACGCCGCGTCTGAAATTCTGAGAAAACAGATAATGCGTTTCGCCGCACGCCTCCAGGTAAAAGCTTTGCACGCCCTTTTCGTTCGTGACGCAATACACCTTTTTGTTCATGTGTCAATCCTCATTTCTTAAATTTTGGAAAAATCGGAGAAAGAACTTCCATTACTGTTTTTTATAATAGCGGTTGATTCTCCATCCCCTTTTTCAAAAGGGGTTCCATTTGACCAAATTCCCAAAAAACTCGAAATCCCCTGTTTTCGAGGGGATCTCGGCTTTCAAATCGGCGAAAACTTCCAAAATTCCGTTTTTTGCGTCATTTTTTTGCAAAAAAACGGCATCTCTCTGCCGCAGCAAAGAGATGCCGTTTTTTATTTGCTTTTTTGTCTTCTTGCCCTCACGAAGGGATGCCCGTATACAATGACCTTGTCGGGCAGATCGTCAGACCAAGCCCCCTCGGCTATGGGATACAGATCCAGCATTTCGCACGTGGGCTTTTTCAGTTTTTTGAGCAGATACCCCTCGTTTGCATAGCACATGACCGCAAACAGCAGCGCGTGGAAGCTCGTGACCCTTTTTTTGCTCTCCTCGCCCTTATCCAGCTCGCGCAAAAGCAGCGCGTACACGTGATCGTCAGCGGTTTTTTCGATCTTCTTTTTGCATTCCTCAAACAGCGCCTCCGCCTCCTCTATGGCAAGCAGTTTTTCCGAGCGGTTCTTTTTACTGCTGATAAAGTTCAAATGACGGATCTTGTTTTGCGCTTCTTCCACAAAGCTCAAAATAGCATCGCGGCGCTTGGCAAACGCCCCCGTGGGATCTCCCCTTTCAAAATCAAGATCGAACAGCTCTGTGTAATACACGTTTTTGCTTCTGGGGGCGCGCCCCTTGTCCTCGTCGACCGTATCATACACGAAAGACATTGCCGTATCCAGCTTTGCCTGCGGGCTTGTCTGATCCGTAAGCTCGCTATCGGTAATATATGCAAAAAAGGCAGGAATTTTGCCGTTGTGTTCTTCTTTATAGGCATCCTTGTGAATGCGAAGATCAGCCAGCACGGCAAGTGCTGAGACCCGATACAGACGTTTCGCTTTATCGATCTCCATGCCGGAAAGCACCGCAAGCTTGCAAATATCGGCGTAAAGCTCCGTAAGCCCCTCCCGCTCACCGCGCGAGAGCTTGTCCCAGTACAAGCTGTTGAGGAACTGGGAAAGATTCACGATCTCGCCGATCTTGTTCTCGGATATCTTGACGTCAAGCTCCGAAAGATCCTTCGGCGCCGTCGTATAGGTGACCTTGCCACCGGGGAGCACGTCGCAATACGGCACCGGGAAGTTATCGTAATTTTCCTTTGCGGTACGAAGCAGGATCGCATTGTTCGTGATCAGCATCGAGTCGGAATCATAATCGCAGCCGTTGAGGCGCTGCTGCAAATTGCTTTGGATCGCGTTCACACAAACGATAGAGCGCGCGGCACCGAGGTTGAAATATTTTTCGATCTCCGGCACGTATTTGTTTTTGGCAACCAATAAATTCCCCATCGTGATGTGGGGGCTTCGCTCGCACAAAAGCTCTTCGCCGTCGGCAAATCTCGGCGCGTATATCTCACCGTCGCCAAGCGCCAGTGGCTCATCCACCGTATAATTCTTGTCGATCACGGCATGCAAAAATTCCATACCGTTCCCAAGCAACGTGTGGTATCCACCGTCAATCAGCACCCTGCCGTGCTTCAATCGCTCCTTAAAGCTGCGGCACAGCTCCGCACGATAATTGCGATAGAACACAGTGCCCTCAAAATCGTCACTGCGACGCATGATATCCGAAATAAGCTTCTGGCGATAATTCTCTGTGGTGGACGTGTCCTCCTCATCATAACCGTCCGTTACAAACAGATTGGCATGATAGCGCACGTACGTGGGATCCTTTTGCATCGCGTGCAAAAAATCAAAGGATTGCGCAAGCAGTGCATGTGCATCACGCTCGGAAAGCGCAAGGGTGTTGAGAAGCTGGTAATTCGTTTTGACCATTCTGTTTTGCATCGGGCCTATCGCTTTATCGGTCTTCACCACGCCGAAAAGCGCACTTTCCTTGTCCACGAAAATGTGATCGAGCCATTTTTCAAACCAGTCCGAAAGCGTCACATCCGCGGGCTTGAATTTCAGATACTTCAAGCTGCTTTCGGTGATCACAAGCTTAATATCCCCGATACTGCGCGTCCTTTTTGAGCAATAGCCGCCGAGCTGACTCGGCTTCGTGATGCCGTGATCGGCAAACCATTCCTGCAGATTGGTATTGAACGCGCAGGTCTTGAAAAAACGATTGCGAAGAAGCATCATCCCCTTATCCGCATACCCGTTTTCCTCAAACACACTGCGGTCAAGCAACGCTTCGCCGTCCCAGACAACGTTTTTGATCTCGACCTCTTCCCTGGATGCCGAAAGCCCCACACCACATTCGCCCACGCGGATCACTGTGTCACGAAAGGTGCTGACCTGATCCTTTATGATCATGATGGATTGCCTTGGGATATGGATCTTTTTTTCGATACTGCTGAGCGTCAGGGATATGTACGCCTGCCAGGATGCCTGATCGGTGAGCGCTTGCGGATCAAGTCCGCAGCTGCTCCACGCCATCATATCTTCATATAACGGCTCGGCAATAAAAAGGCAATGCCCCTCGCGGCTGCTGCCCGCACTGCGCTTGTATCTGACGTAATGCACGCCGTCTATATCAAACCCGTTTTCGTAAAGCCATGCACGGATCTCCTTTTTTGTGACCAGCGTCGGAATAAGGGTTTCCCTTCCCGTCCTGCCGAAAAAACCAAGGCGCCTGACGTAATATGCCCGTCTTTCGGGATCGTATGCAAAATATCCCGCAAGCAACTCTTCCGCTACGGGCTCGCAAACGGGAACGTAACGCTCGTCCAGCTCCTTCTCATCGTCCGCGACCTCGACGGCGATCAGCTTTTTTACACCGTCCTCCTCAACAAAAAGAACGTGGTCGTGCAGCATATCCCAACGGGCATCGTAGCCGTCCCTCACGAAAAGACGCTTGCCTTTGTTGTAAAATTCCTTGACCGTAAAATCAAAGGACACGTTCACAACGGAGGTGGTGTAATCCTTGCACACACGGAAGCTGCCGGGCAGCTCCTTGTGCTTTGCATAGATCTTCTTGATCTGATCGGTATCCAGACTGGCGTCGAGAAACCCTCTGAAGCGGCTTGTGTCCAGCTTGCCGCGCGTATCCTTCAGCGTCAACCCCAGATTACCATCCACGCGATGCATAGCACGGTAAATATCGCTGCCGTCTATAGACAGTATCCTGATCGGCGTATAGCTCACAGCTTGCATCCGCGCACCTCCGTCCTTGGTTCCTTTTAACCTTTTTATCTTATTATAACAAATTAATGCGTTTTTGCCAAGAGTTTGCGATAAAATCAGACTTTTTTCGAGCGCGGGCTTTTTCTTTTCAAGGCAAGAAAGGCCGAAGCACACGCCCCGTGCAATGCGATACAGAGCCACGGCTTGAACGAAAGAAAAGGGAGTGCCGAAGCACTCCCTTTTCTTTTGGCGGTGTGGCCAATTTAGATACATCTGCCAAAACCCAAAAACCCGGTGTTTTCAAGGATTTCAGCTTTTTTATCACTGCATTTCATCGAAAATCCACATTTTGCGATTTCAAGCGTGACCTTCATAGATGCACACCCCAAGTGGCTCTTGTTCGCCCACGTTCATACTTCAAAAAGCTCTCCCCCGGTCTGTAAAAAACGCACAGCAGACAGAACGTTAAAAGTTTTCAGCACCCTTTCTTCGATCTCTCCGTCTACAAAAAAGCGAGATATGATCTCCACCAAGCTCTCTTTTTTCTCTTTCGTCATCGGAAAATTGTGCTCTACCACAGCGTAAGAGTGCCCCACTCCATATACGTTAACGGTATCTTCAATCAACATCTTCGCACCAAGCGATGCGGCGTAGTCACTTATATCGCAGCTCGCCTTTTCATATTCATCCTGCATCATGCTGTATACGTCGGGGTGAATCTCCTCACCAAACACAAGCTTGATCATCAAATACTTCGCCATGTTGTTTCTCCTTTATAAGCAAAAGTTCAAAACCGCAAATTTTCCGCTACGCCCTCGGCAATGATATCAAAAAGGGTGCGTGGAACATAATAGGAAATAATATCCTCACCGTGTCGGTCAACGCCATCCGTGATGCTTATATCGCAATCCGTATACAGGCGATACTCCCCTCTCTGTACATCTATTTCGATTTGGTCAACGCGTTCCTCGTCGACGTTAGAAACGGTATAAAATCTGGTCCACTCTCTTTTTCCAAGGTTTTTCCAATCAATTTTTGTCTTACTCGTCATAACACCGCTCTCTCAACTCTCTTCTCACGTAAAAGAACAAATGCAAAAATAAGGATCCATTACAAAATGCAGCTTGCTTTGTAAAACGTAGGCAACAATCAGACTATTTGTCAGATCGTGCGTTTTCTTCATCTCAAAGATATCGTCCCAAAGGATCCTTCCCTTTGATAATAAAATTGCATCCAAGGCACTTTTTAAGGCGGGATCTACAGGTAAGCACTCCAGATCCCACAAAGCTTGCTCCCGATCGTCAACGATCAGATACCCGTACCCCCTCCTTTTGCAAAAATCCCGCAACGCCCAAAAACGCTTTAGGTTATAAGAAAAAGCCATGTTGAGCGTCGGCAGCACCAGTACAAGCACACGTCTGCCGTTTTCAAACTCCAGTAAAAAACTGGGACGGTGATCGGTTTTTGCAGTGGAATAATACACAATATTGGGGTTTTGCACAAAGTGCAAATACCCTTGCATTTTCTCCAGCAGCTTGCGGAATTTCGATATATGTGTATACTCTTTTTCCATGACAAACGTGCCTATTTTCTCACCGGTATCCGCATACACCGCAGTGGGATATCGGATCATCGTCTGTAAGCGGGCAAGCTTTTCCGCGATCCCGTTTTGCTTTTTGGCGGGCTCCGTTACCTTTTTTTGATATTTCTCGCACGCTTCCACAAGCGCCGCGCCGTTTTCCTCACCAAATAAAAGCTGCAGGACCACTTTTTTCTTGCGCTCTCCCCAATCGGCAAAGGCGCTTTGCAAAAACACAGGTAAATCGCAGGAAGCATTCTCCAACGCTTGCGCCATTGGCAAAATGTATGTATCAAAGATCTCGCGCTTTTCGTACGTACAATACCGCACAAAAAGATCGGCGATCTCTCTGTTGCCTCTTTTTACAAGCTGCCTGATACGCTCACGCGTCAAGCTATAATCTTTGCTGATCTGCTCAAGCGTCTCGGCATCGGTCAGCACGTACCTTTTCCAAACGTCTTTGGTACGCGCAGATCGTATTTCATTGCTCAAAAGCAGAAGCAGAGCATCCGCATTGCGCAAGAACACCTGAGCTGTCTGCAAAAGCTCAGTGCCCGAAGCGGCTTGCCCGCGCTCTTCTGTCGCCCCTCTCCATTCCGATACGGCATGCCGCGCCACCCCATGCCAAGAATTTTGGGCTCCTTCCCCCTTCAACGGGTCAGGGGTTTTGATGCGCGACTTCCGGGGAAACTCACTCCCGTGTGCCAAATACTCCCGATAGATCGCCTGTGCCGCATCAAGGATAGCATCCTTGTTTTCTGCAATTAGCGGATAGTGTACAATTTCCTGCAACCGCTCACATGCATACTCCGAGCGCGCCTTAAAATAGTCCCCCTCATCCTTGCGAGAGATCCAGAACATATAAAAGCCGTGTATTTTGCCAAAGCCGACAAAATTCTCTTTGCGCCGTATCGGCAAGTGCCACTCCTTAGCGCGGCGCAGCAGCTCCTCGCATATCGCGATCACTTCATCCGAGAGATCCAAATAAAAATCCTTCTGCAAATCGTGCACCTCCCTCTCGTTTCTTGAGTTCATTATAACACAAGCTTCCTCACTTTGTAAAGAGCGCCTGTCGAAGAACGAGGGCGCTCTTTTTATGTTTAAGCGATGCCACCAAGCTCGAAGAGTACGCGGTCACACTCGCTCTTTTCCAGGAAAAGGTGCTTCAACAGCACAGGCGTGAGTTTTTTGATAAGCTCCTCGTTTTTGCGAACGATCTCCGTTGCCTTTTTATAACATTCCGCAATCAAGTCATTAAACTCCTTTTCCAAGCGTTCCAAGCACGCTTGAGAGCATGACGAGCGATCGTAGGGGACCTCCACATACAAATGCCCCAGTCCAAGCATGCCGCACTCCACCATTTTCAGGAAAATGAAACGGAGAACACGCATATTCTCTGCAATGGTGTGATGCACCTTATGCAGGATCAACTCCTCTGCGGCATAGCCGGCCAATAGCGACGTGACCGCCGCCTGCAGATCGTTTTTGGAAAACGCCGTTGCTTTGCGTTCCTTAGAAGGGTATTCGTCATCGTCATCGTCGCAATAATAATCGTCGTCATCGTAACTGTGTTTGAGTTTGTGTATGACTGCATCCAGGAAACCGTTGCATACGGTGCATTCGTTCAAGGACAAATGATAGTCCCCTTTGTGATAGGAAAGCGAGGCGAGAAAGGCGCCGATGTTGCGTACCGCCTGCACGGTTTGGTATACGTTATTCATGCCGTCAAGCTCCTCGCCCTCCTCCAACGCTACCACCGCCCCCTTTAAGCACTCCTCACTTACAAAATTGCTTGGATCGGAACGTAGGGCACATTCCCTGACCAGTGCCTCCAACATACCACCGGAAAATCCCGCTCCAAGCTTTGCCAATGCCCCGGCATCCAGTGCAAAGCGACAGGACGTTCTATCCATATACATCCGTAAGATCTCCACACGAGAGGGATAGTCAGGTAGCTCCAGCGTGATCTTTCGATCAAAGCGCCCCGCGCGCCTCAAGCAATCGGGCAATGTGCTTTCATGCTCGCAGGTCGCCACAAATACGATATTGTCTATGGTATCCATTCCGTCCAGCAAATTGGTAAGCTGCGAGCGCACCGTTTCCAGCTGTTCCTTGCCGCATTCCGGCACGTCCTCGCCGAACAGCTTGTCCAGCCCCTTGAGCAGGATCATCGTGGGATAATGATTGCGTGCTGCCTTGGTAAACGCCTTGCGGATCTCACGAGCGACGCGATAGTCCATCATCTCCTTTTCAACATCGATCTCGCTGATTTTCAATGCACATCTTTCGGCAAGAACCGTCGCAAACAATTGCTTCCCCACACCCTTCTCTCCGCAAAAGATGATGCCCTTAGGTAAGCTTGCACCCTTTTCTCGATATTTCGCACGGTTGTTGAAAATATCAACAAGCACCTCTAATTCCTTTTTCTCCGCCTCATAACCGGCAATTCTGTCAAAATTTCTCATTCTACCATCCTCCTTTTTTCAAAACCTCGGCTGAACGCTTCACTTTCTTTGAGATGCTACAAACCGCCCAGCGCGTTCATTTGATCCCAACACGCGGCTGTGCTTGGTAGGAAATATATTCCGTCCAATTCAACAAAGAAAATGGGAACCGAGCTGCGAGTTATGACCCGTTGCTTCCCCCGCGAAAGCTTTTGACCGCCCAACATCCTTTAGCAAATGCCTGCTACCTTGTAATTTTGTACCTTCATAAGCGATAAACCGTCTCTACAAAAACACAACCGATAAGCATTAACCTGAACCATAAATCGGTCACCGTAACAATCCACAAAAATATGTGTGCCAAACCCCGAAGGATCAGCCTATGAACGGCGGTCTGGAAAATACATCAGATCTCAATAAACGAAAGCAGATTTGTGCGATCAATCGCGATCTGCAGCATGCCGATGCGTTGCTTAAGTGCATCGCGCTCGCGGATGACCTCCTCTACGTCATACTGACATTCCGTGTATTCCAAAATACCATTTTGTGTAATGCGCCGAGAAAGCTGCTGGCAAGACGCCAGCATACAAAGCCGCTCGTATTCCCTGTTCCACTGTGCCAGCATCACCAGCCCCTCGCCGATGGTCACGTCAAACGCTTCCAAGCGGCAGGCGCAGTTTGCTGCGGCAAGCGCACCCTTGATCTCGCGAATGCGAGCATCCAACGCGGCCACATCGTCTCTTGTGCCTCGGTAGGAGTAGCCGTTTTCCAGCTTACGCTCGCCTTCCTTATAAGATACGCGAAAACGCTCACACTCGCGCTCAAGCAGCATCTCCTTTTTTTCCTCCAACAGCCGCACTTCTTTCATTGCTTCCATGTGACAAACCTTCATGTCTTTCACCTCCGTGTTTTGTTCTTGCCACCATTATATGACAAAAATCTGTGGTTTTCAATTGGCAGTTTACAATATTTTTTTGACCCCTAAAAATGCTATAATTTATTGGATTTTATTGGATTTTTATATTGACAAATGACCCCTTTTCGGGTACTATTATAAATGAGGTGATAAATATGACGGAAAAAATCAAAATAACTCTGCCCCAAAGCACACTGGAGCTTTTGCGCAAAGATTGTGCGGACTTTCTCTTTTTAAAAAAGGATCGCTCCCCCAACCTCAACGACTTTTTGAACACGTTGATCATCAATTATCACGAAGCATTTTCCGCCGGCGAGGAGGCGTTGCACGATGATATCAAAAAGGCGCTTGCAAACGTGCCGGAGGTGTATCGTCGGAGCGCGCTTGATGCCGTTTTAAAAGTGCTTGCCAAACGCGAAAAGCAACAGAGTGATGGCAAGAGTGTTTCGCTTTCCTTTAAGCCCACAAAGGAATCCGAGCGTGCCACCATCATGATCGAGCACGTGCTTTTGCACGACGAATCACTTTCCTCTTACTACCGTCGGCTCTTTATTTCCTATGCGCAAAAAAGCAAAAACGAACGCGAAAAACTGCTGTACCGCCAAAATTACGAGCTGCTGACACACGCTGTTAAAAAGGGGGTTCAGGTCTGTCTCTCCTTGCCAAATGGCACGGTCGTCAACGGCGCCTCCATCTACGCCGTGGCCTCCGCTAAGGACGAGCTTTTCAATTACGTGCTCTCGTATGACGGAGAAAAAAACAAAACGGTGCGTTTGGCTAAAATCCGCACCGTCTCCCTCCTCCCCGATAAGGCAAGCATTCCTGAGAATTGCGCAGCTTTGTTTGAAAGGCAGATCGCGTGCGGTGCGCAATACCCGATGTATGCCACAGACAACACCCCCATTCGCGTGCAGCTGAGCGAAAAAGGCAAAGCGCTTTTTGAAAAGATCTATCTTTATCGCCCCACTCCCGTCAAGATCGAGGGAGATATCTACACCTTCGAATGCTCTGCCAATCAGGCGCTTTATTACTTTGAGCGCTTTGGCGACAGTGCGCTGATCCTTTCCCCCAAGCGCCTTGGCATCTCAATGCGCAACTACTACCATTATGCGGCAAAAAAATACCGCAGTATATATAACAAGGAGTAAAAAATGAAGTACATTATCTGCGACAACATCATATTGAAGGATATCAGCGAAGAAGAATACTACGAAAGAAGCAACGCGCAAGAAAGAGAAGCTCCGATTTGGGGGCTTATCGAGTCTTTGGAGCAATCCCCGCAGTCGGAGAAATTCTCGGACGCTTCTCGACTCATGACGGACATGATTATCAGTATGCGTCATAACGTTCGCGCATTCGGACTTTTTGATGGCGAAAACTATATCGGCTACGTCGCGCTTTCAAAAACGAACACGCCCATCCCGGAAATACATATTGAATTGTGCGAAGAATACCGTCGGCGCGGTATCGGCACCCGTGCATTGCGCCTTTTGATCAAGGAGGCATTTCGAAATGAACGCAACGATTTTCTCGTTTATCACGTTCACAGCGAAAATGTCGCCGGCATCGCTCTTGCTAAAAAGTGCGGCGGTGTATTTGTTGAAAAAGATTCTTTTCACGACTTCGACCGCTGCTATCACTTTTACCGCTCCACAAAATAACGCAGGCGTCAAGTCAACCCCAAACAGCGAAGCACGCAACCAAAGGTCGCACAAAAAGGGCGGGGACTTCACAAAATTTTGTGAAGTCCCCGCCTCAAAAAACATTGAAAAGCCCTCGGCTTGGATAAAACAAAAGGGAGCACCAAGGTGCTCCCTTTTGTTTGGCTCATGTATCCATTTTAGATGTATTCTGGTGTTTCTCACCGATCGCGCGATAATAACCCGTTCCACAAGCGGCCGATAAGGAAAAGCACACACGTGGCGATCAGCGATACCAAAACGAACCAATTGATCTCCTCTTGCCAACGCATAACGATCAGCACCGTATCCAATGCCACCGCGGTCAGCATAGGCAGGATGTAAAACAGATTGGTGGCATCTTCGCAAAATACCTTGTAGAACATTCCCGTAAATATAGCAACAAGCACCAATGCAGTAAGTGCCTCTAAAACGTGAAACAAGCCTGCGTGTGTTATATTGGATCGGTACATAACGGGAATTGCCATGGAAAACGCCGTTAGGAAGGCAACGGACAGCCAAAGCAAGATCCGCTTGTCGGATTGCCTGTGCTTTCGTGCCGTTTGAATGATCATCGCAACGATCAATGCTCCGTATGCGCCAAACTGAATCGGAGCAACGGTATATTCGGTATGCACCATCCCCGAAATAAGGATCAGACCCGTCGCAATACAAAGTCTTCCCATTTGAATGCTTCCGTGCACCTGTGCACTGCGTGTAAATATACCTGCGAACAAATTGCCGTTGGAAGCGATCAGATATATCAGCGATACCGCAAGAGATGCAAATGTGATCAGGTAAGTATAGCAGTTAAATCCATCTCCGAACAAAAGCACGTCGGGGTCCCATACAGATCGCACGATGCTTTGGATGCGTTCTGCGGTTAAAACAACAAAGTAAATCACAAAAAGCAGGTGTATAAAATAAACACTCATAGATATTTCCGTCGTTTTGCTCTCTTTCATTGCTGCGCTTTCCTCCTCATATTATTATCAAGAAATTGCGCCGACCTTCCAAAGTTTTTAAGGCGCCCTTGTGATCAAAGCTGACACGCTATACGCCGCAATACGGATTTGATTCGGCACCTTCAATATACCATATATTTTATATTTTTTCAATATTTCCCTTAAAAAAGGAGCAAAATTTCACAAAGCGCTGCTTGCATTTGCCAAAACCCAAAAACCCGGTGTTTTCAAGGGCTTTGGCGTTTTTCGTCACAAAAACTCATTTTATCAGCGGGTTTTCTTGCATTTGCGCTCTCCATCGCAGCGGCGATGATCCCGTTTTGCGTACGAAGCGCTTATAAAAATAAGGATAGTCGGAATACCCGCATTCTTCCGTGATCTCCTTGACCGGTCTTGAGGTTGTCTCTAACAAATACATGGCTCTCTTTATTTTTGCATCGTTGATATACTGTATCGGAGAGAGCCCAAATTCCTTTTTGAATAGTCGTATGATGTAGTTTTTGCTGTAATGAAAGGTGTTGCAAATGTCGGATAGCGAAGAGATCTTGGCAAGATTTTCCTCTATATAATCGGAAAGCCGACTTGCCGTGCGGCTTGTAAGCGGCTTTTCTTTGAGCATCAGTATCAGCTTGAGAAACAGATATTGTCTCTCGGCGTGTGTGCTATCCCCGTGGGCAACAGCATCCAGCTTTTTCATAAGCTCGGAAAGCTCTGTGAGGTTGAATTTCCCTTTTTGAGGAAAATTCTCCTCGCTATCGCTCCATTCGGCATCAAAATGCACGTAAAAATACTTCGGCTCGTCGCTTGCGATCTCGCCTGCTTGATAGACGTTCTTTCTTTGCACGTAATATTCACCCGCACGAACCTCTTTTTCCACGCCGTCCTCGGAAAAACGCAACACCCCGTCAAAGACCAAAAGCAAAACGTTATCCTTGCAAAAGCGGGTGACGTGATGCTCCGCGTTTTCAAAATAACGAAAGGATGCAAATTTATAGATGACGTTTTTATTCAAATCAATCCCTATCATAAATAAACCTCCCAACCCAACCTTGAAAAAAGTATAGCACCTTTGTGTGATTTTGTCAATAAAATGTGATTTTTTAACCATTTCAAACAAAAATTTTGTGTGATATAATAAACAAAAAAACAAGGGAGTGATTTGATGAAAAAATATAGCTTTTATACCCCAAAGGAATTGAAGCCAAATGGCTGGCTTAGGCGTCAGCTGGAAATACAGGCACAAGGCCTTGCCGGAAATCTGGACAAGGTCTGGAGAGACGTAAAAGACAGTGCATGGATAGGCGGAAACGCGGAGGGCTGGGAAAGAGTGCCGTATTGGCTTGACGGCTTCATTCCGCTTGCTTATCTTTTGGAAAATGAAGATATGATCGCAAGGGCGAAAACCTATATCGATGCGATCCTCTCCCATCAAAAACCGAGTGGATGGATCTGCCCCTGCGCCGATGAAGCGATCCCAGAGTACGACACCTGGGCGGTGCAGTTGATCTCCAAGGTGCTTGTGGTCTATTACGAATGCTCGGGCGACGAACGGATCCCCGATGCGCTCTATCGCGTGATGAAAAACTATTACGAATTGCTTGCAAGCAAAACCATCTCTCTTTTCGATTGGGGGCGCTCACGCTGGTATGAGGGCTTTGTGGCGCTCAATTTTTTGTGGGAAAGGTACAAGGAGGAATGGATCGTTGCGCTTGCGAAGATGCTCAAGGAGCAGGGGCTTGATTATGAGGCACAAAGCAAGCTTTGGAAGCGCCCGGTCAATCATTGGAAGTTTGAAACGCATATCGTGAACATCGGTATGATGCTTAAGCACGAGGCGGTCAGCTGTGACCTTTTGGGAAAGGAGTATACGGACGTCGCAGAGCGTCTTGTGACCATATTGAAGGCATACAACGGTATGCCTGTGGAAAGCTTTACGGGGGATGAGTGCCTTTCGGGGCTCAGCGCCATTCACGGCACGGAGCTTTGCGGTGTGGTCGAGCAAATGTATTCCTACGAATGGCTCCTCGCATACACGGGAGAGAGCAAGTGGGCAGAACGGCTCGAGGTGCTCGCCTTTAATGCGCTCCCTGCAACGATCAGCGATGATATGTGGGCACATCAGTATGACCAGCTGAGCAACCAAATCGCTTGCCAAAAATTTCCCGCAAGAGCGATATTCGGAACGAACGGAAGGGAGTCGCACCTGTTCGGGCTTGAACCCAATTACGGCTGCTGTACCGCAAATTTCGGACAAGGGTGGCCCAAATTCGCGCTTTCGGCATTCATGCACGATGGCGATACCGTCATTTCCTCTGTTCCGATCCCCTCGTCGCTGAAAACCGATGAGCTGTCTATCACGTTAAAAACCGACTATCCCTTTGAGAACAGCTTTTTGTATACGATAGAATCACAAAAAAACATCACCTTCAAGATCAGAGTTCCCTCCTTTGCCAAAGAGATCAAGGTCAACGGCCGCGCGATTGGCCCTTGCAACGAGTTGTGCTTTGAGATCAGCGCAAGGGAAACGAGACAGATCAACGTTGAATTTGATGCGCACCCCGTATTGATCGACCGCCCCCATGATTTGAAATGCGTGCGTTGCGGCTCGCTCGTGTTCTCGCTTCCCATCGACTTTGAGGAAAAAAGACTGGAATACGTTACAAATGGGGTCGAGCGAAAATATCCTTATTGCGATTATGAGTATATTCCGACCACCGAGTGGCAATACGGCTATTCGTCACCCTTCTTCGGATTAGAAAAGCGCAAGATCTCTGACATTCCGTTCAGTTCCAAAAAACCGCCCGTGGTGGTGAGGGCAAAGGTGGTCAGAATCCCCTGGGGGCTTGAAGCGAGATATGATACGGTCTGTGCCGAGGTGCCACAATCGCGCACGCCCTTCGGAGAAGAAAAGGAAGTGGAATTGTATCCGTACGGCTGCGCCAAGCTTCGCATGACCGAGCTCCCGCTTGTATAATTTTCACCTTTCAGCATTTGTTATTAAGACTCAGGCATTTAACAATCAGAAAAACGAAAAAGGGCGGGACTTTCACGAAGATCGTGAAAAGTCCGCCCTCAAAATGCTTGCGTAGGGATTCAAGAAGACGGATCTTGCCCGCTTTGCAGAGCTCTGCGCCCATCACGCCTGCGACTTGGATAAAAACAAAAAAGACGGCAGCTGCCGTCTTTTTTGTTTTGGCTGGTGTGGCCAATTTAGATGCATCTGCCAAAACGCGAAAACCCGGTGTTTTCAAGGGTTTCAGCATTTTTTGAAGGTCACTTTTCTCAAAAGTGCACCATTTTTGCAATTTCAAGTGTGGCCTTAATAGATGCATTTTGAAACTTGCAGAAAAATTTCAAAAAATTAACCTGACAGGGTTGATTTTTCGAAAAAGTTGTGATATAATAGTATTAACCTAATCGGGTTAACAAAGGAGAAGAACGAATATGAAAACAGAATTGGGTCAGATTTTAGCCAACATACGATTACACAACAACGAGATTTTAAAGGACATGGCTCACCGTCTGAACGTCACTTCCGCTTTTCTTTCAGCAGTTGAAAACGGAAAAAAGAAGTTCCCAGAGACTTGGTATGACAAGCTGGCAACTCTTTACAACGTTTCTGAAGCTGAACTCAACCACATCCGGCAAATCGTGATGGAAACCAGCAATGTCATTGAAATCGACATTGCCGCATCGCCCTTTGCTAATCGCAGATTGGCTGTGTCATTCGCACGTCAATTTGATTCCCTTACCCCTGAACAGATCGATGAGCTGTTCGGCATTCTTTCCAAAAACAAGGAGGACTAATTTTCGGTGAGTCAGTACATGGTAGAACCCCATGGTCGCAAAAGCATCCGAGCTCTTGCGACCAGCTTTCGACGAAGTCTTGGTG
This sequence comes from Oscillospiraceae bacterium, assembly GCA_015064415.1. Classification (GTDB taxonomy): domain Bacteria; phylum Bacillota; class Clostridia; order Oscillospirales; family CAG-272; genus Firm-07. Next base: position 27,055 of record SVSG01000008.1, on the reverse strand, counting down.
ACATGGATCAGCTCCATTTCCCTATTGTAACGCTTCTCGATTTCATGACCGTTCACTTCCCCAATTTCGATTATGAGATTGTAGAGGATGATGAGCTGCCATGGAACGAGCATGCGCAAACCGATATTACGACTGGACACATTCGCATCAAGCAAACGATTTATGAGCGTGCTTGCAATGGCGAAGGTCGCGATCGCATGACCATCGCACATGAGATCGGCCATTTCTTTATGCTTTGCTTCTGCGGATTTACCCTGACAAGAACATACGATAATGCGAAAATCCCTTCCTTTAAGGATCCTGAATGGCAGGCAAAATGCTTTGCAGGGGAGTTCATGATTCCAAAGGATCGCGTAGAGGGCATGACCGTTGAGGAGATCGTAGAAAAATGCGGAGTATCTCTCGAAGCGGCAAGCTATCAACGCAATATTTACTTAAAGGAGGCGGTCGCTATGGATGTTTAATGTAAGCATCATTGTACGCCAATACTTTGATGCTCAAAATCGAATAGTTCACCCACCTTTATTCAGTAGGGGTATGCTAAAACACGCCACTTGTTGTGCAAAAAAGTGCTGTTTTGGCCTACCCTTTCTGAAGTGCGCTTTAATAGTAGACCGCATTGCCGGTCAACCACTCTCATACTTATAATATTTACAAGTTTAAGATTGAAAAGTGGTTTCCCGTTCTGGAGATAAAGCTCATACAAAGAACCTTTCGACAGCGCTTTGTCTCCATACAACTTCAAAAGTGTTGGAGGCACTAAAACATATGACTTCTAAAAATATGAGGGACAACCCTCTTTTTATGCGAAATGAATTCGCAACGGTGGGTAAATGGGAGATTCCGCTTATCCACAAGCAAGAACTTGATACATCAAATATCAAATTGGTCGCCTGCTCCGATACAAGAGCAAATGACCGCCCCGAAAACATTGAAAAGGGCGTTCACTTTTTCGTGGATGACTACCGTTTTAGCGGCATATACAACAATCCGGATCGCACGTTATCCCGATACTCTCAATATGCCTTCTTACTTTCTCCCGATTTCTCCACTTATAGTGATATGAGTTTGTGGCGACAGCTTGAAAGCGTTGCCAAAAATCGTTGGGTAGGGGCATATTGGCAAAGCAAGGGATTGACCGTTATACCGACAGTAAGCTGGGGACTTGCTCAAAGCTTTGAATTTTGTTTTGACGGTGTAGAACAGAATTCAATCGTTGCAATCGGAATGATCGGTTGCAAGCAAAACAAACTTCATTTTTTGCGTGGCTATAATACACTGCTTGAAAGAATTGCGCCTTCGCAGATCATTTGTTTTGGTACACCTTTTGCAGAAATGGAAGGAAATATAATCCCTATCGATTATATGGAATCCAGAAAGGTGGTACGCTGATATGGGTGGGCGCGGCACTTTTGCAAGCGGAAATGCTGTTCCGTACACTTATAATACCGTTGGAAAAATTGATGGTGTTAAAGTATTAAAACCAATGGATTCTTCAAAATCGTTAAAATTGCCCGAGGAAGCGCACTCAAGTTCAAGTTATGTTTTGCTGGACAAGGACAATATTTTTCACCAATATCGTGAATACAATTCCAATCACGAAGTGGTATTGGAAATTGGATATCATCACGAAAAATCATTGGGGAAAGGTGATGTTTTGCATATCCACATTCAGCAAAAGCCCGGCATTGATTATCACAATGATCCAACAACAGAAAAGCGCAAATTAAATCGTGCCGAGTATCAAAAATACAAAAAATTCTTCAAGGGGGTAAACATAGATGAAGGGAAATACTTTGAGTGAATTTATCAATGATTTACTAACAATGGGCGGTCCTGAAAAAGAATATGAATATCGTGGCAAAAGATATTTCATGGAATCGCAACCGTACGAAGCGGATCCCACACAAGTCGAGTTCGTGATTTTTGAGTGCTTTGGAGATGGAAACTATATTTTCAAATGTCACGGAAAAACCAACGCTGATTGTGTAAATGAATTTGAAAAAGCTAAAATATTTGATGGTCGCACGATTTATGAAGCTCACGATGATATAACCGTTCTATACGGATAACACATGCTACACCGCATAAAAAAACACCAAGCGGCTACGCCAATAGCCGCTTGGTGTCGTGATATGCTAAAACACACCACTTGTTGTGCATTAATATTGTATCACAGTTTCAGAAAAAATGCAATACCAAAAACAGAAAAAATGTTGTATTATTGCATCGGGAAATTTATGTAATGTGTATGGCGTAATGGTTCATGTCCCTATCAGCGCGCGAAAATCGGCATTTGCATCTTTTTATTTTACAATCAAAAATTGGCATGGAAAAACCCCAGAAGCCGCTTGGCTTCTGGGGTTTCGCTGCCTGCATCTATTTAGGCAACATAAGTTGGTGCGGATAGTGAGACTTGAACTCACACGGAGTTACCCGAACGCCCCTTAAACGTTTGCGTCTGCCGATTCCGCCATATCCGCGCAACGCTAATATTATAGCAGAAAGCATTCGTGTTGTCAAGCCCTTTTTCAAAAGTTTTTTCAAGTTTTTTGGAAATATCTTTTTGCCCCTTTTTTATTAAAATCCCTGCGGCAAGGCGATGGCATCGCGCGGGATCTTTTCCCAGTCAAACAGCGGCAACAGCTGTGCCACGGTCATGCTTTCGGGTGACGGGATCAGCCCGAGAGCCGCCGCAAGTGCCCCGATGACGGGGGCGGGATCGGGATATACCTCGCGCACACGCTCCATGCAACCGTCGCCCTCACGCTTGGAAAGACGTCTGCCCTCGCCATCCGTCAAAAGCGGAATATGGGCGTAGGCGGGATGCGAAAAGCCGAGCAGCTCCTGAATATACATCTGGCGCGGCGTGCTGGAAAGCAGATCGTTGCCCCGCACCACCTCATTCACACCGGAAAGCGCATCGTCCACGACCACCGCCAGCTGATAGGCGTACACGCCGTCCGAACGGCGCACCACGAAATCCGAGCATTCGCGCTCCAAATTTTCGGTATACTCTCCTTGCAGCAGGTCGCAAAAAGCAATATCACGATCCGGCACGCGCAGGCGCATGGCGGGCTTGCGGCCGGGAGGGGGTGCCTCGCCCCGCTCGGCGCGCAAAAGGCACTTTCTGTCATAGAGCGGCACGCCGTCCGACAGGTGCGGCGCACTTGCCGCGTGAAGCTCCGCGCGCGAGCAATAGCAAGGATAGATCAAACCCGCCTCGCGCATTTTTTCAAAATACCCTTCATAGACCGCGGTACGCTGAGACTGCCAGAGCACCTCGCCGTCAAAGGTGAGCCCCATCCACGCAAGATCGTCCAACAGATATTTGGTGTTCTCCCCCATGAAGGGGCAACGTGCGGCATCCAGATCCTCAATGCGCAACACACATTTGCCGCCGCGCGACTTTGCCGACAGCCACGCCAGCATCGCGCACATCAGGTTTCCCAGATGCAATCGACCGCTTGGCGTGGGTGCAAACCGCCCAACGGGTAGGTTTTTTTGTGACATACGTCCACCTCATTCCTCAAAAGTGACGGTCCTTCCGTCGCATACAAAATTCAAAAATCCGCGCTCGTCCGTACGGAAAACTTCCGCGCCGACCTCTTCAAGTCCTGTCAGCACCTCGCGGTGCGGAAAGCCGTAATCGTTATTCTCGCCGCAGGAGATGACGGCGATCGCGGGCGTGGTCGCCTGCAAAAAATCCTTCGAGCAGGCGGTGCGCGAGCCGTGATGACCAACCTTCAGAAAGTCGCAATTCCATCCCGTTTCGCGGGATAATAAGATCTCCTCCGCTGCGGCCTCGGCATCCCCCATGAAAAGCAACATACAATCACCGAAGCGCACGCGCAAAACAAGCGAAGCGTTGTTCCCCTCCGGATCGTCGGGCATGGCGCAAAACACCTCGCAGACCGCCTCCCCGAAGGAAAAGCTTTCCCCGTCAGAGAGAACTCTGATCTCTGTTTTCTCACGCTCCGCCGCCTCTAAAACCATGCTGTATCCCACGTCGGGAGAAACGGCATTTGAGACAATTAGTGCCCCAACGGGTCGAGTTTCAAGCAAAATTCGCGCATTGCCGTAGTGGTCCTCGTGCGGGTGTGTCACCACAATGAAATCAAGCTTATCCACACCGCGTGCCGCAAGCTCACCAAGCACGGCCGCGCGCTCGCCGGAGGTGCCCGTATCGATCAGCATGTGCCGCTCGCCCAGGGAAAGCAGCATGCAATCACTCTGCCCCACGTCCAGCACCGTGAGGCGCAGGTGCGCCACATCCGTCTTGGCGCAACCGCCAAGCAAAGGGCAAAAAAGCGCGAGCAAAAGAAAGAGCGCTAAAATCCGAAATTTTCTCATACGTCCCCTCCTTTTTATCATTTTAACATAATTTTTTACGTTTGCATAGACTTTTTTGCAAAATTGCACGTGACAAGCTGTTTTTGCATAAGGTTTGGCGAGGTGATGAGATGAAGATCAGAATAACCCCGGGGGCGGTGTTGCTGTTTTCCGCCATGCTGCTCAGCCGCGACCCGCTTTTTCCCGCCACGGTGATCGCCGCCGCGATCCACGAGTGCGGGCACCTGCTTGCGGCAAAATTGCTCGGCATTCGGTTGCGCCTGTTGGAGCTGGACGTACCCGGCGCGCGCATCCTGCCGCAAGGGGCGCTCCCCTCCTACCGTGCGGAGGTACTGTTAGCGGCGGCGGGGCCCGCCGCCTCGCTTTTGCTTGCCGCCCTGCTCTTCCCTTTTTCCAACCTTTTTTTGCGCGCGTTACTTGCCTCCACCCTCTCGCTCGGGCTCTTCAATCTTTTGCCCGTATGCGGCTTTGACGGTTGGCGCGTGCTTGGCGGCACTCTCACGCCGCTTTTGGAAGAGGCACGCGCCGCGCGCGTGCTCCTCGTCTGCTCCTACCTCTCGCTTTTCGCGCTGTTTTGCTTTTCTGCGACCCTGCTTTTGCGCCATGGGGAAAGCGTGACGCTGACCGTGCTTTCCGCCTCGCTTTTTGCCCGCACCTTTCTTGGCGAGGAGCGCCACGGGGACAGACGCAAAATAAACTGAGGATTTGAGAGGATTTCAAAGAATATTGAAGGAAGCGCGCGATTTTGGCAAAAAAATCGGGAAAAATACGGAATTTTGCCCGAAAATCGTGCCAAATCGCGGATATTTCCACTTTTTTTATAAAAACTATTGCATTTTGCGACACTTTCTGCTACAATAACGTGTATCGCGATGTACGCGCGTCTCGTGCGCGCGCAAAATGCGAAGTTCTTGTTTCGAAGGAGTTATGTGCGGAATGAACAACACGCTTATCGAGCTGAGGTCCATCAGTAAATCTTTCGATGGCGAGCAGATTTTGTGCGGCATCGATCTGGACATCCACGACGAGGAGTTTATCACTCTGCTTGGCCCCTCCGGATGCGGAAAAACCACCACGCTTCGTATCATCGGCGGTTTTGAAACACCCGACACGGGCGATGTAACCTTTGACGGCAAACGTATCAACGACGTGCCGCCCTATCAACGTCAGGTCAACACCGTTTTTCAGAAATATGCCCTTTTCCCCCATTTGAACGTATATGAGAACGTGGCCTTTGGCCTTCGCCTCAAGAAGCCGCGCATCACGGAGGAAAGCATCCGCGAGCAAGTAGAGAATATGCTGAAAATGGTCAACCTCAAGGGCTTTGAAAAGCGCCATATCTCCACCCTTTCGGGCGGTCAGCAGCAGCGTGTTGCCATTGCGCGCGCGCTCATCAACAAGCCCCGCGTCCTGCTTCTGGACGAGCCCCTTGGTGCGCTTGACCTCAAGCTGCGCAAGGATATGCAAAAGGAGCTGCGCGGCATTCAGAAGCAGACCGGCATCACCTTCATCTACGTCACGCACGACCAGGAGGAGGCGCTGACCATGTCCGACACCATCGTGGTCATGGCGGACGGCAAGATCCAGCAGATCGGCACGCCGACCGATATTTATAACGAGCCGCAGAACGCCTTCGTCGCCGACTTTATCGGCGAGTCCAACATCGTGGACGGCGTGATGCTGGAGGACCGGAAGGTGCGCTTTGCCCGCCACACCTTTGAATGTGTGGATGGCGGCTTCCAGAAAAACGAGCCCGTGGACGTGGTCATCCGCCCCGAGGACGTGGACGTGGTTCCCGTCGAAAAGGGCATGTGCCAGGGCTACGTGACCTCCGTCACCTTCAAGGGGGATTATTACGAGATCATCGTGGACGTGGACGGCTTCAAATGGATGCTGGAGACCTCCGACTTTGTGGCTGAGAACAGTCTGATCGGCCTTTACATCGAGCCGGAGGCCATCCACGTCATGAAAAAGTCCGAGTATTCGGGCAAGTTCGGTGACTATTCCACCTTCAGCGACGAGATGGATCATCTGGGTGATCCCGAGGAGGAAGAGGCAGAATGAGGGGCAAGAACGCGTTTCAGAAATTTGCCGCCGTGCCCCACAGCGTCTGGGTGGTCATGTTCATCGTGGCCCCGTTGCTTTTCGTGCTTGGCTTTGCCTTCCGCGGAAACGACGGCAGCTTTTCCTTTTCCAACATCGCTGAGCTGGCACAGTACGGCAACGTCTTTATTCTTTCGATCGCCTTCGCGCTGATCGCCACCGTGGTCTGTCTTCTGATCGGCTATCCGCTTGCCTATTTCATGTCCAGACAGTCCGCGCGCACACAACGGATCCTGATGGTGATGGTGATGCTGCCCATGTGGTGCAATCTCCTGATCCGTACCTATGCCCTGATGGCCCTGCTTGACAACGGCGGTCTGCTCAACTCCCTGCTGGAGAGCATGGGGCTTGAAAAGCTCCCCATCGTCGGCACCAATTTCGGCGTCATTCTCGGCATGGTCTATGACTTTTTGCCCTATATGGTCCTGCCGATCTTCACGTCGATGACAAAGCTGGACCAAAGATATATCGAGGCCTCGTATGACCTTGGCTGCAACGGCTGGCAAACCATGACGAAGGTCATTATGCCCCTCACCGCCTCCGGCGTCATTTCCGGCGTCACCATGGTGTTCGTGCCCTCGATCAGCACCTTCTACATCTCGCAAAAGCTGGGCGCCGGCAAGATCGACCTTGTCGGTGATACCATCGAGCGCTTGTTCCAGAACACCTCCACCTACGGCGTGGGGGCTGCCATCTCGCTTGTGATGATGATCCTGATCCTCATCTCCGTCGGCGTGATGAACCGCTTTTCCAACGATGGCACCGACCCCGTCGCCACCGTGAAGAGAGGAGGGCCTGCCAAATGAAAATCCTTTCCAAATGCTACATCGGCATCATTTTCTTCCTGCTCTACATCCCCATTGCGGTACTGATTTTGTTCTCCTTTAACGAGGCGGGCAGTCTTGCTGAGTTCACCGGCTTTACCACCGCGTGGTACGAGGAGCTGTTCCTGGACGAGGAGGCCTTCTCCTCGCTCATGAACTCGCTCATTCTTGCCATCTCCTCGTCGCTCATTGCCACGGTGATCGGCACCTTCGGCGCGCTGGGTCTTCACCGCATGCGCAACCGCTATATCAAGGGGGCAGTCAACTCCATGACCAACGTGCCCATGATGAACCCCGACATCGTGACCGGTGTTTCCATGATGCTGCTTTTCGTCACGCTTGCGGGCATTCTGCACGCCAAAAGCTTTTTTGGCTTCGGCACGATGCTGGTCGCGCACGTGACCTTTAACCTGCCCTACGTCCTGCTTTCCGTCATGCCCCGCTTCAAGCAGCTGGATAAGTCGCTTTCCGAGGCGGCGCAGGACCTTGGCTGCACCCCCGCACGCGCCTTTTTCTCGGTAGAGCTGCCCCAGATCATCCCCGGCATCATTTCGGGACTGATGCTTGGCTTTACGATGTCGCTGGACGATTTCGTCATCAGCCACTTCGTCAGCTCCCCCGATTTCCAGACCCTGCCGCTCTACGTTTACAACCAGACCTCGCATAACGTGAAATTCAGCATGTACGCACTTTGCTCGATCATTGTGCTCACGATCCTGCTGATCCTCATCGCCGTCAATTTTGCAGGCGGCAAAAAGAAAGGCAAAGGAGGAACGAAATGATGAAAAAGCGTCTTTTCACCGCCCTTTTGGCCCTTTCGCTTCTTTGCACGGTGCTGTTGCCCGCTCTCACCTCCTGTGACAGCGAAAGTGGCGGCATCACCACACTTTACGTCTACAACTGGGGTGAATATCTCTCCGACGGCTCGGAGGGCACCCTTCCCGTCAACGATATGTTTGAGGAATGGTACTACGAGACCTACGGCGAGCGCGTCAAGGTCAATTACTCCACCTTCTCCAGCAACGAGACGATGTATGCAAAGATCTCCTCCGGCTCCGTCAATTACGATGTCATCGTCCCCTCCGATTATATGATCGAGCGCCTCATTGACGAGGGGCTGCTGGCCAAGCTGGACTACGGCAACATCCCCGAGATCGGCAACATCCTGCCCGATTTCCAGAACGCCGATTACGACCCCGACAAAAACGGTGACGGCTACAACGATTACTCGGTGCCCTATCTGTACGGCATGATCGGTATCATCTACAACACCACCATGGTGGACGAGGAGGATATCGGCTCCTGGGATCTGATGTGGAACGAGAAGTACGAGGGCAATATCCTGCAATTCAACAACTCCCGCGACGCCTTTGGCTCCGCGATGTATAACCTCGGCCTTTGGGATCAGATCAACACGGATGACGAGGCGATCTGGCGCCAAGCGCTGGAGGAGCTGAAAAAGCAAAAGCCGATCCTGCAGGGCTACGTTATGGACGAGATCTATAACAAGATGGAAAACGGCTCCGCGGCGATCGCGGCATATTACGCGGGCGACTACCTCACGATGTATGAAAACAACGAGGATCTGGAGTTTTATTACCCGCGCGAGGGCACCAACCTTTACGTGGACGCCATGTGCGTGCCCGCCTCCAGCCAGAACAAAACGGTGGCCGAGCGTTACATCAACTATATGCTGACGGCAGAGCCCGCCATCGCCAACGCGGAGTACACCTATTACGCTTCGCCCAACAAGCTGGTGGTCGAGGACGAGGAGTACGTCGCGTACATGAACGACATCAAGGATGACGGCTACGAAAAAATGTACGTCACCACGGACGTGGACGGCAACGAGGTCCAGACCTCCTCTTACCGCAACCTCAAGGGAGATAAGCTGTTGCTGCTGAACAACCTGTGGGAGGAGCTGAAATCCGACATTTCCGTAAGCGGCGGCATTTACGCCATCTGCGGCGTCATTCTTGGCACCATGACAGGATTTATCATCTTTTTTGCCGTCCGTCGCAAGAAACGCAATATCTATTAATGTCAACAAAAAAGGAGCACGCTGTGCTCCTTTTTTGATTTTCGGTTGACATCGGGGGCAGGAAATGTTATAATGAAGTCACCCCTTTTGAAAGGAGCTTGTGATGAAAAAACACCTTTTGTGTTTCTGTTTGATCTTCACCTTGTTGCTTGCCGCCCTTAGCGGGTGTGACACCCCCGCACCGCCCTCTTCGAATCACGGAGGAGGCGGGACAACCGACGGGAGCACGCCGCCTGCTGCCCCGACGCTCAACGGCGCCGCGCTGGAAAGCTTTGTCATTGTGTGCGATCTTGAAGCGAAAAACAGCGCCGCATACCTGAAAGAGGAGATTGCCAAATCCTTCGGCTTTGACCTCCCCGTTTTGGAAGAAAGTGCCCTAACGGGTGGAGAAAACGTGATTTTTGTGGGGAATTTCGGCCCCCTCTCTTATGGGATCCGCTACGGCATTTCCGCCAAAGAGATGTCGGGTGGCAATCAGCACGTGTACCTGAGCGCGGATACCGCCCAAAACGCCTTCTCTGCCGTCAATCGCTTTGTGCTGGAGTATCTGGAAAAGAAAACCGTGATCGAGGAGCCGCTTTTCCATTACGTCTGGCAGGAGGAGGATCTTGCGGCGGAATTGGTGCTTGACGGCTCCGAAACAACGGCGCTTGCCGACGGGCTTTCCTACATTCGTCGCAATTACACGCGCGCCGACGGCGACAATCTGGACGTTTACATCGCGGTGATCTCCCCGGCGCTTGTTCCTTATCTTGCCTTGACCGCGCCGCCCGCGGGCGAGGTGGCCACCACCTCCGCGCAGGCAAAAACGGCAACGCAGGGCGGCAAAAACGTGGCAATCGCCGTCAACGCAGGCTTTTTCGACATTCACAAGACCAATCTGCCCACCGGCACCTGCATCATTGACGGCACGGTCATGCAACGCCCCGTTCCCTCCACCAGCCACAAGGACCTGTGGTTTGGCGTAACGAATGAGGGCGAAGCGGTCATTTCCAACGCGATGAAATATGCCGACGTTTATGAGGGCAAGCTGAATTTCGCCGTGGGCGGCCACAAGCTGATCATCCAGAACGGCAAGTTCTATGCCAGATCCACCGTGCTTAACCCCCTCACCACCGTCGGGGTCTGCGCCGACGGCAGCGTGGTGATCGTCTGCGTGGATGGACGCTCCGCGCAGTCCGCCGGTGCCAGCTATGCCGATATTGCCCAGATCTATGCCGAGCTGGAGCTGGACGTGGTGACGGTGCTCTGCCTTGACGGCGGCGGCTCGACCACCTTTGTCATGAAGAGCGAAGATGATTTCAAGATAGAAAACGCCCCCTCCGACGGCAAAGAGCGAGAGGTGCAAAGCGTACTACTGGTCAATCTTCCCTGAATAAAAAAGAGACGCATTCGCTTGGAATACGTCTCTTTTTGCTATTTACAAGCGGGGCTTTTTGTGTTACAATAAAGCCGTAAATATTTATATTTGGAGGACTTTTTATGAAACCCGGATTTATTCCCGCACTCGGCACTCCCCTCACCGCCGACGGCGAGCTTTGCGTAAGTAGCTTCAAAACTCAGATCGAGCAGCAGATCGGCGCCGGCGCCGTGGGGCTGCTTTGCATGGGCTCCATGGGTCAGCAGGCCTTCATCCGTGAGGACGTATACCGCGACGTGGCAAAGGCCGCCGTGGAGGCCGCCGCAGGCCGCGTGCCCGTGTTTGTGGGCGCGATGGACACCTCGATCGCACGCGCCAAGGCCCGCATGGCCAAGATGGAGGACCTTGACATCACCGCGTTCGTGTTCACCGCCCCCTATTACAGCGTGTGCAACCGCGCGCAGATGATGAGCTATTTCCGCGCCGTGGCCGCCGCCACCAAGCACGGCTTTATGATCTACGATCTGCCCCCCGTGACGCAGGCAAAGATCACCTACGATATGGTGCTGGAGCTGTTGGAGACCGTGCCGAACTTCGTCGGCATCAAGTCCGCAGACACGCAGATGTTCCGCAAGCTCAAGCTCAACCCCGACGTACCGGAGGATTTCATGACCGTATACTCGGGTCTTGACACCTTTGACGTATCCTACGGCTGGGGCATCAACCATTGTCTTGACGGCATGCTTTCCTGCACGCCCTACAACACCAAAATGCTTTTTGAGGCGTTGAACAAGGGCGACCGCGAGACCGCCGCCGTGCATATGAACAATATCGTCGCGTTCCGTGATTTCTTTGTCGCACACAACCTCTGGCCCTCCTTTAGCGCCGCCATGAACCTGCTTGGCTGTGAGGGCAAATTCTCCCCCGACTACAACCCCGACGTGACGCCCGAGCTCCTTGAGACCGTGCGCGCCGAGATGATCCGCATCGGTGAGCTGAAGGCGTAAAATGATTTTAGATAAATTGGAAAACGTGTCGCGCTACGCCGCGATCAACGCGGGCATCGTCAAGGCCGTCAAGGCCGCCGAGACACTTCACGCCGCCACCTACCAAACGGGGCGCATGGACGTGGAAGGTGATGACGTATACCTCAACTGCGCGGAATATGACACCCACGAAATGACAGGTGCCCTCACCGAGGCACACCGCGCTTACCTTGACGTGATGGTAATGATAGACGGATGCGAAACGGTTTACGTCAAGCGCACCGATGCGCTCCAAAACGTCACCAGACCCTACGATCCCAACATTGACGCGTTGCTTGCCGACACGGATGCGGATTGTTGCGCCGTGCGACTTGTGAAGGGGGATTTCCTCGTCCTTTTCCCCGAGGACGCGCACGCCCCCGGTTGTCACGCGGATGCCCCCTGCCACGTCAAAAAAGCGATCGGCAAAGTGAAGATCTGATACATTAACCCCATAACGGGAGGAGTTTTGCATGATTTCCTGTACCGAATTTATCCCCGCTTACAGCGAGCTGTTCTCTTTTCTTGACGAGCGCTACGGGCGCGATGAGGTCGACCGTCTGTGGTACTTTTTGTTCAAGCCGGACGGCAAGGGCATTCCGCTGATCAACTTCATTGAAAAGGAAGGCATCCGAGGATGCCTTACCTACTGGTCGGGCACGCTTTCCGAGGAGGCCTCCGATTGCGAGCTTTACCTCAACGAAAAAGCGGGCTGGTATCTTTCCAAAATGCAGCATTGCCCCTCCAAGGGCCGATTGCTGGAGCTCAAGGAAAAGATCGGCATCACCCCTTATTACGATTACTGCCTGCATTGCGCTTGCTATGACTCTGCCCTTGAGAAGGTGGGGCTCAAGCGCTATAAAATTTACCCCAAGGCGGACGAGACCGCCTGCTCGTCGCTCATTTTCGATCCCAAGGTGTTCCGGGGCGGCGTGATCTTTGACGAGAACACCGAAACACGCGTATTCAAGTCGAGCGAGCAGGAGTATTTTCACCCCGATTTTCACAGCTCGATGAATATGGGACTTTGCTACGTGGGGCAGACACACGGCACCGCCGTGGTGAGAGATTACCTCACCCGTTATGCCAAAAACGTGTACGCCAAGGTCATTGCGAATGCAAAGATGCGCGGATTTGCCGCCATCGAGGATCTGATCCGAAGCACCTACCTTTTGGAGAAGGCCGAAGACGCGCTGAGCATCAAAAATGACGGCACAAAAATGACCGTAACGGTCGCCTACTGCCCTGCCGTGCGCCACCTGCGCGCGACGGGACGCGAGGTGTGCGAGTGGTTCCCGCTCTCCACCGAGGCCGTGATGCAGACCATCGCACGCGAGGCGGGGCTTGGCTTTACCATGCTTTCCTATGACGAAGAGACGGGTGCCGCCAAATATACCTTTACAAAGGAGTAATTATGATTTCCTGTACCGAATTTATCCCCGCTTACAGCGAGCTTTTCAGCTTTTTGGAAGAGCACCACGGGCGCGCGGAGGTCGACCGCTTCTGGACGTATCTGTTCAAGCCGGACGGCCAAGGCATTCCGCTTGTTAATTTCGTGAAAAAAGAGGGCATCCGCGGGTGCTTCACCTACTGGGCGGGGTCGCTCAACGAGGAGGCCGCCGATTTCACGATGTACTTAAACGAAAAGCGCGGCTTTTTCAAGATCAAAATGCACCGCTGCCCCTCCAAAGGACGCCTTCTCGCGCTGAAGGACAGCATCGGCATCACGCCTTATCACGACTACTGCCTGCATTGCGACCATTACCGCGCCGCCGTAGCCGAGGTGGGGCTGGACTACACCTATGATTTCACCGACGTGGACAAGGCCGCCTGCTCGATTTTGATCACCGATCCCAAGCTTTTTGACGGGCGGGTGATCATTGACGAGGACACCGAGATCATGGACCGCCGTGCGGGAGATAATGAATACTTCCACCGCGACTTCCACAGCTCGACCAATCGCGGACTGCGCTATCTTGGTGAAAAATACGGCACGGATGCCGTGCGCGAATATCTTGAACAGTACACAAAACACGTGTACGCCCACCTCGAAATCGCACAAAAAGGCCTTGACGGTATCGAAGAGCTGATCCGCGACACCTATCGCAAGGAAAAGGCAGAGGACGCGCTGACCATCACGAAAAGTGCCGACGGCTTTGCCGTAGAGATCGCCTACTGCCCCGCCGTAAGGCACCTGCACAACATCGGGCGTGAGGTCTGCGCCTGGTTCCGTTACTCCACCGAAACGGTGATGCAAACGCTTGCCACCGCGTGCGGTGCACGCTTTGAAATGCTTTCCTACGACGAGCAAACGGGTGCCTCGCGGTACACCTTTACGAAATAACGAGGTTTTTTATGAGAAACGCAAAAGACTTGTTTTCACTGGAAGGGCGTGTGGCCATCGTCACGGGCGGCCGCGGGCTTTACGGTGCGGGCATTTCCGAGGGGCTTTGTGAAATGGGCGCCACGGTGGTGATCGCCTCCCGCAATGAGCAAAAATGCGAGGAGCTTGCCGCCGCGCTTCGTGCAAAGGGGCACGAGGCCATTGGAATGGCGCTTGACCTTTCCGATGACGATTCCATCACCGCTTTTGTCGAAAAAGTGGGCAAACGGTACGGGAAAATCGACATTTTGGTCAACAACGCGGTGGACCGCCGCAACATGACTTCGCTTGCAACCGCCACGCGTGAAAAGCTGCGCGACTCCGCAGAGGTCAACCTCAACGGACAGATCCTGCTCTCGCAAGCAGTCATCCCCTATATGATCGCGCAGGGCGGCGGCAGTATCATCAACATCAGCTCGATGCGCGGGCTGGATTGCCCGCATTTCCCCTTCTACCCCGAGGCGATGGGGGATCAGCCCGTCAACTACACCACGGAAAAGTGGGCAATGGTGGGGCTTACCAAATACATGGCAGGCCGCTATGGCAAGCATCACATCCGCGTGAATTGCGTTGCCCCCGGCGGCTACAATCCCGGACTTTCCGACGATCCCGAAACAAAAAAATTCGTCGAGACCTACATCCAAAACTGCCCGCTTGGCTGCTGGGCAAACGAGGATGACATCAAGGGGCCCGTGGCGTTCCTCGCCTCGGATGCCGCCAACTACGTGACGGGCGCCACGCTTGTGATGGACGGCGGCTGGACGATCTGGTGAGGTGCAAAATGCAGTATATTTCGCATAACGGTATCGACTTTTCGCGTTTTCAGCTGGGTACGGTACAGCTTGGTATGGACTACGGCCTCGGTGACCACACCGCAAAGCCAACGAAGGAATACGCCTTTTCCCTTCTGGATCTTGCCCTCTCGCGCGGCGTGAACACGCTGGACACCGCAAACAATTACGGCGAGTCGCAAAAGGTGATCGGCGCGTGGCTGAGGACTGTTCCCGCCGAAAAACGCCCCTTTCTGATCACCAAGATCGGCCCTTTCGACCACAGCTCAGACGCGGCATTGCGCGCCGACATTCGTCGCCAGACCGAAGGGTGTCTGCGTGACCTCGGCGTGGAAAAATTGGATATGCTGATGGTCCACAATTTCGAGGATTATGAAAGATCCCCCGAAACGGTGCGAGAAACCTTCCTTGAAATGAAAAAAGAGGGGCTGATCGCCATGACGGGCATCTCGGCATATTCCCGCCACGATTACAAGCAGATCGCCGCCTCGCGCTTTGATGCCGTGCAGATCCCCTTGAACGTGTTTGACTGGGGGCGCATCGATGACGGCGGCATCCGAGCCATGGCCGACGCGGGTATGATGATCTTTGTGCGCAGCGTGTATTTGCAAGGGCTTGTGTTCCTCACCCCCGAAACGCTGGATCCGCGCATGGATTTCGCGCTTCCCTATCTCAACAAATTCATCGATCTTTGCAAGGAATTTGAGATGTCCCCCGCCGTGCTGGCGCTCTCCTTCGTGTTATCTCTTGACGGCGTTTCCGCCGCCGTACTCGGCGTACAAACCACCGAACAAATGGAGCAGAATTGCGCGCTGATCGACAGCGTGCGCAAGCTCACCCCCACACAGATGAACAAGCTGCACGAGGCTTTTCGAGGCATCGATCCCCGCGTGATCAACCCCGGCTGCTGGTTCAACCGCTTCTGAAAAGGAGGATGCTATGAAACTGACAAAACTGCTGGCACTCATTTTGTGCCTTTTGCTTTGCCTTACTTTCCTGCTTGCCTGCAAGGACGAGCCCACGAACAACAATAACGGGGACACGCCCCCCTCCACCGAAGGGGGAGGAGACAGCAAGGAAGAGCCCTCTGAGCTTGAGACCCACATCGCGCGTGCGCGCACTTATTACAACAACGCCTGCGTTAAGATCACCACCGAGCTGACCGTCACCAAAGGCGAAACGCTTATGCAAGAGGAAACGGATCTTTGCTTTGTGCAAGGGGAAAACAAGATCTCCTTTGCCGCAGGAAATCCGAATACCGTTCTTCACATTTACGCGGATGGCAAGCTTTATGCCCCCTCGACCAAGAAATACTTTCAATTACCGAACATAGACTTCTTGCGCCAAAACTATATTGCCCCCAAATTTCACGTCACTTTGTTTGACACCTTCCAATATGAAGAGGTCACCGTCACCAAAAATCCGGACGGCACCACTACGGTAAGCGGTGTTACCCCCGCCGAGGAGGCAAAGGGCGAGGTCGAAGCGCTGTTTGGTCCCGCACTCGCTTTGGAGGGTGCCACGTTTGATTACAGCTCGCTTTGCTCCGAGCTGGTGTTTGACGCTGAGGGGCGCCTTTTGCGACAGTGCGCCAAGGTGGCCGCCAGTGCCTACGGCTCGACGATCCAGCTGCAGCAAACGGAAAGTTATGAGTACGGCATTCAATTCGCCGTCAACGTGCCCGCCGATGTCAACAGCTACACCGCCGTCACCTCTATCACCGATCTTTTTCAAGAATAACAAAAAAGCACCCGTACGGGTGCTTTTTTGCTTTGTTCACGCTCTTGCAAGGGCGGCCGTTCTTCTTTTATCCGTCAAACTTGACAGTCTCCTTCAAGGGCCCCGCTATGGCGGGTAAGCTTGCCACGTGGTCCTCGGCGGCCTTGACCATCCCGGCATACACGGCGGCAAGGGCGTCGCCCTTGTCGGCAAGCGCCGAGAGCGCCTCTTTGATCTCGCGGATCTCGGCAAGGTCTGCCTGCACGTATTTGAAGTGCACCGGCGCCTCATTCTTCAAGGGCGGCAGAACGTCGCCCACGGCGCGGAATACGTTCATCCCTTGGGGGAGCTTGCCCTCAAACAGCACGTGCGTCATCGCGGCACCGTAAGCGTCGTCATAAGCGACGGGCGGAACGCTTGCGTTCCAGAGGCGGTCGGCGAAAAGAAGGATCGCCGGCGGGATGGTGCGCTCAAAATGCGGAAAATCATCCCAGGCACAGCAACAGCCGCCGATCACCTTGGCGCGGTTTTCAGGGGCGATCATCGGGTCGGTCAGGTGCGTCCAGTTGCACAGCTTGTAGGAGCGCATATAATTGGGAAGATCCATATAGGTCTGGGGGAAATGCGAATTGAGCACAGAGAAGCCGTCTGCCACGTAATCGTTGGGCCAGAGGTTGTAATGCTTTTCCCTGCACAGCGTGTTATCCCAGCGGTAGTAGTGCATCACGATATTGCGGGAAAGGGCATTCGCCTCGAAGGGCTTGACGTCGGCGTTCCAAAGCATCGACACCTTGCCGAGCTTGTTGACGATGGCGTTCACGCGCTCCACGGCGTAAAAGAAGAGCTCACGGTAGGTGGTATAGCCCATTTTTTCGGACAGCGCGCGGCAATGCGGGCACTGATCCCAATGCACGGTGCGGGGGCTGACGGCGGACATATCGTACTCATCCCCGCCGATGTGCATCACGGGATCCGGGAACAATTCCACGATCTCGGCAAGCACGCGCTCGATCGCCTCGTAGGTGTGCTCCTGTCCCACGCAAACGGCAAACATATTCGGCTCCGCGTCACCGGGGCAAGCCACGCCTGCGACCTTATTGAACTCGGTGGAGTGCGAAATGACCTCCACAAAGGGGCACACGCTCACGCCAAGCTCTGCGGCATAAGCAACCATCGCGCGGATCTCGTCCTTGCTGTATTTCAGATTATCCGGGCCGTAGCCGTGCCAATCGGGGTAACAATCCAGTTGAATGGTACAGCCGGGGCCCTCCATAAAGTGGAATTGCAGCACGTTCATGCGCGCCATCGCCATTTCGCGGATGTAAAGATAGATGCGCTCCATCGACAGCCACGAGCGCCCGGAGGACTCCAGCATAAAGCCGCGGTACTGTGCGTCGGGATAGTCCTCGATAGTGCCGCAAGGAAGCGAAAAACTCGTACCGTTACGGCACATAATCTGCGCAAGGATGCATGCGGCGTTGCGCGCGCCCTCCTTGTCGCGGGCGTGCAGCTCCATGCGATCCTCGAGGATGCGGATATAGCAATATTCGTTTTGTGAGGAGAAAACGGTGGCAACCGACAGCACCACGTTCGCCTCCTCACGCGTGGCGCTCTCCACGCGCACGTCGGGTAAAAGCGCCTTCAGCGTACGGGCAAAGGTCTCCCCCTCTCCCACGGTGAATACGCGCAGCGTGTCAAACAGAAATTTCCCTTCGGTCTCTTTTACGCGCTTGGGGCGCGGCAGAATAGAAAAGCTCATAACGGCCTCCTTGATTTTGGTAATTTCATCTTAACATAAAACGGGCGCACCGTCAAGCGGCGCGCCCGAAAAGTGTCTGAATTTTTAAGTTTGTGTCCAAATTTTAACCAATGAAGGCGCGGGTGTGATCCAGCGGCAAAAGATCGTCGGAAAGGGATGCCACGTGCTCCTCGGCGGCCTTTGCCATCTCGGCGTACACACCGGCAAGGCGGTGCCCCGTGGCGGCAAGATCGGTGAGTGCCGCTCTGATCTCCTGAATTTCAGCAAGCGGTGCCTGAATGTGCTTGACGTGCACCAGCTTTTCGGGATGCTGCGGGGGCAGCATTCTGCCGACTGCGCGGAACACGTTCATCGTTTCGGGCAGCTTGCCGTCAAAGAGCAATCTTGTGATCACGCGACCGTACTCGTTATCATAGCGCACGCCCGTATCGTTCGCGTTCCAAAGTCTGTCGGCAAACAGGAAAATGGAGGGCGGAATGGTGCGGACAAAGCTGACGCCCTGCCAGGCACAGACGCAACCGCCGACAAGCTTGGCGCGATTCTCGTTTGCCACGGCGGGCTCGCGGTAGCAGGACCACTGATTGATGGTCATATCCGTTGCGTAATAGCCGCTGTCATCCAGATAGGTATTGGGATAATAAGAGTTCAGCACGGTATAGCCGTCCTCCACGTAGCCGTCGGGATACAGCTCGTATATCTGCTCCTTGGCATAAGGATGGTCGAAGCGGAAGTAGTGCACGATCATGTTGCGCTCCAGCGCCTCGGGCAGCTCGCCCGGCTTCATATCTGCATTCCAGAGCATCGTGATCTTGCCCAGCTTGTTGACCATCTGATTGATGCGCTCCAGCGCGTAGTGGAACAGCTCGCGCATCGAGCTGAGCCCCAGCTCCTTCATTTTGGCAAGGCAATGCGGGCAACGGTCCCAGTAGGCGGTCAAGGGGCAGGTACGGCGCATATCGTATTCGTCACAGCCGATGTGCAAAACGGGCGAGGGGAACAGCTCCGCGACCTCGGTCAGCACCTTTTCGATCGCCTCAAAGGTCTTCTCTTGTCCAAGGCACACGGCAAACATATGCTTGGGATCGTCATCCCCCTCACAGTTGATGCCCGCAACTTGGGTGAAATCACGCGAGTGGGAAAGGATCTCCACAAAGGGCGTGACCGTCATGCCAAGCTCCTCGGCGTAGGCGATCATGTCGCGCACCTCGTCCTTTTTATATTTGCGGTTGCCCTCGTAGTCACCGTGCAGATCGGGATAGCAATCCAGCTCGATCGTGGTGCCCGGGGCCTCCATAAAGTGGAATTGCACCTCGTTCATACGCGCCAGCGCCATCGTACGGATGTGCTCCTTGATCACGTCCATCTCCATCCAGGTGTTCTTGCGTCCCGAGCTTTCCAGCATATAGCCGCGATACTGCGCGTCGGGGTAATCCTCTACCGTGCCGCAGGGCAATACAAATCCCGCACCACTCGGGCGGACGATCTGCGCCAAGATGGAGGCGGCGTTGCGCGCGCCCATCTCGTCGCGGGCGTGGATCTCCATACGGTCTGCAAGAATGCGGAAATAGCAATATTCGTTCTGCGAGGAAAAGACCGTGGATACGGACAGCACCACGTTGGCCTCCTCACGGGAAACGGTGCGCACGGGGAGCGCGGGGCAAAGCACGCGCAACGCGCGCACGAAACGCTCGCCGCCGCCCACCGTGAACAGCTTCAGCTCGTCAAATTGAAATTTCCCCTCAAAGCGCACGGTGCGCTTGGCGCGGGGACACATCGAAAAATCCATCACAGATCCTCCTTTTTGCGGGTCTTTGCCCGATTTCCTCCATTTTAACATAACGCGCGCGCACGTGTCAAGCAAATTTCAGACTTTTCCCTCTTTTTTTAAATTTACTTTATAGATAGTTGACAAAAACACATCTTTTGATATATAATTAAACTATCATCTTTACCTAAAGGAGAAATACTTATGAAACGCACACTCATTTGTATCCTCGCACTTCTGCTCTCACTTTCGATGCTGTTTGTCGCTTGTGACAGCACTCCCCCCGTCAATAACGACAACGATCAGAACGGTGGCGGCGGCACCACCACGCCCCCTACGCAAAATCCCCCCGCTGACACAACCTTCAAAAGAACGGAAAACTATCTGCCCGCTGATTTTTATGCGCAGATGAAAACCTATTTTGAAAGCACAGAGAAGGGCTTTTACCCTTATGACGATCTGAGCAAGGCGCCGCTTGTCTGTACCGACGTGTTCGTCATCAGCAACTGTGTGGTCAAGTCGATCACCATTCCCGTATTCAGCACGGACGAAACCGATAAAAACGGTGATTTCACCTTCACGATGTATGTTCTACCCAACGACTGGGCCGGCTTGCGAGCCGAAATGGCGGATCCCATGGAAAAATTTGAGATCAAGATCAACGCCGCCGAGCACGGTCTTACCGAAAACACCAGCGCCGTACGCAAGTTCATCAAGGTGGACCTCAGCGAGTACGAGATCGAGCTTTCCGACGAGGAAACACTTGGCTTCGGACATGCGGATGACACCCTTATTCCCGCACGCGTGATGACCAAGGGCAGCGTGGACAACCTTGGCAGAGAAAAATACGTTCCCGCCAAATATATGATCGATGAGTGGGACGTAGTCGGCTATTACTATTACGATCACACCATCGATGCCGATACCGAAAAGGAAGTGGGCTTTTCTTACGTCGACAACTCCTTGCTTTTTGACTTTGAGTTCGAGCGTACGTATGAAAGCGAAGCCGCCTACAACGAAATGGTCACAAAGAAGGCCAATGACGATGCCGCCTACGCAGAGAAGCTGGCAGCCGTAAAGGCCGCCTACGCCGGCAAGTACCTCTCGTTGATGGGTGACAGCATCTCCACCTTCAATACCGTTACGAACGATCCCGACCTCGGCCTTTCCAAAAATCCTGCTTACTCCAAATACACCCTCAGCGGTGCTGTTTACACTTACGCCAGAACCTACTGGGGCAAGCTTGCCACCGAAACCGATATGGAGCTTTGCGTCATCAACTCCTGGGGCGGCGGCAAGGTCTACGGCTGGCCTTCAAAATATGAAGGCAAGGACGGTATGCTGCTTCGTTCCTACAACCTCGCCAAGGATGGGCAGGCCCCCGACCTCATCCTGCTGAATTTCGGCATCAACGATATGGGCAGCTCCTATTCCAGCATTCAGGACAAGACCTCATCCAGATACACGGGGAACCTGCCCACAGGCGATCTGTATCAACGCTTGACGGCTGAAAACAAAACAAAAACAGACAAGGAAATTGTGGCAGAGTGGTTTGCCGAGGTGCAACGTGAGGCCGCAACCGCCGGCTACAATCCGGAAGACCCCGACACCATCACCTTCGATACCGCCGGAAAGAGCAATATCTATTCTTGCTGGGAGGCCGCCTACGCGCTTTCCTTGCAGAACATCAAGCGCTTGTACCCCAATGCCGAGGTCTTTTGTGTCACGCTCCCTGACCGCAATCACACCAGCAGCACACAGCCGCGTCTGACCAAAGCAAACACCATTATCAGCGCACTTGCCGAGTACTTCGGGTTTGGCCTTGTAGAGCAGGCCAACTCGGGCGTTGTGAGAGAAAATTGCGTCATGTATGCTGCCGACGGCACAGGCCTGCACCCCAACGGTAAGGGCCATGCGGCACTGACACGCGCGATCGTGGAAGAGCTTTACGAAAATCTGCAGAAATAATCCCGAAAAGAAAAGCATTTGCCACGGCAAGTGCTTTTCTTTATTCCTTCTATATGTTACACAACTCTTGACAAATGCGTGATATTTATTTATAATAAAAATATCAACTTATAAAAGGAGATCTGCTATGAAACGCATTCTGCTTTCCCTTCTCGCGCTGCTTCTGGCGCTTTGCATGACGTTTGTTGGCTGTGACAGCACGCCCCCCGCCAACAATGACAACAATCAAAGCGGTGGCGGCGGCACCACCACACCCCCTACACAAGATCCTCCCGCAGACACACCGTTCACAAAAACCGAAAACTATATGCCTGCTGACGTTTTTGCGCAAATGAAGGCCTACTTTGAAAGCACCGAAAAGGGCTTTTATCCTTACGATGATCTTGCCAACGCGCCGCTTGTCAGCACCGACGTGTTTGCCATCAGCAACGGCACCGTAAAGTCGATCACTATCCCCGTATTCAGCACGGGTGAGACCGACAAAAACGGCGACTTCATCTTCAGCATCTACATCCTGCCCAATGCCTGGAGCTTGCTGCGTGCCGAGATGGCAGAGCCCGCCGACAAAATTGAGGTCAAGATCAATGCCGAGGCACACGGCCTTACCGAAAACGCCAACGCCGTGCGCAAATTCATCAAGGTAGATCTCAGTGAGTACGAGATCGAGCTTTCCGATAAGGAAACGCTGGGCTTTGGACACATCGATGACACCCTGATCCCCGCCCGTGTGCTGACCAAGGGCACCGTGGACGATCTTGGCAAGGAAAAATACGCGCCCGCCAAGTATATGATCGACAACTGGGACGTGGTGGGCTATTACTACTACAACAGAAGCGATCCGGCATTCTCCTACACCGACCATTCCCTGCTGTTCGACTTTGAAATTGAACGCACGTATGAAAGCGAGGCCGCCTACAACGAAATGGTCGCCAAGAAAGCCGCTGACGACGATGCCTATGCCAAGAAGCTGGCCGCCGTGAAGGCCGCCTTTGCCGGCAAGTCCTTCTCGCTGATCGGTGATTCGATCTCCACCTTCAGCGGTGTGACGAACAACGGCGCGATCAACAGCACGCTTCCCCTCAACGCCGTCCACTACTCGATCGGCACCACCGTGTATGATTACACCAAGACCTATTGGGGCAAGCTTTCCGTGGATACGGGCATGGATCTTTGCGTCATCAACTCCTGGAGCGGCGGCAAGGTATACGGTACCTCCTCCAAGGATTGGAAGGATAATATGCTGACGCGCTCCTACAACCTCACCACCAATGACGGCAAGACCCCCGATCTCATTTTCCTGTACTACGCCATCAACGATATGCTCAACTCCCCCTCCAGCGTGAACCCCACGTCGGAGAATGATTATACCGCGGCACTGCCCACGGGCAACCTGTACCAGCGTCTTTCCAACGAAAGCGATACCCGCACCACAAAGGAGATCGTGGCCGAGTGGTTCATTGAGGTCAAGGAGCTTGCCGCAACCGCGGGCTACAACCCCGCAGACCCCTCCACCATAAAGCCCGGCCAGACCTTCATCTGCTGGGAGGCGGCTTACGCGCTCTCCTTGCAAAACATTCTGACCAGATACGAAAATGCCGAGGTCTTTGTGCTGACCCTTGCAGAGGCCAACCACAACAGCTGCAACCAGCCGCGTCTGAATAAGGCGAACATCGTTCTGCGTGCACTCGCCGAGTATTTTGAGGTAAACGTGATCGATCACGTCAACTCTCAGGTCAATAAGGGAAACTGTCATATGTATGGTCGTGATACCCACGGACTGCACCCCAACGGAAAGGGCCACGCCGCCATCACCAGACTGATCGTTGAGGCGCTTTACGAAAAGCTGCCGAAATAAATTTCAAACAAAAAGCACCTGCAAACGCAGGTGCTTTTTTGCTATTCAATCAAAATTACGGATCCAGATAAGCACCTCTTCCACGGCGGGCAGGATCTTCAGCTCTTCCCCCTCAAAGCGCGTGTTACCGCAGGGGTTTTCGATCGGCTTGCCCACCAGCTGTGGCTCGTGCCCGCCGTAGGGAAACGCGCGCAGGTATGCCGCGCCGCCCTCCTTTTTGATGGCATCCACGAACGCGCGCGTGATCGCGAAGGAGACCACGGGATCGTCCACACAATGCCAGAATTTGACGGGAACGGGATAGTGCTTCGCCCGCCCGTTTCGCGCGGGGTTGTAGCCGCAAAGCTTTTGCTCGTCATACATGTATGCCCCGTTTGCATCCGTTTCAAAGCCGTAAATTTTAGCAAGCGCGGTCTTGGGAAGCCCGCCGCTCCACGGGTGCAAAAAGATCTCGTTGTAGGTGTCAAGCACGGGGCAAAAGGCGCTGTGCGCGATCACGGGGATCGCGCCGCAAAGCACCAGATTGGTGCTGCTGATGCCGCCCATCGAGCCACCGTGCACAAACACCTCACGCTTGAGATTGAAGTGCTCGATGCAGTAATGATACGCCTTCACGTAGCTGCGCACCGCAATGGGCGTGCCCACGTTATTGCGCAGGTCAATGTCGCGTTTCGCGGCATACGTCTGCGGCAAACCGTTGACATCCATCACCGCGTAACCGTTCGCTAAGAGGTAGCGCGTCATCACCTGACCCATCACCTGCGCATCGTCCGTGGTGACCGTATCGCCCGCGCCGTGACAGCTGATGACAAGGCGCGTGGGCGCGCCCGTGTCGGTATAGCTCTCGGGCAAAAGCAGACACCCGTGGTCCTCGTGAAGCTCTTCAAAGTCCTGCACCTTGTCCGATATCAGCGTCTCGTCGGGCAGGTTACAATTTACCATAACGGAAAAACGATGTATTCTCATAATTCCCTCTCTTATGCGATGGCGTACGGCACGAATTTGCCGTCGAATAGCGTATACAGCTCCCGAAAACCGATGTCATACAGATATTTTTTGCTTTCCGCAAAGAAATAGTCCAGTGTTTCGATCTGATGGCTGTCAGAGGACAAGATCAGCCCCGCGCCCTCTTTTTTGAGCAGATGCAAAAGCTGCTCGCTCGGGTAAGGTGAGGTCCGCGCGCCTCTTGCGATCGCGCCCGTATTCACCTCGAAAAGGCAGCCGCTTTTTGCCGCCTGCAGCAGATATTTCCCTGCTATTTTTTCGTATGCGGGATTTTTCAAGAAGAGCGACGCGCCCATCTCGTCGAATTTGGTGATCAGGTCGAAGTGCCCCACGATATCCGGCTTTCTTGCGGTGATGTAATCGCAAAAGGCCTGATAATACCGCTCCGCGAGGACAAGCGGATCCCCGCCGAACAGCTCCAGACATTTTTGAAAGAGATCGCGGTTGGAATCAATGGGAAGATATCTGTCCCCCGCCACAAAATAGTGCGAGGAGCCGATGATATAATCAAATTGCCGACGCTCTACGGGACCGATCAGATCCTCCTCCGCGCCAAGATAGATCTGCATGCGCCCGCGATATTTTTCTTTCAATCGCGTGATCTCGGCAATATACCCCGCCACGTCGCGCATACAGTATGCGGAGCCGCTTGGCGTGGGCGCGTGCCCCGAAAAGCCGAGCGCCGCAAAGCCCTTGTCGATGGCAGAGAGCACGACCTCCTCGGGCGTATTTTTTCCGTCGCAAAACGTGGTATGTGTGTGAAAATTGGAAAGCATTATAGTCTCCTTTGACCTCAAACGATGTTTTACTCGATCGGTGTTATTTCGAAGGGCATCTCAACCGCGCACAACGCCGCGCGCACCATCAACTGCCTTTGTGCCTCGCTCACGCCCTCGGGCATCCACGTCACGTGCGAGATATCCGCACCTGTGAGCGCGCGCAGAAAGGTGAGCCCCGCTAAATAGCGCCCGTGCGTGAGACTGAGGTGAAAGCCGTCGCGGTCCAGTTGACCGTTAAGATTACTCGTTCTGGCATTTTGCACCGCCGTACCCGTGGGGCAGACCAGATCAAGCCCAGCGGTGGGGGCTACCACGCGCTGTGTGACGGCGCAAAGCGCCTCGTAATACCGCTTCTGGTCGCGGTCAAACAACAGCATTTCGGGGCGATCGCGTGTGGGCTCGCCCACCCAAGCCATATTGAAGGCGATCTTCGTTTTTTCGCCCGCCAGCTGCTTGACCTCGCGCAAGAGCGCAGGTAGATCCGCGTAGCACGCCTCGTCGGTATAGCACGCGCCGTAGGAGGAGCCGTGCTGGATCGAGATCCAATCCCACTCCTCTTCGCGGATCGCGTCGCTGATCTTCACGTCCGTGGTTCTCTGCCACCCCGTACCGTCGTTTCTGTCGTAGCGATAGCACGGCAGATCCTCGCGCCAATTTTCATAATGCTTGGCGATGGGGCAACCGCCAACGTACAGATTCGCCACAAGCACCTTGGAAAATCCGATAGAGCTGGCGATCTGCGCCACGTATGCCGTTGTATCCTCGGAAAAGCTATTCCCGATACAAAGAATTTTGATGGAGCTTTGATCCATACGATCACCGCCTTTTCAAGAGGTTTATTTATGAGGCAATTATACCACAAATTCACGCTTGGTGTCAACGAAAAAAAGCGAAAAACGGGTGATGCCGCGGCCTCACAAGCCGCGGCTATTCGCCCACCAAGCCTGCGGCTTGCCCACCACGCGGCGTTCCGAAAAGTCGCGCAAAGCGCGACCACGCGTTCTCTCGGGCAGTGCGAACACACATAAAGTCCACGCCCTAAAAACGTGCCACCGGCACGTTTTTGCGCCGCTACGCGATACGCACGGGCTTCCGAATCCACGTTCTAAAGCTCCCACCAAACAAGAAGAGCACCGCTTTCGCGGTGCTCTTCTTGTTTGCCTTAAACGAGTGAAAAGGTGTCCAAACGGGGGTAAAAGCGAACAAAAGGTGTCCGATTATTCTAATATAACGCGGTAAATTGGAAGATTAGTTTCGGCAATTGCCTTGACTGCACCAATCAATGCCTTAGGATTGGCATTGCCAAAATCCATATGAATACAAAC
>SVSG01000007.1 GCA_015064415.1 Oscillospiraceae bacterium | reverse complement strand
GTGTCTGGTATGTCATCAGCATTTAATCATTAAAACGCCTCGACATTTCTTCTGCATCATATTCGAGAAAATACGGTTTCAATTTGTTATAAAATTCTCGCATTTTTTCTTTTGTCGCAAAAACAATATCACAACCTCTATCGTCATAAATGCTTAAAATGCATTCGTTTTCAAAAGACACAAAATGTACTGTTCTTGATCCCCATGAAAAATTTTCTATTGCTCTTTTTTTGTAAGGATACTTGGAATCTGCATAGCATATAATACGATTTTTTTGAACATTATTTTCTTTTTCATCTTCGTCAAGCGGAATGTTGAATACGATGGTGTTTTCATATTTGTTTACATGCTGTGCAAGAAATTTTATATTCCGTTTGAAATATCTAATGGTATTATTGACGTTAATTCCATCCCACGAAGAAACATCTTCAATATAATGATCAAAAAATATAGCATCGGGCGGATTTTGAAAAAGAATATCAAATATTTCAAAAGCTCGTTTCTTGGCTTTTTTTAAATATACACGATTGGAATCGCCTATCCCCAATTCACATCTGAGTGCAAAAGGGTGATTATAAAACCAAGGTTGTTTATACGAAAACGATGCGTCCGTAATCAAGCTTTCAATTTCACTGTTTGACTTGTTCTTTGCATTCACAAAATCACCGCCTTTGTGTGTTTATTATACCACACTTCTGTAAATAAATCAAGGCGAAGCCTTGTATATCATCAATTCCGCAGGAATTGCATATCATCAACACGAAGTGTTGTATATCATCAAGCCGCAGGGAGATACACGCTGGCGCGTGATGAGATACAAGGGCGCAATGCGCCCTTGATGATATACACGACTGCGTCGTGATGATATGCCAAGCCTGCGGCTTGGATAAACAAAAACAGAACATTTGTCGGTAGACAAATGTTCTGTTTTTGTTGGTGCGGGCGACAGGACTTGAACCTGCACACCGAATGGCGTAAGATCCTAAATCTTATGCGTCTGCCAATTCCGCCACGCCCGCATGCGTAGCTTGCGGAGTGTGGCGCGATCGGAGCACACCTCGCAAACATAGGTATGATACCATATTTTCGCGCTTTTGTCAAGCGCAAATACAGGAAATGCCATGATGACGCAAAAAAGCGGAAGCCGAACGGCTTCCGCTTTTTTGTGCGCAAATTACTGTGCTTGCTCTTCGACCTGCGCCTTAGCTTCGCGCTTGTCGCCAAGCTTCTTGAGCACAAAGACGGTGCCGACCGTCAGCACGATACCGATGGGCAGGCAGATCCAGGCGTTCTGGACAAAGCCCGCGATCACGTACATCACGAAGGAGATGCCCGCCACGGTAAGGGCGTAGGGCAGCTGCGTGGACACGTGGTTGATGTGGTTGCAATCCGCGCCCGCAGAGGACATGATGGTGGTATCCGAAATAGGCGAGCAATGGTCGCCGCACACGGCACCCGCAAGGCACGCGGACATGCTGATGATCATAATGGTCGCGTCGGGGGTATCCGCAAACAGATAGGTCACGATCGGAATAAGGATGCCAAACGTACCCCAAGAGGTACCCGTAGCAAACGCCAGCACGCAAGCCACCACAAAGATGATGGCAGGCAGGAAATTATCCAGCCCTGCGGCGGCGCCGTTCATCAGATCGCCCACAAAATACTTGGCACCAAGCGCACCCGTCATATTCTTCAGGGCGGTCGCCAAGCTCAAGATCAGAATAGCGGGCACCATGGCGATAAAGCCGTCGGGCACACACTTCATCGCCTTTTCAAAGGTGATATTCCTGCGCGCCACAAAGTAGATCACGGTCACGACCAGCGCGATCAGACCGCCCCAAGGCAGACCCACGGTGGCATCGGTGTTGGCAAACGCATCCACAAAGCTCTCGCCGTCCATGATGCCGCCCACGTACAGAAGCGCAAAGACGGAGGCCACGATCAGCGTGGCGATCGGTACGATCAGATCGAACACGCGACCGCGCTCATTAGTGGGCAACGTCTCGACGTGGCTATTGTCTCCCGCTTCCCCAAGATCGCCCGTGGTCATCGCGATAAACTCGTGCTTTCTCATCGCGCCGTAATCATATCCAAGGAAGATAATGGCACACACGAACACCAGCGTGAGCAACGAATAGAAGTTGAAAGGAATGGCCGTGATAAAGAGATCCAGACCCTTGCCGTCCTCCGCATACGCGGACACGGCGGCCGCCCAGCTGGAGATCGGTGCGATCATACAAATGGGAGCGGCGGTGGCGTCGATCAGATAGGAAAGCTTGGCGCGGGAGACCTTGTGCCCCTGTGCCACGGGGCGCATCACAGAGCCCACCGTAAGACAGTTGAAGTAATCGTCAATAAAGATCAACACGCCAAGCACGAAGGTGGCGAACATGGCACCCACGCGCGTTTTGATGTGCTTTTGTGCCCAACGGCCGAACGCCGCGGAGCCGCCGCCGTGATTGACCAGCGCCACCAGAATACCAAGCTCCACCAAAAAGATGAAGATACCCGCGGTATCCGACACGGCGGAGATCAGACCGTCACCGATCAGGGCATCCATACTGCCCGTAAAGGAGAAGTTGGCGTACAGGAGCGCACCGGAAAGCACACCGATGAACAGCGAGCTGTAAACCTCCTTGGTGATCAGCGCAAGACCAATGGCGATGATGGGCGGGATCAGCGCCCAGAAGGTGCCGCGCACCTCTTTTTCACCCCCGCAGGTCTCACAATCCACGATCTGTGTTCCCTCGCAGGCTTTACATTCAGCGGGGGGCGTGTCTCCCTCCCCCGTGCCACACGCGTCACAGGTCATCTCGCCCGTTGCGTGGCAATCCATACATTCTACCGTACCAAGCGAGCCCCCGGTAACGCCCGCCACGATCATCAGTACCACGATGACCACGGCCGCAACCATCAGGGCGATCTGCTTTGCAGAAAGCTTTTTCAACATTGTTTTTTCCGTCCTTATTCTTGATTTTTCGACCTTTTTTGCGCCCTTTGCAAGAGCAAAAAGAGCGATTACCCCCATAACGGTACGAGTAATCGCTCTTATTTCTTAAAAATTATTCCTCAGCGGTAAGCGCTACCTTGGCACCGCAAGCGGGGCAGATCAGATCCTCAGGATCCACGCTCTCGTCAAAGCAGATGGTGTCGCCGCACTTGGGGCACTCGATCTCGTAGGTCTCCTCGCAATCGCAACCGCAGTCGCACTCGTCGCAGTCACCCTCGCAGTCGCACTCGTCACAATCGCCGTCGCACTCACAGTCCTCACAGCAATCGCACTCGTCCTCTTCACAAAGGTACTCCTCGACCTCTCCCAGATCCTCGTCCAGCTCCTCGCAGTAGTCGTTCAGCTCCTGCACGTCGCCGTCCAGCTCGTTAACCTTCTTGGCAAGGGCGTCCACCATATCCACAAGAGCGGCGATCAGCTTGCCCTCCTTGGTGGTGTTATCGATCTCAAGGCCGTCTGCAAGACCCTTGAGGTATGCTGCCTTTTCGGTAATCTTCATAGCTGTTCTCCTTTGTTTCAATTATGCGCGGGAGAGATACTCGCCCGTACGGGTGTCGATCTTCAGCACGTCGCCCTCGTTGATGAAGAGCGGAACCTTTACCACGGCACCGGTCTCAAGCGTTGCGGGCTTGAGGGTGTTGGTGGCGGTGTTGCCGGCAAAGCCGGGATCGGTCTGGGTAACGGTGAGGTCCACGAATGTGGGGGGCTCAACACCGAACACGTTGCCCTTGTAGGACACGATCTTGCACATCATCTCTTCCTTCACGAACTTAAAGCTTTCGGGAAGCTTGTCTGCGTTCAGGGGCATCATGTCAAAGCTTTCCATATCCATGAAGTAATACAGATCGCCGTCGTTGTAGGAGTACTGCATCTCCTTGCGCTCGATATAAGCGTTCTCGAACTTGTCAGTGGGGTTGAAAGTCTTCTCGATCACGGCACCGGTGATCACGTTCTTCAGCTTGGTACGCACAAATGCGGCGCCCTTGCCGGGCTTTACGTGCTGGAACTCTACGACCTGCAGAACGTTGCCCTGGCCGTCGTCAAAGGTGATACCGTTTTTGAAATCGCCTGCTACTACCATTGTTAAAATCCTCCGAATTTTGTTTTGGGCAGAATTGCCCCTTGGTTTTTCGTTACACTTTATTTTACCTTATAATGGCGCAGTTTGCAAGGGGTTTTTGTAATTTTTTTTAAAATCCTTTGATTTTTTTGCGTTTTTTTCGCAAAATCGGCGCGGCGCGTTGACAAAATCGTTTTTTTGTATTATAATATATTCTGTATAATTATTGGGCGCGTGCGCCCGCAGAGGGAGAAACATATGAAATTCATCAACATCGGCTTCGGTAATATGGTGGCCGTGGACCGCATGGTGGCCCTGGTCAGCCCGGATTCCGCCCCCATCAAGCGCCTCATTCAGGACGCCAAGGACGAGGGACGCACCATCGACGTGACCTGCGGACGCCGCACCCGCGCCGTCATCATCACAGACAGCGAGCACGTCATTCTTTCCGCCATCCAGGCCGAGACCATTGCGGGCCGCCTTGAAAATGACGATGACAGCAGCATGGACGTGCCCGAGGACGAGGAGTAAGAGTATGAAGCAAGGACTTTTGATCGTGGTCTCCGGCCCTGCAGGCAGCGGCAAGGGCACCACACTCAAGCATATTTTCGCAAGCCCCAAGCACGGCAAAAAGTACACCTTTTCGGTTTCCGCCACCACGCGTGCCCCCCGCCCCGGCGAGGTGGACGGCGTCAACTATCACTTCCTTTCGCGTGAGGAGTTTGAGGCGCGCATCGCGCGCGGCGACCTGCTCGAATACACCGAGTACTGCGGCAACTACTACGGCACGCTGAAAAAGGAGACCGAGGCGGTGCTGGAGCGCGGACAAAATCTGGTGCTGGAGGTCGAGGTCGAGGGCGCGATGAACGTCAAGCGCGTCTACCCTGAGGCCGTCACCATCATGCTGTTGCCCCCCTCCTTCGCCGTACAGGAGGCCAGATTGCGCGGCCGCGGCACGGAGACCGAGGAAAAGATCCAGGCGCGCTTGGCGCGCACGCGTGAGGAGCTCACGCAGCTGGAGGGCTACGATTACGTGGTCTACAACCGCGACGGCAAGATCGGCGCCGTGGCGGAGGATATTTACGCCATCGTGCGCGCGGAGGCACTGCGCGTCCTGCGCAACAAGGATGCCGCCGCCCACTATTTTGCCGAATAATTTTGAACATACATCTTAAATTATAGACAAGGAGAACGAACATGATCTACCCCACCATTGCAGAGCTTACCAAGGGAGAATTCAACCGCTATCAGCTGACGCTGGCCACCGCCAAGTGCGCGCGACTGATCACTGACGAGTACGTCAAGCAGCGCACCAATGCCGAGACCACGCTGGCCGGCACCAAGGAGGGCGGCTCCACCATCGCCTCCATGATCGACCCCGTGCTTGCCAATGAGAAGGCCGTGAAGAACGCCATCGACAGCATGCACCGCGGCGACTATGAGATCGTAGACGCGCCCGTGGAGGAAGAGACCGAGCCGGAGGAAAGCGAGATCGAGGACTGACGTCCACGCAATACGAAAAAGGAAGGAGGGTGCAAAATGCCAAAGGACGTGAAAGTGCGGCTGCTGGATGCGCCCTCCTTTCTCGATCGGGAATATACCTACAGCGTGCCCTTGACGCTGGACGCCGCCGTGACACCCGGCGGCTTTGTCACCGTTCCCTTCGGTGGCGGCAACCGCCCGCACAACGCGCTGATACTGGCGCGCGCGGAGCGTGATCCTGCCCTTTCGTCACAGATCAAGCCCGTGCTGGCCGTTCCCACGCCGCACGTGCGCCTTACCGACGAGATGCTGGGGCTTGCGGAGTTTTTGCGCGAGCAAACGCTTTGCACCACGGGTGAGGCCGTGCACACCATGCTCCCCGCAGGGGTGCTGTCGGGGCTTACGGCGCGCTACCGTGTGACCGACCGTCCCGTGGGTGACGTGCGCCGCCTTTCCACAGAGGAGGCCTTCCTTTACGCACACCTGCGCGACGAGGGCGAGTGCTCGGAGGAGGCCCTGCGCACGCGCTTTGGCGCGAGCGTGCAGGAAATGCTGGAGCACCTGATCCGCCTGAAGCTTGTGCGCCGCGAGCTGGTGCAAAAAAACGCCTCCGCCGCGAAGGAAGTGCTGCATTTTTCCCTGAACGTCACACGCGAGCATGCCGAGGCCATCCTGTCGGGCGCGGTCAAGGGGCGCATGGGCGACAAGCAAAAATTGGTGCTTTCCCTTCTGTTAGAAGGAGAAAAGACCGCAGACGAGCTGCGCGAGGCGGGCTGCAGCAAATCGCAGACCGACGCGCTTTTGCAAAAGGAGCTGATCTGCGTGCGCGCCACGCGCGTGTACCGCGATCTGGAGCTGACCGCCAAGACCGACGTGCGCCGCGTCGAGCACCCGTTGAGTGACGAGCAGGCGGCGGCGCTTGGCGAGATCGACCGCCTTGCCGCGGATGGCGAGGGGCACGCGATCCTTTTGCATGGCGTCACGGGCTCGGGTAAGACCTATGTGATGCTGAAAACCATTGACGGTATGCTGGAACGCGGACGCGGCGTCATCGTGCTGCTGCCCGAAATCGCCCTCACGCCACAGTCACTTTCCATCTTCTGCGCCCGATACGGCGAGCGCGTGGCAGTGATGCACTCGGGGCTCTCGCAAGGCGAGCGACTGGACGCTTACACGCGCATCGCCTCGGGCGAGGCCGACGTGGTGGTCGGCACGCGCTCCGCGGTGTTTGCCCCCGTCAAAAATCTCGGGCTTATCGTCATGGACGAGGAGCACGAGCACACCTACAAATCCGATATGAACCCCAAATATCACGCGCGCGACGTGGCGCGCTGGCGCACGGCGTACAACAAGGCGATTTTGTTGCTTTGCTCCGCCACCCCGTCCTTGGAAAGCTATCAACGCGCCAAGGCGGGACGCTACACCCTGCTCACGCTCAAAAAGCGGCCCGCGGGGTCGATCCTGCCGGAGGTCACCGTCGCGGACATGCGCACAGAGCCGGGCGCGGGCAATCTCTCACCGCTTGGTGCGGAGCTGACGGCCGCGCTTTCCGACAACTTGAAAAACGGCAACCAATCCATTCTGTTTCTGAACCGCCGCGGCTACAATCACGTGGTCTCCTGCCGCTCCTGCGGCAAGCCCGTGACCTGCCCCGCGTGCAGTGTGTCGATGACCTATCACACAAAGCCCCACACCTATGATACGGGTGAGCTGATCTGCCACCTTTGCGGCCGCCGCCAATCCCTGCCGCAGGTGTGCCCCTCCTGCAAATCCGAGCATCTTGCGCGCCTTGGCTACGGCACGCAGCGCGTCGAGCAGGAGCTTGGCAACCTTTTGCCGGACGGCAAAACGCTGCGCATGGATACCGACACCACCTCCACGCGCCACGCGTACGAAAAGATGCTGGGTGCCTTCCGCCGCCGCGAGGCGGACGTGCTGCTTGGCACGCAGATGGTGACCAAGGGGCATGATTTCCCCGACGTCACGCTGGTCGGTGTGCTGATGGCAGACACCTCGCTGTATCTGGACGATTACCGCGCCGCCGAGCGCACCTTCTCGATGCTGACACAAGTGGTGGGCCGCGCAGGGCGCGCGGGCAAGGCGGGACGCGCCATCATTCAGACCTGCAACCCCGATCACGACGTCATCCGTCTCGCCTGCAGGCAGGACTACGAGGCGTTTTATGAGCGCGAGATCCGCTTGCGCCAACTGCTTGTGTTCCCGCCCTTCTGCGATATCGCCCTGCTTACGATCTCGCACAAAAACGAGCAAACGCTCTTCGCGGGCGCCAAACAGCTCACCGAGCAGCTGAAGGCCGCCATCGAGGGAGAATACAGCGACGTCAAGCTGCTTGCCTTCGGCCCCTTTGAGGCCCCCATCTACCGCGCCGAGGGGCGGTATCGGATGCGCATCGTCATCAAGTGCCGTCTGCAAAAGCGCACCCGTGCGCTCTTCCGCGCCATCCTCACGCAATTTCAGCAAAGCGGCCATTCCCTGCCGCAGCTTTCGATAGATTTCAACCCCACAAACCTTTGATAACTGAAAAGGAGATTTTCCCTATGGCTAAACTGAACATCCGCAAGGTGGGTGACGAGGTGCTTGGCAAGGTCTGCCGCCCCGTCGAGGAAATCACCCCCCGCATCCTCACCTTACTTGACGATATGACCGAGACGATGCGCGCCGCCGACGGCGTGGGCCTTGCCGCCCCGCAGGTGGGCATTTTGCGCCGCATCGCCGTGGTCGAGACCGAGCCCGGCGAGGTCTATGAGCTGATCAACCCCAAGATCATTGCCTACAGCGGCGAGCAGGAGGGCGCGGAGGGCTGTCTTTCCGTCCCCGGCCGCTACGGGCTTGTCACGCGCCCCAAGCACGTCACGGTACGTGCCACCAACCGCCACGGAGAGGAATACGAGGTCACCGCGCATGATTTTCTCGCGCGTGCCTTCTGCCACGAGATCGACCATCTGGACGGACATCTGTATCTGGAAAAGGTCACCCGCATGCTGGACGAGGAGGAGCTTTGATGCGCATTTTGTTTATGGGCACCCCCGATTTCGCGCTTTTCACCCTCAAGGCATTGGTGCAAGCAGGTGAAAATATCGTGGGCGTTGTCACCCAACCCGATAAACCCAAAGGGCGCGGCTACGCGCTCCAGCCGCCCCCTGTCAAGGTGTATGCCGAGGAGCAAGGGCTCCCCGTCTATCAGCCAGAGACCTTCAAGGACGGCGCGTTTGAAAACGAGCTGAAGGCACTTGCCCCCGACCTCATCGTGGTGGTGGCATACGGCAAAATTCTGCCCCGTTACGTGCTGGAGTTCCCGAAATACGGCTGTGTGAACGTGCACGGGTCGCTTTTGCCCGCATACCGCGGTGCCGCGCCGATGCAACGCGCCATCATCGACGGCTGTAAGGAAACGGGTGTCACCACCATGCAGATGGCAGAGGGGCTGGACACGGGCGACATGCTGATCGTACGCCGCGTACCAATCAAGGAAAACGATAACTTTGAGGATATTCACGATGCGCTGGGTGCGGCGGGTGCCGAGGCCCTTTTGGAGACCGTCAATGCGCTTCGCGCAGGCACGCTGGTTGCCACAAAGCAGGATGACAGCAAGGCGACCTACGCCGCCAAAATCCTCAAAGAGGATTGCCTGCTTGATTTCACGAAAAACGCCCAAACGGTACATGATCTCGCGCGCGGCCTCTCGCCCATTCCGCTCTCCTTCACGCACACGCCCGACGGCAAATTGTTGAAGGTTATCGAGACACGTATTGCAAAAACGGTGACCAACGCCGCCCCCGGCACGGTGATCGCGCTGGACGGCTGTGTGACCGTCGCTTGCGGTGAGGGCACCGCCATCGAGCTGCATCGCCTGTTGCCCGAGGGCAAGGGCAGAATGTCCGCCGCCGACTATATCCGCGGTCGCCGCCTGTGTGTGGGCGACCTGCTCCACTGATATGGCAGAGCAAACTCTGCGCGCCGCCGTCTGCGAGCTTCTGCTTCGCTGTGAGGCGGCGGGGCAATACAGCAACATCGCCCTTGACACCGCGCTCTCGCGCGGGCACTTCACGGGCGCGGATCGCGGACTTTTCACCGCGCTTTTTTACAGCGTGACCGAGCACCGACTCACGCTTGACCACGTGATCGACACCTATTCCAAGCTCCCTGCCTCCAAGATCGAGCCGCGCGTGCGCGCGGCACTGCGGCTGGGGCTTTGTCAGCTGCTTTATTTTGACCGCATCCCCGACCACGCCGCCATCAACGAAAGCGTGTCGCTTGTTCCCACGCGCTCGCGCGGCTTTGTGAACGCCATTCTGCGAGGTTTTTTACGCGCGAAAGGGCAATTTCCCCTGCCCGATAAGACCAAGGAGCCCGTGCGCTACCTCTCGCTTGCCTACTCGATCTCGGAGGAGCTTGCCGAGGCCTTTTTGCGCATTTGGGGGCTGAACGGTGCGGAAAAACAGCTGATCGCGTTCTCCCGCGTGCCCGACGTCACGGTGCGCATCAACACAAAAAAGCTCACGCGCGAGGACTGGCTCGCGCGCTTTGGCGGCACCCCCACAGAGTTCGCGCCGCACGGCGTGCGCTTCACGGATGGCGAGGTGCTGAAAAAAGCCCTTTCGGAAGGGCTTTGCTTCGTGCAGGACGCGGCCTCGCAGATCTGCGTGGCCGCGTTGGACGCGCGCGGACAGCGCGTGCTGGACCTTTGCGCCGCGCCCGGCTCCAAGTCCTTCGGGGCCGCCCTGGACGGCGCCGCTGAGGTGCACAGCTTTGACCTACATGAAAACAAAATTTCGCTCATCCGCCGCGGTGCCGCAACGCTCGGCATCGAAAACCTCACCGCCGCCGCGCAGGATGCCAAGACCGCCTCGTCCGAAAAAACGGGCACCTATCCCCGCGTGCTTTGCGACGTGCCCTGCTCGGGGTTCGGCGTGCTTGCCAAAAAGCCGGACATCCGCTATAAGGACGTGAAAAGTGCCGAGGGACTGCCGCGCATTCAGCGCGAGATCCTGGAGCGCGCCGCCACGTGCGTGGAGGCGGGCGGCATTCTCGTTTACTCCACCTGCACGGTGCTCCCCGCAGAAAACGAGGAGCTGGTGGGCGCGTTCCTTGCGGCACACAAGGAGTTCTCGCTCCTGCCCTTTTCGGTGGGCGAGCTGCACACGGACGGAATGATCACCCTCACCCCCGCCGTGCACGGCACGGACGGCTTTTTCGTGGCAAAAATGCAAAAAGGATGCTGAACGGTATGGAAAATACGAAAAAAGAACTGCTGTCGCTGACGAAGGAAGAGCTGGAGGAGCTGCTCCTTTCCATCGGTGAGCCGCGCTATCGCGCGGGGCAGATCTTCCCGCAATTACACAAGGGTCTTTCCCCCGAGGAAATGACCAATATCGGCAAAACCACGCGTGCAAAGCTTGCCGAGGTCGCAACCTACTATCTGCCGCGCGTCAAGCGCAAGCTGGTGTCCGCCATCGACGGCACCGTGAAATATCTGTTCGAGCTTTCCGACGGGCACGCCGTGGAAAGCGTGGTGATGCACTATGACCACGGCACCACCATCTGCATCTCCAGTCAGGTGGGATGCGCGATGGGGTGCAAGTTCTGCGCCTCCACCATCGGGGGCAAGGTGCGCAATCTCACGCCCGCAGAGCTTTTGGGGCAGGTCATTGCCGCCGCCAAGGACAGCGGCGAGCGCATCGACGGCATCGTGATGATGGGCATTGGCGAGCCGCTGGATAATTTTGACAACGTACTGCGCTTTCTCACGCTGGTGAACGCGGAGGGCGGCGTGAACATCGGCTACCGCCACATCTCGCTTTCCACCTGCGGCCTTGTGCCCCAGATCGACAAGCTGGCGACCTACAAGCTGCCGATCACGCTGTCGATCTCGCTGCACGCGGCAGACGATGAAACGCGCGACACCATCATGCCCGTCAACCGCGCCTATCCCGTGGCGGAGCTGCTCTCGGCGTGCCTGCGCTATTACAAAACGACGGGGCGGCGCATCTCCTTTGAGTACACGCTGATTGCGGGCAAAAACGACAGCCGTGAGCAGGCCGCGAAGCTTGCGCTGGTGCTCAACCGCGCCCTGCGCACCCGCACGGAGACGATGCCCATTCACGTCAACCTCATCCCCGTCAACGAGGTCGAGGAGACCGGTTTTAAGCGCGCCGGGGCGCAAGCGATCAAGCAGTTTGCCGCGACCTTGGAAAAAAACGGCATCCGCGCCACCGTTCGCCGTCGTCTGGGCTCTGACATCAACGCCTCCTGCGGACAGCTGCGTCGCGAGGATCTGAAGCAAAATTCATAAAAAGCCCCCAAACGGGGCAAGATAACGGCAAAATTCCCCGTCGGGAGGATCACGCCGTGAAAAAGAAAAACGTTCCAAAAAAGAAAAAGCCGACCACGATAAAGCGCCTGCTTGTCGCAAACCTTGTCGCCACCCTTGCGCTGGTGACGATCAGCGTCACGGTGCTCTGGGCTCTCGGGCTGCTTGGCAGCATTTTCGCCTTTTTCTTTTGACCCTTTGCCATCTCCCCCCCCCAACGGTGTCGACACCGTTTGCCTCCCGCCAAGCGGGTGAGGAGCCATCTATTTTCAACAAGGAGGAAGGTCTGCCGTATGCAATATGAAGAAACGGGAAAAGTGATCCGCGGTGTGGGCGGGCTTTTCGAGATCGCGCTGGATGCGGGAAAAACGCCGCTTTCGGGGCGCTCTGTTGCCGCGCGTGCCAAGGGGAACTTCCGTCACGAGGGGGTCACCCCTCTGCCCGGCGACCGCGTGCGCCTTTTGTTTGACGAAAGCGCGTGCGCAAAGGACGAGCAAGGGGAGCTTATGCGTGCAAGCGACGGCGGCGGCGCCGTCATCGCCGAGATCCTCACGCGCAAAAACGCGCTGATCCGCCCTCCGATGGCAAATCTTGACCTGCTGCTTATCACCGTGGCGGCGGCGGAGCCCACCCCCGTGCCCGAGACCATTGACAAGCTGATCTCGATCGCGGAATTCAACGGCATCGAGCCCGTGCTTGTCATCGGCAAATGTGACGTAGACCCCGAAAACGCCAAAACGCTCAAGGAAATTTACGAGCTGGCGGGCTTCCCCGTCTTCTTGCTTTCCGCCAAGGAGGGCGAGGGCATCGCGCCCCTTCGCGAGTATCTCGCACGCGAGATGGCGGGCAAAACTGCCGCCTTTGCGGGTGCCTCCGGCGTGGGCAAATCCACGCTGATGAATGCCCTTTTCCCCA
This sequence comes from Oscillospiraceae bacterium, assembly GCA_015064415.1. Taxonomy (GTDB): domain Bacteria; phylum Bacillota; class Clostridia; order Oscillospirales; family CAG-272; genus Firm-07. The sequence continues at coordinate 69,059 of SVSG01000007.1, read as the reverse complement.
CGCTCTCTCTGCAGACGGGAGAGATCAGTCACCGCATCTCGCGCGGCAAGCATACCACCCGCCGCGTGGAGCTTTACCCCATAGACGGTATGGAAAATGCGTATATTGCCGACACCCCGGGCTTTAGTATGCTGGACTTTGTGCGCTTCGATTTCTTCACGCGCGACGACCTTGTCGGCACGATGCGCGAGTTTGAGCCCTACATAGGCGAGTGTCGCTTCACCAAATGCTCGCACACCAAGGAACAGGGGTGCGCCATTCTTGCCGCCGTGCACGAGGGCAAGATCGCCAAAAGCCGCCATCAAAGCTACGTGGCGATGTTTGATGCACTGAAGAACAAACACGAATGGAGCAAAAAATAATGCGTGCTTACATCTACACGGGCGGCAATATCGATGCCGCCGCCATCACCGAGCGCCCCCTCGAGAGGGATCTGCGCATTGCCGCGGACAGCGGCTGGAATAACGCGCGGGCGCTTGGCATCACACCCGATATCCTGCTTGGCGACTTTGATTCGCTGGGCAAGGAGAATCTGCCCGACGGGCCCGAAATCTATCAGGTTCCCGCAGAAAAGGACCTCACCGACACTCAGCTTGCCGTGGAGCTGGCGCTCACGCGCGGCGCCACCGAGATCGTCATCATCGGTGGGCTTTCAGGGCGGCTTGACCACACGCTCTCCAACCTTGCCATCCTTGCGCATCTGCAGGAAAAAAAGGTACACGCCATCATGACCGACGGGCAAAATCGCGCACGCTTTATCCGCAACAGCGGCGCGCTCATCCCGCGCGAGGGCTTCACCTATCTTTCCCTCATTGCCGCCGACCCGCAGGTCAAGGGCGTGGAGGTGCAGGGGTGCAAATACCCCCTCAAAAATGCGAAGCTGAAAAACACCCATCAGTACGCCGTCAGCAACGAGATCACGGGCAACTGCGCCTTGGTTGAGGTCAAAAAGGGCGGGCTTTACATCATCGAATCACGCGACAAGTGAGGTAATCTATGGAAAACATCAAGAAAAACGCGGATGGCACAGCCGAGCTGCTGGCCACCGATCAAAGCTTTTTAAATAAGGTAAAGACCGAGGCCGCACGCGCCGCGCGCGAGCTGTTGGATACCGCCACGCTGAGGGCGGGCGACATTCTGGTGGTGGGCTGCTCCACCTCCGAGGTCGCGGGGCACACCATCGGCAAGGCCTCCATCCCCGCCGTGGCCGAGGCGTTGCTTGCGGGGCTTTACCCCGTGGTGCGCGAGCGCGGTGTCTTTCTTGCCGCGCAGTGCTGCGAGCACCTCAACCGTGCCCTTATCATGGAAGCCGCTTGCGCGGAAAAATACGGACTTGACGTGGTCTCGGTGCGCCCCGCGCCCAAGGCGGGCGGCTCCTTTGCCACCGCCGTTTTTAACGCTTTAGAGCAACCCGTTGCCGTCGAAACCGTACGCGCACACGCGGGAATCGACATCGGCGGCACGCTCATCGGCATGCATCTGCGCGCCGTGGCGGTGCCCGTGCGCCTCACGCTTGACAAGATCGGCGAGGCCAACATTCTCTGCGCCCGCACCCGCCCCAAATACATCGGCGGCCCAAGGGCGGTTTATGAGTGAGAAGGATGAATGATGCGGGGGAGGACTTTTGATAAAAGTCCTCCCCCGCACCCCCTTTCAAAATCCTTAAATCATTTTGAGGCCAAATGCAAACAAAATGCGCTGCGCCTTTGCGGCGGCACAATGCCGATTCCGCAAACAATGCGGCTGTGCCACTCTCCCTTGCTGTAAAAGCTTTTTTGAAAGGGGTGCGGGGAAAACAATTTTGCAAAAATGTTTTCCCCGCCCTTTTTCTTTCCCCTCTATCACCTAATATTCACATTTTACGTCTTGTTTTTTCACCCATTTTCTGTTATAATAGTTAGGTTACTAACTATTAAGGTTGCCGCAAGGGCAACGGAAAGGCAGGTTATATGCTCAAACGACTGCTGGGATGCGTAAGGGAGTTCAAAAAGCCCACGATCCTTACGCTGATCTTTATCATTGGGGAATCCATCATCGAAACGCTGATCCCCTTCATCACCGCCGATCTTGTCAACAAGATCCAAGAAGGTGCCGGGCTACCCGAGGTCATCAAGATCGGCGTGGTGCTTGCCGTGATGGCATTCGCGTCGCTTGCTTGCGGTGGCATCGCGGGCTTTTGCTGTGCGCGTGCATCCGCGGGCTTCGCGAAGAATCTGCGCCACGATCTGTACGATCGCATCGGTGCATTCTCCTTTGAAAACGTGGATAAATTCTCCTCCACCTCGCTTGTCACGCGTATGACGACCGACGTGCAGAACGTGCAGATGTCCTACATGATGATCATCCGCACGGCGATCCGCGCGCCCCTGATGCTGATCTTCTCGGTCATTATGTCCTTTGTGATGGGCGGCACGCTCGCCATGACCTTTGTGGTCATCATTCCTGTGCTTGGCATTGGACTTTGGATGGTGGGGCGCAAGGCGCTGCCCGCCTTCCGCAGCGTGTTCCGCAAGTACGACCGCCTGAACGAGTCGATCGAGGAAAACGTGCGCGGCATGCGCGTGGTCAAGGGCTTTTCCCGTGAGGAATATGAAAAGGAAAAGTTCGGTGCCGCCGCCGAGAACATCCGCGGTGACTTCACGCGTGCCGAGCGCATCGTGGCGTGGAACCGCCCGATCATGCAGTTCTGCATGTACTTCAACATGATCTTCGTGCTGCTGGTCGGCTCTCGCCTCATCATCACGGTGGGCGAGCTTGGCGTGGGCGAGCTTTCCGCGATGCTGACCTACGGCATGCAGGTTTTGATGTCGCTGATGATGCTGTCGATGATCTACGTCATCCTCACCATGTCCACCGAATCGATGAAGCGTATTTACGAGGTGCTGTCCGAGGAATCCTCCCTGCACTCCCCCGAAAACGCCGTCACCGTTGTGGCAGACGGCTCGATCGATTTTGAAAACGTCAACTTCAAATACTCCCAAAAGGCAAAGCGCAATTCCCTCTCCGACGTGGATCTGCACATCCGCTCCGGCATGACCGTGGGCGTGATCGGCGGCACGGGCTCGGGCAAGACGTCGCTCGTGCAGCTCATCCCCCGCCTTTACGATGCGACCGAGGGGTGTGTCAAGGTCGGCGGCGTGAACGTGAAGGAATATGACCTTGTTGTGCTGCGCGACGCGGTGGCAATGGTGCTGCAAAAGAACCTTTTGTTCTCGGGCACGATCAAGGAAAACCTGCGCTGGGGCAACGAGCAAGCCACCGACGAGGAGCTGATCGAGGCCTGCAAGCTGGCGCAAGCGCACGATTTCGTCAGCTCCTTCCCCGACGGATACGACACCTACATCGAGCAGGGCGGCACCAACGTGTCGGGCGGTCAGAAGCAGCGCCTTTGCATTGCACGCGCCCTACTCAAAAAGCCGAAGATCCTGATTCTGGACGATTCCACCAGCGCGGTGGACACCAAGACCGACGCGCTCATCCGTGCGGGCTTCAAAGCCTATATTCCCGAGACCACCAAGATCATCATTGCCCAGCGTGTGGCCTCCGTGGAGGACGCGGACCTCATCCTTGTGATGGAGAACGGCCGCGTGGCGAACGCGGGCACACACGAGGAGCTGCTTGCAAGCTCGGATATTTACCGCGAGATCTACGAGCAGCAGACGAAGGGAGGTAAGGAAAATGAGTAAGCCGCAAATGAACGGCCGCCCGAAGGCCAACCCCCGCGTACTCATCCGCGTGATGAAAATGCTTTTCTCCTATTACCCCGTACTGATGCCCCTTACCATTCTGTGCATCCTGATCTCCGCCGTCACGGCGGCACTCCCGCCCGTGTTTATGCAGCAGGTCATTGCCGAGATCGAGACCGCCGTGGAAAACGCCTACGGCTGGGATAAGGCCTCCGCCATCATCATCCCCAAGGTCGTGCTGCTCGGCGTCTTTTACGCGATCTCCTGGGCGGCCATCATCCTGCAAACGCAGCTGATGGCGGTCATCACGCAAGGGTTCCTTTGCAAATTCCGCCGCACGATGTTCGACAAGATGCAGGATCTGCCCATCCGCTACTTCGACACGCACAAGCACGGCGACATCATGTCGCATTACACCAACGATATCGACGCCTTGCGCGAGCTGGTTTCGCAGGCACTCCCCTCGCTTTTGCAGTGCGTGGTGGTGCTGCTGGCCGTCCTTTTCGTAATGCTGTATTTCAGCGTCTGGATGACGCTGGTGCTGCTTTGCGGCGTGGTGTTTATGGTGCTCGTTTCCAAAAAGATCGGCGGCGGCTCTGCCAAGTATTTCATCCGTCAGCAAAAGGCGATGGGCCGTGCCGAGGGCTTTATCCAGGAAATGATGAACGGCCAAAAGGTCGTGAAGGTCTTTAACCACGAAAAAAAGGCCGCTGAGGACTTTGAAAAGGTGAACAACGCCCTGTTTGAGGACAGCGCCAAGGCACACGCCTTCGCAAACACGCTGGGGCCCATCATCGGCAACATCGGCAACATTCTGTACGTCGTGATGGCGGTGACGGGCGGCATTTTCCTGCTCTCAAACGTCCCGAACGTGGCCATCGGCCCCTTCTCCGTCTTCACCATTTCGATCGTCGTTCCCTTCCTCAATATGGCAAAGCAGTTCACGGGCAACGTCAACCAGGCCTCCCAGCAGATCAATGCCGTGGTCATGGGCATGGCGGGCGGCGCGCGCGTGCTTGAAATGATGGACGAGGTGCCCGAGCCCGACGAGGGCTACGTCACGCTGGTCAACGCCAAGCGCGATGAAAACGGCAACCTGACCGAGACCGCCGAGCACACGGGGCTGTGGGCGTGGAAGCACCCCCACGGCGACGGCACGCTGACCTACACCGAGCTGAAGGGTGACGTGCGCCTTAGCGAGGTGGATTTCGCCTACGAGGAGGGCAAGCCCGTTCTGCACGACGTCACCGTGTACGCGGAGCCCGGCCAGAAGGTCGCGTTCGTGGGTGCCACGGGCGCGGGCAAAACCACCATCACCAATCTGATCAACCGCTTTTACGATATTGCCGACGGCAAGGTACGCTATGACGGCATCAATATCGGCAAGATCAAGAAAAACGATCTGCGCCGTTCGCTTGGCCTTGTGCTGCAGGAGACCAACCTGTTCACGGGCAGCGTGATGGACAACATCCGCTATGGGCGTTTGGATGCCACCGACGAGGAGTGCATCGCCGCCGCGAAGCTGGCGGGTGCGGACGATTTCATCACCCGCTTGCCCGGTGGCTATGAGACCGAGCTGCAAAACAACGGCGCGAACCTCTCGCAGGGTCAGCGCCAGCTGATCGCCATCGCGCGTGCCGCCGTAGCTGACCCGCCCGTGATGATCCTGGACGAGGCGACCTCCTCCATCGACACCCGCACCGAGGCGATCGTACAGCGTGGTATGGATAAGCTGATGGAGGGACGCACGGTGTTCGTCATCGCGCACCGCCTGTCCACCGTCATGGACTCCGACGTCATTATGGTGCTTGACCACGGCCGCATCATCGAGCGCGGCAATCACGAAAAGCTGATTGCTGAAAAAGGCACCTATTACCAGCTTTACACCGGCGCGTTTGAGCTGGAGTAAACCATTCTCGCTTAACTTTAGATAAAAATTCTATCCTTACTACCCCACCACCAACATTCGTTGGTCCCCCTCCCCTCTCAAGGGGAGGACTGTGTAGCCGCATTGCTGACAATAAAAGCTTTATGCTTTATTCGCTTTGTTCGCACAAACCTGTCCGCCCCTTGCGAGGGGAGGGGGACCGCTTGCGGTGGTGGGGTAGTCACATCATTCCACAAAAAGGAGACCCGTTATGGCATCAAAAGAGCAATACGTCCGCACCGAAATGCTGCTGGGAGAGGAGGGCGTTGCCCGCCTGCGCCGCGCGCACGTGGCGGTGTTCGGCATCGGCGGCGTGGGTGGCTACGTCGTTGAGGCGCTTGCCCGCGCAGGGGTTGGTACGCTGTCGCTTTTTGACAACGACACGGTGAGTGAAAGCAATCTCAACCGCCAGATCATCGCGCTGCGAAGCACGATCGGCATGCAAAAAACAGAAGCCGCCGCCGCGCGTGTGCGCGACATCGACCCCGATACCACGGTGCATTGCCATAACGTCTTTTACCTGCCCGAAAACGCGGAGGAATTTGACCTGTCGCAATATGATTACATCGTGGACGCCATCGACACGGTGGCGGCCAAAATGGAGCTGATCCGCCGCGCGCGTGCCGCGGGCGTGCCGATCATCTGCTCGATGGGCACGGGCAACAAGCTGGATCCCACCGCCTTTCGCGTGGCGAAGATCGAAAAGACCGACACCTGCCCCCTCGCGCGCACGATCCGCAATCTTTGCAAAAAAGAGGGCATACGGGGCGTGAAAGTGGTGTACTCCACCGAGCAACCGCAGGGTGCGACGCTCGCAGACGGCCACGGCCGCCACGCACCGGGCTCGATCTCCTTCGTCCCCGCCGCCGCAGGCCTTGTCCTTGCCAGCGAGGTGATACGAGAGCTTGCAGGGAAGGCATAAAATGGATCTGCCGAAGAGAAAAAATATCCGCTTAGAACATTTTGATTACAGTTCACCCGGAGCATATTTCCTTACCGTATGCACAAAGGAAAGGAAAAATTATTTTTGGGATCCCGCATATACCGTAGGGGCGACCATTGGTCGTCCGCAAGATATTGCATTATCCCCTTACGGCGAAATTGTGGAAGAAGCCATTTGCAAAATCTCAAAAATCTATCCTGTCATAGCAGTGGATCATTATGTCATTATGCCGGATCACATTCATATTTTATTGATCGTTCGCGCAGACGAGCACGGACGACCAATGGTCGCCCCTACAACAGATCGGCTAATGCGGCAAATGAAAGGATATATCACCAAAAAAATCGGGCGTTCTATATGGCAAAAGCGCTTCATCGATCACGTTATCCGTAACCGTCAGGATTACGAAGAGCACGCAAAATACATTTATGAAAATCCCCTCAAATGGCATTTCAACAAGCTTTATACCGACAAATAAAAGCCGCCTTTCGGCGGCTTTTTTTCATACCGTTTGGGCACTAAATTTACTTTTCAAGGTGCTTGCGACGAAATTGTGTCACGCTTTCGCCCGTGTGGCGGCGAAAGGCGGTGCAAAAATAGCCCGCGTCGACAAAGCCGCAGCGCTCGGCAACCTCCTCGGCGCTGTAATAGCCCGTTTGCAACAAGCTTTGCGCATAGCTCATGCGCAAGTGATCCAAATATTGCTTTGGTGAGCACCCGTAACGTTTCCCAAAGCGGCGACGGAAATTCGCAGGGCTGACAAAGGCGCGCGCGGCCAATTTCCCCACCGTAAGGGTATGATCCGAAAGCTTTTTCTCCATATATCGCACGCTTTCCGCAAGATAGTCACCCTCTCTTGTCGCTTGCTCGTCGGGCGCGATCACTTCAGCAAAAAGCTCATATAAAATTGCACTCGCGCGATAATGATCCCCCGGCTCCCTTCGTTGCCAAAATGCAAGTGCGGCGGCAAATTTCTCTTGATACGCCCCGATATCCGTGACCTGTACGATACGTACGGTCTGCGGCAAAATACCGTCTGCATCAAAATGGAGCACGAAAATATCCTCCCGCTCGCTCTCGCGGCGGTACGCCACGCCTGCGGGAACCAAGCAGATCGCCCCCTTTTCATAGGGGATGCGCTCACCGTTCACTACGTAAGCGCCGCCTGCGCTCGCCTTAAAGGAAAGCGCAGAAAAGGGGCGCGCGCCCTGTCGAGCCTTTTCGCGTTTCTGCGCAAACACCAACACCTCGCGCAAAGATAGCTTCAATTTTTCACTCACTCTCACCCCTCCTTTTTTTCAGTATATCACGCGCGGTAGCGAAAATCAAGTGTATTATATCAATTTTCACCTTCATTTCATAGCGAAAATCTATTATAATGAATTCATCAACACAAAGGAGAGCGCCTTATGACCTATTCGGATTTTTATAAGCTTTACTACGAGCCGTATGCAACCGATGCCGCCCTGCAAAAGCGCATTGCCGACGGCATCGAGCAAAACCGCAAGGGGGACTGTCGCGTGCGCGTGACGGATGCTGTCGGAAAGCCGCTTGCAAACACGCGTGTGGAGATCAAACAGACCGCGCACGCCTTCCGCTACGGTGCCAATATCTTTATGCTGGATGAGTTCAAGGAAAAGGAGCTGAATGTGCGCTACCGCGATACGTTCCATCGATATTTCAACCTTACCACCGTCCCCTTTTATTGGAACACGCTGGAGCCGGAACGCGGCAAGCCGCGCTTTGCCGCAGACAGCGAAAAGATCTACCGCCGCCCCGCGCCCGATCTTTGCATAGAGTACTGCCGCGAAAAGGGCATCGATGCGAAGCTCCATTGTCTTGTGTACGAGGCATATATGCCGGAATGGATCAAATCGCTGCCGCTTGCCGAGGTCAAGGCCGCCTACGAAAAGCGCTTTGCCGAGATCGCCGAGCGCTATGCGGATAAGCTGTACGAGGTGGAGGTCATCAACGAGGTGCTTTGCATCCCGACCTGGAAGGGCCGCACCTCTGCCCTTGCCCACTCTCCCGATCTTATTACATGGTCATGGGAAACCGCGCGCAAATTTTTCCCCAATAACAAGCTCGTCTTTAACGAAACGGTTCGTTGGCACCGCTTTAAGCAATACGGTGTTACGGACAGATACCCGTTGCTTTTGGAAAACGCGCTTTTGAAGGGTGTCACAATGGACAAGATCGGCATTCAGTCGCATCTGTTCGTGGGCTACAAGGCGCAAACACCGGAGCAGTATGAGCAAAGCGCCCGCGAGCTTGTGGATCGCGGCAACGTGTGCGAGATGCTGCACACGCTCGACATTCTCGGCCAATTCGATCTCCCGCTGGAGATCACAGAGATCACCATTCCCACCTTCGGTGAGGGCGAGGAATTCGAGCAGCTGCAGGCGGATATGCTGAAGCTGTGGTACTCCGCATACTTCTCGCATCCGCTGATGGATACCATCGTTTACTGGAACACGGCAGACGGCCACGGCTACACGCTTGGTGCGGAATACGACGAAAACCGCTGTCGCGGAGGCCTTTTCCACAAGGATATGACACCCAAAAAGAGCGCCTTGATGCTAAAACACCTCTTTGAGGAGGAATGGTGCACCAACCTCACTGCCATGACCGATGCGGACGGCTATCTTTCCTTCCGCGGCTTCTTTGGCAATTACGCGCTCACCGTGGGCGACGCTACCGCAATCTTGAAGCTGGAAAAAGGAAAGGAAGGCGACCTCGCCGTCATAGTATAACAAAAAAGCCGCCTTTCGGCGGCTTTTTTCATACCGTTTGGGCACTAAATTAAAATTCGATGCCGTTTTGATTATCCAGAATGAACTGCACGAAGGTGCGCACACCGTACTCCAGCGCGTCCTCGTCCAACATAAAGCGGTCGTTGTGCACGCCGATGGTATAGCCCTTTTCCTCGTTGCGCACGCCAAAGCGCATGAAGGCACCCGGCTTTTCGTTGGCAAAGTAGGAAAAGTCCTCGCCGCCCATGCCGCGCGCGTTCTCGTGCATATTTTCCTCGCCCACGGTCTTGACACCCGCGGCGCGGAAAAGCGCGGTCATCTTCTTGTCGTTCTGAATGATGGGATAATGCTTTTTGAGGGTAAAGGTCGCGCTGCCGCCTGCGGTGCTTGCCACCGCCTCGATGATGCGCTTCACCTTATCCAGCACGTACTCTGCCACCCCGTCCTCCCAGGTGCGCAGGGTGCAGAACATAGAGCAATGGTCGCATATGATGTTATTGGCGCTGCCGCCGTGGATCGCGCCCACGTTGAAGATCACGGGCTTTTTGGCGTTGATCTCCTTGGCGATCATCAGCTCAATATCCATAAAGGCGCGCAGAGCCATCACGTTGGCATCCACGCCCGCGTGCTGTCTTGCGGCGTGCGCAGACACGCCGTAAAAATCCAGCATAAAGCCGTCGCTGGTGGCGTTCTGCGGTCCTTCGGTGATCGCCAGATGCCCTGCGGGGAAGTTGGTGTCGCAGTGCATACCGACGATGCAGTCGATATCCTCCATCACGCCGTCCTTCACCATCAGCATCGCGCCCGAGGGAGCGTACTCCTCCGCCGCCTGGAAGATGAACTTCACACAGCAACCGATCTGCTCACGCATCGCCCACACGCGGCGCAACGTCTCCATCACGATAGCGGCGTGCGAGTCGTGTCCGCAAGCGTGCATGATGCCCTTGTGGCAGGATCTATAGGGGACGTCGTTCTGCTCCTCGATGGGCAGAGCGTCCGTATCGGCGCGCACGCCGATGGTAAAATGCGATTTTTCGGGATTCACCGTTGCCACGATACTGCTTTTGCCGTACTGCTCGGTGTACGGAACACCCAGCGCATCCAGCTCGCGGCGCAGAATCGCCAGCGTTTCGGGCAGATCAAAGCCGATCTCTGCATGTTGGTGCAGCTCACGGCGCAAATTCACAACGTAACTTTCCATAGCACAAGCTCCTGTTCCAATGATACCTCCATTTTACCACGAAGTGCCCAAATAATCAAGTTGTTTTTCAAAAAAACGCGTGCACGTTTAAAAGAGCAATTTTTGTCCACTATGCACCAAATTCTGACTTGCCTTTGCACACAAATTGTCTTATAATGAAACTAACAACTTACCCTTAGGAGGTGCTTTTATGGCTTTGCCGATTGCATTACAGCTGTATTCCGTGCGCAACGAGATGAAAAAGGATCTTGCCGCCACGCTGAAAAAAGTAAAAGAGATGGGCTATGACGGTGTGGAATTTGCGGGACTTTTCGACCGCTCCCCCGCTGAGATCAAGGCGCTTTGCGAAGAGGTGGGCCTTGTGCCGATCTCCGCGCACGTCAGCATCAACGAAATGTTCAAGGACGCCGAGGCGACCTTTGCAAAATACGCCGCCATCGGTATGCGCTTCGTCGCCATCCCCAGCTTGCCCGAGGAATACCGCCCCGGCAAGGAAAGGTTTGACGAGGTGCTGGAAAAGATCAAGGAGTTCGGCGCCATTGCCAACAAGCACGGCATCACGCTGCTTTATCACAACCACGATTTCGAGTTTGTCAAGCTGGACGGTACCTACGGCATCGACAAGATCTACGAGACGGTCAGCGCCGACCTGCTTAAAACACAGCTGGATACCTGCTGGGTGAACGTGGGCGGCGAGAACCCCGCCGACTTCGTCCGCAAGTACGCAGGGCGCGCCCCCGTGGTGCACCTCAAGGATTTCTTTGGCGAGAAGACCGAGAATATGTACGAGCTGATCGGCGAAAAGACGGTCGCGCCCCCCAAGCGTCCCGAGGGCTTTGAGTTCCGCCCCGTGGGGCACGGCAAGCAGGACTTCCCCGCCATTCTCGCCGCCGCGGAGGACGCGGGCGCCGAGTGGGTCGTGGTCGAGCAGGATTCCCCCTCGATGGGGCTTGACGAGCTTGGCTGCGCCGAAAAGAGCATTCAATACCTCAAATCTATTACTTGGTAAAGGAGTATCGTAACATGGCAGAAAACAAAGATCTGTTCGCCTTCCAGGAGAACCACGAGAAAAAGGAGATCGACACCAACCGCAAGCTGCGCATCGGCTTTATCGGCTGCGGCTGGATCGCACAAAGTCACGTCAAGTCCTTCAAAAAGCAGCCGGACGTAGAGATCGTTGCCGGCTGTGACCTCATCCCCGGCAAGGCAAAGGCCTTCTTTGAAAAATACGAGGTCGAGGGCGTCAAGACCGATTACAAGGACCACAAGGAGATGCTGGATGACGAGAGTCTGCAGCTTGACGCCGTCACCATCTGCACCTACAACCGTCAGCACGCCGAGCCCGCCATCTATGCGCTGAAGAAGGGTATGCACGTCCTTTTGGAAAAGCCCTTCACGGTAACGCTGGACGAGGCCGTTGAGGTCTGCCGCGCCGAAAAGGAGAGCGGCAAGATCCTGTCGATCGGCTTCCAGCCCCGTATGGACGCGAACATGAAGATGATCAAGAAGATCGTCGAGTCCGGCGCCCTTGGCGAGGTCTACTACATTCAGACGGGCGGCGGCCGCCGTCGCGGCATTCCCACCCCCTTCGGCACCACCTTTATCGAGGACAAGACCGCCGGCATCGGCGCGCTCGGTGACATCGGCTGCTACTCGCTTGATATGGTGCTCAACGCCATCGGCTACCCGAAGCCCCTTACCGTCAGCGGCTACAAGTCGAACTTCTTCGGCACCGACCCGAACTACTGCAACTACGTCAAGACCGGTCACCCCGAATACGCGAAGCTGTTCGGCGTGGACGATTTCGCCGCCGCATTCATCCGTCTGGAGGGCGGCATCATTCTCGACTTCCGCATCGCGTGGGCCATGAACATCGACACCCCCGGTGACACCCTGATCCTGGGTAAGAAGGGCGGCCTGCGCATCCCCTCTACCGACTGCTGGAACGGCTCCGTCGGCGGCCCCATGAAGCTGTATCACGAGGTCTGCGGTCAGCAGACCGTGACCGAGATCCCGATCATCGTCTCCGCCGAGGAAAAGCAGGGCATTTCCCTGTTTGACCTCAAGATCCGCTCCTTCGTGGACGCTGTGAAGGAGGGCGGCACCGCCCCCGTTCCCTCCTCCCAGATCCTTTACAACCAGGCCATCATCGACGGCATCGCCAAGTCCGCCGCCGCAGGCCGCGAGGTTGAGATCAAAATTCCGAAGATTTGATGTGTGTATAGGCGGGGGAGTCCTTTTGACAAAAGGGCTCCCCCGCACCCCCACCCAAAACCATTCAAACAAAAAAACAGGATGCGTTTCACAGCGCATCCTTTTTTTATTTTCACGGCGACATACGTTATGCGTTTTCTTTTGGTTAAAGCTTTTGAAAAAGGGAGGCTTTTCTTTCCTTTTCGAGAATATGGACCTTACTATATCACAAAAGGCAGTGCAATTATAGCAAAATTTTGCTTTTTTTCAAAAAGCACAGCCATCCCCCACCGTTTTGTGGTATAATGAAGAAAATACGAACGGGAGGGGATCTCCAATGGACGCAAGCACCCTGCGCGCACGCGCAAAATACTATATGGAAGCGCTGAGCTTCCCCGCTGACGCGCAAAGCGATCTTTTGGCCGCTTTTGACAAAATAGCGGCAAACGGTACGAGTTTTTCGCGTTTTTGCGCCATATTGGAGGCATACCGCAAGGACTGCGCCATCCATTTCACCCCCCTGCAGGAGGAAAACCAAGCCCTGTGCGAGGCGGTGGGCGTTCACCCTTACACGGGCAAGCTTTTGCTTTATGTTTCGCTGGCAGAGCCCTTGCGCGCGCATTATCTTGCGCGCGGGATCGACGAAGGGCTGTTTTGGGCCGCGATGGCAGATCTTGCCTACAAATTAGAGGAGTGCCGCCTGGTGCACGGCATCAACGGCTCCTTTGTCGGGATGTGGTTTTCCGGCTTTTTCAAGCTGGAGCGTTTTGCCCTTGGCAGACTGCAATTTGAGCTGACACGGGCGAAAAAGTCCTATACGTGTGCCGATTTTCAGGTCACGGAGGGGCAAACAGCCATCAATATTCACATCCCGCGCACGGGCACGCGACTGGACCACGATGAGGTGCTGGAGTCCTATGCCAAGGCGAAAGAGTTCTTTGCGGATGCCTTCAAGGATGCACCCACGTTGTTCACCTGCCATTCCTGGCTTCTGGATCCGTGGAACCTCACGGTGCTTCGCCCCGACTCAAATCTTGCCGCCTTCATCCGCGATTTTGAGATCGTAGAAACAGAAGAATGCCCGGATTACTCACAGCTCTGGCGGCTGTTCGATTGCCAATACACGGGCGACCCCGATGCCCTGCCGCAGGACAGCTCCTTGCGCCGCGCCTATGCACAAAGGGTCAAACGGGGCGAGAAAACCGCCGTCGGCCTTGGATTTTTCACGCTGAAATGAAAAAATTGCCAAGCGTTACGCTCCTTCTCATAAGGATGTTTTGGGAATATGGTAGGGGCGAACTGTGTTCGCCCGCGGGAGACCGCAGGTCTCCCCTACGGATACACATAAATTTCGGCAGAGATGTTGTTTTCTCTGCCGATTTGTGTTATAATGGGGCTAACAAAAAGCCTCCCTCCGAGAGGGAGGTGGCACGCGCAGCTCGCGCAAGCGAGGTGGTGTGACACAAGGAGCCTGCGTCACTTCGAAATTTTGCTTTTGACAACTCGACACGCCCTTTTACAAACGCTTTTCCTTTGTTGCGCGGGCTCCCTCTGTCAGTCTACAACTGACAGCTCCCTCCCGGAGGGAGCCTTTTCACATAACATCCTGCGTTTTTCTTTTGTTTATATTCTCCTCATCGGCAATAGCCTTTCTTCTACCACGCCACTATGGCGTGGCTTTCGTTATACAATAAAAAATTGCCAAGCGTTTGCTTGGCAATTTTTTTATTTGTCTCGATCTTACAAAAACAGCACGATGCCAAAGGAGCGCACGCCGAGGTCGACCAGATGGCACAAAAGTGCCGCCGTGGGCGCCGCGCACAGCGCGGCAAAAAGTGCCACGAAAGCAAGCTCGAAAAGGTACATCCCGCAAAGCGTGGCACGCGTCATGCCGCAGTCGCGCAGGATCCTTCGCTCGCGGCGGCGCGCATCGTACTGCTGTACCAGCACGTTCGCACAGCCGGAAAGCCCCAGCAAAAGCGCGATATACACCGAAAAGCGCGCCAGCTTCAGGTGCCCGCCAAGCGTATCGGGCAGCGCACCGAAGGCCAGCTTGGCGGGTGCCATAATGCCGCCCTTGGACTCCAGCACGGCGCCAAGGCGCTCCGTCTCCCCCGCGTCCACACGTGCCTGCTCGGTCAGTTGAATGCACAGCATATTCCATTCCACCCCGATGCCGTCGGCATCGAAATACAGACAGTTCATGGTCATCGGCATACTGCCCGCAATCACAAAATCGCGTGACACGCCGCCGATCGAAAGTGCCAGCACGTCACCCACCTTGCAGCCGCTGCGCAAAAGCAGCCCCTCGGAAAGCAGGATCTCGTTGCCCTTCGGCAAGCGCTCGGTGCTCCACTCCTGCGGCACGCACGCCGCAAGATCCCCCGCAAAGGAAATGGCATAGGCGTTGGTGCCGTTCGGCAGCTCCACGCCCGCGTCATAGATCATATGCATCGAGGCCGCGACGGCGGGGTCCTTCGCGATCTCCGCGCCGCGCTCCCCGTCCACGCCCAACACCACGAAATGAAAGGGCAGCTCCTCGGTCATCGTTTCCAGCTGCTCTCCCATTCTGCCGGCGCAGATCAGGATCGCCAAAACCAGCGCAAGCAGCACCGCAAGTAAGCGGGCCACGTAGCGCAGCATCACGTGACGGTGCAGATTTTTGACCGCCAACAGCAAGGACGGAAGCGCCCGCGCAAGTACGCGCTCGGCGCCCCCTGCAAGCATGCGCAAAAGGACGGGCGAGAGAGAAAAGAGCGCCCATACGGCAAGCGGCAGTGCCAAAAGGCAGGGATAAAAACGGTAAGCAACGGGTAACGAATAGCAAAGCACCAGCATGGGGATCAGCAAGCAAAGCGGCAAGATCCGCACAAAACGCGCGGCACGCTTTTGCCCATCCACCCGCTTGACGCGGTGCAAATGCAACGCGGTGCAAAGCCCGATCAACAAGAAGGATGCCGCAAAACCCAATAACGTACCCGCGATTCCGGGACGCAGAGGGGTATCGTTCCAGGAATAAAAGCCCCCAGCAAAAAAAAGCGCGGGATAGGAAAGCGCCACCCCGAGGGCGCCGCAAACAAGAGCGTACACAAAGCTTTCCAGATAAGTCAGCGCCGCGATCTGCGCGGGTGACGCCCCGGCACAGGCAAACACGGCGTACTCCGTCGCGCGCCGCTCGTGCAAAATGGCAAGCGCGGTACAGATCACAAAGGCGGCCAGCACCAAAAGCAACAGCAAAAGCACAAGCACGAACACCAGCTGAAAGGTGGTCATATAGTCCATCTGCCCCTCGCGCACACTCAGCGTGACCGATGCCTTTGAGAAGGCCTCTGCCGCAAGCAGGCGCTTATACGCCTCCCCCGTTTCAAGGCCGTCGGCGCGGATCATCAAGCGCGTGGCAGGGGAAAAATCCTTGCCAAGAGAGGCAAGCAAGGGTACTCTTGCAGAAAGCGTTTGCAAAAGCCCCGTCAGCGAGACCAGCATATCGCTTTGCGCCAGAAGCCCCGTGGGCTCCGCAATGGCGCGCACCGTATAGGTATGCTCGCTCTCCCAGATGCGCACGGTGAAGCTCTCTCCGATGCGAAGGCCCAGGCGCCTTGCCGCCTCCGTTGAAAGGATGGCGGCGCTGTTCAGATTTTGCGTGGTGAACACGTCGTACTCCACGTAAGAAAAACGGTAAAAATCATCAGCCGCAAGCAGATCGGCCGCCGACACCCGCAGCAGCTCTGTATCATTGTCGCGCTCGGTAAAGCCGCTGACGGCAAACTCACCGAAGACCTTCGCCCCGTCGCCGAGGACGTGCGCGGCGTCCTCCTTGAACAGAAGATGCGAGTCACTGTCCGCGCGCGGCGTGATCAGAATATCCCCCAGCTCCTTTTCCAGCGACGCCTGCTGTGCCGCGTGCTCCGCAAACAGATCGGCAAGGCAAAACGCCGCCACACAGACCGCCACGGAAACGCCGGCCGCAAGGCAGATCAAAAGCGGCTGGAGGGGTGCCTTGCAGATCGAGCGCCATATATGCTTCAAAAACAGCTTCATTTTTCGATCACACGCCCGTCGCAAAGCTCCACGATGCGGCCGCCGTAGGTCGCGGCGGCCGCACTGTGCGTGACCTGAATAACGGTCACGCCGAAGCGCTTGTTGATGTCCACCAAAAGCTCCATCACCTGCGCAGTGGTGGCGCTGTCAAGACTGCCCGTGGGCTCGTCCAGCATCAGAATTTCGGGATCGTGCAAAAGCGCCCTGGCGATCGCCACGCGCTGTCGCTCGCCCCCCGACATCTCAGCGGGATAGCGCTCCAGTAGGTGCGCCACGTGCAAATATTCCGCAAGCGTCTGCATCCTTTTCTCGCCTGCAGACAGATCCGCGCGGTCAAGGATCAGCGGCAAAAGGATGTTATCCCTTGCCTGCAGGGTGGAGACCAGATTCAAGCTTTGGTACACAAAACCAAGGGACGTCCGTCTGAATTTCGCCAATTCCCTCTCACAAAGGGCCGAGATCTGCAGCCCGTCCAGCCACACCTCACCGGCGTCGGGGCGCAGGTTGCCCGCAAGGACGCCAAGCAGCGTACTCTTGCCGCTGCCGCTTTCCCCCATGATGGAAACAAACTCTCCCTTTTCCACCTGCAAGTCCACGCCATGCAGGATCTCGTGCTCCCCATAGCTTTTATACAGCCCTTTGGCACTCAGCATGCTTTATCCCCCCTCGTGATGAATGGCATAGGCAAGATAGGGCATCACGCCCCGCAAATATCCGATCTGCGCCGCCCATACGGCCTTGGCGTCGCCGTCCGCGGCGCACGCGGCAAGCGCGCTCCACAGCTCCCGCGCCGAAAGCGGTGCGGTGGCCGACAAAAACGCATCGCAATCCGCCAAAAGCCCCAAGGACTTGATCGCCTTTGGCTCCGCCGCGCTCTCCTTTATCGAAAGCGTCTCCAAGCGCGCGGTAAAGGCGAAAAACTCCTTTTCGCAAGCAAGCAACGCGCGGCATATTCCTGCCGCCCTTTCCTGCTCGCTCCCCTTCAGAAGTACGGAAAGCTCCGCCTTGTCCAGCCGCCCGACGGCGGCACAATACAGCTCCAAAAGCTCCGGCATGGCCGCGCAAAGGCGGGAAAATCTGCCCTCGTCCTGCAAAATGCCGATCTCCGCCTTAAGGGCGGTGTCGCGCTTGCTCGGTTGCACGTCAGAAAGCATCTCCCCCATCAGCTCCCACTTTCGGGCACAAAGCGCGGGGGCGTCGAAATGCGCGGCCTGCCATTGCCACACGGAAAGCAAAAGCCCCGCAGGCCACCCCGCAACACCCTGTTGCAGGTCCACCACGTCGCAAAGTGAAAGCACGGACATCGCCGCCGCAAAATCGCTTGCGGCAAGCTCCGTGTCAAGGGTGCCAAGCAGCGCGCGATAGCGCTCGGCATCCGCCAGATACCACTCGTAGCCGTAGGTGCGGTAGCGCTCCTCGTATACGACCACACGGTCGCTGAGGTACACCGCCATAGCGCGCTTAGCCATCTCGCCCGCGCGCGCCGTTCCAAAGAGCGAGACGAGCGTACTGTAAAAATGGCAGGAAGCCGCAAACGCCGACACCTCACCCGCCTCCAGCGCGTCGCAATAGGCGTGCATGGCCGCAAGAACGCCCGCGCACTCCTCTTCATACAGGGAAACGCCAAGCAAAATGGGCAATACGTCCCGCTCCACACGCGTGCGAAGCGCGGCGCGCTCGCTCTCCCCCGCCTTTACTCCACGCGCCACCAAAAGCCAACGCTCCGTCACGCTGACAAGATCCTTTTTTAGCGTGTCAAGAAATGTGGGGGAATAGGTGGGGGGCGTCTGCTCGATCTCCAACCGCCTTGCGGGCACTTGCACCGGCTCCTTGGCACAGGAAACAAAACCCGTCAGCAACAAAAGCGCCAACAAAAGCAACATGATGCGTCGCACGATCATCCTTCCCGTGCCTCCTTTCCGTGAATTGATAAGACACGGCGGGAATGCTCCCGCCGTGTCCTTTTTGCTTAGTTCCAGTAGCCGTTGTCCGACTGCAGGGTGGGGTCACCGGCATCGCCGGGAACCAGCTCACCCGCATCGGCAAGCTCCAGCCACGCCGCCAGCTGATAGTAATTCAGCGTGACGAAGTGCTCGCCGTAACGGTCATAGGAGCGCAGTCTGATGACGAAATACTTTTCCAGATCCTTTTGCTCGATCCATTCCAGAAGCTCGCGCGAGATCGTCACAACCGTTTCGTCACGGTTGAAGGTCACAAAATCCGCAAAAGCACCGATCTCATCGATGTAATAATCGTCGATGCTGACCTGCGTTGTGTGGCACAGAATATAGCTGCTGCCGTCATCCGCCACGATCTTCGAGGCGCGGACGTAATAGCCCTTCTGATCCTTGAGATAGCCCTTGGTCAGGCCCTCACGGTGATAGAACACCGTGCCGTCGCCCTGCGGCTCCTCGACCAGATCCCACTCGGTGGCCAGATAGCCGTAGAAGCAGTAGATCTGCTCGCCCTTCTCTGTGGACACGCTGAGCGGAGCATACGTGCCAAGCTCGATACGGTTGGCGTATTCTTCATCGATCGGATCGCTCAGAACGCCGTACGAATCCCATTCGCCGTACTCGAT
The DNA here is from genome assembly GCA_015064415.1 of Oscillospiraceae bacterium. Classification (GTDB taxonomy): domain Bacteria; phylum Bacillota; class Clostridia; order Oscillospirales; family CAG-272; genus Firm-07. The sequence continues at coordinate 49,737 of SVSG01000007.1, read as the reverse complement.
ATCCACGCGGCTGTAGTACTTGTTCGTGCCGTTGGGCAATTGGATGAAGTAGATCTCCTCGCTCTCGGACATACGCTCACGGAATTCATACTCGGTGATACGGGGGCCGTAGCTCTCCATGTAATATTCCAGATCGTAGTACTTGCCCGCCAGCTTCACGGCGTAATCCTTGTGCTCTTCGTAATGCACCAATTCGCTCACGGTATACAGGCCGTTGTAGAAGGTCTCCTCTTCCTCGTAAATTTCATCATATGCGGGAAGTGCATCCAGAGCCCTCTCCTCGTCGAAGAAGAGGTAGCGGCCCTTGTTCAGCACGTTCTTGGCGTACTTCTTCACGCTGTCCTTCTCGAAGAAGCGCACGCAAAGCAGGTGCTCTCTGATCACCTCGCCCGCCTCGTTTCTTTCGGTCATGTTCACGTACTGATACTCTTCCGCATAGTATTCGCCGTCCACGTAAAGGAACTGATCCTCCACGAAGGAGCCGTAATCCTCGTTTTCCGTGACGGAGGAGATCAACATCGCGATATAATCGCTGAAGGGCATCATGCTCTCAAAGCGAAGCACGCGCTCGCTTTCCTCCTCTGCGCCAAGCAGTGCCATCAGCACGCCGTCCTTCACCGTGAAGTAAACGCTGATCGCATCATTCGGTGCCGCATAGAAGTGCAACCAGGAGTGGTAAGCGCGCAGCTCCTTGCCGCCCGTGATGTCCGCAGCGGGAATGGTATAGCGGAAGTAGATATCCTCCAGCACCCACGCGTCGCTAAAGCAAGCGGCAAGAGAGGACGCATACTCAAAATCGTAGACGTAATCCCAATCAAGCGGATAATACTTGCCGTCCTTGTAAACGTACTCGGAGTAGCTTTGATCCTTCATGAAGTCGAAGGAGTAGCTGTATACGTTCAGGCCGTATTGGTTGCTCATGGCCTGATCCTTCACCATGTAGGAGTCGGCAGGATAGCGGTCATCCAGCTCGTATTCCCAAACCTCGACCTCGGCGCCCGCATCGAAATAGATGCTGACCGTGCCTTCCTTATTTGTCATGATGCGGAAGGCGGGCTGGTTTTCCATGTTGTAGAACATCGAATCCCAATCGAAGTCACGCTCCGTTTCCATGCCGCCGAAGGCGATCTGATCCGGTGTCAGCACATAGCAAGCAAGACTTGCCTTCAATCTGATCTGCATGTTGTCCGTGCACTTGTAACCGTTTGCACGAAGCGTATAGCCGTCGCCCTCTTCCTTGCAAAGTCCCTGCAACAGGGTGAACAGCTCCTTGGCGAAGATATAGGTGGTATCGTCTGCCTTTACCATATAATCCTCAAGCTCCAGCCAGGATTCCACACCCATATAGGTGTCCGTGGCGTAGCGGTAACGAACGTCCACGACCTCGCCGCCTGCGCGCAGGGCGATCACCTCGGTGAACAGCCCGTCGCTCAGCTTGATATAACCGAATGCGTAATCATCGTATTCCTTGCCAAAGAACTCGCCGCCCTCAGCGCGCTCGCCAAGCACGTACATCACGTTGCCGTCGGGCAATGTGAGCGTATTTTTCAGATGGCGGTGTGCGGGATTGGTGACCAGATAGCTGATATCAACGTAAAGCTCTCCGCCGACCTTCGCGTAGTAACGGGGCTCGCGAGTCTTTTCCGTGATCTCAAATTCCACCACGTATACCTTGCTCTGCACCTTGGTGCCGTCCGCAAAACAGAACTCGCGCTCGATGTCGGCGGCGTAGTAGCTCGTGCACGTTCCCTCGGGCGTGCCCTTGAAGGGGATCAGCGTGGTCGCGCTGCCCTTGTCCGCATAGCGACAGAAGTTGATGTTGTCCTCGTAATCTATGTAGCCGTATGCCGTCATCGTAGTGGTGCCCCACGTGGAAATATCCAGGGAGACGTACAGCTGCAGCAGATCGCGCTCCACGCCGTCGACCAGAATGCCATCGCGCCATTTCTCGATGCTGCTGATCTCAACGTTGGAGAACACCTTGTTAAAGGATACAAGCTCGACCTCCTCGCGGAAGCTGACGTATTCCTTACTGACCATCTGCCCCGTCGTGGCATCCCATTCCTTGCGCGTGTCGCCCGAATAGTCGGCATAATCCCGCATCTGCTTCTTCAGATACCACTCGCCGTCAAGCAAAAAGGCAAAGTAGTTGCCGTATTCGCTGAGCAGGGCGGTGCGGTAAACGCGGTACTCGTTATCGCCCTCGACGTAGTAGCCAACGAAATCCTCCTCATCCGGCAACAGCACGGAGGGATTTTTCTGCAGCTCTGCCAGAGAGACGATCTTTTCGTAGTTGTTCTTTTCCCCAAAGTTGTCCCATCTCTTGTAGTATACACCGTCTACCTTGTAATAGATGGAGGAAGAATACATGCCTTGGTTCTGCCAGTACGCTTCCTTGGTCACGTAAACGTCAACGCCGAGCTCCCGGCTCATTTCCTCGTCCTTTTCCAGCACGTCGGAAAGCTGCGGGTTCAGATTGCGGATGCTTTCCACACGGAAATCCATATCATAGCCGGCAGGCACCTTCACCACAAGCTGACCCAGCTCGTTGAAGGTGGCGGTGACCTTGTCCGCGACCGCGCTCTGCAGCGCCTCGGGGAGCTCGATCTTCACGCTTTCGTCGCGGGTGACGGTCAGCGTGCTCTGTTCAAAGGTGACGTTTTTGGTATTGCCCTCCTCACCGACAGCGTACTCAAGCTTGTTGTCATAGCTAAATGCCGTCAGATCGCCCTTCGCGTCCAGCGAGAAGGAAAGCGCATCGGTCATCGTGATGCGGTCAATGGCTTCGCGCGCCGTCTTGACGTAGTCCGCCAGCGTAATGGTCACGCGCTCGCCCTGCTCGTTTTCTGCGCTTCTGCTGTAAGCGGTGCCCAGCGTCATGCCGGTCAGCATACCCTCAAGATTGTCGAAGAGATCGGAAACGGTGGCCTCCTCTTCCTTGAGGATCATGGCAGCCAGATCGTCCAGCGTGCCCTCTTCCACCATGGACAGCAGATATTCCTCGCTGTCAAACTCGGTCCCACCGGCCATAAACACCTTGGCAATGGCATCCACCATCGCGTAAAGCGAAGCGGTGGCACCTGCTTTCTTCCCGTCAAGGAAGGCGATCAGGTCATCCAGCACGTCCTTCATGGGAGTTGTGCCGGGGAAGGCGTCGCGCAGTGCCTGCATTGCATCCTCAAAGCTCTTGACGTCGGGATACTTGGCGGTCACGTCTGCGCCGAACTCCTGCCAGAGGAGCTCTGCCATCGTCTTTTTCTCGTTTTCCTGGAACCAGTCAAGCACCGTGTCAACGGCCTCCATCAGCTCGGTGCAATCCCAGGTGTAATGGGTGCCCGTGGCATCCTTTTCCACCGTCATAAAATGGGAAAGTGTATCCAGGATCTCTTGTCTTGTCACAACGTTGACGGTGCCGTCATAGGAAAGCCCCGTCTGGAAGCCCATCTTGTACGCCCAGTATGCGTACGTGTTCTTGATCTGTTGATAAGCGGAGGCCAGCTTGCCCACCGTGTAGGTGCTGTCCGCATTGGCAAGCGCCGCGTCCACCTCCTCGGCAAAGAGGGCGTCAAGCACCTCAAACAGCGTGCCGAGATTGTCGATCACGGGCTCAAAGGTAGGAGCCACGGAGTCAAACGTCTTGTCTGCGATCTCGCGGAAGTTGACGAAAGGCATCTCGAACATGCCTTCGAAAACGTTACCCGTGAGAAGAAGCAGGGTGTCCACATCCCACGCGGAATAATCCTCCAGCATCAGCGCCACGCCGTTGCGATACAGGATCTGCACGTGATCCGCAAACGGATCGTTCTCCGACTCGGACATGCGATAATCGATCAGCATCGCGTAGGACTCGCCTTCCTTATTGATGGTGAAATCAATATTCAGGTAGTAGGGGCCGTTCGCGTGCTCCGTGATGACCGTACCAAGCGAGATCTTGCCGTTTTCCATGTTCAGCACGTCGGTGACAAGGAAGTTGGCAATGTCATCATAGGAGTTGAACTGCAGCTTTTCAATATTGCCCGTGTAGGCGATATTGACGTTCTCCACAGTGCCGCACTTGGGGCAGTTGCGGCGGCGCAGGCCAACGGTGGTCTCGCTCGGCTCCACCACCACGGTCCACTCAGACCAGTTGTGGCCGGTGGCAGGACGTACCAGCTCCTCACACACGTCGCAGTAAGCACCGGTGGTACAGGTGGCAACGGTGGTCAGGGTGTGGCCGGTGGCGCGCACGTAGGTCAGCTCCAGCACGTGCTCGCACTTGGCGCAGATCTTGTGCACAAAGCCACCCTCGGTGCAGTTGACGGTGGGCTGGATCAGCTCGCCGTACTCGTGCTCCAGACGCTCCTGCACGTTGTGCAGCTCGACCGTGTGGCAGGTGTCACATTCGTTTCTGGTATAGCCCAGATGCTGGCAGGTGGGCTCCAGAACGTAGGGGTTCTCCATCCATCTGTGGATGCCGCGACGGCACTTGGACTCCTGTGTTTCCTCATACGCGATCGCGTAGTAGGAGAAGTGCTTGGTCTGGAAGGTCACCGTGCCGTTTTCGTACACGGCGGGATACTGCTCGATGCTGCCATCCTCGGCCACGTACCAGATCACGATGCCGTTGGGATCCTCGCCCTCCTTGAGGGTGTAAGGAAGTACAACGGTAATGGTGGAATCAAACTGGGAAAGCGGATCGCCGCCCACCGTCACGCCAAAATCGTAAATATCCACGCCGTCGGAGCTAAGGCGGTCCTTTTGCTCCTGCGTGAGGTTCTGGGCCTTGTTCAGAATGCCCGCCTTATCAGCGGCAACGCCGGCGCTCACCGCAACCGTAGCATCCTTGTTGCCCGTCAGCTGGGAAACAACGTCCTTCGGGAACTGCACGCTGGCGTCGGTGGTCTCGATCTCCAGCGCGCGGCCTGTCTCAATATCCCCTGCACTCACCGTGGCGTTGGTGGAGGTAGCCACCAGCTTGGAGACCTCAAAGTCGCACAGTGCGCATTCCTGGCGCAAAAAGCTGCCGCTTTGTACGGCGGCACTCAGCGCGTGCGCGTTATGATTGATCGGAATTTCCTTGGTGGTCGTGCCCTCACAGTGCGTGCACTGGTAGTAAATGGTACCGACAGCCACGCAGGTGGCAAGCTTGCGCTGGCCGACCTCCACGTAATTGTGAGCCGAGGGAACGACGTCAATGGTCAGCACCTCATCCTCGCCACAAGTACCGCACTCACGGGTCTTACTACCGGCGGCAATGCAGGTGGCGGCAACGGTGCTCCATTCGCCCCACGCGTGGCCGGTGGCCTTTTCGGTGGTGCTGTATACGCGGTAAACGCCCTCGCATACCGAGCAGGTGTACTCAGTGTAAGCATCGGTTGTGCAGGTGGCGGCATAGACTTTACCGGCATCGGTGGGGGTGTGCTCCTTGAACTCGCTCATCGTACAGGTGGTACAGGTGTGCGAGTGCGTGCCGTCCAGTGCATCATGATATTCATCGCGATGCGCCACCACGGGAACGCTTTCTGTCTTGGTCGTCAGACACCCGGTGCAGGTGATGGTCTTCACACCCTGCTCGATACAAGTGGGATCCTTGGTGATCTGACCCGCATCCCACGCGTGTGCCAGAACGGCGATGGCCTCACCCGTCTTGACAACGGCACCGCACGCGGTACAGACGTCGTCACCGGTATAGCCCGCCTCGGTACAGGTGGCGGCGCGTTGATTTTTCTTTGTCGTTTGCGCATGCGTGCAATTCGACAAGGTAGGCGGATTGGTGCCCGGATCGTTCTGGTTGGGCTCCGGATCATCACTGCAGGAAGCGAAGATCGCGCAAGCGGAAAGCAGCATGGCGATCACCAACAGAACTGCGAAAAAAGATTTGTTGAAATGCTTGAATTTCATCATAATCTCTCCTTTCTTTTGAATTAATTTCATTATAATACTTTACAGTATATTTTGCAATCGTATTATTGTACAAAAACTTTTTATTTTTTTGGGCAAAAATCACACTTTTGTATGCGGTGTGTGTAAACCGATTGTAAAAGCTGCCATCACCTGACTTTTTTCGCTTTTTTGCAAAAAAGAAAAGCCCGACGTGCTTCGACCCGACGGGTATTTCGCCTTTGGCGAATACACTCACGCCCTGCGCCTCGTGAGCAAGCTCCCGGATCTTCGGGCGGAGTGTGCGCACCCGCGTTCGCGCGCACCGTTGCATATCGAATGGCGCAATTTCTCTCGCGCGCAAACCGGGGCGCTTGTGGGTCGCCTGCTCCAAAGCAAAAGGGGCGCCGTTTGGCGCCCCTTTTGCTTTGGAGCAGGCGACGGGAATCGAACCCGCAGCATCAGCTTGGGAAGCTGAGGTTTTACCACTAGACTACGCCTGCATAACAGTAATATTATAGCCGATGCGAGGGGTTTTGTCAATGCCCCTCGCAGCAAAAAAAGAAAAAATTTACCGCAAATCTCGACACGTCAATACCCGTCGCCGAACAAAAGGCGCGCGTAATGCGGCAGCATGCGCGGCAACGAGGAGGTCAAGCGCACCGCGCCTCGCGTCGGACTGGGGTTGAGCAGCCCCGCCGCACCAAGCCGCCGGTTAAGCTGGCGGGCAGTGCCCTCCACACCGTCGAAAATTGGAATATCCCCCCCAACGGTATGAGAAATTGCGCCTTTTGCAAAGGGAAAATGCGAGCATCCCAGCACCACGGCGTCCACCCCCTTTGAAAGATGCGGCGCCAACAGCTCCTGCAAATACGACCGCATCCGCGGCGAGCTCTGCGCGCCTTCCTCCACCATTCTGACGATCCCCGGTGCGCAAATCGGCACTACGTGTGCGACTTTTGCGTACTTTTTCAAAAGCGCGGCGAACTTTCCCTCGCGCAAAGTGACCTCGGTTGCCAGCACCAAAACACGAGGATCTTCCTTCACCGACACCGCCGGCTTCAGCGCGGGCTCCATGCCGATGATCGGCACGTCGGGGTGACGCGCCCGCAGTTCCTCTGCTACCAGCGCAGTGGCGGTGTTGCACGCCAGCACCAACGCTTTCGCCTCTGTCAAAAGCCGCTCCGCATGCGATAGGATCAAGGGGCAAAGCTCCTCCTTACTGCGCTCGCCATACGGTGCGTTGGCGCTATCCCCAAAATAAAGCAGCTCCTCGCGCGGCAACTGACGTCGGATCTCCCGCAAAACACAAAGTCCCCCCACGCCGGAATCCATCACGGCAATGGGGAGACCTTCCCGCTCCCCTGCCGCCTTTTGTTCCATAAGTGGCATAACGGGTGCGTTTTTTTCGATATTTTCCATCTCTACTCTCCTATCCATTGGTAGCCCGCGCCCCGCCTTGTGCGGATGCGCGCAATGCCGTCTGTTTCCAGTTTACGCCGCAGGCGGTAAAGATATACCGCCGCCGCATTGGATTTTTTGGCATTCTCTCCAAGGACAGCTTCGATTTCCGCCACGGCGACTGTGCGGTGGCGATTTTCATAAAGTAAAGACAATATTCGGTTTTCGATCTTACTAAAGTGCAGTTTCTTCCCCGCCAGCCAGAGCTCGCCGCCCTCGCGCAATAGGCGCGCGGCAGGCAACAGCTCACGCTGTTGCAAAATCGCATCCAGCTCGCGAGCGGAAAAAGGCAGCTCCAAAATGGCATAAAGCCCCGAACGGGTCGAGTTTTTCACCTCTTCGGGGTGTGCAGAAAAGCCGATCTGCAAAAGGGCACCGCCCTCCCGAGGGAGCGTTGGCAGGTGATCCAGATCCAACAGCCACACGCGCGCCTGCGCGGGAGGCACCTCCTGCAAGCCACAGCGTCTCGCCTCCAGCAAGAGCATGCGCGCCAACGTCGCGTCCTGCGAAAAGATGGCTACACTCATACGTTTTGCGCGAGCAGCTCATCAAAAACAAGCCGTACGCCCTCCAGACTTTCCGCCTGCATCAAGGCACCGCGCGCCGCGGCGGCACCGCGCAATCCCTTGCAATACCAGACCATGTGCTTGCGCGCCTCGGGCAATCCCACACGCGCGCCCTTGCGCTCCACCATATCGGCGGCATGTGCCAAGGCCTGCGCCAAGCGCGTTTCCACGTCGGGTGCTTCATACTCCCGCCCTGCAAGGGCGGCCTGCACCTCGGCAAAGAGCCACGGATTTCCCAGCGCGCCGCGCGCGATCATCAGCCCGTCGCAATCGGTTTCCTCTAACATTCTGATCGCGTCCGCGCCGCTGTTCAGGTCGCCGTTCCCCACAACGGGAATGCTGACCGCGCGCTTGACGGCGGCGATAATGCCATTGTCGCTGTATGGCGCATAGAACTGCTGGCGCGTCCTTCCGTGTACGCAGATCAGATCAGCGCCCGCCGCCTCCAGCATTCTGGCCATCTCGGGTGCATTTTTGTTATCGTTACTAAAGCCCGCGCGGATCTTCACGGTTACGGGGATCTTCACCGCATCCTTCACCGCGCGTACAATGTCGGCGGCAAGCTCGGGCTCGCGCATCAAGGCACTTCCCTCGCCGTTGGAGACCACCTTGGGCACGGGACACCCCATATTGATATCAATGGCGGCAGGCGGTGCGGCCTGTACGGCGCCACGATAGCTCCCCTCGGCGATCAGCCGCGCGGCCTCAGCCATATACTGCGGCTCGCGCCCGAAGATCTGCACCGCCATCGGTGATTCCTTTTGTGTGATGTTGGCCAACGCCGCCGTGCGCACGGGCGCGTTGCCACGTGCCCGCTGCTCAAAGCAAAGTGCCTTGGCGGACACCATTTCGCTGACGGTATACTCCGCCCCCAGCGCGCGACAGATCTCCCGAAAAGAGGTATCCGCCACCCCCGCCATGGGCGCCAGCAACAAGCCGTGCGGCAGGCACAGCGTTCCGATCTTCAAGGGTGCCATCAGCCGTTAAAAAGGCGCATGGTGCGGCACGCCTCGGTATGTACGCGTTGGCAAAGCTCCACGGGAAAGCCGAGCTTCACACCCGGATCCTCGATATCCGCCACCTTCATGATACGCTTACGGCCCGTGATGGTATAAAAAACGGTCACGGCCGCCACGTAAGAGCCGAACAGCGTGGCGTGCGAGCCATCCTCGCGGTACAGCGCGTCCGCGGGCTCAGTCAACAGCATACGCCCGAACACCTCACCCGCAGGGGCAAAAAAGCACCCGTTCGCGCGGCAAAAGCTTTGATATACGTCGGTCATATCGTTCTGCGCGGCGCGGTTTTCCTTGCTTGTCCAGGGCATGTACAGATAAAACGCGGAGCCCGCCTCATCCGCCATATCCTTGATCGCCTTCGCGCCCTCGCGGAAGGAAACGGGGTCAAATCCGCCCGCCTTTTCCTGCGCGATCACCACGTCATATCCCCCGAAACGGATGTTGAAGGGTACGTTGGTGGAGGCCGCGTGATAGCAAAGATTTTTGCCCCCGAGCGCCAGCATGGTGACGTGCGGCTTCTGCCCCGTGGCGCAGAAAAGCTCCTGCACGATCTGTGGCATCGCGTTATAATACGTATGGCTGTTTCCGATAAATAAAATTTTCATTTTTTCGTCCCCTGTTCTCGCGTATATGTTACATCATAACATAAAAACGGCGCAAAGTCAACCCCCTGCGCGCGCTTTTACACCCTGTCGAAAATCAGATCTGTGCCAAATTTCCATCGCAAAATCCCGCTCCTTCCCCCTCGCTCCTGCCGCATCTGCGCAAAAGCGACGCCTTTTCCCATGTGCGTGTCACTTTTGGACGAGCGAATGGGGCTTGACCGCACGCATATTTTGTGCTACCATCTAAATTACCCGCCAAGCGGAGAAAAGGAGGAGAAAAAATGAAGATTTGGAAATTGGCAGGATGTCTGGGACTTTTGGTCGTCATCATTTGCGGTTGTATTGTACTTGGACAAAGTGCCGAGGCGGCCGCAAAGACGCCCGAGGACAACAACGTATTGCAAAACGAAACACCAAAGGAAGAACAAAACGAGGAGAAAACAGAGGAAGAAACACAGCCGCAAACGCCCCCGGAGAGCTCGACTACGGTGGAAAAAACATACAGCACGGGGCTCTTATTCCGCAGTAACGGAGACGGAAGTTGCGCCGTGGCGGGCCTTGGCACCTGCACGGCGGCGTGTGTGCTGATCCCACCCAAGAGCCCTTTAGGCGACACGGTGGTGGAGATCTTACCCGGTGCTTTTCGCAACAGCACGGTGGGCGCGATCGAGCTGCCGAGCGGCCTCACCACGCTTTCCGCCGCATCCTTTGAGGGGTGCACGCGGCTTTCCTACATTCGGGTCTCGGAGGGAAACACCGCTTTCTCCGAGCATGACGGCGCGCTTTACACAGCCGACGGGCGCACTCTGCTTTACTGCCCTGCGGGCCGTACCGCCAAGGATCTGCACCTGCACGAGGGGCTCCGCCGCATTGTGGCGGGTGCCTTTGCGGAGTGCCACACGCTCTCAACCGTTTATTTTTGCGGCACCACCGCAGAGTGGCACGCCCTCATCGTGGGGGATGACAACAACGCGCTGTATCAGGCGAGCTTGAAGTTTGTGAAGTGAGAGACGCGATGGGGACGCGAGGGAGAACGCGTGGAAGACGTGAGGGGGAGGCCTTTTGCAAAAAGGCCTCCCCCTTACCCCCTCCCAAAAGCTTTTACACAAAATAGGATGTGCTGACATGGCGCATCCTTTTTTCTTTAGAGGGGCACGAAATTATAAGCGCGTTTCCATGGGTATCGGAAATTGCCGCAATGCGGTGCGGCATCCTGCAAACATTGTAGGGACAGGCGTCCCCGACTGTCCGTTTGTGCATCGCGGATGGCGGGTCATTCGTGAATGACCCCTACGGATCCGTGCGCCATTTTTAGGAAGCTAAAATTTTTCTCTTTCCTTGCATCATCCCGAACAAGCGAAAAACACCCCCCGCTTTCGCGGGGGGTGTCCTTGTTTTGTAAACCTTGCGGCTTACAGGTTAATAGCGGTTAGCTATTAGGGAGCAGGCGTTGCGTTAGCAGCGTCAAGGATTGCCTGGTACTCGGCGAGAGTGGACTCGACGATACCCTTAGCGTCCTTCACCTGATCAGCAGTGGTAGCACGGTTCAACTGGCCGTTAGCAGCAGCAAGAGCGAAGTTAACGTCGCTTGCCTTAACAGCAGTATCCTCGGTCAGGCCATTGGCTGCGATGAAGTCAGCGCATGCCTTGGTGTAAGCGGACTTAGCGTCTGCCTTCTCCAGAGCCAGCACTTCGTCAGCGGTGATACCGCACTGCGTGCAAGGAGTCAGGATAGCGCAACGGTAAGTATCCTCGTAATCTGCAACCAGATCACGGATTTCTGCAACCTTAGCAATCACCTCAGCAGCGTTTGCAGTGGTAACTGCGGGCAGAGCGTTGATAGCGTTCTTGATAGCAGCAGCAGCGGCCTTAGCATCATCAAGCGTATCCTCGTAGGTGCTCATGACACCAGCGAAGGTAGTGTACAGATCGTACTCCTCATTCAGCTGAGTATCAGCAGCGATGCTGCCAGAGTAGAAGTCAGCAACATATGCGTTGTAAGCAGCCAGAACGGTTGCAAAGTCGGAGTGGATGTTCCACTCGGTGATCAGAGCGTTCATCTGAGCGCTTACCTCAGTCCACTTGTCAGCGGCTGCTGCAAGCTGTGCCATGGATGCATCGTACTTAGCATTCAGAGCAGCGAAGTTCTCCTCGGATACGAATACATACAGAGTGTCAACCTCACCAATAACCTTGACGCCCTGAACGGCCTTAACGGCAGCGGCGATCTCGTCATCGGTAGCGGTGGTCATATCCAGGCCAAGGTACTTGGTAGCCCAAGTAGTGAACAGGTTCCAAGCTTCAACGATCTGAGCGTTGTTCTTAACGTCGTCGGTGCTCAAGGTAGCAAGAGCATTGATAGCGGCGTTCACAGCTTCTGCATCAGCCTGAGCATCGGCAGCAAGCTTGGTGTACTGAGCAGCAACGGAGTTCCAGTTCAACCACAGAGTCTTCAGGTTGGTCTCCTCGGTGTACTCGTTCTCCTCACCGGCATTGTAAACCAGAGTCAGGTCAAGGTCGATGTTGTCAACACCCAGTCTCAGAACGATCTCAGCAAGGTGATCGTCGATGGTATTAACATCCTTACCGTCGGAAAGCTTCCAGGTCTTGCCGTCCATGATGCCCTCAACGATGAGGTAGATTCTTGCAACCTCAGCGGTGAGCTCAAGGTACTCTTCGTACAGACCCTTCTGCAGTGCCTGTGCATCAGCAATCAGGGATACGTAGTTAGGATCGTTCTCGTTCATCTCGATGTGAGCGCGCTCGCAAATGGTCTTGATCGTGTTGGCGTAACCAACGATCGTGTCATAGTCACCGAAGGTAACCTTGCCAACCATAGCGTTCATCTCCGCGGTCAGTGCCTCGATAGCAAGCTCAGCATTGACAAGAACCTCCATGGTCTCCTCAACCTTAGCGAACTTAGCAAGCAGCTCTGTGCCGATCATTGCCTCGTAGTTGCCGCATGCCTCTTCGTTGTAGTTCTCAACAGCAACGATAAGTGCCTTGATCTCGTCAAGCTTTGCACGGTAGCTGGTCTCACCCTGAACCAGTGCAAGGTCGGTGTAAAGAACCTTCTCCTTAGCGCACAGCTCGGTCATCAGAGTAACCAGGTCAAATGCAACAGCGGTCTCGCCGGTCTCAAGATCAGTGACCTCGATAACCAGAACGTAACGGTCGTAAATTCTCTTCATAGCACTTGCGTAGTCATAGGACTTAGCAAGCAGGTCGTACTCGTAAACGGTAACCTCTCTGGTATCGGGCTCTGCCTCGGGATCCTCCTCATTGGGGATGGTCTCCGTGTAGGTGGAGGTGAAGATCAGCTGGTAGTTCACATCGTCGATGTTGAAGCCACCCTCAGCGTTGGCTCTCCAGTTAGCAATGGTGGTGTTTACAAAGGTGTTAAGAACTTCGAAATCAGAGAACAGAGGTCTGGTGGTCTCGAAGGTGAGGTAATCGTAAGCATCCTCAGACAGGGCGGGCTTCACGGAAGCGGCCTGCTTGAGCTGTGCAACGCGTGCCTCGTAAGTAGTAAGGGTCTCGTAACCGGCGAACACCTCGGATGCCTCGTTGCAATCCTCGCTGTAAAGCACGGTGTAAGCGGTGTTGGTGAAGAAATCAGCAGCAAACTTGTTGAATGCGGCACGCGCCTCAGCAACGGAAGCATCGCTCTGCTTGTAAAGAATGCCAACGGTACCGTCAAGAACGACAGCGTTCAGAGTAGCAGTTGCCTCAACAGCATCGGTCTTGGTGTCCTCAGCGCCCTCGGGAGCGGTGTAACCGTTCACAGCGGCGTAGAGGTTGTCGTAAGCGGCAACAATGGTGTTGTATGCCTGTGCAAGGGAGGTCTCGGCCTCGTTCACAGTCACCTTCTCGGTGTCAAGAACGGTCTTGTCCTGAATCTTATTGTAGATACCGGTCAGCTTGGTCAGGCAGGTAGCGCCGTCCTCGGCAACGGTAAGGTTGATAGACTTGTTCGCATAGATCGACTCGATCTCGGCCTTCAGGCTCTCAACCAGAGTGGGCATCTCAGCAACAGCCTCATCCAGCATTTCAAAGTAATCCTTGATCTGCTGAACGGAGATAGCGCGGGTCAGGAAGAAGCGAATGTCGTCTGCCTTCTTCACGAACTTAGCGTAATCCTCGTCGGTGTAGAGTGCCTTGTCAACAGCATTGACCTTCTCCTCGAAGGCGGCAAGGGAGTACTCGCCCTCACGAAGCTCCTTGGTAGCAGCATCGTAATTGCCGGCGAAGTCCTCTTCCTCGATAGCAGCAAGAGCGGTCTTAACTGCCTCAAGGGTGGTCTCAAGAGCGGTGGTCTTGCTCTCAAGAGCGGTCACTCTCTCTGCGATAGCGGCCTGCTCGGTCTGCAGAGCGGTGATCTTCTCGTTCACCTCGGTCTTGAAGTTGGCAACATCAGTCTGAAGAGCAGACAGCTTGGTAGCGATGTCCTCATTGATCTGGGCCTTTACTGCCTCGATAGCGGCCTCAACGGTCTCCTTGTCAGCCTTGGTGTCAAGGATCGTGTTGATCCGTGCCTCAAGAGCAGCGTCCTTCTCACCAAGAGCGGTGAGGGTCTTCTGAACCTCGGTCATGGTGCCTTCCAGAGCGGTAACTCTCTCAGCGATGGCCTTGTCGGCAGCCTCAAGAGCAGTCTGGACCTTAGTATCGTTCTCGCCGTTTGCCTTGATCGCATCCTCAACGGCCTTGATCTTAGCGGCAACCTCTTCGTCAACGGTCGCCTTCAGCTCGGCCAACTTCTTGGCGGCCTCAGCGTCGCCGTCAGCGATCAGCTTCTTGAGAGCGGCATCGGCCTCCTCAAGTGCCTTCTTGGTGGCAAGAGTGTCGTTCAGAGTCTTCACAGCCTCGTTGAACTCGGTCTTGGTGGCAGCGGCCTCAGCCAGTGCCTTGATCTCAGCGTCAGCTGCCTCAAGAGCGGCCTTGGTTGCTGCATCAGCGGTAGCATTGTCAGCAATCAGGTTCTTGATAGCGGCCTCAGCAGCGGTAAGAGCTGCGGCGTTGGTGGTGTCAGCAGCGGTAAGAGCGGCTACAGCCTCCTCCAACTTTGCTGCGGTAGCAGCAGCGTCGGCGGTCTTCTTGACAGCGTCAAGGAGAGTCTTGAGCTCGGCAATCACTGCCTCGCTGGCGTCCAGGTCGGTTGCGGTCTCGTCGCCCTTGTTCTTCAAGTCGTCCAGCTGTTGCTGCAGATTGGCGATCTTCTCGTCAGTTCCGCAGGCGATCAGGCTGGAGAAAACAAACACAAGGCAGAATGCCAACAGCAACACTTTTACCCATGTCTTCGTGTTTTTCATGTGCGTTTCCTTCCTTTAATTAATAATAATAAAAAACAAAAATCAAAAATTTGCCGTGTCTGCTTCCGATTGTCCTCTGACTTGAATAACCCAATCGGCGATTATTCGACCCTCGCACCTCCCGTGTAAAAAGTTTGGAGTTTTAGCAAATCACGACAAAAAATCCACTCCAGTTGGGATTATTATAGCATATGATGGGGGGTTTGTCAAGAGTTAGTTTAATATTAATAATAATTTTTTTTATTCCAAATTTTGGGCAGGGCATAATGATTTATCATTATGGGCGTTTTTTGCACGTTTTTCTCCCTCTTGCGCTTTTTTTCGACGGCCTCCGGGCAGAAGAAACGCTGTCACGAAAAAATTTTTTTTATTTTCTTTTTTTCGCCGCAAGCGGAAATTATCCTTTTTTTTATATATGCGCCCGTTGCGGGTCAAAAAAAGAAAAAAAGCGCACGCAACGCCATGCTGTATTTTCTTGGAAATGACAACAAAAAACGCCACCGTATGGCGGCGTTTTGGTCAATTTCAGGAAACGTCCTCGTAATTTGCGTCCTCCATCAGCGTGGCCTTGGCATCCTCGTCCAGGTAGTCCGTGGGGTCGACCTGCAGCCCGTTCACAGTCATTTCCAAATGCAGGTGCGGCTCCTCTGCCACCTCCACCATGGCGCTCTCGCCCACGTGGCCGATCACGTCACCCGCCTTCACGGCGGCACCGACCACCACGTTCTCGGGCAGGTCGGCGGAAAGATTTTTATAAACGGTATAGCATTCGCCCCCGTGCTTGACGGCGACGCACTGCCCCATCGAAACGTCCTCCCACACCTGTGCGATCACGCCGTCGGCCATCGTACTGACCGCGGCGCCCGCAACGGTACCGATGTCAATGCCAAGATGCACGCGGTAATCCCCCATGGTAGGAGAGAACACCTGCACGCTGGCATCGTGATTTTTTTGCAATACCCCCGAAACGGGTAACAAAAAGCGCTCGGGAAGGGCGGCGGCGTTTTTGTCCTCCTCCACGGGAGGTGCGGGAGTATCGGGCTTGTCAGGGGTGTCGGGAAGATCGGGGGTGTCATCGGGCGCGGGATCGTTGATGCCGGCCTGCGTGCTGTCATCGGGCGTGGGAAGAGCGGCGTTGTTTTTCGCGGCGCGGTTGGCCACCACCGTGGTGATGATGATCGCCGTCAGCACCATCAGCATCACCGTGACGGTGAGGGCGATGGCGCGGGCGCTCTTATCCTCCTTCAATTTTACAAACAGATTCTTTTTTTGCATGGCTTTACTCCTTTTCTTTTTTCTGTCGCTCTTATTTTTGCCCGAAACGGATAGCTTATACACAAAAGGCAAAAATCGCAAAAATTTTCGAAAAAGGTCTTGCTCTTATCCCCCTTAATATGCTATAATAATATAGTATTTTTTTGAAAAGGAGTGATGGCATGTTTAAAATCGGGTTTGACAACGAAAAGTACATCGAAACACAATCGAAGCGCATCGAGGAACGGATCGCGCAGTTTGGCGGCAAGCTTTATCTGGAGTTTGGCGGCAAGCTGTTTGATGACTTCCATGCCGCGCGCGTTCTGCCGGGCTTTGCACCGGACAGCAAGATCCGCATGCTCTCGCGTCTGGCCGACGATGCGGAGATCGTCATCGCCATCAACGCCTCCGACATTGAGAAAAATAAGGTCCGCGGCGATCTCGGCATCACCTACGATCAGGAGGCGCTGCGCCTGATCGATGCGTTCCGCAGCTTTGGGATGTACGTGGGCAGCGTGGTGCTGACCTGCTACACGGGCCAGCCCGCAGCCGAAGCATTCCAGAAGAAGCTGGAGGGGCTTGACCTTAAGGTCTACCGCCACTACCCCATCCCCGGTTACCCCATGGACGTCAAGACCATCGTCAGTGACGAGGGCTACGGAAAAAACGAGTACATCGAGACCTCCCACCCGCTGGTGGTGGTCACGGCTCCCGGCCCCGGCTCCGGCAAGATGGCAACTTGCATGTCTCAGCTCTATCATGATAACAAGCGCGGCATCCGTTCGGGCTACGCCAAGTTTGAGACCTTCCCCGTCTGGAACCTGCCGCTGGATCACCCCGTGAACCTTGCCTATGAGGCGGCCACCGCCGATCTCAACGACGTGAACATCGTGGATCACTTCCACCTCACCGCTTACGGTGTGACCACCGTGAACTATAACCGAGACGTAGAGGTCTTCCCCGTGGTGAAAACCATGTTCGAGCACATCTACGGCGAATGTCCTTACAAATCCCCCACCGACATGGGTGTGAACATGGTCGGAAATTGCATCGTCGATGACGAGGCCGTGCGCGAGGGTGCAAGAGACGAGATCCTGCGCCGCTACTTCGCCGCACTTTGCCGCAAGCGCAAAGCGGAGAGCGATGGCGCGGAGGTCGACAAGATCAAAATGCTGATGGCCAAGAGCGGTCTGGACGAAAGCCACCGCCCCGTCATCGAGGCCGCGCGCAAGCGTGCCGCCGAGACCGAGTCCCCCGCCGTGGCGCTGCAGCTCCCCGACGGCCGCGTGATCACGGGCAAGACCTCCAAGTTGCTTGGTGCCGTCTCCGCCGCGACCATCAACGCCCTCAAGGCGCTGGCCGACATTCCGCGTGAGACCAAGCTCATCTCCCCCGAGATCCTCAAGCCGGTCTCCAACCTTAAGATCAAGCGCCTTGGCAACAAGAACCCGCGACTGCATCTGGACGAGGTACTGATCGCGCTTTCCATTTGTGCTGTGAACGACAAGCTGGCACGCAAGGCACTGGGATGCCTGGACAAGCTGAACCACTGTGACGCGCACTCCACCGTGATACTCTCGCAGGTGGATGAGTCCACGCTCAAGAAGCTTGGCGTGCAGCTGACCTGCGAGCCGCAGTATCAGACCAAAAAGCTGTACCACGGCTGACATATTATTAGGATAAAAAGCAAAAGGGCCGCGCCCGTCGGGGGCGCGGCCTTATTTTGTTTTGCGCGGCTTTTTCGATCATTTTCCAATTTATTTCATATTTTTTCCAGCTATTCGGAATAATTTTCTTGTTTTGTCCGATTACAGTTCCTTGGTTTTTCCAAATACGGCTCCGTGATGCAAAAAAGAGCAGGTTTCCCTGCTCTTTTTATGCGGATAGCCGGATCAATAGTTCTCTGCGTGAACCTCAAAGTAGCTTTGCGGATGCACGCATACGGGGCAGACCTCGGGGGCCTTCTTGCCCATCACAAGGTGGCCGCAGTTGCGGCACTCCCACATGGTCATCTCGCCCTTCTCGAACACCTGCTGCAGCTCCACGTTGGAAAGCAGCTTGCGGTAGCGCTCCTCGTGAGACTTCTCGATCTCGGCCACAGCGCGGAACTTTGCGGCGATGTCATGGAAGCCCTCTTCATCGGCTTCCTTGGCAAAGGTGGCGTACATATCCGTCCACTCGTAGTTCTCTCCTGCGGCAGCGTCGGCCAGATTCTGTGCCGTGTTGCCAAGTCCGCCAAGCAGCTTGAACCACATCTTGGCGTGCTCCTTTTCGTTGTCGGCGGTCTTGGTGAACAGGGCGCTGATCTGCTCATAGCCCTCCTTCTTTGCCACGCTGGCAAAGTAGGTGTACTTGTTGCGTGCCTGGCTCTCGCCGGCAAACGCGGTCATCAGATTTTGCTCGGTCTTGGTACCCTTCAAATTCATAATCATTCTCCTTTAAGTTGTTTGACAGTGAGAGCAACGGGTGTGCAGGATCAATTCGTAAGAATCGATCTCAATACCCGTGCGTTTGGTGAACTCGGCGGCAAGATCGCCGAGATCCACGTCCAGCACCCGTCCGCACGAGGAACAGAACGCGTGCTCGTGCTTTTTTGGGGTTTTGTCATAAAAGTCGGGGCCATCCGCGGTGCGGATGTGCAAGATATGCCCCTCCTCCGTCAGATAATGCAGCGTGTTATACACGGTAGCAAGCACGATGCCGGGGTATTTCTCCTTTGCACGGCGAAAGATCTCGTCGGCGGACAGGTGTCCCTCGGACTCGCGCAGGATCTGCAGGATGGCGGCACGTTTTTGTGTCATGTCGTCCTCCTTTCGGGCGTTGCGCCCTTGGTGCTTATTTGGAATTACTTGAAGTAACGGTTCAGAAGGCCCTCGAAGGCGCGGCCGTGACGGGCCTCGTCCTTTGCCATCTCGTGCACGGTGTCATGGATCGCGTCAAGATTCAGCTGCTTTGCCATCTTGGCCAGCTCAAACTTGCCCTCGCAAGCGCCGTTCTCGGCCTCGACACGCATCTCCAGGTTCTTCTTGGTGGAGTCGGTCACCACGTCGCCGAGCAGCTCAGCGAACTTAGCGGCATGCTCTGCCTCTTCCCAAGCGGCCTTTTCCCAGTACAGACCGATCTCGGGATAGCCCTCGCGATGAGCCACGCGAGCCATAGCCAGATACATACCGACCTCGGTGCACTCGCCCATGAAGTTTGCCTTCAGGCCCTCGATGATCTCAGCAGGAACCTCAGCGGCCTTGCCAACGCCGATCACGTGCTCGGTTGCCCAAGCGGCGTTCTCGGTCTCCACGATCTCATTGAACTTTTCGCCCGGCACCTTGCAAAGGGGGCACTTTTCGGGGCGGTTCTCGGACTCAACGATCTCACCACATACAGAGCATTTCCACTTTTTCATTATCATAATCTCCTTTAAGATAAAAAATTTCGTTTTTCGTTCCTCACATTCGCACTGTTTTTGGAACAATTCTATTTTAGCACAAGATTTCGTGTTTGTCAATAGCTTTTTAGAAATTTTTTAGAATAATTCTAAAAATATTTTTTCTTTTCTTGCGTGTGCGCGCGCGTATATATTTTAAGGAAGATTGCCCTTGACGCGGGGGCAAAAAACTATTATAATAATGGTAAACGATATGCAAAGGAGCGCCCACTATGACAGAATTACTTTCCCCCGCGGGAAATTTTGAAAAAATGCAAGCCGCACTGCGTTTTGGCGCGGATGCGGTATATCTGGCGGGACAGCTTTTCGGAATGCGCTCCGCCGCCGACAACTTCACAGACGAGGAGCTGGCCGCCGCCGTGGAATACGTCCACGCGCGCGGCAAGAAAATTTACCTTACCGTCAACACGATGCCCCACGGATACGAGTACCCCGCACTGCGCGAATATTTGCGAAAAATCGCCCATTACCCCCCGGACGGTATCATTTTGACCGACCTTGGCGTGATGGCGACCGTCAAGGAGCTGTTGCCCGATATGCCGATCCACGTCTCCACGCAATCCAGCATCGTCAGCCCTGCCGCCGCGCGCGCGTGGGCGTCTCTCGGTGCGGAGCGTCTGGTGCTGGCGCGCGAGCTCACGCTGGACGAGGTCAAGCGCATCCGCGAGGCCCTGCCCCCTGAGGTGGAGCTGGAGGCCTTCATCCACGGCTCGATGTGCGTTTCTTACAGCGGGCGCTGTATGCTGTCCAACGAGTTTACCGGCCGCGACGCCAATCGCGGCGCATGCGCCCAGCCCTGTCGTTGGAACTATACCATCGTGGAGGAAAAGCGTCCCGACGAGGCGCTCCCCGTCATCGAAAACGAGCACGGCACCTTCATCATGTCCTCCAAGGATATGTGCATGCTGCGCCACGTGCCCGAGCTCATCGAAGCGGGTGTCAGCTCCTTCAAGATCGAGGGCAGAATGAAGAGCGCGTATTACACCGCGGTGGTCACAAATGCCTACCGTATGGCGATCGACGCGTACAAAAAAGACCCGAACGGGTATGAGTTTGACGAACGTTGGTACCGCGAGGTGGAAAGCGTTTCGCACCGCGAGTACGCCACGGGCTTTTGGTTTGATGACCCCAAAAAAGAGCCCCAGCTTTGCACCGAGAACGGCTACATCCGCGAAAAAGCATACTTCGCCACGGTGGTGGAGCGCGGCAACGCGCCCGCAGGACTTGTCGCAGAAAACGAGCAAGGCGTGCTTTGCCGACTGCGCCAGCGCAACAAGGTGTCGCTTTTCGACAAGGCGGAGCTCCTCACCCCCTCGCGCGTTGGCATTCCGCTTCTCGTGACGGAGCTTTACGACGCGGACGGTGCGCCCATGGAAAGCGCACCGCACCCCTTGATGGAGTTTTACACCAGACTGCCGCATGAGGCCGAAGCAGGCGACATTTTGCGCGCAGGAGAATAAAAAGGACGTATAACGGTATGAGAAATCAGCAATTAGCAGATATGATGCGCCCCGTCGATTTCGACGGCATCGTGGGTCAGCAGCACCTTTTTGGCCCGCGCGGCGCGGTGCGCCGCATGGTGGAAAGCGGCCGCATCACCAACATGATCTTCTTCGGCCCTCCCGGCACGGGCAAGACCACGGCGGCATCCGTGATCGCGGCGCGCTCGGGGATGGAATTCCGCCGTCTCAACTGCACCTCCGCCTCGCTTTCCGACGTGAAGGAGGTTCTGGCCGAAACCTCTAATATTTTCGGCTCGGGCGGCATATTACTGTATTTAGACGAGCTGCAATACTTCAACCGCAAGCAGCAGCAATCGCTTTTAGAGTACATGGAGGACGGGCGCATCACCCTGATCGCCTCCACCACGGAAAATCCGCATTTTTATATCTATAACGCGATCATCTCGCGCTCCTCTCTTTTTGAGTTCAAGCCCGTAAAGCCCGCCGAGATGCTGCCCGCGCTCACACGCGCGCTGGCGTATCTGAACGAGGAAAACGGCACCGCCATCACCGCCGACGCGGAGCTGCTTACCTACGTTGCCGCGCAGGTGCGCGGTGACGTGCGCCGTGGCATCGTGCTTCTGGAAAACGCCTATTTTGCCGCAGGCGAGGAGGGCATTACCCCCCGAGCGGGTGCGATCACGCGCGAAAATATCGAGGATTTTCACGTGCCCGTCGGCAACTTCAACAACGATACGCACTACGATCTGCTCTCCTGCCTGCAAAAGTCGATCCGCGGCTCCGACCCCGACGCCACCGCCTTTTACGTGGCGAAGCTGTGCGCCGCAGGAGAGCTCATTTCGCTGTGCCGCCGCCTACAGGTGATCGCCAGCGAGGATGTGGGGCTTGCCTACCCGCAGGCCGCCGTCATCACGCGCGCGTGCTGCGAAAGCGCGATGGAGCTCGGCTTCCCCGAGGCGCGTATTCCCCTCATCAACGCGGCGCTGACGCTTGCCACCGCACCCAAGTCCAACTCCGCCTACGAGGCATTGGCCGCCGCCATGGCCGACGTGGAGGCGGGCAAGGGCAACGTGGCCCCCGTACACCTGCAATCCCCCCTTTTTAAGGGCTATAAGTACCCGCACGAGTACACCTGTCATTTCGTGCAGCAGCAATATTTGCCCGACGACCTGCGCGGGCGGACGTATTATCATTTCGGAGAGAACAAAACCGAGCAAGCGGCCGCCGCCTTCGCGCAAAAGATCCGTACGGAGGGTGGCAAGCCGCGCCAGTGACGGGGGGCGCCCCGTAGAAAGGGGTACGTTTGCTTCCCGCGCTTTTGCTTGCCATGCTTTTCGGTGTGCTGGAGGGAGTGACCGAATGGTTGCCGATCTCCTCCACGGGCCACCTCATTTTACTGGAAAATGTCGTCAAATTTGAGGTACGTCCCGCTTTTTTTGAAATTTTTGAGGTCGTGATCCAGCTCGGCGCGATCCTTGCCGTGGTGGTGCTCTACTTTCAAAAGCTCAACCCGTTCGCGAGGCAAAAAACGCCCGTCGAGCGACGCGGCACGTGGCGTCTTTGGTCTTTGGTGCTCCTTGCGGCACTCCCCTCGGCTATTGTGGGGCTTCTCCTTGACGATTTTTTGGACGAACACCTTTACAACGTGCCAACCGTGGCCGCCATGCTGATCCTTTACGGCATCGCCTTTCTTTTCCCCTTAAAGCGGCCAAAACTCGTACCGTTCGGAGGGCAAATTACGAAAAAGACCGCGCTTGGCGTGGGGCTTTTTCAGTTGCTTGCCCTCATCCCCGGCACCTCGCGCTCGGGTGCGACGATGCTGGGCGGCACGCTTCTGGGGCTTCCCCGCACGGGAGCGGCGGAGTTCTCCTTTTTCCTCGGCATCCCGACGATGCTCGGCGCCTCGGCGCTCAAGTGCGCGAAGTTCTTTTGGGAGGGCAACGTGCTCTCTCGCACCGAGTGGGTGATGCTTGCGGCGGGCACGCTGACCGCGTTTTTGGTGTCGCTTGTTGTCATCCGCGCGCTGCTGGATTTCGTCAAGCGCCACACCTTCCGTGCCTTCGGCATCTACCGCATCGCGCTTGGCGTTGTGGTGCTTTTGGGGACAGTATAGGGAAAACTTTTAAAAAAGTTTTCCCTATGACCCTTTCAAAACTTTTACATAAAAGGAATTGGCGCACAGCCGCTTTGCTTGCAAAAAGATATATGCCATCCCCGTCAAACGGTGCGGCATCCTGCAATATTGTAGAGGCGAATAGTGTTCGCCCGCAAAACAGACCGCTCCCCTCGGCTATGCCAAGGGTAATCTTCCCGAAAGGATAGGAACACTATGGAAAAACTGAAAATCGCCTATCCCGTGATCGTGGAGGGCAAATACGACCGACTGCGCTTGCTTTGCGTGATGGAAGGACAGATCCTTTGCACACAGGGCTTCGGCATCTTCAAGCAAAAGGAGAAGCTGGCGCTCTTTCGCGCGCTGGCGCAAAGATCCCCCCTTATCGTACTGACCGACCCCGACGGGGCGGGCAAGCTGATCCGCGCGCACATCGGCTCCGCTGTGCCAAAAGAGCGCATTATCCCCCTATACGTGCCGCAAATTGCGGGCAAAGAACGGCGCAAGCAAGAGCCCTCCGCCGAAGGGTTCCTTGGCGTGGAGGGGCAGGAACAACAGCTGCTTTACGATCTGCTCTCCCCTTTTGCCGCCGACACGCTCCCCCAACGCGAGCCGATCACCAAGACCGATCTGTTTGAATACGGCCTTACGGGTGCGCAAAACAGCGCCGCGCGGCGCGACGCGCTGGCAAAGGCGTTTGCCCTGCCCGCAGGGATGACGCCCAACGCCCTTTTAGCCGCACTCAACGTCATCGCCACACGCGAGGAATTCGCGCGCGCGGCCGCCGCGCTCCCGCCTATTTGAAACGCTCTCCCGCAGGAGGGCGTTTTTCTGTTGCAAAGTGTACGCCTTTGTGGTATAATAATATATTATGTGAAATTCAAAGAGAGGTTTATATGAACGAAACAACGCCGCATGCCGCCACCAAGCGCGGCTCCTTTACGGGTAAGATCGGCTTTGTCCTTGCCGCGGCGGGCTCCGCTGTGGGGCTGGGCAACATCTGGCGCTTCCCCTATCTTGCCGCCAAGTACGGCGGCGGCATTTTCCTGCTTGTCTATATCCTGCTTTCCCTCACCTTCGGCTTTTCTTTGATGATCGCGGAGATCGCCATCGGGCGCAAAACGGGCAAAAGCCCCGTCTCCGCCTTCAAGTCTCTTGATCACCGTTTCGCCTTCCTTGGGTATCTGGCCGCCGCCATCCCCGCCATCATCCTGCCCTATTACTCGGTCATCGGCGGCTGGGTCACCAAATACGCCTTTGGGTTTCTTTTGGGCGAGGGCGGCGAAATGGCGAAGGAAACCTACTTCGGCGGCTTTATTTCACAGCCGTTTGAGCCGGTCCTGTGGTTCCTTTTGTTTGTCGCCCTCACTGCCCTTGTGGTGCTCTTTGGCGTGCAAAAGGGTGTGGAAAAGGTCAGCAAATTCATGATGCCGGTGCTGATCATGCTGATGATCTTCATCGTGATCTACATGCTTGCCACCACCGACGGGGCGGGCGCGGGCGTCGCATACTACCTCAAGCCCGACTTTTCCAAGTTTTCCGTCATGACCGTGGTCGCCGCCATGGGACAGCTTTTTTACTCGATGTCGCTGGCCATGGGCATCATGATCACCTACGGCTCCTATATGAAAAAGGAGATCAGTATTGAAAGATCGGTGCACCAGATCGAAATTTTCGACACGGGCGTGGCGATCTTAGCGGGGCTTCTGATCGTTCCCGCCTGCTATGCCTTCAGCGGCGGCGATCCCGCCGCGCTCGGCAAGGGGCCGTCCTTGATGTTCGGGGTACTGCCGCAGGTCTTTGAACGCATGCCGGGCGGCGGTGTCATCGGCTTCGTCTTTTTCGTGACCGTCCTTCTGGCGGCGCTGACCTCCTCGATCTCCCTCATGGAAACGGTTGTTTCTACCCTGATGGACAAATTCAAGTGGGATCGCAAGCTCTGCTGCCTTGCCGTGCTTGGCGTCTGCCTTTTGTTGGGGCTTCCCTCCTCGCTCGGTTACAGCGCGTGGAGCTCCTTCAAGGTGCTTGGCATGCAGATACTGGATCTGTTTGACTTTATTTCCAACAGCATCATGATGCCGCTCCTTGCGCTGATCACCTGCGTGTTCGTGGGCTTCGTGATCAAGCCCTCCACCGTGGTGGAGGAGATCGAGTGCTCCGGCAAGTTCGGCTGGCGGCGCCTGTTTACCGTCACCATCCGCTACGTGGCCCCCGTTTTTCTGTTGGCGATCCTGATTTCCTCCGTGCTGGACGCCTTTGGCATTGTCAAGATCTGATCTCACCTCGTCCCACACCCGCGGGTGTGGGACTTTTTTACCTTTTGTATAAAAAAATGTCGAAAAAGTGTTGCGTTTGCCCCGATTTCGTGATAAAATGATAGTATCATATATGAAAAGGGAGGACTCCACCTATGTTATTTTCCGGAAAAAAGAAAAAAGCACAAGTAGAGGCCGAGGAACGCGCTGCCACCGAAAAGGCCGCCGCTGAGAAGGCCGAAGCTGAGCGCAAGGCCGCTGCGCTGGCCGCCGCCAAGAAGCTGGCCGCTGAAAAGGCCGCCGAGGAAGAACGCAAAAAGCAGGAAGAAGCCGCCAAGGCCGCTGAGGAGCAGGCCGCCGCGCAAAAGCGCTCGGATGCCGCCAAAAAGGCCGCCGCGACCAGAGCCGCCAACAAGGCCGAGCAGGAGCGTATCGAGCAGGAGCGCCTGGCCGCCGAGCAAGCGGAAAAGGACCGTATTGCCGCCATCAAGGGTTACATGGTCGTCAAGCCCACCAAGGACGGACGTTTCGTTTACGTAGTGGTTGCCGGCAACAAGGAGGTCATCGCCAAGGGCGCACAGACCTACGCCACCGCCGCCACCTGCCGCAGCGCCGTGGAAAGCGTTGCCAAGATCGCCAAGAGCGTACCCGTGGAGGATCAGACGCTGGTCAACACCACCACGCTGAAGTTCCCCAAGTTTGAGCTTTACATGGACAAGGGCGGCAAGTACCGCTTCCGTCTGTTCGCCTCGAACGGTCAACAGCTGCTTGCCTGCACGCAGGGCTACACGCAAAAGTCCAGCTGCAAAAACGGCATTCAAAGCGTGATCACCAACTGCGAGGGCCGCATCGAGATCAGCAAGGATATGGATGATTGATATGGATCAGAAACGGGATGCCGCGCGGCATCCCGTTTCTTTTTTGCAAAATTCAACCAGAGGTTGTATTTTTGTGCAAATATCCGAACATGCACTTGAAAATTCCACCAAGGTGCGATATAATAAAGGTGACAACGTGCAAAGGAGGGATCGCATGCACACCCCCGATCGCTTAGGCGAAAACATCCGCCATTTCAGAAAGGCGTTGGGTCTGACACAATCGGAGCTGGCACAAAAGCTGTATCTGACCCCGCAAAACATTTCCAAATGGGAAAACGGGCTCTCCTCGCCCGACGTCTCCAACCTCTGTCTGCTGGCCGAGGCACTGGGCGTCTCGGTAGATCGGCTGCTTGGCGCCCAAAGCCCCGACAAGGGCAAGCTGATGATCGGCATTGACGGCGGTGGCACGAAGACCGAGTTCGTCCTTTTCGACGAGAACGGACACGTGCTGGCGCGCGAAAAGCTGAGCGGCACCAACCCCAACGTCTACGGCATAGAGGCCGCCAAAACCACCCTGAAACAAGGAATTGATGCCCTGACGGTACGAGAAAACGGCATTTCCGCCATCTTTGCGGGCATTGCCGGCTGCGGGGTGGAAAGCAACCGCCGCGCGGTGCTCTCCTTCCTCAAAAAGGCCTATCCCGGCGTGCGCATCGAGGTGCGAAACGACGCCTACAACGTCATTTACAGCACGCCGTATTTCGAGCGGTGCGTGATGGCCATCATGGGCACGGGCTCCTCGGTTTTTGCCAAAACGCCGACCGAATTTGTGCGCTTTGGCGGCTGGGGATACCTGTTTGACGACGGCTTCAGCGGCTTCGCCATTGCAAGAGACGGCATTATGGAGGCACTTGCCGCCGAGGATCGCCTGGGACCGCCCACCACCCTTCTCCCCATGCTGCAAGCGGAGCTTGGCGGCGGCATCTTCGACAACATTACCAAGCTGTACGCGCTCCCGATGGAAAAGATCGCCGCCCTTGCAAAGACCGTGTTTGATGCCTATCGCAAAGGGGACGGGATCGCACGGCGCATTCTGCGGATCCGCGCCGACATCCTTATGCAAACGCTGGACAGCGCCACCACCCTCTACGACACGGGCAACCGCGTCATTCTGGCAGGCGGGCTTACGCGCGACCGCGACATTGTAATGGAGCTTTTACAGGGGAGCGGGTACGAGTTTATTATCCCCACCCTGCCCCCCATCTTCGGCGCGTGCCACTATGCCGCGCGGATGCTGGGCGAGCCGGCGCAGACCTTCGAGAAAAATTTTGAAAGCACTTACGCTGAGATCACAAAGGAGTAAAAATGATGCTGAAAACAGAAATGAGAAACCCCTATACGATGCATTTTGACAAAATGAGCTCTGCCGAGCAAGTGGCGGCGATGTGCCGCGAAAACCGGAACGCCGTGCTTGCCGTAGAGAAAGCCGCGCCCGAGATCGCCAAGGCCGTGGATCTGGTGGCCGAGGCCTTCCAAAACGGGCACCGTCTGTTCTTTATCGGTGCGGGCACCTCGGGTCGCCTTGGTGTACTGGATGCCGCCGAGTGTCCCCCCACCTTCGGCGTTTCCCCCGACATGGTACAGGGTATCATTGCGGGCGGCAAGGAACGCATGTTCACCGCCGGCGAGGGTGAGGAGGACAAGGAGGAAAAGGGCATGGCCGACGTGCAAAACGCGGGCATCGGCGCGGGTGACGTGCTGGTGGGCGTCTCTGTCGCGGGCGGTGCCGCCTACGTGGTGGGGGCCCTCAACGAGGCCCGCGCGCGTGGCGCAAAGACGGTAGCGTTGACCTCGAATTTTGACACACCCATCGAAAAATGCGCCGACGTGACCATCATCACCGACACGGGTGCGGAGGTCATCACCGGCTCCACGCGCCTCAAGGCAGGCACCGCGCACAAGATGGTGATGAACATGCTGACCACCTGCGCCATGACCCAGACGGGCAAGGTGTACGAGAATATGATGATCAACTTAAAGCCCTCCAACATCAAGTTGCGCGGGCGCGTGATCCGTATCACCAGCGCCATTCTTGACTGCGACGAGCAGACCGCCATCGCGGCGCTGGAAGCCAACGATTGGAACATCCGCCGCGCTGTGGAGAAATAAGGGGGAAGGAGATATGCGGGGGAACTTTTTTAGAAAAAGTTCCCCCGCACCCCTTCCAAAATCCTTACACAAACAGGGGTGCATCTCATGGTGCATCCTTTTTTACTTGAAAAACTCATACCGTTTGGCGGGTAAATGCACAAACCCGTAGGGGCGACCTAGCTCGCGAAGCGAGACGGGTGAGGATGCCATCCCTGACACACAAACGGGCTGTCGAGGCGCCAGCCCCTACCGGTTCGCGGGAAGCCGCACCGTTTGGCGGGAAATCGCACAAACCGTAGGGGCCATTCACGAATGGCCCGCCATCCCCGACGCACAACCTTCTACGCACAACCCATAGAACGGTAATGCTGCATTGTTCGCACTTACAAAACGCCTCCCTTGTGTAAAGGGAGGTGCCGAGCTCGGCTCGCCGCAGGCGTGGCGGGGGAGGCGGAGGGATTGTAAAGCGCCGACAATCCCTCACCCGCTTACGCGGGAGCTCCCTTTGCACAAGGGAGCCAAATATAGCCACGCGCTTCAGCGGAAAATCAGCGCACAAACCCGTCGCAATCCGCGATACATAACCGTCTACGCACAAATCCGTAGGGGCCATTCACGAATGGCCCGCATCCGCGATGCGTAATGCGGGTATGCACAAACCCGTAGGGCGGTTGTCCTCGCCCGCGCGAAGCGCGATGCGAGCACGTCGCTTCTGCTTCGCGAAAGCGCGTGCCTTAGTGCCGCCGCGCCTGATCGACGCGCAAAAAACACGCTAAAAAACAAAGTTTTTTGCAATCTATGTTGAAATAGTGAAAAATTTGTGATATAATGATGAAGAATGGTGAGGCGGCATTCGTCGCACCGTCAAAATATGCTGAAAAGCATCAAAAAAAGGAGGATTTCATGAAGAAATTCGCACAGCTTCTGGGCTTTGATCCCGTAGAGAAGCAGACAAGCGTCAAGACTGAGATCATCGCGGGTATCGTTACCTTCCTTGCGATGGCTTACATCCTGACGGTCAACCCCAACCAAATTCTGTACGCAGGCACGGCAGACCCCAGATGGTCCTCGCTGTTCATCGCTACGGCGTTCGGCGCGATCATCGGCACGCTTCTGATGGCGTTCCTGGCCAAGATGCCCCTGGCACAGGCCTCCGGCATGGGTCTGAACTCCCTTGTCGGCAGCATCATCGGCGGCGGCATCGGCTTCTATGCCTACGGCTTCAGCTTCTCGCTTGGTCAGGCCTTCATGATGGTGCTGATCTCCGGCGTGATCTTCCTGCTTTTGTCCGTGATCTCCATCAAGGGCAAGACCTTCCGCGAGCTGGTATTTGACGGCATGCCCCTGCCCGTTCGTACCGCCATCTCCGTGGGTATCGGTCTGTTCATTGCTTACATCGGCTTCCAGAATGCCGGCGTGATCGTGGCCAACCAGTACACCCAGGTCGCTCTTGCCGACTTCACCAACTGGGACACCTGCAAGCCTGCGCTTGTGGCGCTGATCGGCCTGTTCCTGATTGCCATTCTCGATAAGCTCAACGTCAAGGGCTCCGTCATTCTCGGCATCATCGGTGCCACCATCGTCGGCATCCCCTTCGGCGTGACCAACGTCAAGATCATCACCGGCTCCGAGGGCGTTTCCTGGAAGTTCTGGGAGAACTTCTCCAACTTCTTCAGCATGGGTGACGACAGTGTATTCGCTTCCTTCACCTCCGTCTTCTCCGACGGTTTCCCTGCCGGCTCTATCTTCACCGTCATTATGCTGATCATCACCATGTGCATGATCGATATGTTTGATACGATGGGCACCATCGTGGGATGCTGCAGCGGCAACCGCGTGCTCTCCGATGAGAACGATAAGCCCCACAACTACGGCAAGATCATGATCGCCGACTCGGTGGCGACCTGTGCAGGCGCTATGCTCGGCACCTCCACCGTTACCACCTTTGTGGAGTCGGGTGCCGGCGTTTCCGCAGGCGGCCGTACCGGTCTTACCGCCTTCACCACCGCTTGCATGTTCCTGCTTGCCATCTTCGCTATGCCCGTGTTTGCCATGATTCCCTCTGCCGCTACCGCCGCAGCCCTTATTTACGTGGGCGTGCTGATGATGAAGAACAACGTCAAGAACGTGGACTTCGGCAATGCGATCAACGCCACCACCGCCTTCCTTACCATTGTGGTCATGGTGCTTTCCTACTCCATCACCAAGGGCATCGGTATCGGTATGGTTTCCTTCACCGTGATGTCCGCTATCGCTTACGGTGCTGACTGGATCAAGTACGCACTCTCCAAAAAGGGCGAGGGTGAGGAAGCTCCCGAAAAGCCCCAGTGGAACGTTTCCATCGTGGCTCTTGTGGTCACCGCACTCTTCCTTGTTTACTTCTTCGTTCCCGTCGTTTAATTCAAAAAATCTCCAAGGAGCTGTCGCCCGTGGGCGACAGCTCCTTTTTTTGTTGTGCTCTTTACTTTGTTACTTTTTTGTAACGCTATTGACAAGGCGCGCGCGCGGGAGTATAATAAAAAAGTATGTTCTATTATAATATATACTTATAGAAAAGAGAGTGACTTATCATGCAATTTCTGATCACCATTTCCATTGCCATGCTGGCAGGACTTCTGATGACGCGTCTCACGAAGCTCTTCAACCTCCCCGCCGTCACGGCCTATCTGCTGGCGGGTCTTGTCGTGGGCCCCTTCCTGCTTGGTGCCATCGATCTTTCCGCTCTGGGATTGCCGATCGATCACATCGGCTTCTCGGCGGCCGACTTCGGCATCGATGGGAGCGAGCCCAACGTCGCCTTTGAGATCCTTGCCAACGTCTCGCTCGGCTTCATCGCCTTTGCCATTGGCAACGAGTTCCGTTTGTCCGAGCTGAAGCACATTGGCAAGCAGGCAACCGTCATCGGCATCCTGCAGGCGATTGCCGCCGCAGTGCTTGTGGACGGCGCGCTGATCGCGCTTCACTTCGCGATGCCCGACGTGCTGACCATTCCCGTCGCCATTATCCTCGGTGCGATCGCTACTGCCACGGCTCCTGCCGCCACCTTGATGGTCGTGCGCCAGTACAAGGCAAAGGGCAAGCTCACCGACCTTTTGCTCCCCATCGTCGCACTGGATGACGCCGTGGGTCTTGTGGTGTTCTCTATCTCCTTTGGCGTAGCCAAGGCGCTTGTCAGTGAGGGTGGTATCAGCATTATTTCCGTGCTTGTCAACCCCATTCTGGAGGTCGTGCTCTCGCTGCTGCTCGGTTTCGTGATGGGTTATCTCTTCACGGTTTGCGAGCGCTTCTTCCACTCCGGCTCGAAGCGTATGGCGCTTTCCATCACCTTTGTACTGCTCACCGTGGCACTCTCGATGCTTAAATTCCACATCGGTGAGGTACATATCGGCTTCTCCTCTTTGCTTGTATGCATGATGCTTGGCACCGTGTTCTGCAATCTGTGTGACTTCTCTGCCGACATTATGGAGCGTGCCGACAAGTGGACGGCACCCATCTTCGTGCTCTTCTTCGTGCTCAGCGGCGCGGAGTTGCGTCTGGATATTCTTGCTAGTGTTTCCGTCATCGTCATCGGTGTTGTTTACATCCTTTCCCGCGCTGCGGGCAAGTACTTCGGCACGATGGGCAGCGCAAAGCTGACCGGCTGTGACGATAAGATCCAGAAATACCTTGGTATCACGCTGCTGCCCCAGGCGGGCGTGGCGCTTGGTATGTCCTCCATCGTGGCACAGGACACCACCTTCACGGGCGCCGAAAGCGATCTTGTAAGCAACATCGTGCTGTTCTCGGTCCTTGTGCTGGAGCTTGTCGGCCCTGTCCTTACCAAGTGGGCGCTGACGCGTTCGGGCGACATCAAAGAGAAGACCACAGAGGGCTTCAACCGCGAAAAGTTCCTTGCAGACCAAGCACAAAAGGAAGCTGCTGAAAAAGCGCAAAAAGAGGCGGAGCTTGCCGCAAAAAAATAAGCGTTTTCGAAAGAACGCCCCTCTTTATTCACGCATTGCACACAATTTGTTGCTATACTGGAAACAACTCAACTCATATAAGGAGAAATCACTATGCTTTCACTGCGCGATATCGTCAAAACGTATACCAGCGGCGATAGCGAGGTCCACGCCCTGCAGGGCGTCAGCATCGACTTCCGCGAAAGCGAGTTCGTGTCTATCCTCGGCCCCTCGGGCTGCGGAAAGACCACGATGCTGAACATCATCGGCGGCCTGGATCGCTACACTAGCGGCGACCTTATCATCAACGGCCGCTCCACCAAGGAGTACCGTGACGCCGACTGGGATACCTATCGCAATCACTCCATCGGATTCGTCTTTCAAAGCTACAATCTGATCATGCACCAAAGCGTGCTTTCCAACGTGGAGCTGGCGCTGACGCTGTCGGGTGTCTCCCGCGAGGAGCGCCGTGCGCGCGCCATCGACGCGCTGGAGCAGGTGGGACTTGGTGATCAGATCCACAAAAAACCCAACCAGATGTCGGGCGGTCAGATGCAGCGCGTGGCCATTGCCCGCGCCCTTGTGAATGACCCCGACATCCT
The DNA here is from genome assembly GCA_015064415.1 of Oscillospiraceae bacterium. Lineage (GTDB taxonomy): Bacteria > Bacillota > Clostridia > Oscillospirales > CAG-272 > Firm-07. The sequence continues at coordinate 16,882 of SVSG01000007.1, read as the reverse complement.
GCTTGCCGACGAGCCCACGGGCGCGCTTGATACCGCCACCAGCGTGCAGATCATGGAGATCCTCAAAAAGGTATCGGAAAAGAAGCTGATCATCATGGTCACGCACAACCCCGAGCTTGCCGCAGAGTACAGCAACCGCATCATCCGCGTGCTGGACGGCAAGGTGACCGATGACAGCAACCCCTACACGGCCCCCGTCCCCGAGGTGACCGAGCAGCCCGATATGGAGGAGCTCCCCAAAAAGGAAAAGAAGCAAAAAACGCCCCGCAGCGCAAAGAAATCCGCCGACGGCAAGGGCAAGCGCTCGATGTCCTTTCTCACCGCCCTCTCGCTTTCCTTCAACAACCTTCTGACCAAGAAAACGCGCACGTTGCTTGTCTCCGTGGCGGGCAGTATCGGCATCATCGGCATCGCCCTCATTCTGGCGCTTTCCAACGGCGTGAATCTGTTCATCGCCTCGGTGCAGGAGGACACGCTGTCCACCTACCCCCTCACCATCCAGAAGCAGACGCAGGATATGTCCGCGATGCTGGGTGCGATGATGGCATCCGACAACGGGGTGGATTATTCCGACAAAGATCTGGTGCACGTGGACGATTCGCTTGGCACCATGATGTCCGCCATGAGCTCGACGGTCAGCAACAACCTGGAGGCGTTCAAGAGCTATATTGACGCCCACCGTGACGAGCTTGGCGACTACGTAAACGATATTCAGTACACCTACGATTACGATCTGCAACTCTTCAACATGGTGGCCGTCAACAAGGACGGCGAGACCGTGCTGGAGGCACGCGAGATCGGCATGGACGTGGTGTTCGACCACATGGGCAGCGCCTTTTCCGGCATGTCCGAGCTGATGGAGATGGGCGGCGGCGGCATGAACGTCTTCTCGCAGATGCTGGACAACGACAAGCTGCTTGATCAGCAGTACGACGTGATCGCCGGCTCCTGGCCCACCGCCTACAACGAGGTGGTGCTGGTGGTCAGCTCCAAGAACCAGATCAGCAAAATGACGATGTATATGCTGGGTATGCTGGATCCCGAAAACATCGAAAAGGAGCTCTCCGATCTGATGGCGGGCAACTACGAGGCAAGCGAGGACATCACCTTCACCTTCGACCAGCTTCTGGACACCAAATTTATGCTGTTGACCACGGCAGATTTCTTTACCGAGACCGACCGCACCTACCCCACGGATACGGGCGATCAGCCCGTGTGGAGCGACGTGCGAGAGGGCTTTGATTACGATCCCACCGCCTTCGTCACCGAGCACGGCGTGGAGCTGAAGATCGCGGGCATTGTCCGTCCCAAAACGGGCGTTGCCGCCACCAGCATCACCGGTGCCATCGGCTACACCAAGGCGCTGACCGAGCACGTGCTCAAAAAGAACGCAGAAAGCACCGTGATCAATCAGCAAAAGGCGCACCCCACTGTCAACGTGCTGACGGGTCTGCCCTTCGAGCGCACCCACTACACCCCCGAAACCATTCACGAGCTGGTGGATAAGATCGACGCCGCCACGATGGATATGTTCTACGCCTACATGACGCAGCAGATCCTGACCAATCCCGAATTTTCCGACCGTATTCAGGTAACGGACACCGAGTCCTTCCTTGGTATGTTCATGCTGCTGCCCGCAGAGAACCGCGCCACGATCTTCGAGGCCGTGCTCAACGCCGCGGCGGCCAATCCCGCCAACGAAATGGGATTGCAAGCGCTTTGCATGGCGCTGAGCATGAGCACGAACGGTATTACCGTGACGCCGCAGAACATGGTGCGCTTGCTTCCCATCCTTGACCTGCAAACGCAGGTGATGATGGCGCTGGTCGGCGTGCCCGCCAACCCGCCCATGATGCCGCAGGCAATGCCCGGTCTTATTGAAATGGCAGGCACGGAAACGATGCAGGCCATCTACACCCAGCTCTCCGACAGCATCAAGAAAATGACCGTCAACGAGGAGATCTTCCTCGCGCTCCTCGGCACGCTGACCGCTGAAGATCCCGCCTTCGTACAGCTGGAGGAAACGCTGTACTCGATGGCACCGCAGATCGACGCCACGCTGGAAAGCGTACTGGAGACGCTGGATGATGCCGAGGCCGCCAAGCCCGCCTCCATCAACTTCTACGCCGTGGATTTTGAATCCAAGGAGTATATCGAGCAATTTATTTCGGATTACAATGCCTCCGCAAAGGAGGAGGATAAGCTGAAATATACCGATATGATCGGCATCATGATGTCCTCCGTCACCATCATCGTGGACGCCATCTCCTACGTGCTGATCGCCTTCGTGTCGATCTCGCTGGTGGTCTCCTCGATCATGATCGGCATCATCACCTATATCTCGGTGCTGGAGCGCACCAAGGAGATCGGTATCCTGCGCGCGATCGGCGCCTCCAAGCGCGACATCTCCCGCGTGTTCAACGCGGAAACGCTGATCATCGGCTTTGCCGCCGGCGCGATCGGCATCCTGGCCACGCTGCTGCTGTGTATCCCCATCAACCTGATCCTGCGGGCGGTGACGGATATGACAAGCATCAAGGCCGTATTGCCCGTGGCCGCCGCCTTCATTCTGGTGGCGATCAGCATGGTACTCACCTTGATCGCAGGCGTGATCCCCTCTCGCATCGCATCGAAAAAGGACCCCGTCGAGGCCCTTCGCAGCGAGTAATTATAAAGGGAGAGGCCCCTTTTGCAAAAGGGGCCTCTCCCTCTTTTTTTCGCCCACGCGAAAAAAATTCACCCTCTCCCCCAAAACCTTTACAAGGGGGAAAAAGGAATATAGCCGCGTTGTTCGCACAAACCCGTCGCAATCCGCGACGCACAACCTTCTACGCACAAACTCGTAGGGGCCATTCACGAATGGCCCGTATCCCCGATGCACAAAGGATGGCGCACACCCACAAATAAGCGGACGGCAAGATGCTTTCCCACAATGTGTGTGCCGACATCCTCATCCACCGCTGTCGCGGTCCCCCGCGACCAACGCCGAGCGTTGTGTCGACGCGCTCGCGAAGCGAGGGCAACTTCCCCTCCTTGGGGAAGGCCAACGTAGCCGCACCGTTTGGTGGGAAAACGCACAAACCCGTAGGGGCGACCACTGGTCGCCCGCAATCCCCGACACATAACCGTCTATGCAAAAACCCGTAGGGCGGTTGTCCTCGCCCGCACAAAGCGCGATGCGAGCACGTCGCTCCTGCTTCGCGAAAGCGCGGGGCTTGCTCCCGCCGCCATCCCAATGCCCTCCCGTCTGCGTACGCCACCTCTAATATACCCAAATTTGTAGATTTTTTATACAAATACGTATAGAATTCTATTTGTGTATATGCTATGATAAAAACAAGCGGCACACCGCCGCAACATATCACGGCGTTTGCCGCAAGGAGGAGCTTTATGAAACAGTATTCTTTCATTGTGATCGGCGCGGGCAGCCGCGGCACGACCTATACCAAAAATATGCTGGCTATGCCCGAAAAGTACAAGCTGGTGGGTATGGCAGACCCGATGCAGGCAAAACGCGCAAGATACGTGCGCGATTTCGGCCTTACCGAGGCGCAATGCTATGCCAACTGGCAGGAGATCCTGGCACAGCCCAAAATGGCGGATATTGCCATCATTTCTATGTTGGATTATATGCACTACGAGCCCGCAATGAAGGCAATCGAGCTTGGTTATGACATTCTTTTGGAAAAGCCGGTCGCCAACACGGCGGAAGAATGCATTGCCATCGCCAACGCGGCAAAGGCAAAGGGCGTGAAGGTTCTTGTCTGCCACGTATTGCGCTATACGCCCTTCTACAAGCGTGTCAAATCCATCGTGAAAAGCGGCCTCATCGGCGAGGTGATGTCGGTCGATCAGGTCGAGGCCATCGGCGACGCGCACTTCTCGCACAGCTACGTGCGCGGCAACTGGCACAACACAAAGACCGCCGCCCCGATGCTGCTGGCAAAATCCTGCCACGATCTGGACATCATCCAATGGCTGGTGGACAAGCCCTGCAAGAAGGTCTCCTCCTTCGGTGATCTGACCTATTTCAAGGCGGAAAATGCCCCCGAGGGCGCACCCGTGAGCTGTATTGACGGCAACTGCCCGCACCGCGAGCAGTGCGTCTATAACTGCCGCAACATTTATCTTGGTGAGGAGTTCCCCACCTGGAAAAACCTTTTCTGTCGCATCCACGGCAACAAGCCCACACACACGGATGAGGAGATCTGCGAGATGCTGCGCAACAGCATGTACGGCAACTGTGTGTTCCATTGTGACAACGACGTGCTCGACCATCAGGTCGTGAATATGGAGTTTGAGGGCGGCGCTACCGCAACCTTGAACGTCAACGCCTTCAACCGTGGCGGCCGCTTCACTCGCGTTTACGGCACCAAGGGCGAGCTTTACGCCTTCTTCTCTGACAAGGAGATCAACGTGCGCACCTTCGCGGACCGCCGGAAGTTCACCATCCCCGTCGATGAAACCACATCGGAATCCATCGCGGGCGGTCACGGCGGCGGTGACGCGGGCATCGCAAAGGATCTGCATCGCTTCCTTGAGGACGAGGAGGTCGAGCTTGGCGCCTCCGAGATCGGCATTTCGGTCTACAATCACCTCATCGGCTTCGCCGCAGAGGAATCCCGCCACGAGAGCACCGTGGTAAACCTTGCCGACTTCTGCCAAAAGTACGATTTTGAAAACTAAACCGTAAAAAACCGGACGTGCCGTGCACGTCCGGTTTTTTGTGCAAGCCCGCGAAAGCGGTTGACACACACCTGCGCATTTGTTATAATAAGGAAAGAAACCGAGGTGATTTTATGATACAGGATCTGCACGCCCACACCTATTATTCCTTTTGCGGCAAGGACCGCCCCGAGGAGATCGTCGAGGCCGCCATTGCGGGCGGCATTGAGCTGTTTGGCATCAGCGACCACGCGCACGGCGTTGGCAACGCCCGCCATGACGTATACAAATCCGCCGACCCTGCCGTGCGCGAGGATTATGGGCGCACGTTGGTGCGTTATTTTGACCACCTGCAGCTGATCAAGGAAAAGTATGCCGACCGCATCCGCGTGCTGTGCGGCATTGAGGTCAGCACCCGCCAAAGCACGCCGCGCGTGCCCCTTCCCGCCTCGGCGGATATTTCCTTTTTCGATTATTGCATCATCGAGGATCTGGATGACCCCACCTCCCTTACGGGCGGCGACCCCGTCGCGTTTGCCGCGCGTTGCGGTTGCCCGATGGGGCTTGCGCACACCGACCTGTTCGCGCACATCAAGGCGCGGGGCGAGGATCCCTACCGCTTCTGCCGCCGCATGGCAGAGGCGGGCGTTTTCTGGGAAATGAACGTCAATCTGGACAGCATCCACCACTATCGCGAGCACGAGTACGTCGCGGAGTTTTTGGAAAACGAGGAACAGCAAGCCATCGTGCGCGAGTCCGGATTGCGCCTCTCTGTCGGCTTTGACGGCCACCGTGTCGAGGATTATCGCCCCAGCCGCATCAAATACGCCTGCGAGAAGATCGCAAAAATGGGCATCAAGCTGGCATTTGAGGACTGACGTGCAAAAAAGCACCCGCCGTGCGGCGGGTGCTTTTGTTTGTTTCATTACTGTGCGGCAGGGGGATTCTTCATATTGGTTTCCACAAAGCCAACGGCCATGTTGAAATCAATGGGAGAAGAAGAGGAAGGCATGATCTTCTTGTAAGCGGCCATAGCGGCATCATATGCCTCGGAACCAAACAGAATGGTCAGCGTAGCGCCCTCAACCACGGTACCGTCCTCAAGGGTGGTCTCGGTGGCGGTCAGTGCGATGTAATACTCGTCATCCTGCAGCGCGTTCACCAGTCCCTCATCGGTAAACAGGGTGTCACCAATGACGATCTTGTAATCGGCGCGGGCAATAACCACGTCTCTCTTTGCCATCAGCTCGAAGCCGACCTCTTTATTGATGTAGGTCTGCATAGCCAGCGCAAAGTCACGGTACTCAGCGCTCAGTGCGCTGTCACGGGGATAGATCAGCACGTAGCTGTCCAGACGGGCGCCTGCCATCATGGCCTTGTTGTAGGAATAGATACCGGTGCTGGAGTACTCCTCCTCAGACACGTCATAAATGTTGTTGGCGTCGGTATCCTCAAGGTTCTTGTAAACGTTCAAAGAGAACTTCTTGCCGTTCTTTCTGACCTCGTTCTTATCGCCCTGCTCGTACACAAAGCCCTTCAAAAAGCTTGCGATCGCCTTAGCGGTAGCGGCATCGGAGCCGCCTGCGATAACGACCTTCTCATCCACCACGTCGATGGTGTAGTCATTGGACTTCAGACCGTCCATGACCTGGGCGCTCTGCTTGCGGTTGGTGGCACCGACCAGGATCTCCTTGACCTGCTCGACGTCCTCTTCCACTTCACGGTCGCTGTAGCACTCCTTGACCTCGACCTCAGCGTTGAGATAGGTCTTGAATGCCTCCACCATGGTGGCCACGGCGTCCAGCACGGTACCGCTGGCCTTGTAGTCACGCACGATCACGTAAGAGGGCGTGCCCTTTTCGACCAGCTGCAGCGAAATGGGTGCATTGGCGTCGGGGGTGGGATCTTCGTTGGGATTATCAACGGGTTCTTCGTCACATGCGACGAAAGCGGCCGCCATCATCAGCACGGCCAGGATAAGGCACAGAATACGAGTGAGTTTCATCGTTTTTTCTCCTTATGTTTGGGTATTTTTCGCATTGGGTTGCAATACGGCGGCATATGTGGACAAAGGCAGACGCGATGCCGCCACGCGTTACCCCGTCAAGGGGGCACTTCGCCCATAATGGTATCGTAGATATTATAGCAAAAAATGAACTGTTTGTAAAGGGCTTTTTTAAAATTCGGTTAAATTAAATAAAGAAGCGAAATGCCATATGTGAATTTTGCCCTACGCGCGCGCAAATTTGGGGCGAATGCTTGCATTTTCCGCCGCGTTGTGCTATACTGAGGGGGCAGGCATGGCCTGATAGAAAGAAGGACTTATGAAAATTTTAGCAATCGGCGACGTGGTGGGTGAGCAAACGCTCCCCTATCTGCGCCGCGCACTTCCCGCCGCCCGCCAAGCATACGCGGCGGACCTTGTGATCGCCAACGGCGAAAACGTCTGCGACGTTCACGGGCTTTCCCCCCTCACCGCGCAAGCACTGTTTGACGCCGGCGTGGACTTCATCACCTCGGGCAATCACATTTTCGATCGCCGCGATGCGCATCAGATGCTGGAGGACGCCACCCGCATCATCCGCCCCTGCAATTACCCCGCGGAATGCCCCGGCGAGGGCTCGAAGCTGATCACCTCGCAGGACGGATGGCAGATCTTGGTGGTCAACGTGTCGGGCGTGGCGTTCATGGACGCGCTCGGCAACCCCTACACCTCCGTGGAATACGAGCTTTCCCGCCATCGCGGCCGCTACGATCTGGCGGTGCTGGATATCCATGCCGAGGCGACCTCGGAGAAGATCGCCCTTGCGCGCTATTTCGACGGGCGCTTTGCCGTCATTTTCGGCACGCACACCCACGTACAGACCAACGATGCACAGATCCTGCCGAAGGGCACCGGGTATCTGACCGACCTCGGCATGACGGGCCCCGTCAACGGCATCCTTGGCGTGAAGGCGGAGGACGTCATTTACCGTGCCCGCACGCACCTGCCCCGCCGCTTCACCGTGGCAGACGGGCCGATCGCCGCCTGCGGCGCGCTGTTTGAGGTCAACCCCAGCACGGGAAAATGCCTTGCGGCAAAACCCGTCAAATTTTGATTTAGTGGGGTAACGGTATGAAAAAAGTCAAATTTCGCGGGGGCACGCTGCTGGCACCCGTGCCCCCCGTGATGGTCAGCTGCGGCAACATGGAGCACGCCAACATCCTCACCGTTGCCTGGTCGGGGATCACCAATACCATCCCCCCGAAAACCTACATTTCCGTGCGCCCCAAGCGCCATTCCTATAACATCATCAAGGAAAGCGGCGAGTTCGTGCTCAACCTCACCCCCACCTCCCTTGTCCGCGCCGCAGACTATTGCGGCATGTATACGGGTGCCAAGGTGGACAAGTTTGAAAAATGCAAGCTCACCCCCGTTCCCGTGGAGGAGGTCGCGGCACCCCTGATCGAAGAGTGCCCCGTGTCACTTTGCTGTCGCGTCAGCGACGTGGTGCCGCTCGGCTCGCACGATATGTTCCTTGCGGACATCCTTGCCGTTTACGTAAACGAAGATCTGATGGACGAGAACGGCAAGCTTCACCTTGACCGCGCCGACCTTTGCGCCTACGCGCACGGCGATTACTACGCCCTCGGCAAGATCCTCGGACACTTCGGCTTTTCCGCCGCAAAGCGCAAAAAGCCGCATACGTCCCCCAAAAAACAGAACAAAAAGAAATAAAATATGCAAAAAAGGAGCTCTATTATGAAAGCCGTTATCACCGTCACCGGTAAGGACAGCGTCGGCATCATCGCCGCCGTCAGCGCCCTTTGTACCGAGCACAATGCCAACATCGTGGACATCACGCAAAGCGTGCTGTCCGAGTACTTCGCTATGATCATGTTGGTCGAGATCGACAAATTGAACGTTCCCTTCAACGCCTTTGCCGACACCCTTGCCGCCCTCGGCCGCGAGAAGGGTCTGGACATCCGCGCCATGCATGAGGACATCTTCAACACGATGCACCACGTTTAAGAGGTGAGTACCTATGCTTAATACAGCCGACATTCTGGAAACCATTGGCATGATACGCGAGGAAAACCTCGACATCCGTACCATCACGATGGGCATTTCTCTTTTCGATTGCGTCAGCGAGGACGCTGACCGCCTTTGTGAGAAGGTCTATGACAAGATCACACGCAAGGCGGAAAATCTTGTGAGGACCGGCGTGGAGATCGAGCAAAAATACGGCATTCCGATCGTCAACAAGCGCGTTTCCGTCACGCCCGTGTCCCTCATCGGCGGCAACATGTCTCCCGATGGCTTTCTCAAGCTGGCGCACACGCTCCAGCGCGCCGCCAACACGCTTGGCATCAATTTCATCGGTGGCTATTCCGCCCTGGTGCACAAGGGCATGACACAAGGGGATCGCAACCTCATTTCCGTCATTCCCGAGGCACTGGCCGAGACTGACACCGTGTGCTCCTCCGTCAACGTCGCCACCACCAAGGCGGGCATCAACATGGATGCCATCCGTCTGATGGGCAGCACCATCAAGCGCGCCGCGTATCTGACGCGCGACAACAACTCGCTTGGCTGCGCCAAGCTGGTGGTATTCGCCAACGTTCCGGAGGACAACCCCTTCATGGCGGGTGCCTTCCACGGCGTGGGCGAGCCCGACTCCGTCATCAACGTGGGCGTTTCCGGCCCCGGTGTGGTCGCCGCCGCTATTCGACGCGCGGGTGATTGCGACCTTTCCGAGCTTGCCGAGATCATCAAAAAGACCGCGTTCAAGATCACGCGCGTGGGGCAGCTTGTCGCCAACGAGGCGGCGCAAAAGCTGAACACACCCTTCGGCATCATCGACCTTTCCCTCGCGCCCACTCCCGCCGTCGGTGACTCGGTGGCGCACATCCTGGAGGAGATGGGCCTGGAATCCTGCGGCGCACACGGCACCACCGCGTGCCTTGCCATGCTCAACGATGCAGTGAAAAAGGGCGGCGTGATGGCCTCCTCGCACGTGGGCGGCCTTTCGGGCGCCTTCATACCCGTTTCCGAGGACGCGGGCATGATCGCCGCCGTCGAGCGCGGCGCACTCTCGCTTGAAAAGCTGGAGGCGATGACCGCCGTTTGCTCGGTCGGTCTTGACATGATCGCCGTTCCCGGCGACACCTCCGAGGAGGTCATTTGCGGCATCATCGCGGACGAGATCTCGATCGGCGTGGTCAACACCAAGACCACCGCCGTGCGCGTGATCCCCGCCTACGGCAAAACGGTGGGAGAGAGCGTCGACTTCGGCGGTCTGCTTGGCACCGCGCCCATCATGCCCGTGCGCGAGTACTCCCCCGCCAAGTTCATCCACCGCGGCGGCCGCGTACCGGCTCCCATTCACAGCTTGAAGAATTAAGGGGCGCGATGTGGGGGAACTTTTTGCAAAAAAGTTCCCCCACGCCCCTTCCAAAAATCTTGAACGAAAAAGGATGCACGTACATAGCGTGATACTCTTAACGGAGTATCACGCATCGAGATAAATCCCTCGCGGGATTTTCGATATACGCCTATGGCGTTCGATATGTGCTAACGCACTCGATATGTTTGCTGCGCAAACGAGGGATTTATCTCATATCGAATTGGCGCGCAGCGACAATATATCGAGTTCGAGCAAAGCGAGAACATATCGAGTGGGCGAAGCCAACATATCAACAGAAAGAAAAACAAGAGCAAGAATAAGAGGAGAAAATCCTTCTATTCTTGCTCTTTCTGTTTGTAAAGGGGTTTGGGCTTAGCCCATATTTGCGTTTGACCAGTCAAATGCGATGCTTGCACTTTTGTCAAAGTGGAAATTCTCCGCTAAGGGCATCACCATATCGTGCATCCTTTCTTTGTTGAGTGGGAAACCGCACAAACCGTAGGGCGGTATTACCGTGTTGTTCGCACTCACAAAACGCCTCCCTTGTGTAAAGGGAGGTGCCGAGCTCGGCTCGCCGTAGGCGTGACGGGAGAGGCGGAGGATTGTAAAGCGCCGACAATCCCTCACCCGCTTATGCGGGAGCTCCCTTTGCACAAGGGAGTCCAATATAGCCACGCGCTTCAGCGGAAAATCAGCGCTCAACCCCGTAGGGGAGACCTGCGGTCTCCCACGGGCGAACACTGTTCGCCCCTACAATGTTTGTGGGATGCCACATTGTTTGCGGATAAACACACAAACCCGTAGGGCGGGGCCGTGGCCCCGCCCGTTCTTTATTTTCCTTTTTTCGGCACGCCGAACACGCGCCGCAACAGCGGCGCCAACGCCTTGGGCGATCTCATCAGTACGATCTTCATATCCACACCTCCGTCACCCACAGTGTATGCACCGCGCGCCCGCCGCGCTCATAGGATGTAGCGAGGTGATGTTATGTGTTCGATCAACGGGTGTGTGGATTTCTGCTTGCCGCACACGATAGATAAGGTCGCCGTCCGCGCGGCGGGGCGGGCGCTTGCGCACCGCGGGCCGGATGCACACGGCGAATTTTTCGCCCCGTCCGTGGGCTTTTATCACAATCGACTGGCGATAATGGACCCCGCGCGCGGTACACAGCCGATGCAGGCCACGCATGACGGCAAAACCTATACCATCATTTACAACGGCGAGATCTACAACTGCGCGGGACTCCGCCGGGAGCTTTTGCGCCTGGGGGCCGTGTTCGTGACGGATTGCGACACCGAGGTGGTGCTGTGGAGCTATATTTTCTGGGGCGAGAAATGCCCCACCCACTTGAACGGTATCTTCGCCTTCGCCGTGTACGATCCCGCGCGCGAGTGTGTCTTTTTTGCGCGTGATCGGTTGGGGGTAAAGCCCTTTTTTTACACCCGTTTGGGCACTAAATTCTATTTTGCCTCGGAGGTGAAGGCACTTTTCGCCCACCCCGAGATCACCCCCGCGCTCTCGCGCGAGGGGCTGTGGCAGCTGCTCTACCTCTCACCCGTCACGCTCCCCGGCTCCGGCGTTTTTGCGGGGATCGACGAGCTGCTCCCTGCCCACGCGGGGCGCATGACGAAAGAGGGGTTTGAAACGTGGGCCTACTGGCAGCTGGAGGCGCGCGAGTGCCGCGACGACGCGAAGACCGCCGCCGCCACGGTACGGGAGCTCTTCTGCGACGCGGTGCACCGTCAGCTGAACAGCGACGTGCCCCTCGCCGTCCTGCTTTCGGGCGGGCTTGACTCCTCCGCCATCACTGCCGTGGCCGCCGAGCACCTGCGCGAGCACGGGCAGACGCTTTCCACCTATTCCTTTGAATATGAGGGCAACCGCGAAAGCTTTCGTCCCACCCTCTTTCAACCGCAGGGGGACGATGCCTACGCCGCACAGCTTGCCACAGAGCTTGGCACCGCACACACGGTGCTGACCGCCCCCACCGAGGCGGTGGCGGCGGCGCTCCCCGCCGCCACGCTGGCACGGGATCTGGCGGGGCAGGCGGACATCGACTCCTCCCTGCTTTATTTCTGCCGCGAGATCAAAAAAAGGCATACGGTATTGCTTTCCGGTGAATGCTCGGACGAAATTTTCGGTGGCTACCCGTGGTTTTACCGCCCCGAAATGCTCTACCGCGACTTCTTCCCGTGGCTGCACGATCCGCACACGCGCATCTCACTTTTCGACGAAAGGATCACGCACGCAAACGAGGGGCTGGAGTATTTGCGCGAGGTCTGCCGCCAAAGCACCGCCGACTGTCCGCGCCTTTCGGGTGAGAGTGCCGAGGACGAGACCGCGCGCGTGGCGACCTGGCTTTCCACCCGCTATTTTATGACCAACCTGCTTGCGCGCAAGGACCGCATGAGCATGTACAGCGCGGTGGAGGTACGCGTGCCCTTTGCGGATCACCGCATTCTGGAGTACGTGTTCAACGTGCCCTGGCGCATCAAATTTGAAAACGGTGTGGAAAAGGCGCTCTTGCGCCGCGCAATGGAGGGGTATTTGCCCGACCGCGTGCTCTGGCGCAAGAAAAGTCCCTACCCCAAAACGCACAATCCCGCCTACGAGCAAACGGTGCGCCGCATGCTGGAGGCGCGCCTTGCCAAAAAAGGCAGTTTTCTTGCCGAGCATCTGGATCGCCACCGCCTGCAAGCGCTCCTTGACGGCGAGAACGAGACCTGGCAGGGCCAGCTGATGGCACGCCCTCAGCTGATCGCGTGGCTGTGCCAGTTTTCCGACTGGTTTGAAAGCTACCACGTCAAGCTGATCTAAAAAAAGCCCCCGAACGGGGGCTTTTTTTCAATCAATTTGCATATTTCCGTTCCAGGTCGCATCGCTGCCGTCGATGATCTCGGAGCGCACGTGATCCAGGCGCAGATCCTTCACGCCCTGCACACGCAAGGGAGTGTCTCCGCGACGGAACAGCACCTCCTCGGTGAGCTCGGGATACAGATTTTTGGTATAAAGCGACACGTTCGAAAGCGCGATGTCCCGCAGCAGGCAATCCCCTTCGGCGACCACCTTGGAGCACGCGTAGCCGTACGCGCTGTAATTTTCGATGCGGATATGCTCGGCACATCCCTCGCTGCCAGAAATATTGATGGGATAGCACACGTCGGTGGCGGTGATGTTGGAAAAATTCAGATGCGAAAGGTGTGAGACGTGCGTGCCGTGATAGCTGACCATCAGATGAATGCCCACCGCGCCGCGCGTCACCGTGATGTTGGAGATATTCAGATGGCGGATCTCACACAGATTGCCGATGCCGATGCGGAACACCGAGGAGGAGGAGCCCAGCACGCAGTTGGTGACGGTGATGTGCTCACAGACCTTATCCCGGTTTTTGAGGTATTTCTTATTACAACGGATCGGAATGGCGTCATCCCCCGTGTCGATGATGCAATCCGACACCGTGACATATCGGCAGGTATCGATATTGATGCCGTCCGTATTGGCGGCCTCAGGCGGGTTGAAAATCTTGGCACCGCGCACCTGCACGTAATCACAGCCATAGAAAAACAGGCACCACGAGGTCGCGTTGCGCACGGTGATATCCGTCACCTTTACGTTATTGCTTTCCACCACGAACACAAGCTGTCCGGGGCGCAGATTTTCCTTGTCGCGCGCCAGCGCAAGGCCCGCGCGCCAGATATAATGGCGGTAAAAGATGGGGGGCGCATAATGCGCGGCACCGTTGCCGTCGATCACGCCCGTACCCGTGATGGCAATATCCTCGCACTCCACGGCAAGGATCAGGTGCTTGCCGCACCACTCCTCCGAGGCGTAGTGGAAATTTTGCTCAAAGGCGTCCTCCTCGTTATAATCGGAAAGGTTAGGGGAGGCGAGCAGCACCGCCCCGTGGCACAGATGCAGCTCGACGTGGCTTTTCAGCCAGATCGTACCCGTCATAAACACGCCTGCGGGCACCAGCACTCTGCCGCCACCTGCGGCGGCGCACGCGTCGATGGCGCGCTGGATGGAGGTACTGTTACAGCTCACGCCGTCCGCGACGGCACCAAAATCCAGAATATTATACTCTTGCATTCTTCTTCTCCGTTATTTTTCAGCGTTTTCTCCACCCGTTTGGGGGCTTTTTTTGAAATCAAAGGAAAGCTGCGAGCAAATGATGGCCGCAAAAATGATGACCATGCCGACAACCTCGCGCCAGGTGAAGGAGGTGATCTCGGGCAGCAAAATGGCACTGGCGACCACGGCAAAAACCGACTCCAAGCTCATCAGAAGCGACGCCAGCGTGGCGGGCGTGTGCTTTTGCCCGAGGATCTGCAACGTATAGCCCGCCCCCGCCGACATCACGCCGGAATATAGAATGGCAAGCCCCGCCGCCGCGATACCGCTCCATTGCGGCTCCTCGAGGATCAGCATCATCACCGTGGCGCCAAGGCAGGTAGTAAAAAACTGAATACAGGAAAGGCGCACGCCGTCCACGTGCGGGATGAAGAAATCCACCGCGATGATGTGGCAGGAAAACACCAGCGAGCAGCAGATCACCTGAATATCCCCCGTGGTGAGGGCAGAGCCGCTCATACAAAGCATCCAGAGCCCGAACAGCGCCGCCGCCACGCACACGTAAATGTGCCATTTGACCCGCTTCCCGAAGGCAAGCGACAGGATCGGCACGATCACGATATACAACGCGGTGATGAACGCCTCCTTACCGGGGGAGCCCGTATTGTTGCCGATGCCGAGCTGCTGCAGGCAGGTCGCCACGCACAAAATGGCACCGCAAATGGGGCCGCCGATCAAAAGATATTTGCGCTCTTTTTGCGAAATAGGCACATACGTACCCTTCTTTTTGCGACAAAAGTCACGTACCAGCCACAGCAAAAGCAGCGCGAGTGCCGCAAGCAGCGTGCGGCACGCCTGAAAGGTGAAGCCACCGACGTGCGCGGCGCCCATATCCTGCGCCACAAAGCCGAAGCCCCAGACCACCGCCGCCGCAAGCAGGCAAAGCGCGCCGCCTAATTTCTTTTTTTCCATGGATAAACCTCTTTTCAAAAATCAAACAGATTATAGCACAAAAACGAGGGGTTGTCAAGGAGACGCACTTGACAAAGCAGACGGGAAATATTATAATGAAACCAGCATGCGAAAGGGAGGACTATCCATGGCATCAGCACAAGTCAACTTCAAAAATACGCTCGGCAGGATCAAGCCGATGCACGCCACAAACAACGGCCCCGTCGGCAAGGTGGGCGGCTACAACTCCTCATGGACCGTAACCGAGGAACGGCACGATCGCCACGTTGTCGGTGAAAACATCTATGAATTTGCGATGGCAGGCATCCCCTATGCCCGCACGCACGATGCCTCTTTTCTGGCAACCTACGGTCTGTCGCATACGATCGACGTGGCGGCGATCTTTCCCGATTTTGATGCCGACCCCTGCGACCCCGACAGCTATGATTTCGCCTGCACCGACCACTATCTGGATATGATCGAGGCGGCGGGCACGAAGGTTTTTTACCGCCTTGGCCACCGCATCGAGCACGAGATCAAAAAATACGGCACGCTCCCGCCCAAGGATTTTCAAAAGTGGGCGGTCATCTGCGAGCATATCATCCGCCATTGCACCGAGGGCTGGGCAAACGGGCACAAGCGCGATATTTTGTATTGGGAGATCTGGAACGAGCCGGATCTGCGATACAAGGAGCCGCCCGAGGTAAGCCACCCGACCTGGGGAGGCACGAAGGAGCAGTTTTTTGAGCTGTATCACGTCACCGCCACACACCTGAAAAGGTGCTTCCCCCATCTGAAGATCGGTGGCCCTGCGGTTGCCGGCAGTCTGAATTGGACCAGGGCCTTTTTGGCGCAGCTGAAGGCCCCGCTCGACTTTTTCTCCTGGCACATTTACACCAATACGCCCGAAAAGGTGATCGCACGCGCCGAGGCGATGCGCGCACTGCTGGATGAGTATGGCTTCCGGCACACGGAAAGCATTCTGAACGAATGGAATTACGTGCGCAGCTGGGAGCCGGCACCGTTACGTTACAGCTATGCACAGCAAAATCGCAGTAAGGGTGCCTCCTTTACGCTGGCAACGATGTGCGCCGCGCAAAGATCCGCCATCGACATGCTGATGTACTATGATGCACGTCCTACAACCAACTGGAACGGCATGTTTGATATGTCGCAGATCGAGCATTCCACCCTGACGGGCTACTATCCCTTCCCCATGTTCAACGTGCTGTACCGCTTGGGTACAGAGGTCGCTTCGACCGCTGACGATCCCGACATTTTTGTGTGCGCCGCCCGCGGCGAGAAAAGTGCCGCCGTGGTGCTGACACACTATAATGATGATGACGATACCGAGAAAAAGCCCGTGCGTGTGGAGCTGGACGGACTGGATGAGCACACCGAAGCAGAGTTTTATCTGCTGGATGACGATCACCGCCTGACGCTGACGCAAAAGCTCACCTTCGGAGGCGATCGCTTCGCATGGGAGATCGACGTGCCCAACCACACCTGCTATCTGATTTTGCTGAAGGAGAAATGATTTCGACAAAAGCATACAGGAGAGACCGCCCACCGCATATGCGGTGGGCGGTTCGCATTTGACGTCGGCACGTGCTTGCCCACGAGCCGCGACGCGTTTCGCGTCGCCTCCCCTCGCGCCCTCCTGCCGCCAAGCCGCAGGCATAATCATAACCGCCCGTCAAACGGGTGGTTTGCACTAGGGCTAAAAGCCCACTACTACCGGCCAGCGGCGTGGGGCCGCTGGCTTTTGCTTTACAAAAGCACATGGCGCAAATTGCCTTCCCCTGCGG
>SVSG01000006.1 GCA_015064415.1 Oscillospiraceae bacterium | reverse complement strand
TGGCGAATATCAAAGACAGCGGATATACCTCGGTCACCTTTACGGTCGGTATGCAGCACGACAGAACGGGTGAGGCGTTCATTGATGACGAGACTACGCTGATGATCGGCGCAGATGACGAATGCGTGAAAGAAATTACGCTTTCGAAGGATATGGAACCCACCACATACACAGTAGAGCTTGGAGAGGATTGCGACAGACTGATTTTCTGGCTTAACTGTGCCCCCGAAAACAACGGCTCGCACAGCTACGCTATCTACGACATTACGCTGAATAAATAAAGAGGTAAAAACTATGGATAAACATTTGTTAGTCATGAAATGGGACTACAAATACGACAAGGAAAGCACTTGGTTTGACGAGGACAGCGGCGAAAATCAATATGAGTTGAGCGAAGGCGCGTCATACAAGCTTCCTCACATAAGTGATAAAAGTCTTGAGATCCGTTCGCTTGCAGAGGGCGATCTCATCAAGGCAGAGATCTACGTGGATCACGAAACGTATACCGTCTGCAATAATGGCGAGAGTGTCGTTGCCTACGCGCACGATGATTATATGGTTGCCGGTGACTCTGTTTCCCAAACTCTACGTATGGAGCTTATGATCAAGTAAAATTCAAAGGAGCGTGAGTATATGCCGTTTACAGAAGAAAGAGCCGAAAGACTCAAAGAGCTTTTTGAGCTGATTGAGAAAAACGGCGACTATAATGCCTATGAGCTGACCTATCAAGCCGTTCCGCACCTTTTGGAAACCGAAGAGATCGTAGAGGCACAGCTTGCGTCGGAAAGTCCTTATGACAAGGTAACGCTGCTCGACAGCGCAACGATCATGCGCTACCTTGCCGAAGCCTACGACCGCCTCGGCAGATTTGCTGTAGCGGTACGGTATTACAAAAGAGCGATTGAGCTTGCCGCCACGCTCTACACAATGTACGGTGATGAAATGCAGGATAGCAGCGGAATGATATACAACGCGCTCAAGGCAAGAAATTATTACGTGGACGACGATTGCGAGGATATCCGTGAGCAGGCTCTCGTCTTTATACAGAAGGATATTGTGGACGACGTTTTCGATACTGTGATGAAACGGCGCAGAAATCTCAAGCACGATCCCGTGGAAATGACCGAGGAATACCTCGCCGTCATCGACGAGGTTGACGAGAAGATCGAGAAGAACCGTGAGTATCGCGGCTTCGGCTCTTGCCATCACGTGTGGAGCTTAAAGACCGATTACCTTGCCGAAAAAGGCATTACGTGGCACTCTCCCGACGTTCTCAATCCAAGAGTCAGATTTGATTAAAATACTGAAAGCCGCCAAGTCGAAAAAACTTGGCGGCTTTACTATATAAAAATATAATTTTACGAAAAATCAAAATAAATAATTATAGAACACCTATAACTCTGCCGCAACAGTAAACGCTATCGCTCTCGCTAATGCGAATAGGCTTATACTTTTCATTATGAGAGATCAAGCACTTGTTGCCAAGCTCCTTGATGTAAACGTCACCATTAACAACGAAGATACCAACCTCGCCAACATCAACAGCATCGCACTTTTCAACAAACACCTTGTCACTGTCGTGGTATGTAGGCTCCATACTGTCACCGCCAACGGAGATCACGAAGTCAGCCTGTTCCGCTTCTGCACTTTCGGGAACATAGAGTTCCTCCGCCAGATCACTGTCAAGAATATTGCCCGTATCGGCAGATGCAGGTTGAGCATACCAATCGATCTTCAGCATACGAGGCTTGGGCTTTCTTGTCAGCGCCGTCACACGCTTATATTCGCTGTCAATCAAATAATCAACAACCTCTTTACCGTGCTCGTCAAGGGCGCGGTATTTTTGTAAGGTAGTCCACTCGGTAGCGGTAGGGCGTTGTGCCATGGACTTGCAACCAATCAGCTCGTCAGCAGACACACCAAGCAGGTCGCAAAGCTTTGCCAATTTATCGCAATCGGGTCGACCGATACCTTTCTCCCAGTTATAGATAACCCTGCCGGAACTCTCGCCGAGAGCATTGGCAATGTCCTGCTGGGTCATGCCTTTTATATTACGGTACTTCTTTATCTGTTCACCAATAAAGCTCATACGGATATACCTCCAAGTGTATTACGCATCTATTTTACCATGCAAAATTGTATTTGTCAATAGAAAATCCAAAAATATTATATAATCCTATTGACAATACAATATCATTGTGTTATAATACCAAATACCAAAGATGATTGGAAATCGACTTGAAGTATGTTTGTTCAACGTGCAAAACGATTACGCAGTAAACAAATAAAAAGCGGAAATTTAGAGGAGTCTATACAAGAATACGAGAAAACGGCGATTTCCGATTTCAAAGCAGGATAAAGGCGTGCGACATTGCCCGCCATTCACAGCGACCGGCAACGCCGTTCGCGAGCTTTGACGAGATTTAAGGCGATTTGAAGAACTTTATCGAATCACTTGCGCGTTACACGTGTGCACTATTTCGAAAAACGCGTGCACGGGTTTTTAAGAACCTTTTTCAGTATTCTCTCATTATTCTTGAAGCAATTTAAAATACTTTTTATAAGAATGCTTCGATTTTCTGCGCATTGATTGAAAAGTTTTTTGTAAAACAACAACTTTTTTGCAAATAATTTCGATGGAGGTTGAAAAATTAAGATGACTTTTAAGAATTTCTTGAGGCGTGTGAACGCTCTGCTTCACGATAACCGCACGGTGCTTCGTGAGACCGAGGATCTTGAAGATTGGGAAGAAGTGCAGCGTAAGCAGCGTAAAATAGAAGCAGAAAGGCAACGAAAAGAACAAGAAATCCTCGCCACTTGGTTTTTCCGCGAAGAATATCTCAACGCAAATTGGTTTAAACGATTCCTCCTGCGCCTCGAATTTGCTTTCCGTAGCACACGTGGAGAGAGTCACATTCCGCAAATACCGGAACACATCCGCAAAGAGATCGCCCGTTGTCTTCTGCCTGATATCGTTGCTTACTTTGAGTCGGAGCAAGGTCAAAGAGAGTTTGCCGAATGGAAAGCACAACAGGAAGCCGAGAAAAAGGAAAAGAGCGAGGTCGCGTGACCTCGCTCCTAAACAGCGTCAGTTTGTAAGTTTAATAGTAAAAAACAAATCCGAACCAATTTCGACTTACGAAATAGTTCGGATTTGTTACGTTTGGTGACCCGTAGGAGAATCGAACTCCTGTTACCGCCGTGAAAGGGCGGTGTCTTAACCGCTTGACCAACGGGCCTTATTTACAAAATGCGGATGGAACATCCGCATTTTGTATATTGTGGTAGCGGGAATTGGACTTGAACCCATGACCTACCGGGTATGAACCGGTTGCTCTAGCCAGCTGAGCTATCCCGCCGTACTGCGATATTATACCACAAAGAAAAAGGTTTGTCAACACCCTTTTTGAAATTTTTTGAAGATTTTTTTGTTTTCTCCCTTGCCCTGCCGGCAAGGGAGAAAACAAACCGATTATACCCCGATGATCTCGTAAATTTCAAGCAATCGCTCTTCCGCTTCCGTCTTTCTCGCGTCAATTTCGGCGGCGCGGGTATAGTCGGTGGCGGCAGGGCCGAACAGCTCCTCCTCCAGCTTGGCAAGCTCCTCCTCAAGGGCAGCGGCCTCGCGCTTCAGCTTTTCCGTGCGCGCCTTTTCGCGGCGCGCCTCGGCGCTGTTTTGCTTGCGCAACAGATATTGCGCCTTGTTGTCGCTCATTTCGGCCTCGGTGTGGGGGGCGCCTGCGGCGCTCGCCTCAAAGGCGGCTTCGCGCTTTTTCTTGAATTCCAGATACTCGCTGTAGCCGCGTCCCGCGCGGCTGACGGGGTAATCCAGCGCGTCCCCCGTAAAGGCGCGGCCGGGCTTCAGCTCGATAAATCTGGTGGCCAGCTTGTCCATAAAGTAACGGTCGTGCGACACGGTGAGGATGGTGCCCTCAAACGCGTCAAGCGCACTTTCCAGCGCCTCGCGCGAGTCGATGTCCAAGTGGTTGGTCGGCTCGTCCAGCACCAGCAGATTCATCTGCGACAGAATCAGCTTGGCAAGCGTGAGTCTGGCGCGCTCGCCGCCCGACAGCACGCTGACCGTGCGGAACACGTCCTCGCCCACAAAGCGGAACAGCGCCAGGGTGTTGCGGATCTCCAGATCGGTTTTTTCGGGATAGGCGTTGTGCAGCTCGTCCAGAACGGTGTTTTCGGGCGTGAGATTTTGGTTTTCCTGATCATAATAGCCGATCTCGACGTTATAGCCCGCCTCGATACGCCCCGCTGTGGGCTGTAATTTGCCCAAAATCAGCTTGATCAGGGTGGATTTCCCGCAGCCGTTCGGGCCGATCACAAAAAGACGCTCCTTTTTCTGCAGCAAAAAGCTCACGTCCTCGAACAGCTTTTTTTCGCCAAAAGCCATACAGAGCTTCTTGACGTGCAGCACCTCGTTGCCGCTGGAGAAGGCCTGAGAGAAGGAAAGACGGATCGACTTCGGCGCCTCGCGCGGGCGTTCGACGCGCTCCATTTTCTCCAGCATTTTCAATCGGGATTCCGCCGCGATGATGTTGCGCTCGCGGTTCCACGCGCGTTGTTGGGCGATGTAGGCCTCCTGTCGCGCGATCTCCTTTTGCTGGTTTTTGTAATGCTTTTCCGCGATCTCGCGGTCGATGCGACGCTGCTCCATCGAGGCGGTGTAGTTGCCGCCATACAACTTTGCGCGCGCATACTCCAGCGCAAGCGTCTTGTTCGTCACGCGGTCAAGGAAATAACGGTCGTGCGAGATGATCAGCACGCATTTACGATACTGCACAAGGAAATTTTCCAAGAACAGCATCGTCTCGATGTCCAAATGGTTGGTCGGCTCGTCCAAAAGCAGTATGTCGGGCTCGCGCGCCAGCTGTCTTGCAAGCGCAAGGCGCGTGCGCTGACCGCCCGAAAGAGTGGAGAGGGGCTGTTTTTGCATGCCCTCGTCAAAGCCGAAGCGGGAAAGGATAGAGGCGCATCTGCCGCGAAATTCCAGCCCGCCATTCGCGATAAAGCGCGCGTTTGCCTCGGTAAAGGCATTGGTCAGGATCTCAAATTCGCGCGTGTTGGCAAGGTGCGCCTTGTCGGCAAGCTCCTTCTCCATGTTGGCAAGCTTTTCCTCCGCCGCAAGCATTTCGGGGAAGGCGGCGATCATCTGCGCTAACGCCGTGTCGCCAAGCGTTTCGTCCACCTCAAAGGCGCCGTCCTGCGTCAGGATCCCCACGGTCTTGTCACCCGCAAGGAACACGTTGCCCTCATCGGGGGTAAGCTCGCCCGTAATGACCTTGAAAAGGGTGGATTTGCCGCACCCGTTCACGCCGATGATGCCCAATTTGTCGTTGTCGGCAAGGGAAAATGAAATTTTATCCAAGATCTTTCGCGTGCCGAAGGAAAGCGAAAGATCCGCTACACTGAGCACTGTCATTGTGTGCCCTCGATCATGGCAAGCATGCCGTCCTCGTCAATGACGGGAACACCGAGCGCTTGCGCCTTGGTGAGCTTGGAGCCCGCCTCCTCGCCCGCCACAACGTAAGAGGTTTTCTTCGAAACCGAGCCCACGACCTTGCCACCTGCGGCGCGGATGCGCGCGGCGGCCTCGTCACGTGTCATATTGGGGAGCGTGCCTGTCAGCACGAAAGTAAGACCCGCCAGCTTGTCGCCCGTGGGGGCGGCAACTGCCTCGGTCACAAGTCCCAGCTCAATCAGGCGGCGGCAGAGCGCCACGTTCGGCTCGTGCGAGAAGAAGTTGAGCACGTAATCGGCGGTGATCTCGCCGAAATCCTCGATGGCGATCAGCTCCTCGCGCGTGGCGGCGAAGCAATTTTCCAGCGTCTTATAGCGTGCGGCAAGTGCCGTGGCGGCCACCTCGCCGATGCTGCGGATGCCGAGCGCAAAAATGAGGCGCTCCAGTCCCGCGCTCTTCGAGCGCTCGATGGCGTCGATCAGATTTTGTGCGGATTTTTCACCCATACGCTCCAGATCGGCAACCTCCTTTGCACGCAGGGTATAAAGATCGGCCACGTTGCGGATCAGATTGGCGGAAAGCAACGCCTCCACCACCTGCGGGCCAAGTCCCTCAATGTTCATCGCGCCCTTGGAGGCGAAATGCTCGATACTGCGGGAAAGCTGTGCGGGGCAGGCGCTGTTGGTGCAGCGGATCGCCGCGCCCTCGTCGCCGTCGCGCATGGCGGGCTCGCCACAACACGGGCAGATGCGGGGCAGGAAATAGACCTCCTCCACGCCCGTGCGCGTTTCGCGGTGAGATGCGACCACCTCGGGGATGATGTCGCCCGCCTTTTGCACGGTGACCACGTCACCGATGCGGATGTCACGCTCGTGAATAAAATCCTCGTTGTGCAAGGTCGCGCGGGAGACCGTCGTGCCCGCCAGACGGACGGGGGAGAGCACTGCGGTGGGGGTCAGCACGCCCGTGCGCCCCACGGCCACCGTGATGTCGAGTAGCTTGGTGCGCTTTTGCTCCGGCGGGAACTTGTACGCCACCGCCCACTTGGGGGTGTTCGTGCCCTCGCCAAGTATCACGCGGTCGGAGAGCTTGTCGATCTTCACGACCATGCCGTCAATGTCAAAGCCGAGATCGTCGCGCATCGCGCCGATCTTTTCAATATGCGCCTCGATCTCCTCGGCGGTGCTTGCCAGTGTGCGGTTGGGAAGCACCTTGAAGCCAAGCTCCGCGAGGCGGTCAAGTGCCTCGGTGTGCGTTTCGGGTGCGTGCCCGTCGGCATAAAGGTCGCCCTGTTGCAGGTTGAACACGAAAATATCCAGCTTGCGCTCAGCGGCGATCTTGGGGTCAAGCTGACGCAAGGAGCCTGCCGCCGCGTTGCGGGGGTTCGCCATCAAGCTTTGGCCCTCGGCCTCGCGCTTTTGGTTGATCTTTTCAAAGACGGCGCGGGGCATATACACCTCGCCGCGCACGGTGAGCGTGAGGGGCTCTGCAAGCTTCATCGGGATGGTGTAGATGGTGCGCAGGTTGCTTGTCACGTCCTCGCCCACCTGACCGTCGCCGCGCGTGGCACCGCCCACAAACACGCCGTTTTCGTAGCGGAGCGCGACGGAAAGACCGTCGATCTTCGGCTCCACGGAATAGGCGGCATGCGGCAAAATAGGGGCCACGCGGGTAAGGAAATCGCGCAGCTCCTCAAAGGAAAAGACGTCGGAAAGCGAGTTGAGGGGCACCGCGTGTGCCACCTTTTCAAACTTATCCAGCGCGACACCGCCCACGCGGTGCGTGGGAGAGGCGGGATCGTCCAGCTCGGGGTGCTCGCTTTCCAGCCGCACCAGCTCCGCGTACATTTTATCGTATTCAAAATCCGAAATTTCCGGCTCGTCATCCACGTAATAGCGCTTCGCGTGGTATTCGATCTGTCTGCGTAGCTTTTCCACGCGTTCTGCAAGCTCGTTCATAGGGAAATTCCTTTCTTATATAAATTGCTAACTTATATTATATCATTTTTTAAGGGGGATTGTCAATCGCGCGCGGGCAAAAGTGTGTCTTTTTCGATAATTTTTCAAAAAAGCGTGCGCGTGCGGGGGAAATATGGTAGAATATAGAAAAGACGTGAAATAGGAGAGAAGAAATGAAGCTTTTGATCGCTTATGCAAGCAAATCGGGGAGCGCGCGCGAAATGGCGGAAATGCTGGCGGGGCAGCTGCCAAATCAGGACGTGACGCTTTGTGACCTTGCGCTGGCGCAGCCGGATCCTGCGGCGTTTGATTACGTGGTGCTGGGCGGCTCGATCCGCATGAATAAAGCGCACAAGGCGTTGCGCACGTATGTGAATACCTATGCCGAGGCGCTTTGTGCCGTGCCGCACACGCTGTTTTTGTGTTGTGCCTTCGCGGAGCAGCTGGAGCATTACTACGCCGTGGCATTTCCGCGGTCCTTGCGTGAGAGCGCCGAGCGGCTGGTCTATTTTGGCGGTGATCTTTCGCTTTCTCGTCAAAAGGGCTTTGACAAGTGGCTGACGCGGATGCTGCGTAACAGCATCCTGGAAAGCGAAGAGGAGGACGCCGTCCTACCCACGCTCTTGCCCGAGCACGTGCGCACGCTTGCCGATGCCCTGCGGAAAAAATAAACTTTTTTCCAAAACCGTGTTGACAAATGCGCAGTTTTGTGATACAATATGTGGGTGCTGAAAATGCACTCCATATTTGCCCCTGTAGCTCAGACGGTAGAGCACTTGACTTTTAATCAAGGTGTCCGGAGTTCGAGTCTCCGCAGGAGCACCAACAAAGAGCCCCTCGGCCGTTGGCCGAGGGGCTCTTTGTTGGTGCTCCTGCACCGGACGAGACTCCGCGAGCGCGAAGCGCGGACGGAGTAGGAAGCCGCGCAGCGGACTTCCTACGTCCCGAAGGGACGTGGACGAGTCAGCCGACGGTTGTGAACCGTCGGCGGCTCCGCAGGAGCACGGACGTTTCGCTTGCTATGTGGGGGGACGCGGGTGCCTTTTTTGTTGGTGCTCCTGCGGGATGGGGAAAACTCCGCGAGCGCGAAGCGCGGACGGAGTTGGAAGCCGCGAAGCGGACTTCCTACGTCCCGAAGGGACGTGGACGAGTCAGCCGACGGTTGTGAACCGTCGGCGGCTCCGCAGGAGCGCGGAGGTTTCGCTTGCTATATGGGGGGCGCGGGGGCTTTTTGTTGGTGCTCCTGCATTTTTTTATTTTTTGCCGTCTCTTTCAAAAATATAATCCAAGGAAACTTGATAGTAATCGGCCAGCTTGACAAGGTGCTCTAACGGAATGTTTTGAAAACCGCGTTCGTATCTGGAATATACGGTCTGCTGAATGCCAAGCAGATCGGCAACATCCTTTTGCTTCAAATCGTGGTCCTCACGCAGATCACGTAATCTTCTTAAGAACATAAATATCTCCTTTAGTATTTCTTGGTACTATTGACAATACCACAAAAATGTGATGTTATTTCAAACGAGTACCGAAGAGTACTAAGAAAGGAGAAAAAATGGACGTTCGACAGCTTTTTTGCAAGAATATTGTTTTTTCAAGGAGAAGCATCTTCTTTCGGAAAAAGAAATGGCACACAGATTGGGCATTTCCGTGGGTCGGATGAAAAAAATAGAAAAGGGCGTGATCCCTAAGCGCATGTCGGCACGCATTATTTTTCGTGTCTGCCACTGTTTCGGTGTTCATCCGGGGGAACTGTTTTTAAGTCAGGAGGAAGATGAATTGCACTTTTTTGCCAACTTGCGCGCGGATGATTGACAACCTCTCCAAAATGTGGTATCATTTTCTCGTATAGAAAACACACCGAAAAAAGGAGTTTGTTATGACTATTTTTGAACAGATCAAACAAGTTAAGATCGTACCCGTTGTGGTACTGAAGGAGCTTTCCGATACCGAGCCCACGCTGCAGGCGCTTTGCGACGGGGGCCTCCCCGTGGCAGAGATCACCTTCCGCACCGCGTGCGCCGCTGATGCGATCCGTCTTGCGTGCGAAAAATTCCCGCAGATGCTGGTGGGTGCAGGCACCGTTATCAATGCCGAGCAGTGCAACCGCGCCATCGACTGCGGTGCAAAGTTCATCGTTGGTCCCGGCTTCTCTCCCGCTGTGGCTGAGGTCTGCAAGGCGCGTAACGTCGTGTACCTGCCCGGTTGCGTGACCCCCACCGAGATCATTGCGGCCCTCTCGTATGGCATTGAGACCGTAAAATTCTTCCCCTGCAGCAACTATGGCGGCCTTGGCACCATCAAGGCACTTTCCGCCGCTTTCCCCTCTGTGACCTTCCTGCCCACGGGCGGCATTTCCGAGGAGAACGTGCTGGAGTACCTCGCGTTCCCCAAGATCGTTGCCTGCGGCGGCAGCTGGATGATGAAGGGCACCCCCGACGAGATCCGCGAAAAGACCGCCCGCGCGATGGCACTGGTCCGCTGATATCTTTTGCGCCAAAGGCGTGAGCTTTTGCTTGACGTACCCGCGTACGCCTTCGCGCAAGCTCGCGCCTTTTGCATCAAAATCTATTCAGCGCACAATAAAAAAGGCACGCGAAAGCCAATGCTTTCGCGTGCCTTTTTTGCAGATGATACTGAAGCGAGAAATGATCGAATCGTTTTACCGACCGGTAGGGACCGGTGTCCCCGACGGTTCGTTTGACTTTATCCAAACTCCTTTTTTCCGCGGTATTCATCCTGCAAAACGGGAGAATTTCGGTTTTCGTGTGATAACAGCCACGCGAACACCAGGGGGTCGCGATAAGTATCGCTCCACGCGTCATGAGCGTTTTCGGGGTAGACGGTCAGCTTGGCGTTGCCGCCCTTGCGGTTGACAGCGTCCACCATGTTTTGGCTTTCCGCGGGAAGCACCGTGGTATCCTTTGCACCGTGGAATGCCCAGATGGGCAGATTGACGAGGCGCGATGCCATCCCGTACATGCCGCCCCCGCAGATCGGGATCACGGCGGCAAAAAGGGAAGGACAGCTCATGGCAAGCTGCCATGCGGTATAGCCGCCCATACTGGCACCGCAAAGATAATAGCGCGTGGGATCGGTGAAGGGCATCGTCGCGACGGCCTTGGCAAAGCGCATCAGCGTTTCGTATTTTTCGTACCAGAAGGTATCCGTACAATGCGGTGCTACGATCACAAGCCTATTTTCTGCCGAACGGCTGATATTGGGGAAGTTCTGACTCTCCTTGTATGCCTCCAGCGTGATGCCGCGTGTGCCGGCGCCGTGCAGCATCAGCAGTACGGGATATTTTTGCCCTTTTTCGTAACCGTCGGGGAAGTGTACAAGATAGTTCATCCCCTCAAAGCATCCGTTTTCAAAAAACATAACCGTTGCCCCTTTTGATATAGATTTTGTTCCGCTTTTTGTTTATCCGAATTCCTTCGCGCCCTGACAGGAGACCTCTAATTTTTGAGTCTCCTTCTTTTTGTGCGACAACAGCCAGGCGAAGACCTCGGGATTGCTTTGCGTGTCGCTCCACGCATCGTGCGCGTTATCGGGGTAGATGGTTAATTTTGCCTCGGCCCCCTTGCGCTGCAGCTTTTCGATGAATTTCTTGCTCTCCTCGGGGAAAACGGTGGTGTCGTGCGCACCGTGGAACGCCCAAACGGGTACGTTTACAAGGCGCGAGGCGTTCCAGTACATCCCGCCGCCGCAGATCGGGATCATTGCAGCAAAAAGCTGAGGTTGGCTCATCGCCAACTGCCAGGCGGCGTAGCCGCCCATACTGCCACCCATCAAATAAAGGCGCTCTGTGTCGGTGAAGGGCGCAGTCGAGAGCCAGTTGGCGAAGCGGATCAGGGTTTCAAATTTATCAAACCAAGAGTCGGCAGTGCAGTGCGGTGCCACAATGATCAGTGCATCATTCGATGCCTTTATCATGTCGGAAAAGCTTTTGCTTTGCGCGTATTCGGCCAGCGTGATGCCGCGCGTGCCCGCACCGTGAAGCTGTAAGAGAACGGGGTAACGCTCCCCCTTTTTGTAGTCGGCGGGATAGTGGATCAGATAATCCAGCGTTTCAAATTTATCAAATTGCATGGCGATGCTCCTTTGTCGGAATTCGGTTTCATTATAACGCTTTTTGGGGCGAATGTCAAGCCCCGCGCGGGGCAGGACGCGGCGGCAATTTTAATTTGCAAAAGCCCTTGATTTTTTCCGTGTGTTGTGCTACAATAAACGCATTGCTGTATGATGAGGTGATATTTTGCTCGCTTTTTATTATGCCGTCGCGGTGATCGGTCAGGTCACGCAGGCCTCCTTCATGAAGCTGAATAACAAAACGCCCGAGGGGGACGTGGTGCGCTTCTCCTTTTTCAAGGCGTTTTTCGCGTTTTTGCTTTTCTTTTTGCTCTTTTTTGTCACGCGTGACACCTTCCACCTGCCCACCATGCTTTACGGCATCCTTTTTGGCGTGTGCATTGCTTGCTCCTCCTTTTTCGGGTATCGCGCGCTCGGCATCGGTCCTTTGTCGCTGACCTACATGCTTTTCAACTTCTGCATCGTCATTTCCTGCCTTTACGGGGTGATCCTTCAGCATAATACCGTCACCCTTTCGTGGTATCTCGGCTTTGCGCTGATGTTTGCCTCCATGGCCTTGCTGAATTTCAAATTCGGCAAAAAGAAGGACGTGCAGGGAGAGCAGAAGGGCGCCCTTTCCCTCAAGTGGGCGATACTTGTGGCCATCACCATTTTGGGTGACGGATTTTGCCAGATCTCGCAGACCGCGCACCAAAGCGCCTATCCCGAGCTGCATCAGGTGGGCTTTATGATGTGGGCGATGCTCACGTGGTCGGTGATCTTTCTTGCGATCGCCCTTTTCACGGGCAAGCTGAGGATGTCGCGGCGCTATCTGCGCTCGGACCTGTACGCCGCGGGCTCGGGGCTTTCCAACAGTCTTGCAAACTTCTTTATTCTGAAGCTGGCGGCTATGAGCGCGGCAACGCTTCTGTTTCCGACGCTGTCCGTCGTCACCATGCTGGCGGCGCTTCTGGCGGGCATCATTTTCTTCCGCGAAAAGCTTTCGCTTACGCAGATCGCGGGCTTTTTGCTTGGTGCGGGCTCCATTTTTTTGATGAAGGTCCAGTTTTGAGCGTTCGGGCGCGTGTTTTTTCGACACGCGCCCGTTTTCTTTGCGAAATCTCTTGCAATGCAGTAATTTTTATGGTATAATATAACATCATTAGAATTCTCTATTTGACACAAACGGTTTTGACCGGGAAACGTGAGGTAAACTATGACACAGTGGGCTCTTTGGGGAACCCTTGTCAATACGGCGGCGGTGGCGGTGGGTGCCTTGCTTGGACTTGGCATTCGCGCGCTGACCACGCGAAAAAAAAGCGTTACCACGCTGGAGGACGGCTTTTTCGAGCTCCCCCCCTCCAAGGCACAGCGCGTGGTGGATACCGCCAAAAAGGGGCTTGGTCTTTGCGTGCTTCTGATCGGTATTTCCGGTGCGTTGAAAATTCAAAACGTGCTGGTGATGATCCTTTCGGTGGTGCTGGGCGGCATCGTGGGCGAGCTGCTCAACCTTGACGGTTGGCTCCTGCGCTTCGGGCATTTTGTGCAAAAGCTGTTCAAGGGGAAGGGCTCGGGCGATATTGCGGAGGGCTTTATCAGCACGCTTCTTGCATGCTGTGTGGGCGCCATGACCTTTACGGGCGCCTTGGAAAGCGGACTTTATCACACGCACGAGACTTACTATGCCAAGGCCATCCTCGACCTTTTGACCGCCGTGGTTTTTGCACTTTCCATGGGAAGCGGCGTGCTGATCTCCGCCGTGGGGCTGTTTTTGGTGCAGGGAAGTCTGACGCTGATCGTTGTGGTGGCGGGCTCTGCCATCCCGATGGCGGTGGCCGCCGAAATGATGGCGGTGGGATCACTTCTGCTGATGACCATCGGTACCAATATGTTGGGTGCCACCAAGATCAAGGTGATGAACTTTGTGCCCGCCATGCTTTTCCCGCTGGGACTTACTCCGCTTTTCACGTTTTTGTTTTCTTGAAAGGAGCTGCATATGCTTTCTTACTTTCACACCGTGCCGCGATATGCATTTCGCAATCGCCCCCTGACCCTTCAGCTGGTCGTGGCGGATGGCGTCGGTGCACTTTCGAAAATCGAATTGCAGTACAAGGCGCAAACGACAAGTCATCGTTTGCGCCTTTTCCCGACGGACGGATTTCGTGCGGAAGAGAGCTATTCTCTTTACAGCACGACCCTTCCCGCCGCGCATCTGGAGGGGGAGACGCTCTCTTACTCCTTTTTGCTGGAGGGGGAGGAGTGCGGCTCTTATACCGTTCCGCTTTGCACTATGCCCACGATGCCGCCCTTCGTTTTGACGGAAACGGGAACGGAAATGGTGGACGGTGCCGGCTTTTATGAAATTTGCAACCCCGGTGAGCAGACCGTGGACCTGTTTGATTTTGAACTGGCCCTTTTGCAAAAGGGGAAGATCGTGGGGCGAGGCCCGCTGGCCGATCGTGCAGGGGAGAACCTGCTGGCTTGCGGCGAGAGTGCCGTGTTTCGCCCTTTGAGCGCTGAAAGATTGAATTTGTATGGGGATCCCGAGGCGGACATGCAGGCGTTCTGGGATACGGTGGCCACGTGCTTTCCCGCGGAGTGCGCCGACGTGACCGAGCACCTGCCGCGCGTGATGACTGCCATGCATGCCACACGCACCGCGAGCGGATGGCAGGCGCTGGCGGGGACTTTCCCCATCGCGCAGACCGCCCCGCATCATTTGCACATTTTGCCGCGCGGCAAGGGGCTTGCGGACTCGCTTTACAGCATTCCCGTCAATTACGGCTCTCACCGCGACGTGCCCGCGCGTACTGCCGCACACTGGGGGATCGATCTGCGCGACCCCGCGCACGGCTTTTTGCAGGCCACCAAGCAAAACGCCACACCCGGCTTTGCCGCCGAGGGGCAGGTGCTTCCCTTTGTGGGCGATGACGTTGTGCCTGCCGTGCTTCCGATCACGCCCATGGCGCAGTTCTGTCTTTCTACGGGCGATTGGCGTGTTCGTTTCGTGACCTTCCCGCATGACGTGGGCGAGCCCGCTTTGTGTGTGCTTTGCGAGCACGGGTGGCGGCGCTATCCCGCGCGGCGCGATCAAAAGGGCGCGTGGGAGCTTACGGTGCCTTACGCCGCGCTTGCCGCCGTCGGTCGCAAGCTTTCTTATTTCATCGAGGTGAGCGGTCGCTGTTATCCCGCGTCGCTCGGCTCCAAGGACTCTCCCTTGACGCTGAGGATTGTGGATGATACGGGCCCCCTGATCACCTCGCTCTATCCTGCTGAGGGGCAGGCGATAGAGGGCGAGACACGCCCCACCGTTCGTGTGACGTATTTTGATAGCTCGCAGGTGAACACAAAGACCTCCGCTGTCTATCTGGACGGCATTAATGTGGGCGAGCGGGCTAAGTGGGGGGCGGACGCCGTGAGCTTTCGCCCCGAAAAGCCGCTTGCGCTCGGCGAGCACGTGCTGGAGCTCTCCTTGCGCGACGGTCTTGGCAACCGCACCTACCACCGCTCCGCCTTTGTGGTGACGGATGGGAAGGAGCTGCAGCTTTACCGTGGCGAGGTGCATTCTCACACGGTCGAATCCGACGGGCGAGGCACCTTTGAGCAGGCCATGCGGCATGCCCGTGACGTGGGCAAAGCAGACTTTTTTGCTGTGACCGATCATTGCTGCTATCTGACGCGGGAGGAGATCGCCGCGCAGAAAAAGATCGCGGATGCCTATCACCAAAACGGGCTCTTTGCCACGCTTTACGGCTATGAGGTCAGCTGGAGCAAGAAGGGCTTCTGGGGGCACATGAACGTGCTTGGCGGCGATTGGTTTTTGGCGGCCGCCGATACCCCGATGCCGAAATTATATGAAAAATTGACGGATGACCCGAGCGTCATCGCCATGTTCAACCACCCCTGCGACAACTGGGGCGACTTTGACAGCTTCGCGGGACACACCCCCGAGCTTGACCGCCGTCTCAATCTGATCGAGGTCAAAAACGCCACCTATGACGAGCACTATGCCGCCATGCTGGCGCGCGGATGGCACGCAGCCCCCGTTGTGAACGGAGACAACCACAATGCGGACTGGATCACGAAAAACGACTCCACGGGGGTGGTGTTGGCGCATTCTCTGACGCGGGAAAATATCATGGACGCCATGCGCCGCGGGCGCACCTACGCCACGATGGACAAAACAATGCAGATCCGCTACCGCGTGAACGGGGAATGGCTGGGTGCGCGCCTGCATAACCCCAAAAAGCTGAGCGTGTCGCTGGAGATCAGTACCAAGCGCCCCGAGGGCATTGGCGAGGTCTTTCTTGTGGCCGAGGACAATATCGTGGTCGCGCGCGCCAAGGCGGGCGTGCGGCAAAGCTTTTGCTGGCAATTGGAGCTTGCACCGGAATACGATTATTATTACGTGAAGATCGTGAACGGTGACGTGTATAGCGTGACCTCCCCTGTGTTTGTGGAACGCCCCAAGGGGCTTGCGATCAGTGCGATGACGGCGGGGATCAGCGAGAGCGCCGAGCTGCCGCACGCGGTGTCCGTCACGTTGAAGAACACGGCAAGCGCCGAGCTTACGGGCGTGGTCGCAGACTTTTATCTCACCCCCACGGGCGGCTTCGAGCAGGGGGTGCAGGCCCCCTTCCAAAGCGTGCAGGTGGGGCGCCTTGGTGCCAAAAAAACGCATACCGTATGCGCCCTTTTCCCCAACGCGGCGCAAAATCGGCGCGTTAGCGTGATCCTGCGCGGCATGCTTGGCAAGCGACGCGTGATCGCCACAAAATTCCTTTTGCTGACGCCTTTTTTGATCAGTAAGATCTGTGCGCTGACCTCGCCTTGCGGCGAGGTGGAAAATCCTTTTCCTTACGTGGAGCTTTATAACCACACCTGCGCACCCGTGGCGCTTTCGGGCTACGTATTGAACGGCAGACACGAGCAGGGAAATTTCCGCCCGCTTTATCGCGTGATCACGCCGCTTTGCGGCTTCACGCTTCCTGCCAAGGGGCGTATGATCGTGTGGTGCCGTCCGAAGGGAAGTGCGCTCACGGCGGTGGATTTCAATACCCGTTACGGCACTTCTTTTACGGAAGGCGTAGATCTGCTGATCACCGAAGAGCCGCTTTTGCAAGCGGATGACAACGGGCATACGCTGGATATTTGTCTTGGTGAGGAGCAGCTTTCCCGCGCCACGTACGGCGATTTTTGCGGCGGAGCACTGCCGCTTTGCGATGTGCCCGACTATTACCGCCACCGCCACGATATCACGATCCGTGAGGAACGTTTCACACCCGCCGCGCCCGCACCGATCGGCGAGATCTGCGCGGAGCAGAGCTTTCACGCCGTTGCGGTGAAGTCGGAAGAGCCAAAAAAGCCCGCAGGCGGAGAAAAGGTCGAGAAAAAAGCGGTCACCCCCATGCAGGCGGCGACCTTCATGGCGAACGCCTTCAACACCTTCAAAGAGATACTTTCCGACAAGGATTGACGAAAAAAGGAGATACGGTATATGAAAATCATGACATTCAACACCCAGCATTGTAAGTCCTATCTGCAACGTGAGATCAATATTCCCATGATGGCGCAGGTGATCCGCGACTGCTCCCCCGATGTGGTGGGACTCAACGAAATGTACGATCAGGGTGAGCGTCCCGAGTTCACCGCACAGACAAAGGAGCTTGCGCGCCTTGCGGACTACCCCTACCATTTCTTTGCCAAGACGATCGACGTCGCGGGCAACAATCCTTACGGCAACGGCATCCTTTCCCGTATCAAGATCGTGAACGCCGAGGTGATCCCGATCCCCGATCCCGTCCCACACGCGTATGAGGGCTATTACGAAACGCGTTGCCTCTTGAAAGCGGAGCTGGAAAACGGTGTGACGGTGCTGGTCACGCATTTCGGCCTCAACCCCGACGAGCAGCAAAACGCCGTGAACACGGTTCTCGCGCATTTGAAGAGCGAGAAATGTGTGTTGATGGGCGACTTTAACGTGCTGCCCGACAACCCTGTGCTGGCGCCCATCCGCGCGCGGATGCAGGACACGGCAACTGCCTTTGCCGAGCCGCGTTTGTCCTACCCGTCGGACGTGCCCGACCGCAAGATCGACTACGTTTTCGTCAGCCCCGATTACAAGATCTGTGCCGCCGACATCCCCGCTGTTGTGGCGTCGGATCATCGCCCGCACACGGCGGAAGTTTGCTGAAGGACGCCATATTTTCGCAGAACAAAAGCCCCCAAAAGCATTTTGCTTTCGGGGGCTTTTTCGTCACATTCTTTTGCTCGACGTACCCGTGTACGCCTTCGCGCAAGAGCGTGCCTTCTGCATCAAAATCTGACGTCCTTTTTGTGTAAAAGCTTTTGAAAGGGGTGCGGGGAGGACTTTTGGCAAAAGTCCTCCCCGCTTATTCTTTTCCTTATCTTTACTTCTTCGGGAAGCTGTCCTTGAGGCCTACAACGCGGTTGAAGGTGCCTTCGTGCTTGGAGTCGGCGCAGTAGTAGCCGTCGCGCACGAACTGGAACTTGTCGCCGGCCGTGGCTTTTGCCAGAGAGGGCTCGATCTTCGCGCCCTCGATCACCACAAGCGAATCGGGGTTGAGGTAATCGTTATAGGTCTTGTCCTCGGGCAGGTCGGAGGGGTTCTCCAGCGTGAGCAGGTTGTCATACAGCTTGAGCGTGGTGTCTGCGGCATACTTGGCGGAAAGCCAATGGATCGTGCCCTTGATCTTGCGACCGTCCACGGGATTGCCGTTGCGCGTCTCCAGATCGGCGGTGCAAAGGATTTTGGCGATCGAGCCGTCCTCGTTCTTCACGATGCCCTGATACTTGATGATATATGCGCCCATCAGACGAACCTCGCCCTCGGGTTTGAGACGGAAGAACTTGGGAGGCGGCACCTCTGCAAAATCGTCCGCGTCGATATAGATCTCGCGGGTGAAGGGCAGGGGCCTGGTGCCAAGCTCGGGCTTTTGCGGATGGTTAGGCAGATCGAAGGTCTCCTCGCCCTCATAGTTGGTGATCTCCACCAGAAGGGGACGCTTGATGGCGATGCGGCGGGGCGCGGCCTCGTTGAGCTCATCGCGGATGCAATGCTCCAGCATGCCGATGTCAACAAGACTGTCTGCCTTGGAAACGCCTGCCTCGCGCACGAAGCGGAAGATCGAGGAGGGGGTGTAGCCACGGCGGCGCAGTGCGCAGATGGTGGGCAGACGGGGATCGTCCCAGCCGTCCACGGTGCCGTTTTCCACAAGCGAGCGCAGATAGCGCTTGGACATCACGGTGTTGGTGATGTTAAGGCGCGCAAACTCACGCTGCTTGGGGGGATTTTCAAAGCCGATGTTGTTGATGACCCATTCGTAAAGCGGACGGTGGTTCTCAAACTCCAAGGAGCACAGCGAGTGCGTGATGCCCTCCAACGCGTCCTGAATGGGGTGCGCGTAGTCGTAAAGGGGATAGATGCACCACTTGTCGCCCTGACGGTGATGATGTGCGCGCACGATGCGGTAGATCGCGGGGTCGCGCATATTCATGTTGGGGGATGCCATGTCGATCTTGGCACGCAGGGTCTTGGAGCCGTCGGGGAACTCGCCGTTTTTCATGCGCTCAAACAGATCCAGATTTTCCTCCACCGTGCGGTCGCGGTAGGGGCTGTTGGTGCCTTTCTGGGTGAGCGTGCCGCGCGTCGCGCGCAGCTCGTCTGCGGAAAGGTCGCACACGTACGCCTTGCCGTCCTTGATCAGCTTGATGGCAAATTCGTAGCACTTGTCAAAATAATCCGAGCCGTAGAACACGCCGCCCGTGGGGGTGGCACCCAGCCAGCAAAGGTCCTCGTAGATCGAATCGACGTACTCGGTGTCCTCCTTGGCGGGGTTGGTGTCGTCATAGCGGAGGTTGAAAAGGCCCCCGTACTTGCGCGCGGTTTCAACATTGATCATAATCGCCTTCGCGGAGCCGATGTGCAGGTAGCCATTGGGCTCGGGAGGGAAGCGGGTGTGGATCTTGAGGTTGGGGTTTTCGGCAAGGTCGGCATCAATGATGTCGTGTATAAAATTACTGCTGATGATCTCTTCCATTTTTCTACCTCTTTCAAAGGGCGTTTTTCATATTCTGGATACGTGCGCGCACGCGATCCTCACCGAGGATCTGCATCACGGCATACATATCGGGGGAGTTGAGCTTGCCCGTGACGGCCACGCGCAAGAACATGCTGACGTCTGCCACGTTGCCGCGGTAGGCGGTGGGATCTTCCTTGTACGCCTTCATATCCGAGGCGAAGCCAAGCGCGTCTGCCACTTGCTTGATCTTGTCGAACCACACGTTCATATCGTCCGTGGGATCGAAGCTTGCAAGGAAGAGGTCAAGGGCCTTCTTGATGTCCTCTTTGTCAAAGTTTTCGGGGTACGTATCGGCGATTTTGAACCAATCGTCGAAGAAAAAGTCAAGATAGGGCTTCACGTCCGTCCATACGGCAAAGTCCTTACGGGGCTTTTTGCCGCCGCGACCAATGGCAAGGATGGACTTTGTGTAAGCGGGATCGGCGGTGAGGTGCGCGTAAAGATCGGCGTCATAGTCCTTGGCGAAATCGCAGACCTCGTCATACACGCGCTCCGCGCTCATACGCGAGATCACGTTCTTGGACACGTCGCGCAGCTTGGCCTCGTCGAAAAGGGAGCCGGCGGGGTTCATCTTCTTGTGTGAGAATTTGAACGCGTCCACGGGCGCGTCGGGGTTGGCACGGCGCCAATCCTCAAAGTTGGAGTTCAGAACCGTCATCAGATACTCGTAAACCGATTGCACGGGGAAGCCGGCGGCGCGGTAGTAGGAAAGCGCCAGCTCGGGGTCCTTGCGCTTGGAAAGCTTGCGCTTGCTTTCGCCATCCATCTTCATAAGCGGGCCGATGTGCAGATACTTGGGCGCGCGGAAGCCGAGCGCACGGAACAGCTGCAAGTGGAAGGGGAGCGTGGGCAGCCACTCGTCACCGCGTACCACGTGGGTGGTGCGCATCAGGTGATCGTCCACTGCGTGTGCGAAGTGATAGGTGGGGATGCCGTCGGACTTGAGGAGCACGTGGTCGATGTCGTTTTCGGTCAGCTCCAGATTGCCCTTGATGAGGTCGGTGAACTTGATCTTGTTTTCGATCGAGCCGGTGGAGCGGTAACGAAGCACGTAGGGCATGCCCTTATCCAGCGCTTCCTTGATCTCCTCAAGCGAGCGATCACGCCACACGGCCCACTTGCCGAAGTAGCCGAAGTTTGCCTTTTCTGCCTCCTGACGGGCGTGGATGTCGGCAAGCTCCTCCTCGGTGCAGAAGCACGGATAGGCCTCGCCTTGCAGCACCAGCTGCTTTGCATATACGTGATAGATCTCGGCACGCTGGCGCTGACGGTAGGGGCCGTAGCTGCCCGCATCGCCCTCGACGGTGGCGCCCTCATCGAAAAGAATGTTGTAATGCTTCAGGGAGTTGATCAGCACCTCGACGGCACCGGGCACCTCGCGCTTGGCGTCGGTGTCCTCCACGCGCAGGAAAAGCACGCCGTTCGACTGGTGGCAAAGACGCTCGGAGGTGAGGCCCTGCACCAGATTGCCCAGATGCACAAAGCCCGTGGGGCTGGGAGCCATGCGCGAAACGATCGCGCCCTCAGGCAGGTTGCGCACGGGGAAAAGTGCCTCCATATCCTCGGGAGTTTTGGTTACGTGCGGAAATAAAAGATCAGCCAATACTTTCGTGTCCATAAGTTAAACCTCTGTATATAAAATGAAATTATCGGAAAATGTTGTGCAGGGCAGTGGCAAGCGAGCAGCCGTCGCCGTGTCCCGGATAGATGAAAAGATGCTGGGGGAGGGAGAAGAGCCGTTGGAGCGAGTCGCGCATAGCGGGTGTATTGCCGCCGGGGAAGGTGGTGCGTCCGTAGCCGCAGGACATCAGCGTGTCCCCCGTGAAAAGGGCGTTCCCCGTTTGCAGTACACAGCAACCGGGCGTGTGACCGGGCGTGTTGATCGCCTTGACGGAGAGCGCGCCGAATTGCAGTACGTCGCCGTCATCAAAAAGGACGTCGGGCGGGGTGAAGCTTGCCTCAAAGCCCGTGAAAACGTGGTAGCAGTTATAAAGCCCCGTTTCGGGGAATTTTTCGTCCGCGCGGTGCAGATAAACCTGTACGCCGAAGGCCGCTTTGATATCGTCCTGCGTCATCAGATGATCGTAATGCCCGTGCGTGAGAAGGATCGCGCGCAAGGCCGCGCCCGTGGCGGCAAGCGCCGCTCTTACCGCATCGACGGGGGCGGAGCAATCGATCAGCACGGCGTCCGTTCCTTCGCTGACCAGATAGCAGTTGGAGGCGATGCCGCCGGGATATAAATTTTGAATTTGCAAAGGCGACCCTCGCTTTCTTACCTATAATATATTAGTATACCATATTTTGCGCGGTTTGTCTATGCCTTTTGCGCGGAAAATAAAAAAAGCACCCACAAATGTGGGTGCTTTTTGAGGAATCAGCCGGCGGCGTTTTCCTTTTTCTCAACAAACTCGGCAAGGGCGATCTCCCAGTAGTTGTCAAGCGATGCCTCGATAAACACGGCATTGCAGAAGAAGCTTGCCTCGATACCGCTCAGCTCGTCGGATGCGAGCGCGAAGTTCTGGTTGTAGAACACGGGAATGGCGGGCATATCCTCCAGCAGGATGGCCTCAGCGGCGTGCAGGAATACGGGACGCATTTCGTGATCGACCTGGTCGAAGGCGGCGCCGATCTTTGCGTTGTAATCTCTGTTCTTGTAGCCGGTGATATGGCCGTTCAGCTTATAACCGGGGTTGGTGGTGGAGTCCATATCCATCGCGTTGCCGGAGAAGGCGGTTGCGAAGGGGGCAAGATAGCTGAAGGCATCCACGCCGGTGGCAACGTAATCAAGTGCGATCACCTCAAAATCACCGTTGTCAAGTGCCTCCTTGTACAGATCCTTGACGTAGCCGGCATCCTCGCGCTTGCTGGGATCCTCAGCGTTCTCGATGTAAACGGGCTCGACGCCAAGCTCTCTCAGCGTGACGTTGAATCCAAGGGAGATCCATGCGGCCTTGACCAGCTCTGCCGTGGCAAGATGTGCGGAATCATATGCCGCAACGGTGATGGCGAAGGAGTAGTCGGAAGCAACGATGCCTGCCTCCTGCAGCAGATCCAGCGCGGCCTGCTTGTTGGGGGAGGTAGCAATAGACTGCTCAGCGACCTCACGGAAGGTCTCGCTGTCATTGGCCTGGTTCAGAATGGAGGGGGGAACAAAACCGTCAGCGGCCTTGGCGAACACGATCGCCTTTGCAATGGCGTCACGGTCAAGCACAAGGGAAAGTGCCTTGCGGACCTTGGCATCTGCGAACAGCGCCTTGTCGCCGATCACGGCCTTCTGATTGAGGTAGTACATATGTGTGGCGGGGGCATCGGTCAGCTCGCCCTTCTGCAACAGGGTGTTGAAGGCGTCGGTGGTGCGGGCTGCCATGGGGATGTTGCCCAGGTAGTACAGCGAGCCCACGGCACCGGTGTCGAAGTGTGCCAGCTGCTCCTCAACGGGGGTGGTGAAGTCTGCGATCAGACGGAAGGGGGTGACGTACTTGTCGATCTCGTCCTCCTGACGGTCGCGGTAATAGTAGCTGTTACGCTCCAAAATGAAGCCGTCCTTCACGTCATAGTCCATACGGCGCACCATGAAGGGACCGCTGCAGACCATGGTGGTGGTCTTCTTTGCCCAGTCGGCGTTGAACTCCACGATGTCGTCACGCATCGGGAACAGGGCGGGGGAGCAAAGCACCTTCAAGAAGGCGTCCACGTCGATGTCCTTTTCAAATTCGATCTCCACCTCGGTGGAATCGACCACGGTAACCTGCAGATGGTCAACGGAGGCATCGCCGGAAACGATGGCGCGTGCATTCTTGATATCGTAAAGCAGGGCGGTGGCGGGGTGAGAAACGTCTGCATAGAACAGACGGCGGAAGGCGTACTGCACGTGAGTGGCGGAAAGCTGCACGCCGTCAGACCAGTTGGTGGTCTTGAGATGAAGGGTGAGGTAGTAACGCTCCTCCTCTTCGTCGATCACGTACTCATACTCCTCGACAAGATCGGGTTGGGGCTCACCGTTCGCATCGGCGTAGAACAAGCCGGCGAACAGGAGACTGACGATCTGCAGATCATCGGCGTTGTCAAAGGCCTGCAGGGGATCGAAATCATAGATCGGCTCGGTCAGGAACATACGGATGTAGGCGCCCTTATCCTGCTCGTCCTTTGAGCAAGCGGTGACGCACAGCAACAGTGTGATCAGGCAGAGCAAAAGTGCGATGGCTCTTTTCATCATTTTGGAATTCCTCCTTGGCAGTCGGCAACACGGCACAAAATACTATATTGCCATAATAACGTATTATATTATAACATGCCCGCGCCGCAAATTCAAGCGAAAAGCAAAATATTATTTGAAGGTTTGGACACTTGCACAATAATTGTCGCAAAAATTGGATAGATTATACATAGAAAAAAGTTAATGAAAACATAATAAGAACAGAATATGAAGGACGGGAGGACGAAAGTGGATTTTGCATGCAGTGACCTTGCCACGGAATGCGGAATTGGCGAGGGAGAGGGAGTGCGGGTGCAACGTGCCGAGGCGGGCGGGTGCGACATCACGCGGGTGCGGATCGGCAGTGTCGAGGCGGCCGCCCGCTTCGGAAAGCCACAGGGCAAATACGTGACGGTGGAGTGCGGCAGCATTTGCGAGCTGGACGCGCAAGGGGCGGAGCACGTGCGCTGTGCCCTTGCGGTAGAGGTGCGGGAGCTGGCGCAAAAAATGTGCGGGAAGCGCATCTGCCCGGATTTTTCCTTGCTTGTGGTGGGGCTTGGAAACGCGGATATGACGGCGGACGCACTGGGCCCGGAGACGGTAAAACGGCTATGCGTTACCCGCCATTTGCGACAAAAGGGGGAGGCACTGTTCCTCACCGAGCTTTGCGAAATCGCCGCCGTCACACCCGGCGTCACGGGGCAAACGGGGGTGGACGCCGCCGAGCTTGTCCGCGCCCTGGTGCAGGAAACGGGGGTGGATCTTGTGGTCGCGGTGGATGCCCTTTGCGCGCGCTCTCCCGCGCGCTTGGCTTCGACGGTGCAGATCTCCGACACGGGCATCCAACCGGGTGCGGGCGTGGGAAACGCGCGCCGCGCGCTGACAAGAGAGAGCATCGGCGTGCCCGTGATGGCAATGGGGATCCCCACCGTCATTCGCGGCAGTACGCTTGTGTCGGATACGCTGGCGCAGGCGGGATATGCCGAGATCGGGCGCGAGATCTCCGTACAAGCGGGCGGGCAGGAGGGGCTGCTGGTCGCCCCGAAGGAGATCGACCTCATCATTTCCAAGGGCGGTATTTTCCTTGCGCAAACGCTGGAAAAGGCCTTCCGCGTGGAGGGGTAAAAAACAAAAACACCGCAAAACGGTATGAGTTTTGCGGTGTTTTTGTTATTTTTTAAGCGTGCTTACAAACGCCTCGATGCGCTCTAAGGCCTTGGTGATATGCTTCACGGAATAGGCGTAGGAAATGCGGGCAAAGCCCTCGCCGTCCTCGCCAAAGGCGGTGCCGGGGATGATGGCACAGCGGTACTCGTACAAAAGGCGGTTGCAGAACTCCTCGCTGGAAAGCCCGAACTTGCGCAGATCGGGGAAGATATAAAACGCGCCCTCGGGCAAAAAGGAGTCGATGCCGATCTTCTTGAGGCCGTCGTAAATATAGCGGCGGCGACGGTCATATTCCTCGCGCATCATGGCAATGTCCTCGTCGCCGTTGCGCAACGCCTCGATGGCGGCCAGCTGGCTTGTGGTCGGGGCGCACATTACGGCGTACTGGTGAATTTTCAGCATTTGCGCAAGCAGCGGATCCGGTGCCGCAAGAAATCCAAGGCGCCAGCCCGTCATGGCATAGGCCTTGGCAAAGCCACCGGTGAGGACGGTGCGCTCCCACATCCCCTCGATCGAGGTAATGGAAACGTGCCGCGCGCCGTAGGTCAGCTCGGCGTAAATTTCGTCGGAAAGTATCACGATGTTGGTGTCGCGCAGCACGGCGGCGATCTCCTCCAGATCCTCACGGGTCAGAATGGCACCCGTCGGGTTGTTGGGATAAGCCAGCACCAGCATTTTCGTTTTTTCTGTGATAGCGGCGCGCAGTGCCGCAGGGGTGAGCTTGAATTTTTCTTCAAATCTGGTCTCCACCGTGACGGGAACGCCGCCCAGCATCCGCACGATCGGCTCGTAGCAAACAAAGCAGGGCGTGGGGATGATGACCTCGTCCCCCGGCTCGACGATCGCGCGCAGGCAAAGGTCGATGGCCTCGCTCCCGCCCACAGTCACAAGCGTTTGCTTGGGGGTGTAAGAAAGATCAAAGCGGCGCTTCAGATAGTAGGAGAGCTCCTGTTGCAGCTCGGGGAAGCCGGCGTTTGGGGAATAGTAGGTCTTTCCCTTTTGCAGACTTTCAATACCCGCCTCGCGGATGTGCCAGGGCGTGACGAAGTCGGGCTGACCGACGGTAAGCCCCACCACGTCCTTCATGCTCTCGTCATTCAAAAGATCAAAAAATTTGCGGATGCCTGACTTTTTTAAGCTCACAACGGTTTTGGAAAGAACAGAGCTATAATCGATCATCAGTTGCAATTACCTCTCTCGTCCACTTCCGCCGTACCGTAGATGACACCCTTGTCCTTGTACTTGCGCAACACGAAGTGGGTGGCTGTGGAGATCACGTCCTCGATGGGGGCCAGCTTCTGCGCCACGAAGTAGGCGACCTCCTTCATGGTTCTGCCCTCGATCAGGAGGCAAAGATCGTAGGAGCCGGACATCAGGTACAAGCTCTGCACCTCGGGGTAGTTATAGATGTGCTCGGCCACGCGGTCAAAGCCGCGGTCGCGCTGCGGGGTGATCTTGACCTCGATGAGGGCGGAAACGTACTCACGCTCGGTCTTATCCCAGTCGATCATGGTCTTATAGCCGAGGATGACGCCCTCGCTTTCCTTTTGCGCGATATATTGCTTGAGCTCGCGCACCTCCTTGCCGCACATGACGGCAAGCTGCTCGTGGGTGAGGTTGGCGTGATCCTCCAGTATCTTCAGAATATTTTCCATAAATCATTCTCCTTGTACTTTGGTAATGGTCTTGACGATGTTGTCGTAGGTCAGACCGTATTTATCGGCAATGTCGCGTGCATAGCTTTTGCCGTCGGGCTTGGCGCGCAGGATCAGGAAGGAGCGCTTGCCCTCCTCCTCGATGCCCGCCACCAGCGTGTCGATCGGCACGCCGCCCACGGGCGCGGTGCGCGCGTTGATGTTGTCGATCTCGGCGGCAAGCTCGTGCAGGTGGGTGGAGAAGATGCAGCGGCATCCCACGCGGGAAAGTCCCGCCAGCACCTCGGCGGCGATGTAAGAGGCCTCAAAGGAGCCCGTGGAGGAAAGCGACTCGTCCAGCAGTACCAGACTTTCCGCGCTGATCGAGGCAAAGATCTCGCTCAGGCGCGCGCATTCCTCACCAAGGCGGCCCTTATCGATGGTATCGTCCGCGCCGGTGGGGAAGTGGGTAAAGATGGCATCGGCGGGGCTGATCACGGCATGCTCGGCGGGAACGAAAAGCCCAAGCTGGGTCATGGCCTGCGCCAGGCCCACGGCACAGGTGATGACGGATTTGCCGCCGCGGTTGGGGCCGGTCAGCACGTAAATGCCCGCCTTGTCGTCGAAAATGACGTTGTTGGTGACAATGGGATCCTCCACCTTCAGTGCGACGGCGGGATTATACAGCGCGGTCGCCACAAAAGCGCGCTCAGCGGCGGGCTTGACTTGCGGTATGCAAAGGCGGTTGCCCTTGATCTGCAATGCGCGCATCAGATTGGTGGATTTGAGCAAAAATTCAAATTCGGGCAGCAAATTGAGCAGGAAATCCGTGTTTTCC
The DNA here is from genome assembly GCA_015064415.1 of Oscillospiraceae bacterium. Taxonomy (GTDB): domain Bacteria; phylum Bacillota; class Clostridia; order Oscillospirales; family CAG-272; genus Firm-07. The sequence continues at coordinate 54,872 of SVSG01000006.1, read as the reverse complement.
AGCACGTAGGTCTGCACGATCTTCTTCCAGGAGCGAAGCGACTGGCGGTACACCTCGTTGATGGCGGAATTGAAAGCGAGCGACAGGGCGGTCTTTTGGTTTTCCGACTGCTTTTTGCCGAAGGGGACCAGATCCGCGATGCAGGTGTACTGATCCTCCTTGAAATTCAGGCGCAGGATCTTGTGCAGCGTGTCACCGGGACGGAAGCTTTCGGGGTTGACGGAAAGCACGCCTGCCTCACGCGGGCGGAGCTGGGCGTCCAGATTGACGCCGATGGTGACGCTTTTGATCTCGCGCACGCGAGTGGTCAGCTCTGCAAGGCGCTCGTTGAGCTCGGCGTAATAGTCGCTTTCCACCAGATTCTTGACGTATTCGCAAAGCGCGCGGAAGGCAGCGCCGGCATAGGGCTCCTTGGGGTTGCAAAGCCCGTTGTAAAGCACGTCGATGCTGGAGATATACAGCTCGATCTCCGTCATGCTGGACAGATAGTCAGAGGTGTCGCCGTTGTCGTTTTCCAGACGGCGCAGCTCCATGATGTCAAAAAGGACGGGCACCAGCTTGGAAAGCGTTTTTCCGATCTCCTCGTGCGAGAGCATATCCGAAAAGACCTCCTGACGGTAACGGATCACGGCGGGATCTGCCGTGACGAAGGAGGAAAGGCGGGAGTTCTTGAGGGGGAGCACCTCGGGAAGGCCCAGCTCCTGCAACGTAAAATCGTCGATGAGCGGGACGTTTTTGCCCGCGTGGTGTGCCGCGATGCTTTCGGCATCGGGGTAAAGCAAGCTAAAATTATTGAAATCAAATTCAGCCATTTTCATGTCTCCTTGGAATGGGATAGGTGAGGATTTCGTTCTTTGTGGGAATCGTGAGCTCGGTAAAGCCGCAATCAAGTAAAATGGCGGCGCCCTTGTCAAAGTGCTGTGCGATGCGGTCGGGGAAGTGCGCGTCGGAGCCAAGGCACACGCGCGTGCCGCCGAGTGCGCGGTAAAGGCGCAGGATCTCCGGTGTCGGCATGCCAAGACCTTCGTCAAGGCAGGAGGTGTTCAGCTCCAGCGTGAGATTTTTTTGGACGATCTTTTCCAAAAGTCGGCAAAGCGCGTCGCGGTGCGGTGTGATGTCCAGTGCCTTGCCTGCGCGGTGCATGTAGCGATCCATATAGGTCAGGTGCGTCAGCACGTGGATGCCCTCGAAATCGCAAAGCTGCATCTCCTCCGCGATCACGCGGTCAAAGTAGGCGTGCGCGGCATCGTCGTCAATCTCGGAAAAGTCGAAGAAGGCGAAATCGGGCTCGTTCAGAAGATTGTGCACGGAGCCAAGCACGATGTCGTACGGGAAGCGTGAAAGCAGCTCGTGCGCCTCCTTCGGGCAATGGTGCGCTTGTCCCAGCTCAATGCCGACCAGAATGCTCAGCTTGTCGCGGTACTTTTCCTTCGCGGCACTGAGCGCGGCGAAGGCGCGCTCCTTGTCCAAGGGGCGGTAAAGCCCCGCCAACTCGCAGTCGATGTCGCAATGGTCGGTCACGGCGATGTGGGTAAGCCCTGCCGCAATGGCGCGCTCGGCGATATTGTCGGGCGAAGCGTCAAGCTTGCCGTCAAAGGAATAAAAGCTGTGCATATGAAGATCGGCGAACATACAAGGCACCTCGGAATACAAATATAAGTTATTATATCATATTTTGCCCCGTATTGTAAAGTGCTTTCAAAATATTTACAACTCCAAAGGGGCGCACCGCTTGCCAAGTCGCGCCTTTTGTGCTACAATAAAGAAAAAGGAGGTGCAAAAATGCCATTATTGGATCAATCGTTTTTATTTTCGGGGAGCAGAGCGACCTCGTTTTATCGGCAAAGCGTTGCCGAAATGCCGCGCTCGGCGCGTGTTTCGCGCGATTTTATCCGCGCCTGCGCAGAGAATAAGCGGATAGAAAGCTTGACCGAGCTCTGGCTCTTTGACCCTTGCCGCCGTGCACTTTTGCGCCATGCGGGGGTGGAGGAGACCTTTGTTTTTGGCGCGGGCTCGGATTTTGAAAAGTTCTCCGCTTTTGCCACCGTCCTACAGGATATGACGGGCAACAACGCCAAGTTACAGTGCCATGCCGAGCTGCGTTTGCTTTTCGGGTGTGAGCTCGCCGTGTGCGACACGCACGCAGAGGAGATCTGGCAAAGGACGGCGCGCCTTCTTTTGGAGGAAGGCATGACTTATCGCACGTTGCTTGAAAAATGCCGCATCGGCGCGTTGCTTTGCGCCGCCGCACCGACGGACGATCTGGCGGATTTTGCCGCGGTCAAGGAGGCGCACCCCGTATTTTGCCCCGACGTCTATTTTGAGCCGGAGAGTGAGAGCTTTATGCCCGCCGTCAAAGCGCTTTGCGAAGGGGAAGTCAGCTTCGCCGCATTTGTCGATGCGCTGTCCCGCGCGCTGGATCGCTTTGAGGCGCATGGATGTCACACGGCGGTGCACCACGTGCTCCCGACGCGTTTTTGTCGCCCCGACGAATACCACGCCACCAAAATTTTTGAAAAAGCCATGCAAGGTGAGGCGCTTTGCGAAGAGGAGCGCGCCTTGTACGCGGCGCAGCTCTGGCGAGTTCTCGGACGCGAGTACGTGCGGCGCGAAATGCTCTTGGAGCTGCCGCAGGAGGGGGCATTTTCGTTCCAAAATGTCGAAAAACAGCGTACCGTTGGCGAGAAAATCTTACCGAAAGCGGTTTGCGAGCTGTTTGATTATCTGCAAGGGTACGACGGCCTTGCGCGCGCTGTATTTTATCTTTCCGCGCCTTGGCAGGCCCCCGTGCTTGCCGCCATTGCGGCCCGCTATCCCGCGAAAGGGGAGGGAGAGCCGCAGTTTTCCTTCGGTATTGTGGTGAGCTCTCCTGCCGAGAACCGCGAGCGCTTGCAGGCCTTGGCGAATGCCGTACCGCTTTCTCATATCGTGGGTGCTTTCTCGGATCAACGTCTGTCCGTCTCACTTCTGGACGGTGAGCTTTTTTGCCGCACGGTGTGCAACCTGCTTGCCGAGTGGGAGGAGTACGGAGAGCTGGAGCTGCCGCAAGAGCGCGTGACGGCGCTTCTGCGCAGGATCTGTCATGAAAATATGAGACGGCTTTATCACTTGTAAAAACACCCCGTAACGGTGCAAAACTCACACCGTTACGGGGCTTTTTTCATTATTCCTTGATCTCGTCAAACAAAACTCTGGTGATCTTGGTGCAGTTGAGGAACTGCCCCGTGCCGTTGGAATGATAGTAGGCAACCAGGAATCCACCCGGGGTCTCGATGACGGCGGGATAGCAATAGGCGTTCTTTGGGTCATCCTCCAAAAGGTAAGCGCGCGGGAAGCTCTTGCCGCCGTCCTCGCTTACCGAAAGCATCAAGGGGGTGCGATCCATACCGAAGGGCGGGGCGGTATACGCGCCCTCGGGCACGGGATTGAAAACAGCGACTGTGTATTTGCCTACCGTTTTTACCAGCATCGGCGCGCGGGGGGAGGTGAAGCGGAGATCCGGCATGGGTGCGCTCCACGTGTGGCCGTTGTCGGTGGAAAGCGAGCGGTACTGACAGCCAAGCCGCGTGCGGAAATAGGCCCAGAGGGTGCCGTCCTCAAATTGGAAAAGCCCCGGCTCCTGCAACCCGACGTGATCCACGTCGGGGAAGGGTGCTTCCAGTACCACGCCCTCGTCACGGAAGGTCTTACCGTCATCGGTGGAGCGGAAAAAGCATGCCACACCGCGCGCGATCTTTTCGTTTGTCTTGCTGTGATCGGCGGCGTTGTTGTGGAGTGCCGCCGCGAAGAAAATGTCACCGTTTTGGAGGCACAAAACGCGGTCGTTGTTGACAACGTAATAGTTTCGGGGCGTGGTAGCGACGGGGGCGCTCCATGTTTTACCCTCGTCACTTGAGCGGATCATTTTGCCAAGGCAAAGGCCGGGATAGACCTCCGTGACCACGTGTTGAAGATAGAAAAGACCGACGTCACCGTTGTTCATGCGCAAGAGCGATACGCTCATCACGTTGCCCTTTTCGGTGGGAAAGTCCAGCAGCACGCGCGGCTCGGTCCAGGTGTCACCCTCGTCTGCTGACTCCATGCCGACAATGTGTGCGCGGCAGGCATCATGGTAGTCCTCGCCAACGTATTCGGTATAGGCAAAAAGAATGTTGCCGTTTTGAAGACGCAAAAAAGCCCCCTCGCCGTTTCTGGGATTCCCCTCACCGGTGCCGATGAACTTGACTTCCTTGCCAACCCTTTGAAAAGTCTTGTAAACGCGTGCGGGCGTTTTGACGTTTGCCATATGACGCTCCTTTTTCACTTTTTCTCCATTATATAACAATTCGCCCACACAGTCAAGACGAAAAAAGGACGTATCTCTTTGCTTTGTGTCCTTTTTTACATCTAAGCGCTTGAAAATACGGAGAAGGCCGACGGGGTCCGTCGGCCTTCTCTTATGCAATGTCAAACATTTTAACGGCCTTGATGGCGGAGCCGTTTTCGTACTCGCGCACCTCGCCCAAAGCGAAAAATTTGCCGTGCTCGTCACAAAGGCGCACGCGCGTGCCTGTGGGGTGGGTGGTGCCGATCTTTTTTTGATAGATCTCGCACCCGCTGCGCGACAGCTTTTCAAAAAAGGCGGGCAGACGTACGGCGGGAAGCTCTGCAAAAAGCGACTCGGTCGGTAGCAGCAATGCGGCGCGCTCATCGTCGTTTTTGTCCTCTAGCGTTTCAAGCGATACGGCGTTTTCAAGAGAATACTCCCCGACCGCTACGCGTTGGAGTGCCGCCATCACGCCTCCGCATCCAAGCTTTGCGCCGATGTCGGCACAGAGCGTGCGGATGTAGGTGCCGGCAGAGCAGCGCACCTGCAATTCGTAATCGTTTTCCTGCAGATGACGGCAGGAAAGCGCGTACACGGTGATCGGTCGCGGCTTACGTTCAACCTCGACGCCGCGGCGTGCCAGATCGCACAATTTTTGTCCGTTTACCTTCAAGGCGCTGTACATCGGGGGCGTTTGCAATATCTCGCCCACAAAGCCCTCTGCCGCCTCGATCACCTGCGTCGAGGAGGGAATATCCCCCGAAACGGTAAGAGTTTTTCCGGTAATATCCTCGGTGTCCGTGGTAAGCCCGAGGCGCAACACGGCGCGGTATTCCTTGTCATGCACGCTCAGATATTCGGCGGCCTTGGCGGCGCGGCCGATCAGCACCACAAGCACGCCCGTGGCCATCGGGTCCAGCGTGCCCGTGTGTCCCACGCGACGGGTGTGATACAGGCGGCGCACCGCCCCCACCACATCGTGCGAGGTCTTGCCTGCGGGCTTTTCCACCACCAGAACGCCGGAAATTTCACTGTTGGTCAAAGCAGTACATCCTCCAATTTCAGCTTGGGTACAAAATGGACGTTGTTCTCGTCACGGTAATAGGTCAGGTGCTCCGCATCCTCGGCTTCGACAAGACGCACCTCCTCGGCGGGGGTGCCGAGGGCGATGACAAGCAGCGGCGCGTAGCGGTCGGGGATCACAAGATCGGCATTTACGCGCTCGGCGTTGAAGCTGCCGACCATGCAACCGCCGAACCCCTTTTCCGTGGCGCCGAGCAGGATGGTTTGCGCCGCAATGCCAAGGTCCTGATTGGCGCGCCTTTCGTTGCCGTTTCCTTCCTTATCGTAAAACATGACGATGTAGCCGGTCGGCTCGTGCCCTTCGGGCGGGAGCTTGATCGAAAGCGCGCCTGCGTAGCGCGTGTTTGCAAGCATCATGGCGCATTCCGCCGGCTTGCTGACGATGCGATAGCGCAACGGCTGACGGTTGACGGCGGATGCCGTGCGGCGGGCAAGATCCACCAGCGCGCGCATGTCCTTTTCGGTGATGGGGCGGGTGGGGTCAAAGGTGCGGTAGCTTCGGTTTTTAACCACCAGTTCTTCCAGCATACTTACTCCTTGAATTTGACGGTGACGGCGTGGATGGGGTAACCCTTTTCCGACCACGCCTTCTCGTATTCGGTCATGACGTTCCCTTCGTTCCAGGGGGAATTGTGCAGATCTCTTGTAAGGTCGTACATCTCAAGTCCCATGGCCTCAAACTCCTCCAGAGAGAAGTCAAAAAGCCCCACGTTGTCGGTTTTAAAGCGCAACGTACCCCCTTTTTTGAGTACTGTTTGGTATCTTTCCAGGAAAAGGCGGTGCGTGAGACGTCTTTTTTTGTGTCCCGCCTTGGGCCACGGATCGCTGAAGTTCAGATACAGCGTATCCACGCTGTGTGCGGGGAGCCACTCGGTCAGATTTTCCGCGTTGCCGATGAGAAAGCGCAGATTGTCGGGGCGGCTTTCCGCCTCGCGCTCTGCCTTTTCCAATGCAAGGCACGCGACGTCCGGTACACGCTCCATCGCAATAAAATTCACCTCGGGGTGGGCGGCCGCCATGCCGCAGGCAAAGCTGCCCTTGCCGCAGCCGATCTCCAGATGGAGCGGACGCTCCACGGGGAAGGGGGCTTGCGGATTTTCGGCAAGAATGGTGGGGTCTTCAATCAGCAGGTGCGCGCAGGCGGCAATGCGCTCGGCACCGTGCTTTTTCTTGCGGGCGCGCATCAGACGTTGAAGCGGAAGACAACGATGTCTCCGTCCTGCATCACGTATTCCTTACCCTCGGAGCGCAGAAGGCCTGCCTCCTTGACGGCGTTCATCGTGCCAAGTCGCACCAGATCGTCATAGCTGACGATCTCCGCGCGGATAAAGCCGCGCTCGAAGTCGCTGTGGATCTTGCCGGCGGCACCGGGGGCCTTGGTGCCGCGCGTGATCGTCCAGGCGCGCACCTCCTTGGGGCCTGCGGTGAGGAAGCTGATCAGACCGAGCAGGGAATAGCTTGCTTTGATCAGGCGGTCAAGGCCGCTTTCCGCAATGCCCAGATCCTCCAGGAATGCCTGCTTTTCCTCAAGGGAAAGCTCGGCGATCTCCGCCTCGATCTGTGCGCAAACGGGCAGCACCTCGGCGTGCTCGCTTGCGGCAAATTCCTTCAGCTTGACGTAGTGGGGGTTGGCCAAGGGCTCCTCGCCTGCCTCGTCCTCGCTGACGTTGGCGGCGTAAATGACGGGCTTCATCGTGAGCAGAGGGGTGTCGTAAAGCATGGCGCGCTCGTCCTCGGTGAGGTCGATGGTGCGGGCGGTGAAGCCGTCGGAAAGCGTCTTATAGATGCGCTCGAAAAGGGCAAGCTCGGCGGCAAGGGTCTTGTCGCCCTTCATGGCCTTCTTCACGCGGTCGATGCGGCGCTCGACCATTTCCATATCGGAAAAGATCAGCTCCATGTTGATGGTCTCCACGTCGCGCATCGGATCGACGGCGCCGTCCACGTGGATGATGTTGTCGTCATTGAAGCAACGCACTACGTGAATGATGGCGTCCACCTCACGGATGTGAGAAAGGAACTTGTTGCCAAGGCCCTCACCCTTGGAGGCGCCGCGCACAAGACCTGCGATGTCCACGAATTCGATGACGGCGGGGGTGTATTTTTCGGGGGCATACATCTTGGCCAAAAAGTCCATACGGGCGTCGGGCACGGCCACCACGCCGACGTTGGGTTCAATGGTGCAGAAGGGGTAGTTGGCCGATTCTGCGCCCGCGTTGGTGAGCGCGTTGAAAAGTGTGCTTTTTCCCACGTTGGGAAGACCCACGATACCAAGTTTCATAAAAATTCTCCTTGTGCTTGAATTAGATTTCTGCTTGGGGGGCGGCGTGCCGCCGCTTTGCGGAAAATATATTTAACCAATCTATTATACAACAAAATGTGAAATTTGGCAAGGGGATGTGCGAAAAATACGGCAAGAAAACGCTTTTTTTGCGCGGGCGCGTGCATAAATGTGAAAAAGCGGTGAATAAAGGCGCAATTTTGAACTTTTTTTGTAAAATCTCTTTTCAAAAATGTGCAAATGTGTTATAATAGTATAAAAGTTAAACTTGTGCCCTCGATATTTTGTTGCTTTTATCGAAAACAAGGTCGCGGGCGCATATCACGGGAGGTATGAAACATGGTTGGCACCAAAATTCTGGTCGTGGACGACGACCCCAATATTTGCGACATTCTGAAGACGCACTTTGAAAGCGAAGGATGCGAAGTGATCACCGCCAATGACGGGCTTGAGGGTGTTGCCGTTTTCAAAACCGCCTCCCCCGACATCGTGCTTCTGGATATCATGATGCCCAAAATGGACGGCCAACAGGTGCTGACGGAGATCCGCAAGGATTCCCCCAAGCCCGTGATCATGGTCACGGCCAAGGGCGAGACCTTTGATAAGGTGCTGGGCCTTGAGATGGGCGCTGACGATTTCGTTGTCAAGCCCTTCGACCTCAAGGAGCTTTCCGCACGCGTGAAGGCGGTCATGCGCCGCTATCAGTCGCACCTGCACAAGGAAGATGACGATGACGTGATCAAGTATGAGAATTTCGAGATCAGTCAGAACAGATTTGAATTGAAGTTAAAGGGCAAGAAGGTGGACATCCCCCCGAAGGAATTGCAGCTGCTTTATTGCCTTGCCTCCAACCCCAACCGCGTATTCAGCCGCGAGCTGCTTCTCGAGCACGTATGGGATTTCGCCTTCCTTGGTGACTCCCGCACCGTAGACGTACATATCAAACGTCTGCGCGAAAAGCTGGAGGGCGTTTCCGACAAGTGGGCCTTGAAGACCGTTTGGGGCATCGGCTATAAGTTTGAGCTTTATAACTAACCGATCCCGCGTCCCCCATGCCGCCGCAGGAAACTTGCGGCGGCATTGCTACATTTTTGCAGGAAGGAGACGGCTATGTTTAAAAGCGTGTTTGCCAAATACATCACCACCTTTATGGTGATTATTTTCATCAGCTTTGCCGTGCTGGTGTCTATCATCACGGGCATGGTCAACAGCTATGCCGTCGCCTCCAAGGAAAGGATGCTTTCCAACACCGCGCACGGCGCGGCAGAGTTCCTCGGCGCGCGCGCCGAAACGCTTTCCGCCAACGCGATGGATCAGATCGTGTTCGCCTCGCAAGCGGACGTGGACCGCATGCTTGCCGCCTTTGGCAATCTGGACGAGGATATGAGCATCCTGTTAGTGAACGAGGACGGTAAGGTGGTGCGCATGATCTCCGCGGACGGGGAGATCGCCGCAGGGGGCGCAAGGATCCCCTTGAGCATCATGAACGAGGTCAATAATCTTGTCGAGCTGTCTGAATTTCAGACGCTGGAGGGGGTGTTTGACCGCCCGCATCTGTTTTACACGGCCCCCGTGTTCACGGAGAACGGATACGTATGCGGCACGGTGTTTGCCTGCTCTCCCTCCGTCACGCAGGACGCGCTGCTTGACGTGATGATCAAGACCATTCTGATCAGCAGTCTTTGGGTCATGCTGGCGGCGCTGATCTTTGTGTATATCATTACCGAGCGCGTGATCGCGCCGCTACGGAACATGAGCCGCATGGCGGGCGAATTTGCCGCAGGTAACTACGACGTGCGCGTGCCCGTGAAGGGCAAGGACGAGGTGGCGGCGCTTGCCGTGGCCTTCAACGATATGGCGGATTCGATCTCGCGTCTTGAGGTGATGCGCAACACCTTCGTGGCGAACGTGTCGCACGATCTGCGCACACCGATGACGACCATTTCGGGATTTATCGATAACATCCTGTCGGGGGCGATCCCGCCGGAAAAGCATAAGCATTATCTGGAGGTCTGCCGCGCGGAGGTGTCGCGTCTGGCGCGTTTGGTAGCTTCGCTTTTGGATATTTCCCGCATTCAGGCGGGGGACCGCAAATTTGAGTTCAAGCCGTTTGACATCTGCGAGATGGCGCGCAGGATCCTGTTTTCCTTCGAGGCGAAGATCGACAGCAAGCGCCTGGAGGTCGAATTCTTTTGCGACGAGGAGCGTATGATCGCCGTCGGCGACCACGATGCCATCTATCAGATCCTTTATAACATTTGCGACAACGCCGTGAAATTTTCCCGTGAGGGCGGCGTGCTTCGCGTCCGTGTCACGGGCGTGAAGGATAACCACGTGCAGCTTTCTGTATATAATGAAGGTGAAGGGATCGCCGCAGACGATCTGCCCTTTGTATTCGAGCGTTTTTACAAAGGGGATAAGAGCCGCGGACTGGATAAAAGCGGCGTGGGGCTTGGGCTTTTCATTTCCAAGACCATTATGGATGCACACCATGAAAAAATATGGGTAACCAGCGAGCAAGGGAAGTTCTGTGAATTCAATTTCACGCTGCCGCTTGCCTGAGTATGTTAAAGGAGACCGTATGGAAGAAAATAAGGACATGACCCCCGAGACCGTGGGGGAGAGCGAGAACCGTATCAGCGAGCCCGCGCAGGCACCCGCCTGCGAGCAATGCGCGTGCACGGGGGAGGCGAGCGACGCCCCCGCCGAGATCGTCGCGGAAGAGGTAAAAGAAGAGCAAGCAACGCAAGAACGCGCGTGCGTGCAAAGCTTTACGTGGAATTTCAAGCCGGAGCCGACGCCCGCACCGAAGGAAAGCAAGCGCACCTTTTTCGCCGTGTTCGGCGGCGTGGTGGCCCTTTGCCTTGCGCTGCTGACGCTGGTGCTTTTTATGGGCGAGGGCGGTTTTCAGATCATTCGTACGTTGTATAATGAGCGCGTGGTCTACGTGCGCGAGTATGACGAGCAAAGCGGCCTTCTGACTCCGAACGAGGCGGCGGACGTGATGAAAAAATCCACCGTGACCATCTCCGTGATCACCAAAACGGGGCGCGGCACGGGCTCCGGCTTCGTGTATGACGATAAGGGGCATATCTGCACCAACTATCACGTGATCAAGGATGCCTCCACCATTCAGGTCGTGCTGCCCGACGGCACGGCGCACACAGCCGAGATCGTGGGCTATAACAAGGACGCCGACGTGGCGGTGCTCCGCGTGCAGGCAACGGGGCTTGTGCCCGCAAAGCTCGGCTCCTCGGCAGATCTGCTTGTGGGAGACGACGTGGTGGCCGTTGGCACGCCTTACGGTCTGGAGCTTGTGGCGACCTCTACCTTCGGCAAGGTCTCCTATATCAACCGATTGCTGCCCATTGACGATGACAGCGACGGCACGTATGAAAAGAAGATCCTTGTCATCCAGACGGATGCCAGCGTCAACCCCGGCAACTCCGGTGGCCCCATGGCGGATATGTACGGTCGCGTGGTGGGCATCGTGGTGCGCAAAATGTCGAATAACGAGTCGCTTGGCTTTGCCATCCCGATCGACGGGGCCAAGCAGATCTTGGATCAGATCATCGCGACGGGCTCTTTCAGCGGCGACAACCCGATCGTGGAGGGGCGCTCGTTGCTGGGCGTGACCGGCCACGGCGGCGAGAAGGGGACGTGGTACACCACCGATCCCGAAACGGGGCTTGTGCAATCCTCCCCCACCGAGGTGGAGGGGTACTACTACATGCCTGCTGACGGCGTGTACGTGATGAGCGCGGATGCCGCCAATGCCAAGGGGAAATTCCGGGTGGGCGACGTCATCCTTTCCGTGAATGATTTCGTGGTGCGCGACACCTCGGATCTGATCAAAACGGTGAACCGTTTTCCCGTGGCCAGCACCGTCACCGTAAAGGTGTGGCGCGACAATGCGGAAGTGACGGTCAGCGTGATCCTTTCAGAGGGCGAGATCTCCTGATCCTGCCCCTACCTCCCTGTTGTTACATAAGAAAGGTTTTGGTTATGTTTTGGATTTTTGAAAAGCTCAGCCATATGACGATGGACAATATGATCTGGGTGACGCTTTTACGCCTTGGCGTGGCGATGTTCTGCGGCGGTGTGATCGGCTTGGAACGCGGTCGCAAGCGCCGTCCTGCGGGCTTCCGCACGCATATGCTGGTGTGCATCGGTGCGGCACTTGCCATGCTGATCAGCCAGTATCTGACCATGATGGTGGATGCGCATTGGCATCTGCTGACGCATTTTGACGGTCAGAAATATACGGATGCCTCGCGTCTTGGCGCGCAGGTCATCAACGGCATCGGCTTCCTTGGCGCGGGTACGATCATCGTAACGGGACGTCAGGAGGTCAAGGGACTGACCACGGCGGCAGGGCTCTGGGCCTCGGCCTGCATGGGGCTTGCCATCGGTGCGGGATTTGTGGAGGGCGCGTTCGTTGCCTGTCTGCTGATCAGTCTGACCATTATCGTGTTCAGCCGTCTGGAGCGCGTGATCGTCGCCAGAACGAGAAATCTGAATTTGTACGTGGAATTTGAGCACGTGGACGATCTGGGAAAGATCATTTCCACCATCAAGGAGCAGAATATCCGCATTTTCGACGTGGACGTGCGAAAAGCGAACGAAACGAAGCTCACGCAAAGTGCCGTGTTTTCCATCCGATTGCCCAAACGCATGCCGCACACCAAGGTGATGACGGTGCTGGCAGGGTTGGAAAGCATCCGCACCATCGAAGAGCTGTAAGGAGGTGTTTCCATGCGTGAATTTTTGGATATGATCCGCTTTGCGGAAGGGTTTAATATCTGGGGCGCGGTGATCCGTATGCTGCTTGCCGTGGTCTGCGGCGGTCTGATCGGTATCGAGCGTGAGCACAAAAGACGCCCTGCGGGCTTCCGTACCCATATTCTGATCTGCCTTGGCGCCTCTATGACGACGCTGACCAGCCAGTACCTCTATTTACATCTGGATATGTTCACCGACCTCACCCGTCTTGGCGCGCAGGTGATCGCGGGCATCGGCTTCATCGGTGCGGGCACCATCATCGTGACCAAGCGCCGCCAGGTCAAGGGCCTTACCACGGCGGCGGGGCTTTGGGCCTCCGCCATTGTGGGGCTTGCCATCGGTGCCGGGTACTTTGAGGCGGCACTGATCGCCACGGCAATGATCCTGCTTGTCGAGCTGGTGCTTTCCCGCTTCGAGTGGTTCCTGATGTCCACCGCGCGTGACATCCACCTGTACGTGGAGTACAAGGAAAACGAGGCGCTGGAAAAGATCGACGATTACCTGCGTAATCGCGGCGTGGTCGTGGGCGATCTGCATATCACCAAATCGGCGGGCAGCACCAAAAACCCTTGCGCCATTTATTCGTTGCAGCTGCCGCGTAAGATGACGCATGACCGCGTGATGACCGCTCTTACCGAAATTGCGGGCGTGGTCTCCGTGGAGGAGCTTTAAAAGCAATTACCCCCATAACGGGCAAAGAAAAACACCGTTTGCACCCCGCAAACGGTGTTTTTCTTTGCTTATTTTTTGCCGTATTCGGCGTACGGATTGACACCGCCTGCGCTCGCCGCAAGCAAGCGGAAGGAAAAGCGAAAATTCTTTTCATTGAAGCGGTGTTTTTCATCCAGCGCGGGACCGCAGGAGGCGGAGCCGATGCCATTTTGACGGTAGTCGATGTTCAACACAGTCTCCTTGCGGGGAACCAAGTCGAAATCGTGTCGGATCTCCGTCATTTGTGCGGGCGTGTAGTGCGAGCAGTTGAAGCTGAACGGTTGCTCTGTTGCGAAGGCGAAGAGCGCCTGCCCGCCCGTCTCGCAAAGGCGCAGCCAGCGGGTATCCGCGTGTGCCATGTTTTCCTGGGGACGGATATAATGCTCGAAATGGTCGGTAACGGTGGTGGAAAATTCGCCAAGCCACGTGGCGGCGCGCATGTCGGAGTAGGCGCCCTTGGGGCCTCTGGCAAAGTAGGAAAGCTGTTCAAAGCCCTCCGGAGCTTCCAGCTGTACGCCGAAGCGCGGCAAGCCGTGCTCCTTGCTGAAATCGCGCACCTGCGTGTCAAAATCAAGGCGCACACCGCCCTTGGCAAGGAAGGTGTAGGTGGCCTTCACGCGTGCGACGGGGCGGCGGATGGGCGCACCAAGGGAGAGGTCTGCGTTGACGCGAACAAATTTTTCGTCGATCTCGCTCACACGGCAATCGCGACAATCGGGCACAGCGCGGTCAAGGCCCTGTGTGAACCAATCCGCCTTGATGCGGCGGTCATTGTCGGTGGGGGCGCGCCAGACGGTGAGTGTCAGCGGCGTGCTCAACATTTCCTTGCCATTGCAACAAAGAGAGGAAAGCATGCCTGTTTGCCGATCCACTGTGTAGGTGGTGTCGGCCGTTTGGATATGAACGTACTTTTCCTCCTCGGTGACGGAGACAACCGCATCGTTTGGGATGTTTTCAAGAAGGGCGGGCGCGCTTTGTTTTTGGGAAAGCGTAAATTCGGTAAAGCCGATCTCATAGCCCGCTTTTGCCCAGGGCGTTGCCTTGTTTTGCAGCAAGCGGACAAGCAGCACGGCATCCTTGCCCGTGGTGGCCGCCTGGAAATGGGGCAGGGGATAGGTGCGGCTTTTGCCGGGCGCCACGGCAAGGGAGGCGACGTCGCCCTCTGCCATCAGCTTGCCGTTTCCGTACAGCTCCCAGTGCAAGGAAAGGTCCGTGAGGTCGCGGAAGCAACGCAGATTTTTGATCCTCAATTTTCCGGTTTCGTAGGATACGTGTACGGGTTTTACGACATTTTTCAGCTCCAAGAGCCCTTGATGCGGGCGACGGTCGGGGAAAACCAGACCGTCACAGCAGAAGTTGCCGTCATGCGGATACTCGCCGTGATCGCCGCCGTAAAGGTAGCGCGGCTTTGCGGGATCGTCACTTGCATTGACGGCGTGGTCGGTAAATTCCCACACACAGCCGCCGAAGAACCAATCGTATTTGTAGATCAGATCCCAGTATTGCTGCAGGTCGCCGGGGCCGTTGCCCATCGCGTGGCTGTATTCACAAAGGAAGAAGGGCGCGGTCAGGTGCTTTTGCGCGTAATAGGTGAGGATGTGCTCGACGGAAGGGTACATGCGGCTATCCACCGAGGTCACGGTGCTGTTTTGGGCGGCAGCCGTGGCGGGCGGGATCGCTTTTTTCTCATAGCCCGTTACAATGCGGCGCGAGACATCCTCGCAATGCACCAGATTGCGCGGGTCTCGGGCGCGCAGATAGTCTGCGGCGGCCACTTGATTTTGCCCCACGCCGGACTCGTTGCCAAGCGACCACATCACCACGCACGGGTGGTTTTTGTCGCGCTCATACATCCGCTCCACGCGGTCAAGGAATGCCTCGCGCCATTCGGGCCCGTCGCTGAAATAATCCCAGTCGCCGATGACGTTGGCACCGTGCGTTTCGTAATCGGTCTCATCGATCAGATAAAAGCCGTACTTGTCGCAAAGCGAGAGGAAGCGCGGATCGTTGGGGTAGTGGCTGGTGCGGATGGTGTTGACGTTATGGCGCTTGAGGATCATCAGGTCCTCGATCATGTGCGAAAGGGGTGTGGCGGCGCCAAGCGCGGGGTGGCTGTCGTGGCGATTGACACCGCGTGCCTTGACCTTTTTGCCGTTGATGAGAAGCACGCGTTTTACGATACGTATGTCGCGAAAACCGACAAAAAGGCACAAATGCTCTGCGCCGCAACTGATAAACAGCGGATAAAGCGCAGGGCTTTCGTCACTCCAAAGCGCGGGGGCATCGACGGAAAGCTCGACGCACGCCTCGCCCTTGACGGTGACGCTTTTTGCTTGCACGAGACGGCCGTCGGGGCTTTCCAGACGGAGCTTGACGTCGGCGGCACCGTTTATCTTCAAGGTAACGGCGGCAGTGGCACTTGTGAAATCCTCGGAGAGCGCGGTTTTGATCTCCACGTCCATGACGTGCACGGGATCGCGCGCAAGCAAATAGACCTCGCGGAAAATGCCGGAGTAGCGGAATTTGTCCTGATCCTCCAGATAAGTGCCGTCGCACCATTTCAGCACCACCACGGCGATGCGGTTTTCGCCCGCCGTAAGATACTCCGTCACGTCAAATTCGCTGGTCATGTGGCTGACCTGACTGTATCCCACGTAACGGTCGTTCAAAAACAGATAAAAGCAGGAATCCACGCCCTCAAAATTGAGGTAAAAGCGCTTGTTTTCCATACCGTTTTGGGGGATATGGAATTTTCGCATATAAAGCCCGCACGGGTTTTGCGCGGGAACGTGAGGCGGGTCAAAGGGGATGGGATAGTTCACGTTGGTGTACTGCGGCGTATCGTAGCCGCGCCCGCGCATCGTTTGCCAGCTGCGCGGTACGGGGAGCTTGTCCATCGTTTCCTTGTCAAAGCCCTCGGCGCGAAAGTCCTCCAGCTCGGCAAGGGAAGGGTAAAATTTAAAATCCCATTCGCCGCAAAGTGAGGTGAAAAAGGCGCTTTGCTCGCGGTTGTCGCGCGCGGCGAGTGCGTCGCACTCGTAGGGCACGAAGTAAGCGCGCGGCTTCTCGCATCCCACGTGCAGCTTGTGGGGGTCCTGATGGCAATCAAATGCAAAGTTCATGGCACTACCTCCGACTTTGTTCTATGCTTGTATTTTACCATACCGCAAAAGTGATGTCAATCAAAAAAAGGCGAAAAAGAAAAGGAATTTTTTTGCGCAATTTTCTCGCGCCTTTTTCCCCGTCAGCCCTTTACATTTCAGATAAAATATGGTACAATAATAAGGTCGCGTAAAGGAGGTGTGCCGTATGCGATTGGATAAATTTTTAAGCGTGACGGCAACCGCCACCAGAAGCGAGGCGGGGAAGGCCGCCCGCGCGGGACAGATTACCGTCAACGGCGCGCCCGTGAAAAAGGCCGACGTGCAGATCGACCCCGAGCGCGACGCGGTGTGCTATTGCGGCACGCCCGTTTGCTATAAGCAATATCATTACGTGCTGCTCAATAAGCCGGACGGCTACGTCAGCGCCACGGAGGACGGGCGCGACCCCACGGTGCTTGAGCTCTTGCCCCCGCAGTACACGGCGTTCGGGCTTTTTCCCTGCGGAAGATTGGATAAGCACACGCTGGGGCTTATGCTGCTCACCGACAACGGTGACGTGGCGCACCGCCTGCTCTCGCCGCGCCGACACGTGGCCAAGCGCTATGCGTTTCGCTGTAAGTTTCCCCTCACAAAGGAGGAGTGCGAGCGCTTTCGCGAAGGTCTTGTGCTGGAGGACGGCTACGAGACAAAGCCCGCCGACATCGAGCTGAATGCGGATGCGCATTCGGGTGTCATCACGTTGGTGGAAGGGAAATATCATCAGATCAAAAGAATGCTGGAGGCGCTGCACAACCAGATCACGTATCTGGAGCGCATCTCCTTCGGGCCTCTTACCCTGCCTGCGGACTTGCCGCGCGGCGCGTGGCGTGAGCTGACAGCCGAAGAGGAGCAGGCGATTCTGGATGCTGCAAAATAAGACTTCAACGAAAGGATGTAAATATGGAAATGATGCAAAAGCTGGCCGCTGAGCTTTCTCTCACGGTCGACCAGGTGGAAAAAACAGTCGCCCTTCTGGACGAGGGAAATACCATTCCCTTTATCTCCCGTTACCGTAAGGAGATCACGGGCGGGCTTGACGATACCCAGCTCCGTAAGCTGGAGGAGCGTTTGCGCTATCTGCGCAATATCGAAGCGCGCAAGGAGGAGGTCATCAAGCTGATCGCCGAGCAGGAGAAGCTGACCCCCGAGATCGAGGCCGCCATCCGCGCCGCCGTTACGATCACCGAGGTGGACGATATCTACCGTCCCTTCCGCCCGCATCGCAAGACCCGTGCCTCCGTGGCACGCGAAAGAGGCCTTGAGCCCCTTGCCGAGGCGTTGCTTGCGCAGGAAAAGAGCTACGATCCCGCCATTCCCGACCTTGCTGCTACCTTCGTGGACGAGGAGAAGGGCGTTCCCACGGAAGAGGCCGCGCTGGCGGGTGCGATGGACATCATTGCCGAGGACGTTTCCGACAATGCCGAGTACCGCAAGGCGATCCGCTCGCTCACGGTGCGCCACGGCTTCCTTTCCTCCAAGCAGGCAAAGGAGGAGGACTCGGTCTACGCGCAGTATTACGATTACAGCGAGCCCGTGCACAAGGTGCCGGGCCACCGCGTGCTTGCCATCAACCGCGGCGAGAAGGAAGAGTTCCTCAAGGTGGACGTGACCATCGACAAGGATATCGTTCTTAACCACCTCTATGCCGCCATCGTCAAGCCCGGCGAAAGCCCCGCCAAGGAGTACGTCAGCGCCGCCATTGCGGACAGCTATGACCGTCTGATCGCTCCCTCCGTGGAGCGCGAGATCCGCAACGATCTTTTTGATATGGCATCGCGCGGCGCGATCGTGCTGTTCTCGGAAAACCTGCGTCACCTTCTGATGCAGGCGCCCATCAAGGGCAAGGTCGTGCTTGGCTTCGACCCCGGCTACGCGCACGGCTGCAAGCTGGCTGTCTGCGATCCCACGGGCAAGGTGCTGGACACCGCCGTGGTCTACCCCACGCAGGGTGCGGGACGCGCCGAGCAGGCCAAGCAGATCATGAAGCGCCTGATCACCAAATGGGGCGTGGACGTGATCGCCATCGGCAACGGCACCGCCTCCCGCGAGAGCGAAAAGTTCGTGGCCGAGCTTCTGCGCGAAATGAAGGTCGACACCAAATATATCATCGTCAGCGAGTCGGGTGCCTCCGTGTACTCCGCCTCCAAGCTGGCCGCTGACGAGTTCCCGGAATTTGACGTCATGCAGCGCTCCGCCGTCTCGATCGCGCGCCGCCTGCAGGACCCGCTTGCGGAGCTTGTCAAGATCGACCCCAAGGCCATCGGTGTGGGGCAGTATCAGCACGATATGAAGCCCGCCATGCTGGACGAGTCGCTCTCGGGCGTGGTGGAGGATTGCGTGAACAGCGTAGGCGTGGACCTCAATACCGCCTCCCATTCTTTGCTTTCCTATATTTCGGGTATCAATGCCACCAGCGCGAAAAATATCGTCAAGTACCGTGAGGAAAACGGCGAGTTCAAGACGCGTGCCGAGGTGCTGAAGGTGCCGCGTATCGGCGCCAAGGCCTACGAGCAGTGTGCGGGCTTTTTGCGCGTGCCCGGCTCCAAGGAGCTGTTGGATAACACGGGCGTGCACCCCGAATCCTACGCCGCCGCCCGCGCTCTTCTTGAGCGTTTTGGTTATAGCAAGGAGGATATCAAGGCAGGCAAGCTTTCCGGCATCAGCGGCAGACTGCGCACCGAGGGCGCGGCGAAAGTCGCCGCCGAGCTTGGCGTAGGCGAGCCCACGCTTGTGGACATTGCCGCCGAGCTGGAAAAGCCCGGCCGTGACCTGCGTGATGATTTTGCGCCTCCCGTATTGCGTGAGGACGTGTTGGAAATGTCGGATCTGCAGGAGGGCATGATGCTCACAGGCACCGTGCGCAACGTGATCGACTTCGGCGCGTTCGTGGATATCGGCGTGCATCAGGACGGCCTTGTCCACGTTTCCGAGCTCTCCGACCGCTTCATCAAGCACCCCCGCGAGGTGGTGTCGGTGGGCGACATCGTACAGGTGCGCGTGCTTTCCGTCGATCTGAAGAAAAAGCGCATCGCGCTGTCGATGAAAAAGCCGCGTGAGGCACAAAAGAAGGGCTGATTTGTTCATAAATGAACGTAATATTTCGTTCACAACCTCTATTCCTTTCCGCGCCCGTCACACGAAGCTGCTGACGCTTGTGCATAATGCATAAACGCGGCGCGGAAAATTTGGAGAATTATCCTCTTCCCTTAATGGAAGGAATTTGGTATAATAATATATGTTAGAATATTAGGTCCGGGTGCAAAAAGCATCCCACCAAGGAGGAGTTACACATGGCAAGCTTATCGCTCAAACACATTTATAAGAAGTACCCCGGTGGCGTTACCGCCGTTTCCGATTTCAACCTGGAGATCAAGGACAAGGAATTTATCGTGTTCGTCGGTCCCTCCGGTTGTGGTAAGACCACGACGTTGCGTATGGTCGCAGGCCTTGAGGAAATTACCGAGGGCGAGCTGTTCATCGGTGATCAGCTTGTAAACGATGTGGCACCCAAGGATCGTCAGATCGCGATGGTGTTCCAGAACTACGCTCTGTACCCCCACATGTCTGTGTTCGATAACATGGCATTCGGTCTGAAGCTGAGCAAGACCCCCAAGGAAGAGATCAAGCGCCGCGTTGAAGAGGCCGCCCGTATCCTTGATATCACCCACCTTCTCGACCGTAAGCCCAAGGCACTTTCCGGTGGTCAGAAGCAGCGTGTGGCACTGGGCCGCGCTATCGTGCGTAACCCCAAGGTATTCCTTCTGGACGAGCCGCTTTCCAACCTGGACGCAAAGCTTCGTGCAACGATGAGAACCGAGCTGACCAAGCTTCATAAGAGAGTAGAAACCACCTTTATCTACGTTACGCACGACCAGGTCGAGGCAATGACCATGGCAACCCGTATCGTCGTTATGAAGGACGGTCTCATTCAGCAGGTAGATACTCCTCAGAACCTGTATGATAACCCCGTCAACCTTTTCGTTGCCGGCTTTATCGGTACCCCCCAGATGAACTTCATCAACGGTATCCTTACCGAAGAGGGCAAGGATCTGTACTTCAACTTTGATGGCAACTCTATCAAGCTTCCCCCCGAAAAGTCTGCAAATCCCGCCCTGCGCGAGTACATCGACCAGGAGGTCGTTGCAGGTCTTCGTCCCGAGTGCATCCATGACGATCCCATGCACCTCAACTCGTTGGCAGACAGCTGCATCACCGTTGACGTTGACGTGACCGAGCTGATGGGCGCAGAGATCTATCTGTACCTTAACAGCTATGACCGCGCTCCCAAGGAGGGTATGTCCACCGGTAAGGAGCTGGACGTTGAGATGAACAGAATGATCGCTCGCGTGTCCTCCCGCTCTCAGAGCCGCGCCGGCGACACCATCAAGGTGGCACTGGATATGTCCCGCATCCACTTCTTCGACAAGGATAGCGAGCGCCGCATCGGCATCGTGACCCCCAAGAAGCGTGTTGTCGAGACCGAGGAAGAGACCGCAGAGCAGACCACGGAACAGACCGCTGAGTAATCAGTTTTCAAAAGCCCGCCGCAAATGCGGCGGGCTTTTCTTGCACAGAGGTTGACATCCCGCCCAAAATGCGGTACAATATATGATATACTAAGAAATGAAGGGAAGGTGTAAGGATGACATCTGCAGAGCAACGCTATCATGGCATGACGCTTCGCATCGCTTGCACAATGTTGATCTTTTACGGTTTGATGACGGCGCAAAGCGTGGTGCTGGTGCTGGCGTCCTTTTTTACCGCGTCGCTGAATGCCGTGGCCGCCGAGGTCGTCACGGAGGTGCTCAGCGCTGTGTTATACGCGGCCATTTTCATGTTGCCCATCTTCTTTTTCAAAAAATTGCCCTCCAAAACACCTGCCGAGCCGATGCGCCTTTCGCTCACGCTCCCCAAAAACGCGCTTTTTTACGTGGTGTTCGGCGTGGCGGCAAACAGCGCGCTCGCCTATCTGAACGCGCAGTTCGTCAGCATTTTTCATTACAGTGAATTTTCCGAGGAGGTCCTCTGGCAGACGGATATCACCTCAAACTATCAGCTGGTGCTGCTGTTTTTGTCGCTTGCCGTGGTCCCCGCCTTCGTGGAGGAGTTTTTGTTCCGCGGCTTGATTCTGGAAAATCTGTTGCCCTACGGGCGCACCACGGCGATCTTTGCCAGCGCGTTTTTGTTCGGGCTGATGCACCAGAATGCAGAGCAGTTCCTTTACGCCACGCTTTCCGGTGTGGTGCTCGGGTGGATCTACGTGCGCACGCGCTCGATCTGGGTCTGTGTGCTGATGCACTTCTTCAACAATTTCCAGTCTGTTTTGCAGACCGCCGTGATCGAAAGATTGCCCGAGGCAACCGCCAACGTGGTGCTGTATTGCATGGAGGGCGGCATTCTGCTGTTGGGCATACTGGCGGGTGTGATGCTGTTTCGCTCGGACAAAAGCCGTCAGCGGGAAATGCGCGCGGCGGGCGCCTTTGAGCGCGAGCTTACCAAGGATGCGGAGTATACCGACTATCCCATTTCGCTTTCCCGCCGCATCAAGCTGTTTTTCAACGTGCCGATGATCGTGTTCGTGGTGCTTTGCGTGGTGAATATGATCTCGCTGCTTTTGATGGCGTTGCTTTTGTTTTGAGGTACCGTATGCAGGAGCTTGATCTGAAATTTATGAAAATGGCGATTGCGGAGGCGGCACTTTCCGCAAAGGAGGGCGAGCCCCCGATCGGCGCGGTGCTGACGTGCGGGGAAACGGTGCTTGCCTGTGCGCATAACCACCGCGAGCGCGATTATGACGTGACCTCGCATGCTGAAATTGAGGTCTTGCGCGCGGCGGGCAAGCAAAAAGGGGATTGGCGTATGTCGGATTGCACGCTGTACGTGACGCTGGAGCCCTGCCCGATGTGCGCGGGGGCTATTCTGGCCGCACGCGTGGGGCGCGTGGTCTATGCCGCCAAGGATCCCACGGCGGGCGCAATGGGCAGTGTGCTGAATCTGCCGCGCTTTCCGCTTGGCGCACATCCCGTGGTGGAAAACGGCATTTTACGCGAGGAGGCGCGCACGCTACTGCAGACCTTCTTCCGCGCCAAAAGAAAAGACGGATAACAAAAAATCCACCCGTTCGGGTGGATTTTTTCTGTTTATTCGGCAAGTAAGGCCAGCATTTCTGCCTTGTGGGCGTTGAACTTTTCCCAATCGTAGCTGAAAAGTGCCACGTCCTTGCGGGAAAGCGCGTAGTAGGTGAAGGCGTCCTGCACGTGCATCAGCTTTTGCGTGAGGCCGTCTGCGACCCCGTCGCCGAAGCGATCGCGCACCGTTTCCAAGAGCTCGTGGTCGACAAGACCGCGTTGCAGATTTTTGTAGCGGAGTGAAAGCAGCACGTCCCCGTTGTACGCGGGGTAAACGAAGTTGGTGTCGCCCGCCTCCCAACGGCTGCAGCGCAGCTCGCGGCGCGGATCCTCGGGCCAGATGGTGTAATTCCAGCGCAAAAAGCCGTCAAAGCGGAAGACGCTTGTGATGGTGCCGATCATACGGCACTCGGTCAGCGCGGAGCGCAGGAAGGTGTTCGGCTTGATCGATCCCGTGCAAACGTACCACAAAAAGCGCTTTTCGGGGTATTTTTCGCGGTAATGACAAAGTGAGTCATAGCCCTTCAGACCGCTGCGCAGATGCGGCACGAAATCGTCGATACGGTCACCGAATTCCTCAATAAATTCCACGTGATTGATCGCGGTCTTGAGGCGGAAGCGGGGCGCAATTTCCTGAAGAAGATTGAGACTTTCGCGGTATTTGTCCACGTCGGCGGGCTCGTCGGCCGCCACGCGTACGCGCTCGATCTGATCGGTGTCGATGAAATACTTTTCCAGCGCGCGCACAAAGGTTTTGACCTGCTCACCCTCGCGGATGTATTTCATACAGCCGTCCGCGCGATCATAGTAGCGCAGGCGAATGGCCTCGGGATAGTCGGTGCAGGGGGGATTCGGCATCAATCTTTCCTTGGTCCAGAGGTTGACAAGACCAAAGACCTCAATATCTCCGTCAAAGCCCGCCTTGGTGCAAAGGTCGATGTAGCGCTGCATCAGCGAGAAATCGTAAGAAAAGCTACCGTCGCACTCGCGCGTGATGGGGATAATGGAAAACTCAAACAGATTGCCGCCGAACTCCTGACTTTCAAAGCAGCTTTGCCCCGACCAGGGGATCTCGCTGGCGCAAATAGTGATCGAGCGCTGACCAAGGTCGGCAAGCGTTTTGACGTATTTTTCCATCACGGCAAAGTGCGCGTCGCTCCAAAGCGGCACGTCGTGCTTGCGTGCGATATTCGAGTTGTGCTGCCACAGATCAAGGAAGAATTTGCGATCTTTCGGGGCGGGAAGCAGAAAATTTGCCACGTGCAGCGGCAGCGTTTCGGTCTGCAGCAGCACCTCGTCCTCAAAGCTGAACGCGCTGTAAAGGCGCACCGTCACGGTGTAATCGCCGGGCGCGGCATTCTCGGGTACACAGACCTCCGCCCAGACGGCCGTGGGCTTGTGCGGGTCGCTTTCGCGCACGCTTTGCGCCAGCAGCATGTCCGCCTTTTGGATGTTGTCATCATCCGTCAAAAACTCCTCGATACAGAGCTTCACGGGGAAGGGCGCGTCCACGTCCACGCGCAGTCTTTCGTGGCGCAAGGGCGCGGTGATGTGCTTGTCACCGCGTGCGGAGATCCACTCGCCGCGCGCGATATTGACGCTGTAATAATCATCGGAGCAAAGGATCAGCTGAAACGCGGCGCTGTCGCGGCGCGCGGCGTACAGACAGGACGGGGGCGTGGGCGGCTCGGCGGCGTATTGCAGCTTCAGCTTATAGCCTTCGTTGGCAAGCTTCAGATAAGACATAGGGCATACCTCCTTGGTTGTTGCTTTCATTATAGCATTTCGCGCTATTGCTGTCAATGAAGAAATAGGGAAAGGGTGTTTGATTTTCGCCATTTTCTTGACATGGCAAGGGAAAATATGGTATGATAGAATTAGAAAGGATGTGACCTATATGCTTTATCAAAAACAGATCGCAGAAAGCGAGCCGTACGATCTTGTGGTGTGCGGCGGCGGCTTTTCCGGCTTCGCGGCGGCGTATGCGGCGGCACGCGAGGGGCTGCACGTGCTTTTGATCGAGCGTACCGGCGCGCTTGGCGGCGTGGGTACGCAGGGTATGGTCAACCACATTCTCGGTGTGCGCGCCTTTGAGGACGGTGTGCAAAAGCAATGTGTCGGCGGTATTTTTGAAAAGATCGAGCAGGCGTTGCTTGCCGAGGGCGCCGGCGTGGACGTGCGCGGTGTGGATCCCGCGCTCAATCCTCACGGATGGAAAAAAGGGCTTGCCACGGGGCTTATTTTTGACGGAGAGCGCATGAAGCTGCTGTTGGAGCAGATGCTTACCGAGGTTGGCGCCAAGCTGCTTTATCACACCGATATTCTGGATACGGTCACGGAAAACGGGCGCATCACGGGCGTTGTCGTGCATAATAAAAGCGGCCTTACCCTGATCCGCGGCAAATATTTTGTCGATGCCACGGGCGACGGTGACGTGGCGGCCCTTGCGGGCTGTCCCTTCGCCTTTGGCGACGAGGAGGGCGGGCTTGCCGCCGCATCTCTCGAAATGCACGTGGAGGGCGTGGACACCGACACGCTGAGCACGTATATGCGCGACACGGGCGACGTGCGCTTCAAAAATCTGATCGAGGCGCTGAAAAAGAAAGGGGAATGGACCTTCCCTTACGATATTTTTATCTCGGTCAAAATGGTGAAAAACGACGTGTATATGATCAATACCATCCGTCAGGTGGGCGTGGACGGCACCGATGCCGCCTCGTTGACCGAGGCCACCGTCGCGGGAAGAGCGGAGAATTACCGCTTGCTTGCCTTGATGCGCGCGCATTTTCCGGGCTTTGCCAATGCCACAGTGCGCGCCGTGGCGCCCGTGATCGGTATCCGCGAAACGCGCCGCTTAAAGACGCGATATACGCTTGCTGTGAAGGATATTGTGGAGGGCACGGAGTTCCCCGACGGCATTGCGCTGTCGGGCTACGGCTGGGATATGCCGAACCCGAAAAATCCGAGCGTTCAGCCCTATCACGGCGTGGTGCGCAAGTCGAAATTTACGCAGATCCCGTACCGCGCGCTATTGCCCGTCGGCATCCCGAATCTGATCGCCGTGGGGCGGTGTATCGGTGTCGAGCGCGAGGCGCTTGGCGTGGTGCGCGTGATGGGGCCCTGCCTTGCGATGGGTGAGTGCGCAGGCGTGGCGGCAGGGCTTGCGGTGGCGGCTGACATCCCCTTTGATGCGGTAGACGTAACGGCACTGCGCCAAAAAATATGCGATTACGGCGGCATGGTCGACCGCGCGCAGGTGAAAACCTTTTCTTGATTCCTGACGCTATAGTAAGCCGGCTTGACAAATATAACTTTTCATGATAGAATATAAGTAGGATAAAATTTTTATCTTGTTTTAAGCGAACCCCCGATAACTGAAGTGCGAATTTCCACAGAGCTTCACAAAGAGGTTTTGCAGCATAGATGATAGGGAAACAAGCGCACAAGTTGAATCGGAGTTGGTTCAACTGTGCGCTTTTTGTTCGAATGTTTTGAGGGGAGGAGGTCTTGCTATGACGAAGATCAGAACTGTTTCATTGCTTCTTTGTTTTGTACTACTTCTTATGAGCTTTGTGGGATGCCAAGAAGAGTATCAAGGTGAGTATGTTGCGCTGGAGGTCGGGGGGACGGATTCCCAATTTGCAATATGGAGTAGTGAAAAATTAAACTATCACCAAGCCTCCCAAGCCCCCAAGACCGCTACGGTTACCTTTAACGGCAGAACCTATTCCGGCAGCTACAAAAATTCTTGCGTAAATATGCCCGATTTATATGTTTCTCATCGTTATAAATGCGAAGATACTTGGTTCAAGGTAGACGACGATGCGAAGGAGCTGTTACACATTTCCTTTTTCTATGATTATGCCGGTGGGAAAAAGTCCCAAGTGGATTGTAAGAAAATCGCGGATGCGATTGCGGATGACTATATCTCCTTGTCCGAATATAAGGTAGGGGTCGAGGTCATAGAGCATCCTCTTTGCTACATTTTCACCTACTATCGAGAAGTAAGCACTTACCGCACCACAGATGGCTTATCGATCTCCATTGACGGAAATGGGCGGATACGCTCTTTCACGAAAAGGGCGATTGGCTCCTTTGAGGATATCGAAAGTGTACCGATCGACGAAAAGAAGGCACAAGACACCATTGAAGCCAAGCTGGATGCCATCTATCAAGGAAATACCAAGCGCAAGGGGCATGAGATCCTTGATGTCATTTTGATCAAGCTGGAGGATGATACCTGTGCACTGCTTTATACCATTGAAAATCGTTTTGAGGATGAAAACGTCAGTTATGGAAGTCTCACGAAACTACTGTTAAAAACTTTTCAAAAGGGAAAAGAAAAGTAAGCAAAAAAAACGGAGCCGATTTCGGCTCCGTTTTTTTGCTTACGCCAATCTTTTCTCCAAACGTTCACGAATTGCGGCGATGAACTCGGCGGAGTTCACGGCCTGCACCTTGGTGCCGGGCAGGACAAGATTTACAAGATCCTTCGTCATCACGCCGTCGTTGAGGGTGTCAAGGCACGCTCCCTCCAAGTGATCCGCGAAGTTCACAAGATCGGCAAGCCCGTCCAGCTCACCGCGCTTGCGGAGCGCACCCGACCACGCGTAGATGGTGGCAATGGGGTTGGTGGAGGTCTGCTCGCCGCGGCGGTAGCGGTAATAGTGCTGGGTCACGGTGCCGTGCGCGGCCTCGTACTCATAATTGCCATCGGGCGAGACGAGTACAGAGGTCATCATGGCAAGCGAGCCGAAGGCGGTGGAGACCATGTCGCTCATCACGTCGCCGTCATAGTTCTTGCACGCCCAGATGAAGCCGCCCTTACTGCGGATCACACGTGCCACGGCATCGTCGATAAGGGTATAGAAGTAGGCGATGCCCGCCTTTGCAAACTGCTCCTTGTACTCGTTTTCAAAAATTTCCTGGAAGATCAGCTTGAAGGTCTGATCGTACTGCTTGGAAATGGTGTCCTTGGTGGAAAACCACAGATCCTGCCCCGTGGAAAGCGCGTATTGGAAGCAGGAGTGCGCGAAGGAACGGATCGAGCTGTCCTTATTGTAAGAGCCCTGCAGTACACCCGCACATTCAAAATCGTATACCGTCTCACGGAAGGTCTCCTTGCCGTCCTTATCCGTAAAGACCAGCTCCGCCTTGCCCTCGGTGGGCACGCGGTATTCGGTCGCCTTGTAAATGTCACCGTAGGCGTGACGGGCAATGGTGATCGGCTTTTCCCAGTTGCGCACGGCGGGACGGATGCTGTCAATAAGGATGGGCGCGCGGAACACGGTGCCGTCCAGAATGGCGCGGATGGTGCCGTTGGGGGATTTCCACATCTGTGTGAGGTTGTATTCCTCCACGCGCTGCTTGTTGGGGGTGATGGTGGCGCACTTGACGGCGACACCGTACTTCTTGGTCGCATAGGCGCTGTCCAACGTGACCTGATCCTTCGTCCGCTCACGCTCGGGGAGCCCCAGATCGTAATACTCGGTGTTCAGATCAACGAAGGGAAGCAACAGCTCGTCCTTGATCATCTGCCACAGGATCCGCGTCATTTCGTCGCCGTCCATTTCAACCAGTGGCGTGGTCATTTTGATTTTCTTGAAATTTTCCATCTTCAATACCTCCGAAAATTGGAAAAACAGTTATATTTTATGGAATATCTGTCGAAATAATTGGAATTATGCATTTTTGCGCGGCAGGGTTCTGTCGCGCATTGCGCGGGCGCGCTCCAGCACAAAAGCGTAAAACTCCTCGATCGGCATTTCGATATAACGGTCGTGATCGTGGCGCCCCGGTACGTTTTTGAGCTTGATCTCACAGCAAAGCAGCCCTTCATAAGGCGTTTTGTCAAGACGGTCCATCACGTCGGCAAAGTCGATCGTGCCATCTCCCATTGCAAGGTGCAGATCGTGATTCGGCATCAGATGGGGCGGCAGGGTGCGGTCGGTCACGCCGAAATTATCGTTCAGATGCGTGTGGCAAAGGCGGTCACCGTAAAGTGATAGCATATCCTCGCCCTCGTTGAAGCAGCTTTCGTGCCCCGCATCATAGCAGAACCGACAGCACTCCACCCCGCGAAATCTTTCCATCAGCGCGGCAAGTGAGGAGGAGCGCACTAAATTTTCCAGCGCCAGCGTCACGCCAAGGCGATCCGCTTCTTCTAAAACGCGCGCGTGGCGCGCAAAGCCGATCTCGGTCGGCGGCACGTCCACAAAATCCATAAAGGCATGCGCCACCATGATGGGAATGTCAAAGCGCGCGCAATCGCCAAGGCACGCGAGAAGCTCGCACAGCACGCGCTCGCCCTCCTCGCCCTCCTGCCACAGCTTGCCTGCCTCCAGATAGGGGGCGTGGATGGACTGATAGAAAAGCCCATGACGCGCGGCGGCGTTTGCCCACTTTTCCACGTAACCGTGTTCCCACAGCGTGAAAAAGCCGTCAAATCCCACGCGCGCGATGTGCGCCAGCTGTTCTGTGATCTCGTCCCCGTGAAAGCGATCCGGCACGTTGATGCCAAGCGTGTAATGCTTTTGGTTACTTGTTCTTTGCGGCATAGTAGTTCATCAGGCATCCGCGAAGGATGATCTCTTTTTCATCGTCTGTAAGGCCTTTGACGTAAAGGGTGATATCCTCCACAGAGCCGTCCATACGGATCACCTTCGCGGGGAATTCCTCGGTGCCTTGGGCGATCTTTTCGCGCACAGCGGGCACAAAGACGAAATCGCCCTCGTTATAGTCAAACTTGGTGTCCGCATCCAGCGTGAAGGGCAGAATGCCCCAGTTGATGCAGTTGGAGCGGTAGCGCTTGGTGGCGAATTCATAGCAGATATTGGCAAAGCCGCCCAGAACCTTCTGACAGGAGGCCGCCTGCTCGCGTGCAGAGCCGTCACCGGGCTTGTTGGCGAAGACGCAAGAGCCGAACTGGGTGTTTGCGGCCAGCGCGTCGGCGTCGCCCACGCGGGAAAGGGCAAACTTCACCTTGTCGGAAGCCTTACCCGCGCGGCGCGCTTGCTCATCAGCGGCAACCGCCTTGGAGCGCCCCACGTACTCGGGGCAGCGGCGGGAAAGGGCAAATTCGGAAAGACGCAAGGGATTGGAGCGGTAGGACGAGGTCTCGCCCGAGGGGATCAGCTCGTCGGTCGTGGTCACGGGATCGTGGATGACGGCGGCAAGCTCCAGAAGCAGATTGTCGGCAAGCGCATACATCTTCGGCCAGTCGGTGATGTTGGGGCCAAGAATGAGGTCCGCGTCCTTTTGCGCCTTGCCAAAGCCGTAATAGCAGCGTTTTTCGTATACCGAGCGGTCATAGTGATATTCGTGCGCCTCGTGGGTGTACGTCACGTCGGTGGCGGCGGTGATGATGCCACCGTTGGCGGCGGTTGCGGCGATCGAGCGCGCATCCATCAGGGCAACGCCGGAAAGCTGCCCTTCGCCGGGCTTGGAGCCCTCGCGGTTCGGGAAATTGCGCGTGGTGTGGCGAAGAGAGAGGCCGTTGTTGGCGGGCACGTCTCCGGCACCGAAGCACGGACCGCAGAAGGAGGGCTTGATCACAGCGCCGCTTGCGAGCAGCTCGGCGCAAACGCCCACGCGCGTGAGCTCCAGCGATACGGGGATGCTGGTGGGGTAGACCGACAGCGAGAAATAGCTGTTGCCCACGTTGCCTGTTTTGAGGATCGAGCTTGCCTCGTCAATGCTGTCGAACATGCCGCCCGCACAGCCCGCGATGATGCCTTGGTCCGCCATCACAGAGCCGTCGGCGCGCACCTTGGAGACAAGGTCAAGCTTTGCCTTGCCGCCAAACTTCTCGGCGGCTTCCGCCTCTACCTCGGCAAGCAATTCCTTCGCGTGCTCGTTGAAATAATGAATGGTATAGGCGCGGGAGGGGTGGAAGGGCAGGGCGATCATGGATTCCATCTTGGAAAGGTCGATCTCCACCATGCGGTCATAATAGGCGACGTTGCCGGGCTTGAGCTCGCGATAGTCCTCGGGGCGGCCGTGCGTGCGGTAGTGCTTTGCCACCGTTTCGTCGGTCTCCCAGATCGAGGAAAGGCAGGTGGTCTCGGTGGTCATCACGTCGATGCCGTTGCGGAAGTCGATGGGCAATTCCTTCACACCGGGACCCACAAATTCCAGCACGCGGTTCTTCACAAAGCCATTCGCAAAGGTCGCACCGACAAGGGCGATCGCCACGTCGTGTGGACCGATGCCGCGACGGGGCTTGCCCGTCAGATACACCAGTACCACCTCGGGGGCGGGGATGTCATAGGTGTTTTTGAGCAACTGCTTGACAAGCTCGGGGCCGCCCTCACCCACCGCCATCGTGCCCAGCGCACCGTAGCGGGTGTGGCTGTCCGAGCCGAGGATCATTGCGCCGCATTTTGCCATTTCCTCGCGTGCGAAGGAGTGAATGACGCTTTGATTGGCGGGAACGTAGATGCCGCCGTATTTTTTTGCGGCAGAAAGGCCGAAGACGTGATCGTCCTCGTTGATGGTGCCGCCCACGGCACAAAGCGAGTTGTGGCAGTTGGTGAGGGCGTAGGGCATCGGAAATTCGGTAAGGCCGCTGGCTCTTGCGGTCTGAATGATGCCAACGTAGGTGATATCGTGCGAGAGCATCGCGTCAAAGCGGATGCTCAGCTTTTCGTCGTTGCCGGAGTGGTTGTGTGCTTGCAAAATCGAGTAAGCGATGGTGTTTTTGCGCGCCTCGGCGGGCGTGAGCGCGGCGGTGTCTGTCACCTTGCCGTTCACAAGGAAAACACCGTGATCGGTCAGCTTGATCATAGGGGAGCGTACCTCCGTATAATTTTATAGCATATATTATAAATCATTATGCTTGTAAAGTCAAGAAGCGCGCGCGCGTTTTGGCGTTTTGTAAAAAAGTGTGCTTGTGCTGGGGCGCGCTTTGTGTTATAATAGAGCAAAGGAGGTGCAGAAAATGGTATTGGATGAAGGATATTTCTCCCGCCCCGCGACAGAGCTTGCGCGTGACTTGCTTGGTAAATGGCTTTGCGTGCGACATGGCGAGGAGGTCTTGCGCCGCCGTATTGTGGAGACTGAGTGCTATTTTGGCGAGGAGGACACCGCCTGCCACGCGCACAAGGGGCGCACGCCTCGCACCGACACCCTGTATCAGAAGGGCGGGATCACCTACATCTATCTTTGCTATGGGATCCACTCGCTTCTGAATATCGTCACGGGGCCGGAAGGCCACCCCGAGGCGGTGCTGATCCGCGGCGTGGAGGGGGCGATCGGCCCCGGCCGTGTGACCAAGCTGTTGGGGCTTACCGTGACGCAAAATCGCACACCGTTGTGCCCGAAATGTGACATTTGGGTGGAGGATGACGGCACGCTGCCGCCCGATTTTGACGCCTTGCCGCGCGTGGGGATCGACTACGCCGCAAAGGAAGACCGTGAGCGCCCGTGGCGGTACGTAAAAGCACGTGAAGCAGAAAAGGAGACGTAGACTATGGAACTGATACAGCGCTTTGGATGTCAATTCAACGATGAATACGTGGACGCCTATATTGCACAGATGTGCAAGCACCCGGGCTCGTGTGATCGGGTGTGGCTTCCCACCTCGTATAACTATCCCACGCTGAAGGAGCACCGCGCCTTTGCCGATTGTTGGATACGTGCCGCCAAAAAGCTGCGCGAAAACGGCTTCAAGGTGTCCTTGCAAGTAAGCAATACCCTTGGTCACGGTGACCGCTATCATCCCGACACCTTTGCGGGGCTTGTGTTTGAGGGCTCGCCCGTGAAATTTATGGTCGGACCCGACGGGCAGCGCTCGGGCTCCTGCTTTTGCCCCCGCGGTGAATTTTTCCGCGATTACGTGGCAAGCTATCTTTCTTATTATGCCGAATGTCAGCCGGACGATATCTGGATCGACGATGATTTCCGCCCGACCGGTCACGGTATGGTCAAATACGTGTGCTTTTGTGACGATTGCATCCGTGCCTTCAATGCGGAGCACGGGGCAAGCTTTGGGCGTGAGGAGCTTGTCAAAGAGCTGCTTTACGGCGACCTTGCGTGGCGGCAAAAATGGATCGCTTTTACGCGCGAGAGTATGGCGGGCTTTGTCAGATACGTGGGCAAACGGGTGCAAAAAGTCGCGCCCGTTGTCAAGTTTTCCTACCAACACGGTGCATACGGCGCTTATACGGGGTATTCGCTGGATTACATCTATGACGCCATGCGCGAGCTCAACGGCGGGGTGGCACCCATGAGCCGTCCGGGCGGCGGTGCTTACGATGATCACGACCCCAATCTGATCCTCAAAAAGGCGATGTCGATGCTGCGCCAGAAGGCGATGCTGCCGCCTTACGTCAAGCGCACCGCGCCCGAAATTGAAAACATCCCGTTTCAGGCGTTTGGCAAATCGCCCGCAGGCACGGCGATGGAAAGCTCGCTGTATTTTGCAACGGGGCACACCGATATGAGCTATTCGATGCTGATGTTCCTCAACGAGCCGATGGCGTGGCACGGGCGCGAGCTTGCGCTGTTTGCCAAGCACCGTCCCTATTGGGAACGGCTTTCCGCAGAAAATTTGCAAAGCTATGGCGCGGGTATCCGTTATTATCAAACGAAAAGCACTTGGAAAAAAGAGCTTGGCGCGGGGGAGGGCTTTGAGGAATGGAACGACGAGCCGCGCTATGAGCTGTTGGATCTGACCCGTGATGCCGTGCCGTATACCTATGACGGTGCGGAAAGCACACTGTTCTTTTTGTGCCCCGAAACGGCAAAGTGCCTTGGCGGAGAGGAGCTTGAGGAGCTGCTTTGCCATGCCGTGATCACCGACGGCGAGAGCATTGATATTTTGCAAAAGCGCGGCTTTGATTTCGGGCTTTCCTGCCACGCGCTGGAGGGGGGATACGGCAAGTCGCTCTATGAGCGCTTTTGCGAGCACGCGGTAAAGCCGCGGGAGCGCACGGAGTTCCTTGCCAGCTACTACGGACGCGGCAGAAAGGTCAAGTACGCCGTCGAAAAAACGGCGGATATGGAGCTTGTGGCGCTTTACGCAAGCAACAACAGCCGCCTTGCTCCCCTTTGCGAGGATGCGACAGCACCGTTTGGCGTTGCTGAGTGCATTTATTCCACGAAAAGGGGGGCAAAATGGGCAATTCTCGGCTATGAGCCGTGGCGTGGGAACATTCCCGCCTGCAAGCGCGATATGATGCTGGATATTGCCGATTACATCAGCGGGAACGCGCTCCCCGCAAGAATTCTTTCGCCCGAGCCCTTTGCGCTCTTCCCGCGTCGTTGTGCGGACGGGCGTGTGAGTGCGGTTTCGATGCTGAACTGTACGGTGGGCAAGAGCCCCGAGGTCGAGCTGTTGATCCGCAACCCCGTGAGCGAGAACTTTACCTTTATGAGTCAGTATAACGGCGAGTGCGAGCTGACGTTTGAAAAGCGCGGCGAGGATTATATCCTACGCGTGCCTGAGATCGACGCGTGGTCGGTCGCTACTGTTTTTTGCCGTTGAAAAAAACATCAAAAACACCCCGAAACTCATACCGTTTCGGGGTGTTTTTGTCATTTTACTTCGCAATTTTCTATGGCGTAGTCCAAGAGCAGGTTGATCAGCTCGTTGCGGGAGCGATTGGTGGTCGCGGCCAAAGAATTTAATTTTTCCACCGTTTCATCTTTGATGCGGATGGAAAAGGTTTTATAGCCATCCTCGCCCTTCAAAGATCTTTTGTTGATGATCAATTTATCGTTCATAAGATATACCTCATAATTAGGATATATCTATTATATATTGACTTTTTTCACATTAATATGTTATAATTTATAACATAAAAGCTCGGGTGCAATTTGTGAATAATTTGTAAACAAAACGAAAGGCGGCTTTGCTGGGAAAGTTTTGTCTACCAGCATTTGGTATAATTATTTATGAGGGGACAATGAAAGGAGGGATGGTATTATGTTGCACGATCCTAAAAAGAGCATTGCCAAAAAGGTCATTATCGTGTATGTGTTGAACGTACTGCGCTTAACGACCAAAGCGCGACCCATCAACCAAACGGTAATTTGCGATTATTTGAACGAAATCGGGATCCCCTGTGATCGTAAAACCGTGGGCAGAAACGTGGAATACTTGCGCGAGATGGGGTATCCCATTGTCAAGGTACCAAATGTTGGGATGTACTTTGACTATGAAAGTTTTTCGAGCGATGAAAGAAATTTTATTTTGTGAGAGAAAGGAAAAGATTATGGAAAATAATATAAGAAAGACGGTAATAACCCTATATTATGATCAAAGTGTTGCAAAAAGTACAGTCTTGACTTTAGGGCAGCAGGTTAAACATCAAAAGTTTGGCGTTGGTAAAGTTGTTGGTGTAAAGAAAGAGGAAAACACCCCGTTGACTATTTCTGTACGTTTTTTTGAAAACAATGAAATACGTGATCTCGTTTATCCACACCCGACTGTTGAAATTCTTAGCAAAGATCATGCAATGACGGAAACAAAGAGCATTAGCAACGCGCCAAAGGTCGAACGTAAGACATACATTTTTGATGAGATCAAAGCGGTTCGCTGTCAGCCCCGTTGGGTTGAGCAACCATATGAAGGCAATCTCACTTTGAAAAGAAAACTTATGGTGGGGCATTGCTACGGTACAGCTGCGCAAAATATTTTTTTGAAATGCTGTGATGTGTTTGGGTGGGATGTTACGGAAAAAAACAAGTTTGGACTGATGCAAATATTGTATGCAAAAGGGGCGGCAAAAGGGAAAAGTCCGTGGTTTTTGCCAAGACATCATTGGATTATCTCTTCTAAGGAAAAAGAAGAGAAGAATTGGCTGAATTACATTGCGGAAAAGGTAATTTATGAGGAATGGAAAGAAACAAATGATGTCTTTTACAATGATTTTAGCGATCGTGTGACCTTTGCCAAATCCAAAAAAGGATATGTTTACATCGGTGTTTTCAGATCAAGTAAGGAAGATTTGTTTGAAGAGCTTGATCCTGCAACCGGTAGGGTTCGACATATCAAGCGTTATCACCTGGTACAAAAGGATTACGAAGGATAAAGGAGAAAAGCGCACGGCTCGCCGTGCGCTTTTCTCATACCGTTTCGGGGTGTTTTTGTGTGAAAAGGTTTGGTGAGAGAGGGTGAATTTTTCTTGCAGATGCAAGAAAAAGAGGGAGGGAGCACCTTTCCTTAAAAGGTGCTCCCTCCCTGTCTGATGACGCGCCTTTATGCGTGTCATCAGACTCCGCTGTATGCAGAAAATCCGCCGTCCACGGGGATGACGGTGCCCGTGACGAAGCCGCTGGCGTTGTCATCGGCAAGCCACAGAAGGCATCCGATCAGATCCTCGATCTCGCCAAACTTTTTCATGGGCGTGGCGGCAAGGATCTTGCCCGTGCGGGGCGTGGGCGTGCCGTCCTCGTGGAAGAGCAGGGCACGGTTCTGATTGGTGACAAAGAAGCCGGGGGCGATGGCGTTGCAACGGATGTTGCAGGGCGCAAAGTGCACCGCAAGCCACTGCGTGAAGTTGCTGATGCCCGCCTTGGCGGCGCTGTACGCGGGGATCTTGGTCAGGGGGCGGAATGCGTTCATCGAGCTGATGTTGATGATGTTGCCGCCCGTTTTGATCATATCGGGGGCGAACACCTGCGTGGTAAGGAACGCCGAGGTGATGTTCAGGTCGAATACGAACTTAAGGCCGCTTTCCTCCAGCGCGAAAAAGTCCTTTACGCCCTCAAGATCGGGGGTCATCGTCTCGTTGTCGGTGGAAGCGCGGGGATTGTTGCCGCCCGCACCGTTGATCAGGAAGTTGACTGCGCCGAACTTGGCGTTGATGGCGGCCTTGGCCTGTTCAATGCTTGCCTTGTCCAGGCAGTTGCACTTCACGGCGATAGCATTTTCGCCGATCTCGGCGGCGTACTTTTGTGCCGCCTCCTCGTTGATGTCGAGCAGCGCCACCTTCGCGCCGTTGGCGGCAAGTGCCTTGGCAAACGCGCTGCAGATGATGCCGCCGGCACCGGTGATGGCAATTACCTTGCCCGAAAGATCCACTTGAAAGGGAGTTTTCATTTCTTCATATCCTCCTCGATTTTTTCAAAAAGCTTCATCCATTCGCACGCGATCAGCGTGGCGCCCTTGGTGGAGGGGTGCACGCCGTCGAACAGGAATTCCTCGCCGCCGTACTTTTCGGCGGCCTCGTCAAATGCGGCCTGCAGGGGCAGGAAGTAAAGGTCGTATTCCTTTGCCAGCTTTTCCACGATCTTCGCGTAGATCGTGCACTCGCTGAACTTGTCCCAGCCCTCCTCGGTGGCGCGCCCCTTCAGCACGAAGGGCTCGCAAAGCAAAAGCTTCGTGTTCGGCAGTCGCTCCTTGGTGTCCTCGATCAGCATGCGGAAGATCCGCTCGAAGCGATCCGGCTCCACGCCGTTCTGGCGCTCGACCTCGTGCCAGATATCGTTGATGCCGATCAGAATGCTGATCAGATCCGGCTCGTGGTTCCAGCAGTCGATCTTGGCGCGCGCGTAAAGATCCACGATGCGGTTGCCGCTGATGCCGCGGTTGATGACCTCGTAATCCACGGGGGATTTTTCAAAAAGTCGCCCCGCGATCTGCATCACAAAGCCGAAGCCAAGCGCGGAGTTGGGGAAGGTGACCTTATCTCTGACGCGCTGGGCATCCGTGATGCTGTCTCCGAAAAACAGAATTTTCATTTCTTGGCTCCTTTCTCCACGGCCTCAAACACGCCGTAAAGGTAGGTGGCGCCCAAAGCTCTGTCGAACAGTCCGTAGCCGGGCTTCGCATCCTCGCCCCAGATGTTGCGCCCGTGGTCGGGGCGTACGTAGCCGTCAAAGCCGTTGTCCACGAACGCCTTGACGATGGCGTAAATGTCCACGTCGCCGCGCTCGGTGATGTGGCCGTTCTCGTAAAAGTCCACATCGTTTGTGTACTTCAGCTGGCGCAGATGCGCAAAATAGGTGCGCTTAGCCAGCTTTGCGGCAAGCTTCGGCAGATCGTTGAAGCGACCCGCACCAAGCGAGCCCGTGCAGAAGGTGATGCCGTTGTGCTTGTTGGGCACGGCCTCGAACATTCTGTCATAGTCCTCCTCGCGGCAAATGATGCGGGGAAGTCCGAACATATCCCACGGCGGGTCGTCGGGGTGGATCGCCATGTTGACGTCAGCCGCGTCGCACGCGGGCATAATGGCGTTGAGGAAGTAAACAAGATTTTCAAACAGCTTTTCGTGGGTCATGCCCTCGTATGCCTCAAGCAGGGCATTGAGCTCGTCCTTGGTGTAGCTTTCATCCCAGCCGGGCAGAGAGAGGTTCTTGGGATCCAGCTTCATCAGCGTATCGTGGCAGTAGGCAAGCGACGTGCAGCCGTCGGGATGCTTGAAGTAAAGGTCGGTGCGCAGCCAGTCAAACACGGGCATAAAGTTGTAGCAGATGCACTTCACGCCAACTGCGCCGCAGTTGAGGATGTTCTGCTTGTACGCCTCGATGTACTTGTCGCGCGTGGGGCGACCGAGCTTGATGTCCTCGTGTACGGGAACGGACTCGATCACCTCCATCTCAAGGCCCGCTTTGTCGCAGGCGGCTTTCAGGGCTTGGAGGCGCTCCAGCGGCCAGACCTCGCCCACGGGCACGTCGTAAACGGCGGTGACCACGCCGCTCATACCCTGGATCTGCTTGATATGGTCAAGCGGGATGCAATCCTTTTCGCCATACCAACGGAATGTCATTTTCATTTGCGTTTTCCTCCTTACAGAAGTGCCGCGCTGTCGCGGTCAAGATACAAAACGGCATCCTCGCGCGTGCGCAGGATGGTGGCGGGGCAAAGATCGGTGATCTCACCCATAAGCGTGGCCTTGACGGCCTTTGCCTTGGTGGGGGCGGGAACGATACAGAACAGCTTGGGTGCCGCCACCAGTGCGGGAACGGTCAGCGTCATTGCATATTTCGGCACGTCGTCGATGGTGGGGAAACACCCGTCGTTGACCTGCTGATTGCGGCAGACCTCGTCCAATTTTGCGGTTTTGACGTATACGGGGTCGGTGAAATCCGCCACACCGGGGTCATTGAACGCGATGTGTCCGTTCTCACCAATGCCCATGCAAACGATGTCCACGGGGAAGTCGCGCAACAGTTTTTCGTAGCGCGCGCACTCGGCGGATACGTTTTCGCAGGCACCGTTCAAGGGGTAAAACGCGCCGACCCGGAACTTGTCCGCCACGTGGGTCTTGACAAATTTGGCAAAGCTTTGCGGGTGATCGTTGCCAATGCCGATGTACTCGTCCATATGGAACACGTTCACGCGCTTCCAGTCGATGTCCGTTTCCGCAATCAGGGCGGCAAGGAAATCCGACTGCGAGGGGGCAGCGGCGAAGATCATATTGATCACGGGCTTTTCGGCAAGCAGGCGGCGCATCTCAGATGCCACGTCGCGCGCGGCGTCCACACCCATTGCGGTGCGGTTCTCAAAGATCTTGACGTTCAGCTTGTCGGTCATAAATTGCTTCAAAAGCATAGCAAAAATCTCCTTTCGGTGATACTATCATTATAACAAGAAACATTCCGGTTGTAAATAGCAAAAATAACAAAAAAGATTACAAAAACGCGCGTGCGGGGATTGTTGCCGTCTATTGCCAAGAGGTAACAAGTTAAGTGGCCTTCCCTTGTGAGGGAAGGTGGCAGCCGTATGGCTGACGGAAGAGTAGTCATCCCCGACCAATTTTCCCCTCAAAAACACCCCGTTTGCGCAAAAAGGCGGCAAACGGGGTGAGAAAACGTCAAATTTGAGCGCCGCCCTTGAATATGATCTGCGGCACAAAATCCTCGTCCGTGATCAGGATATCCGCATCCATTCCTGCGGCAAGCGCGCCCTTATTGAGGCCCATCAGCGCGGCGGGATTGGTCGCGCCCATCTGCACCGCATCGGAAAGGGGGAGCCCCGCCTCTCGCACCACGGTGCGCAAAAGGCGATCGGCGGTGGCGATACTGCCCGCAA
This sequence comes from Oscillospiraceae bacterium, assembly GCA_015064415.1. Taxonomy (GTDB): domain Bacteria; phylum Bacillota; class Clostridia; order Oscillospirales; family CAG-272; genus Firm-07. Next base: position 15,463 of record SVSG01000006.1, on the reverse strand, counting down.
ACGCAGAGCGGTCAAGCAGCTTGCACACGCCGTCCTCGATGATGCAGGGCGTGGTGCCGACCGAGGAGGCGAGGGCGTTTTCGCCCGTGACCTTGAGCGCGTCGCTGATCAGCAGGATCTTATCGTGCGGCTTGAGCTTGAAGATCAGCTGCAACAGCTCCGGGGGCAGGTGCTTGCCGTCCGCGATGATCTCAATATACATGTCATCCCACAAGTAGCCGCATTCCAGTACGCCAAGGCGGCGGAAGCCGTGGTCGCGCGTGATGGTGGAGGTACAGGAGTAAAAGTGCGTGATGAGGCGGCAGCCGTTCTCGCGCGCAAGCTTCATATCGTCGTAAATGGCGTCGGTGTGTCCTGCGGAGGGCAGAATGCCGTGTGCCTTCAGATACGCGCAAAATTCGCCGCCCTCGTCGCGCTCAGGCGCGTAGTCCCAGCGCTTGATGATCGCACCGAAGCGGTCGATCAGTTTTTCATAATCTCCCCGAACGGGTGGAGTTATCAGCGATTTATCCTGCGCGCCGCATTGCGCAAGCGAGAGGTACGGCCCCTCCAGATGCACACCCGCAATGGCGGCGCCGCGCGGGTCTTGCATCGCCTTTTCCAGGTTTTCCAGCGCACCAAAGGTGCGGGCAAAATCCGACGAGGTCACGGTGGGGAAAAGCGTGGTCGCGCCGTGGCGCACGTGATGCTCGACGGCGGCAAGGATGCCCTCGACGTCCGCTTCGCAAAAGTCAAAGCCGCGCGCGCCGTGCACGTGCGTGTCGATCAAGCCGGGGAGCACGTAACGCTCGCCCGCGTCGATCTCGCGGTCAAAAGGACGGCTTTCGCCGCCTACGTATGTGATTTTTCCGTTCTCAAAGTAGACAAAGCCACCAATCACGCCCCCCGGCGTGACGATGCGCTTGGCGCTGATGCGTGTGATCATAATGCCCCTCCTTGCGGTGGAAGATATTATATATATTATAGCACGCCGCGCGCCGTTTGTCGATAGCGATTTTGTCAAAAAGGATTGCGATTTTGATTTGTTGTACTACCCCACCACCGCAATGCGGTCCCCCGCCCCTCGCAAGGGGCGGACAAGTGAGTACGAACATAGCGGATAGAGGGATGGAGGTTTACGTCTGACATCGCGGCTATGTTGTCCCTCCCTTGAGAGGGAGGGGGGACCGTGCTAACGGTGGGAGGGTAGTAACGATACAACCTCTTTTCATAATTTCCCCAAAACACCTTGCCAACCGCGCAAAAATGTGTTATACTATACGATGTGCAAAACCGAATACGCCTGCATAGTTAAATGGATATAACAAGCCCCTCCTAAGGGGTAGTTCTCACCTTGTCTCGACCGCGCAAACGCGAGGAAAACCGAGAAAACGCGACCTTGCCCCGCAACCACAGGAAATTTGGCACCCTATTTGGTGCCCTGCGGCACCTTTTCGGTGATTTTTAAGGGATAGGTACGCACTCCGCAGCTTCTATAAATTTCATAATTTGCCCCCGTAGTAAAGTGGATATTACAAGTCCCTCCTAAGGATTAGTCGTGGGTTCGATTCCCGCCGGGGGTGCCAAAAAGCCGACAGCAAACGCTGCCGGCTTTTATAACATTTTGGAAATAACTAAACATGATTAATAGTATCTACGAAGTTAGGAACAAGCGAGTTTGACTATGGAATATTGACGATTAATTAATTTTGTGATATAATCTAACCATGTGACTTTGATATCATAAGGGGGTATTTATATGGATATAAACGAATATTTTAGTAATACGGATTCTGCCAATGCAAAGCTGAGCTCATCTTTACCACAAGGACCACTTTATAGCAAAACAATTAAGAATTTTTACGAAGATCTTATTGGCCCTCGTTTAGATGAGATTGACGCTAATATTCTGAAAGAGTGGAATGCAATGCTGGAAAGATATATCAATCTTGCAACACCAATTTACTGGATCAGAAAATATGAAAGCGGTCCCCAAAACCCCACTAATGATAAGCAGGATAATCGACGCGGTGCTTTAACTTTAGTGGTCGATGATAATGACAAAATAAAATTTGCGTATGCTTTTATAAGCAATTATGATGCCCAAGAAATTTATAGTATGATTCGCGCAGGCGTCACACCGCCAACCGAGAAAGAATTTGCTCAAATGATGCTTAGTGGCTCCTATCAGCTACACTATGATCCACGTGGTGGAGATTGTCAAGATGACCAAGTAACTTATTACGAGCACAGAGGCAGCGTACAGTCAGGCGTCTTAAACCAACAAAACTGGTATTTAGCGCATCTTCATGACGTTAATGGTATTTCCTATGATAACAGTTATTCGTTATCCAACAAAGATATAGAAGAAATATTTTTAAGTCGGGGGCATGTCGCGGACTGGACGGATGTTTCATCTTTGCCAACGGTTATTCAATCTTTTTTAAACTCATCCAAAACTTCTGAGGGGCTGACCAGAAAAGTGAGAATAATAAAAATTAGCGAGGTATATGACAGCTTTAACAAAAAGGTTTCTAATTCTGTAGATGAAAAGGATATAGATAAACTATTCAAGCAAATTTTGCAAGCTTCGTTTTATCGTTTCATTCATCCATGTAATTATTTTTTAGTTCCCGCTAGAAAGAACGAGTGCGATTTTGTTTATGGCAGAAAACAAATCAGTATTGGTGAATATAAGCCATTAGTTGAACATGTCAAGAATCAAATCGAAAACAAATTCAAAAGCCATATTAACTTTACCGACTTTTTGAGTAAATTAATGCTACCGAGCTCTACTGTATCAAAAAAAAGTGGAAGTATAGATATTCATGTTTGTTATGGAACGAAATATTCAGACTTTTGTTTGCAGGATAAATGTGATACAGTTAATTATCCCTCTGGATATACCGATGTTCAAGCATTCTTAGATTATTATAACGCATCAGGAAAAAATATTCATTTGACTATCGACTACTCCATTGATGGAATTTTGAACTGTTTCCAAACAAAGCACAAAAACGTGAGCGAAAAATATATCTACGACAAAATCAAGAATGGCAAGAAAATTATCGAGTGGATAAAGATTGATACCATCGACATTGGCCCAGCCAGTCCTAAAACTATCAGCAAGCGAAAAACATCAGGTACATCTACCGCATCAACATCCGGTAAATCATCTACACCCATCACTACCACGATATTGCCTGTTCCTGCGCCGCCAACAAGTGGAATAAAAACAATTGGTCAGGAAATGAAAGCTTTCTTTTCAAATTTTCTTCTTACAGGAAAATTAAATGCGGCAATGATTGACAATTTAAGAGACCCAAACTACTGTAGTCTGAATTTAGGTACTTCGTATTCAATCATTGTTGATATAACAACTGATAGTTTTGATAATGACAGGTATTATACGGACATTTATCTTGGTACATATCGTATCTGTTCTCAATGGCAAAAAAAGAAAGCGAATGTTTATCGCGCCAAGTCAATGAATTGGGCGTCTAAACTATAATTCGAATCAAAATACAGTGCAGGGCGATGACCATATGGCCACCGCCCCGCTTTGCTTTTATTCGAACAGCTCCTCCAACTTTTCCGCTGCTGTTCTGTCCGAGCTCTTGAGGAAGTGGCTGTAGATGTCCGTCGTGGTGCTTGTTCGCGCATGGCCTGCTCGTCCTGCGACCGTTACCAGCGGTACGCCTGCTGCGATCTGCATCGTGATATTGGTGTGGCGCAGCGAGTGTACCGTTCCGTGCGGCAGCCTCGCCTGATCGCAGATCTTATGTACCCGGAAGAATATGGAGAAAGCAATAAAACGTAATCGGTGAAAAGCGCAAAATCCACATTGCGGATTTTGCGCTATATTTTTTCACCCCAACATCACGTCGAGCAGCATCATCGCGGCAAATCCCGCGATGATGCCTGCGGTGGCGAAATAGGGGGACGTTTCTCGGTTTTGCTGACATTCGGGAATCAGCTCGTGCACGGCGACAAGGATCATTGCCCCCGCCGCGAAGGCAAGAGCATAGGGCAAAATGGCCTCGACGTACACCACAAGCAGCGCGCCAAGCACGCCCGCAAGCGGCTCCACCATCCCCGATGCCTGCCCGTAAAAAAAGCTTTTCCTGCGGGAAAATCCGTCACGGCGCAAGGGAAGGGAAACCGCCGCGCCCTCGGGAAAATTCTGCAATCCGATCCCGATCGCGATCGTGATCGCGCCCATCAGCGCCTCCGCGCTCCCGCCACCCGCCAGCGCGCCGAACGCCACCCCCACGGCAAGCCCCTCGGGGACGTTGTGCAGCGTGATGGAGAAGATCAGCATCATCACGCGGTGCGTCTTAGACTGTTCCGCCCCTTGCGCGCGTTGCGCCAGCGTGACGATCTTGTCGCTCCCCCATAAAAAGAATGCCCCCGCCAGAAATCCAACCGTCGCCACCACGTATGCGGGGAGCGTGGCGCTTGCCTCGGCGCGCTCGATGGCGGGCTGCAATAGCGACCAGAAGCTTGCCGCGATCATCACCCCTGCGGCAAACCCCAAGGCAAGGTTCAGTATTTTGCGGTCGGGAGACCTGAAAAAGACCACCGTTGCCGCGCCCAGTGCCGTGACACCCCACGTGCCAAGCGTGGCAAGCAGTGCCATCCATACAACAGCATCCATAGACTACCTCCCATATTCAGTATATTTTTGTCGAAGCGCGGCGTGCGAAATTTCGACAAACGCCTTGACTTTCCCGCGCATTTTGCTATAATGGGGGTAATAAAACCGTGGAGGTCAGAACCGTGGACTGCTACAATGCCAACGACCCGCGCTTTCGCGCCGAGAGCGACAGCGCAACGATACAAAATGCCATCGACGCCACCAAGACAGGGGAATGTCGCACCGTGGTGATCCCGCGCTACAATGCGCGCACGGGGGAGCGGCGCTGGGTGATCGACAAAACGCTCCTTTTGCCAAGCGACATCACCGTCTATCTGGACGATTGCTTTCTCACTCTTGCCGACGGCGTGTACGAAAACATTTTCCGCAACGAGAATATGTTTGGCGCGGACGCGCTCAAGCCGGAAAACGAGCAACACGGCATCCGCATCTTAGGTCTTGGAGACGCGACGCTGGACGGCGGCAAGGATAACGGACTTCGCGAGCAGAACTGGACCCCCGACAAGCCCTTGCCCATCACGGGATGTCTGATCCTGCTCAACCACGTGCGCGAATACGTGTTAGAGGGCTTTCGCTGTCAGCGTATGCGCTATTGGGCGATCAACCAGATCGGCTGTCGGTACGGGCGCATTGCCAATATTGATTTTGATTTCATCGACCGCCGCTCCAATCAGGACGGCATCAATTTCCGCCTCGGCTGCTACGAGATCACCGTCGGGCATATCACGGGCGTGACGGGGGATGACGTGATCGCGCTTTCCGCCTTCCCGTGCAGCCGCGACAAGGACCTGTTGCCCGAGGGGCGCTCGCCCGATATTCATCACATCCGCATCGCCGACGTGCGCGCCACCACCGTGGCGACCGTGGTGGCGTTGCGCACCACGGATGGCGCAAAAATCCACCACGTATCCATCGAAAACGTGACAGACATCGGCAAAACGGTGACAAAGCCGTGGGGCGTGGTGCGCCTTGGCGAGAACAACTGGTTCACAAACCGCCCTGCAAAAATGGGGGAGATGGACAACATCGTGGTGCGCAATATCCGCGCCTTCGGCAAGGGAACGGTGTACCTTGGCGGCGCGCTTTCCAACGCGTATATTTCCAATATTTTCGCGGAGGGGAACACGCTTTACGCCGTTTCCACCTATCAGGGCGTGCAGACCTTCCGGGAGACGGGGAACGAGATCCTGCCCGGCGCATCGCTTAAAAACGTGGTGATCGAAAACGTGTTTTACACGGGCAAGTCGATCTATCGCGAGCACCCCGAGGACAGATACACGGAGCTGACCTTTCCCGGCGAGAGGTTCGGCGGTTGCGCGCTGGATTTCCGTTGCCTGCGCGACACAGACGTGATCGAAAACGTGACCTTGCGCCATGTGCACGCAAGAGAGGGCGCGCCATTGCTTCTTGCCAAAAAGGGATACGGGCTGTACGTGGAAAATTGAGCATAGGTGCATCCGCAAAACGCGGATGCACCCTCTTTTCTTTACACTTGTTTCTAAAAAATTAACAATTTTCGTATAAAATATGAAATTCGGTGTTGCAAATATCGGATATTTGTGATAAAATAAAGATGTAAACAATTTTTGCGTCGCGCGGAATTTCCGCCGACGGGAACAGGAGGTTGTGATGAAAAAGAGAGTAACACTTTGGCTTATGGTATGTTTGGTTTTGTTCGGCATGCTCGGCTTGACGGCCTGCGACGATACGCCCGCCGCCAAAACGCCGGATAAGCTGGCGGCTCCCGTGCTTACCCTGAGCGGGGATAGCGTCACGTGGGAGGCAAACCCCAACGCCGACAAGTTTGAGATCAGCTTGGACGGCACGCTTTCCTACGTGGAAAGCAGTGTGAATTCCAAAAAGCTCACCGACGGGCAGACCATCAAGGTGCGCGCCGTGGGCGACGGCACCGCTTATGCAACAAGTGATTGGAGCAACAGCGTGACCTACACCGCCGCAGGCGGCGGCACGGGCACCACGCCCCAACAGCTGGCGGCTCCCGTTGTCAGCATTTCTGCGGACGGTCTTGCCACCTGGGCTGCTGTTGCCAATGCCACGGGATATGTATATCAGATCAACGGCGGCGCGCAGACCGCCACCACCGAGCGCTCGGTACAGCTTTCCCTCGGGCAAAGCATCACCGTGAAGGCGGTGGACAGCACGGGCGCTTATACCGACAGCGCGTTCAGCGCGGCGCTGACCTATACGGGCGCGCCCTCGGCCGATCCCGCGGCACCCGATTATCTCGGCATTCTTGCCTCCAACGCGCAACCGAGCGCGCAGGACGGGCTGCCCGAGCTTTCGCTTTTGTCCGATACAGGCGCTACGCTCACGTTGCAGGAAACGATCGCGGCCTTCCTTGGTGCTACCGAGAACGCGATGGGGCAAACGGCGCCCGCCGCTTCGCCGTACAGCGTATACAGCGCCTCCGGCCGCACGGTCTATATTCAGATCTGGCTGAATAACCCCTTGCAGAACACGATTCTTTCCTTGAAGCTCAACGGCACCAAGTACCAAAGCGGCGGTGCGCTGCAGTCCTTCTTTGTGAAGAACGGGAACACGTACCTTAACTGCGTATACGTTGCCGTGACCATTCCGGGGAACTGCTACGAGGAGATCGCCTATCAGGTGACCGAGATCGAATACGTAGAGGGCACCAACATCAATCAGGACGGCAAGGCGGTGCTGATCGACGAGAACAACGATACCGTCAAGATCGGCTTGCCGTACGAGAACGCCGTTCCCACCGTCACGACGACGGCAGAGCATGCGCTCACCCCCTCTGCCGCGACGCTTTCCCTGCAGCTTGCCGACCCCGACGCTCTGATCGCAAAAACGGGTGCGTGGGTGCGCGTGCTGTTGTTTGACCCTTATACGAATGAGATTTTGGCGCAAAAAGCGCTTGCTGTGGGTACTGCAACGCTTACTTTTGACGGCCTGCGCGCAAGCACGCACTACGCCGTGATCGCCGTGCTGTATGCCGACCTGCAGGACGGTGAAGGCGTGGTCGCGCACTCGCTTTACGAGACCAACTTCCGCACGGGTGAGGCACTCAACGTCACTGTGGAAGGGAAGATTTTGCAGAACGCCGCAAACGGCAAGTATTACGCCGCCTTGCAGATCACGGGCGAGATAAATGACCCCGCCTTCCGATTTGACCGTGTGGAAATTTATGAGTACCGTGTCGGCGAGGAAAACCTGAAGTATAAGGGCGCGTTTGAGGGCAACGCCGCGATCAGCGAAAATATTTTGAACGACAAGCAGTACGTGGTGCGCGTGTACTACAAGAACGCCGCAGGTGACGAGCAATACACAGAGCACTATGCGTACACCGAGCGCCTGGAGAACCCTTTCATCGGATACAACGTTTACACCTATGGTCTGATCAACCACGGCATTCTGGGCTTTGAGTTCCCGACCGACAGCAAATACAACGCCGACAATATCACCGTGCGCATCTGGGATGAGCAAAGCAAGCAGTATATTGCAAAGGACGTCGTGTACCTTTTGAACAATCCCGGTATCGTGGCACAGCTGGAGCAGCAATGGCAGGCCATTGACCGCTATACGGAGACCGATCGCTTCCACGCGGTTTACAGCGAATGGAATCGTTTGCGCGGGGTGGAATCCCTTGTTGCGGAAAAGTATTTGGAGGTTAGCAAGACCGAGTGGGAAACGCTTGCCGCAGGCAGCCAATATCTGTACGTGCTGACCTACGGTAAGGATGTCAATTTCTTTGCGGGCAAGAACGGCATGTACTACGTCATTCTGGAGAATTTCCAAAGCAAGCGCGCATCCGAGTACAGTCTGCAATATGAATTGGTCGCCGATATGGATTACAACAACGGAGAGGGCGTGCAGACCGCCGCGAAGCTTAAGGACGGGTTCTTTGATATCGAGCCCGAGCTTGGCCCGAACGACTATATGTTCGTTGTCAGCGATCAAAACTATCAGCCGCTTTTCTATGTGAAGGACGGCAAGGTGCATCTTGAGGTGATGACCCGCAACAATATGGGGGATGAGTCCAAGATCGCGCGCGGCTACGTCAATCAGGTCTTGCTGGTGACAACGGGCTGGGATAGCCAGACCGTGGCGGTGCTCTGGTCGCAGGAGGATCCCGCAGGGGAGATCAACGAGGCCGCGTGGCTTGCCAACGTGAAGGCGGCGCTGATCGCGGGCGAGGACGTCAAGACCGCGTTCCCGTACGGCAACCTTGCGCCCATCGAATTTGAGATCGCACCCCCCAACGTACCGGCAGGGCAGTATTATATCCGCTTTACCTATAAGATGTACGGCAAGACCTACGATGCGGAGCATCCCTATGATCGGGACGGCAGCGCGCTGGAATATGCAGTGGTCGCACCGCTGCCCAAGGCGTCGATCAGAATCGAGCGCGAGTCCCCGGAAACCTATGGCTCCTGGGAGGTCGTGATCCCGCAAAGCGTGCAGGGCGGCTTCTGGAATAACTACGAGGTAGAGATCCGCAACGCAAACGACGAGCTGATCCTCACGTACACCGAGGAGGATTGGGATCGCGCCAGATTACACGCGGGATATAGCATCCGCGTGCGTCTGCTGGCGATGGACGGTGTCAATCATTACACCGACGGCGAGTGGAGCGATTGGATCAAATGCGAGGCCATGAAGCTGGATGCACCGAGAGAATTTTCACAGTCCTACAACGGGCTTGACATCGTTGTGAACTGGAACGCGGTGAACTATGCGGTCAAGTATGTCTACACCATCAATGACGGCGCAGAGCAGCAGACCACCGAATGTCGCGCCGTGGTTCCCGTGGGCGCGCGCATCAAGGTGAAGGCCGTGCCCGAGGAGGGAAGCGTCTTCCTTGCAAGCGACTATTCCGTCAGCTACACCGCCGTGGAGAGCAGGACCAAGCTCGCCGCGCCGCAGGTCAGCGTCATGCCGCAGGGCGATATCGTGATCCTCGCGTGGGATTCCGTTGAAAACGCCTTGCGTTACGAGGTTTACGACGTGACGGCGGGTAAGGTCGTCAGCAGCGGTCGCGCCACCCAGTGCAAGGCAGAGGTGGGTCACGAATACCGCATCCGCGCTATTCCGCAGAATTATGAGCAGTATCTTGACAGCGACACGGTGACGGTCACAACGTAATTCCCGAAAAATAAGACCACCCCCAACGGGGCGTCCGCGCAAGTCGCGGACGCCCCGTTTTTGCCGTGGAAACGGGGTGAAGCGCCGCATAGCTTGTTTTAATATATAATGGGAAGCAGATCTTGAATTATTGTTAGCGTGCGGTAACAAAGTCGCGGCGAAAAACAAAAAAATCGGCTTTTTTCTGCCAAAAGGGAAGAGATTTGCGAAAAAAAGAAAAAATATCGTCGAAAAGCAGAAAATTCTCTTTTTTATTTATATAAATTTGCGTTTTTCTCGTTGACATTTGCGCGGAAAAGTAGTACAATATACTTTGAACGGCGTGCGGACAACCGTGCGTCACGGTTGCGGGTCGCACGTCACTCCCGAAACCAATATCTACTTAAAGGAGGGCTATCATGGCTCATTTGCAAGAACCGGCAATCAAAAAGATTAACGAGATCTGCGACAGATACGTTAATGAGACCACCCCGCTTATGATGATCCTGAGCGACATCCAGAAGGAATACGGCTATATTCCGCTGGAGGTACAGGAGATCGTTTCCGAGCGCACCGGTCTTTCCGTTGCCGAAATTTACGGCGTTGTTACCTTCTACTCCTTCTTCTCCCTTACTCCCAAGGGGAAGTACGTGATCGGCTGCTGCCTTGGCACCGCATGCTACGTCAAGGGCGCACAGCAGATCATCGACAAGTTCTCCGAGATCATCGGCATCAAGCCCGGTGAGACGTCTGCTGACGGTCTGTTCACGCTGGACGCTCTGCGCTGCATCGGTGCTTGCGGCATCGCACCCGCCGTTACCATCAACGGCAAGGTGTACCCCAAGCTGACCGTGGACGCCGTTCCGAAGATCGTGGAAGAATACAAAGCAATGGAGGCATAAGCGATGATTAAGAATTTTGAAGATCTGAAACAAATGAGCGCACAGTGCGTTTCCTGCCTGAATGCCAAGTTCACCGGCGAGGACGGCAAGAGACACGTCGTGCTTTGCGGCGGTACCGGCTGCCTTTCCTCTCGTTCCGACGAGATCACCGCTGAATTCAACAAGCTGATCGCAGAGAAGAACCTTGGCGACAAGGTCACCGTCAACCAGGTCGGTTGCTTCGGCTTCTGCTCTCAGGGTCCCTTCGTGAAGATCTATCCCGAGGATACCCTTTACCGCCTCGTTCAGCTCGAGGACGTTGCCGAGATCGTGGAAAAGGATCTGATCGGCGGCGAGGTCATCGACCGTCTGCTTTACGTTGACCCCAACACCCAGCAGAAGGTCACAAAGCAGGAGGACATCAACTTCTACAAGAAGCAGGTTCGTGTGGCTCTGCACGGCTGTGGCAGCATCAACCCCGAGAACATCAAGGAGAGCATTGGTGCCGGCGCATTCCAGGGCTTGGCACGCGCTCTGCAGATGGACCGTCAGGCCGTCATCAATGAGGTGCTTGAGTCCGGTCTTCGCGGCCGTGGCGGCGGCGGCTTCCCCACGGGCAGAAAGTGGCAGTTCGCTTACGCTCAGCCCGAGGGTCAGAAGTACGTGGTCTGTAACGGTGACGAGGGCGACCCCGGTGCCTTCATGGACCGCTCTATTCTCGAGGGTAACCCCTTGGCAGTTATCGAGGGTATGATGATTGCAGGTTACGCGATCGGCGCACAGGACGGCTACTTCTACGTTCGTGCCGAGTACCCCATTGCCGTTAACCGTCTGAAGATGGCTGTTGCTCAGGCCGAGGAGCTGGGTCTTCTTGGCGATAACATCATGGGCACGGGCTTCTCCTTCCGCGTACACATCCGTCTTGGCGCAGGCGCCTTCGTTTGTGGCGAGGAGACCGCACTTCTGAACTCTATCGAGGGTCAGCGCGGTATGCCCCGTAACCGTCCTCCTTTCCCTGCTGTCAAGGGTTTGTGGGGCTGCCCCTCTATCATCAACAACGTGGAGACGCTTGCTTGCGTGCCTTACATTCTTCGTGAGGGCAAGGACGCATTCGCGGCTCACGGCACCGAGCGCTCCAAGGGCACCAAGGTGTTCGCGCTTGGCGGCAAGATCAACAACGTCGGCCTTGTGGAGATCCCCATGGGTACCACGTTGCGCGAGCTGATCTACGACATCGGCGGCGGCATCCCCGGCGGCAAGCAGTTTAAGGCCATCCAGACCGGCGGTCCTTCCGGCGGCTGTCTGACGGCTGAGGATCTGGACACCCCCATCGACTTCGACAACCTGGTTGCCAAGGGCTCTATGATGGGCTCCGGCGGCGCCATCGTCATGGACGAGGACAACTGCATGGTTGACGTGGCGAAGTTCTATATGGAATTCATCTGCGACGAGTCCTGCGGTAAGTGCACTCCCTGCCGTATCGGTACCAAGAGAATGCTGGAGATCCTGACCCGCATCACCGACGGTAAGGGCACGCTGAAGGATCTGGATGAGCTTGAGGAGCTTGCTCAGAACATCAAGAGCAACTCGCTGTGCGGCCTTGGTCAGACGGCTCCCAACCCCGTTCTTTCCACCCTTGCTCACTTCAAGGACGAGTACATCGCACACGTTGTGGACAAGAAGTGCCCCGCACACATCTGCAAGAACCTGATGCAGTACGTCATCAACGAGAACAAGTGTATCGGTTGCGGCGCATGTGCAAGAGCATGCCCTGTCAGCGCGATCTCCAAGACTGACAAGCTGGCTGCAAACGGCAAGCTGTTCATCCACGCGATCGATCAGAGCAAGTGTATCAAGTGCGGCATGTGCTTGGCTTCCTGCAAGAAGATCCAGGCAATCGAAAAGAAATAATCGGAGGGTTGTTAAAATGGCAAAGGTAAATATTAAAATTGAAGGCATCCCTTTCGAGGTTGAGGCCGGTCTTACTATTCTGGAGGCAGCAAAGCAGTGCGGCTTTGAGATCCCTTCTCTTTGCGCCTTCAATCACGGTGAGTGCTCTCAGGGCTCCTGCCGCGTCTGTCTCGTTGAGGCAACCGGCGCACGCGGCCTTGTGGCATCCTGCGTATATCCCGTAGCTGAGGGCATGGAGATCACCATCTCCTCTCCCAAGGCAACGGCTGCAAGAAGAACCTCTGTCGAGCTTCTTCTTTCCAACCACAACAAGAACTGCCAGCAGTGCGAAAAGAACGGCAATTGCGAGCTTTTGCACGTGGCAAAGATCACGGGTGCCCGCGACGATATGTATCTTGGCGAGCAGACCCCCGTCACCTTCGATCAGCTGACGCCCACCATCGTGCGCGACACCTCCAAGTGTGTGCTGTGCGGCCGTTGCGTGGCTCGCTGTGCCAATGCTCACGGCAAGGATATGGGTATCCTGGGCTTTGAGAAGCGTGGCTTTAACACCATCGTGGCTCCCGTCGAGAACAGAAGCTTTATCCACTCTCCCTGCATTATGTGCGGTCAGTGTATCAACGTCTGCCCCACCGGTGCTTTGATGGAGAAGTCCGAGATCGCTCGCGTTGACGAGGCGTTCAAGGCAGGCAAGTACGTTATCGTCCAGACCGCTCCTGCTGTTCGTGCTGCTCTTGGTGAAGAGTTTGGTATGAAGATCGGTACTCCCGTGACCGGTAAGATGGTTGCCGCTCTCAAGCGTCTTGGCTTCAAGAAGGTGTTCGACACCAACTTCGCCGCTGACCTGACCATTATGGAGGAGGGCACCGAGCTGCTTAACCGCATCCAGAACGGCGGCAAGCTGCCCATGATCACCTCCTGCTCTCCCGGATGGGTCAACTATGCAGAGTACAACTATGGCGATCTGCTTGATCACCTGTCCTCCTGCAAGTCTCCTCACGAGATGTTCGGCGCGATCCTGAAGACTTACTATGCTGAGAAGATCGGCGTAGATCCTAAGGATATGTTCGTTGTTTCCATTATGCCTTGCTCCTGCAAGAAGTACGAGAAGGAGCGTCCTCAGCTCACCACCAACGGTCTTGCCGACGTCGATGCCGTGCTGACCACCCGCGAGCTGGGCCGTCTGATCCGCCGTGCAGGCATCAACTTCCAGAAGCTCCCCGACGAGGATTTCGACACCGATATCGTACACGATTACTCCGGCGCCGGCGTCATTTTCGGCGTAACCGGCGGCGTAATGGAGGCAGCTCTGCGTACGGTCTACTACAAGCTGACCGGCAAGGAGTATGACAAGATCGCCTTCACCGAGGTGCGCGGTCTTGAGGGTGTTCGCGAGGCGACCATCGACATCAACGGTACCAGCGTCAGCGTTGCTGTTGCAAACGGCATGAAGAGCGCTAAGGTGCTGCTGGACGACATCCGTGCAGGTAAGTCCAAGTATCTCTTCATCGAGATCATGGGTTGCCCCGGCGGCTGTATCAACGGCGGTGGCCAGCCCTACGTCCGTCCCGCCTTCCTTCCCAACGAGGAGGATGACATTCTGGATACCTACATCCAGAAGAGAGCTGCCGCTCTTTACAGCGAGGACGAGCGCCAGGTGATCCGTCAGTCTCACAACAATCCTCAGATCAAGGCGCTTTATGACGAGTTCCTGGGCGAGCCCAACTCTCACAAGGCACACGAGCTGCTTCACACCACTTACGCAGCACGTGAGAAGTACGACAACTGATCGATCTTCGGATCACGTCACCGCCCCGAGGCCACGGCCTCGGGGCGGTTTTCACTGCATATTATATATAAAGAAAAAACTTTCCACAAATTTCGCGAAAACACTTGACAAGCGCGTGGAAAATATGCTATAATAATTTGCCGCTTGAAAAGGGCTTTTTTAAGTGCGTCCGCATTTGTGTGCGGAAGCCGCCTGCATGTCAGCGAGTCTTATAAAGAAAGAGAGGTGCTTTTCGTGTTTGCTATCATCGAAACCGGCGGAAAGCAGTACAAGGTCAACGAAGGCGAAATCATTTTCGTCGAGAAACTTGAGGCCGAGGTTGGCGCAACTGTTGAGTTCGACAATGTCAAGGCATTGTCCAAGGACGGCGCGCTGAAGATCGGTACTCCCAACGTTGAGGGTGCAAAGGTTACCGCAACCGTTGTTCGTCAGGCTAAGGCAAAGAAGATCTACGTCTTCAAGTACAAGGCCAAGAAGAACGAGAAGAAGAAGATCGGTCACAGACAGCCTTACACCAAGCTTCAGATCACTGCGATCGAGGGCTAATTCCCAATGACAACCATCACATTTTTCCGAAGCGACGGAATTTTCTACGGCTTTGAGGAAAGCGGCCACGTCGGCTATGGCGAGTGGGGAGAGGATCCCTTCTGCGCAATGCTTTCTTCGACCACAATGTTTATCGTTGACGCTGTCGAGGACGTGTACCACGGTACCGTTCAGTACAACATCAACGAGGATGACACCGTGATCACCGTGCGTTCCCCCTCGGCACTGCCCCAGTTTGAGGCAGACGAGCGCGTGCGCTTCGCAGTTTCGGGTCTGTTCCTTACCTACTATCTGATGCTGGAGGATATGCTCCTGCACGATGATATGTACGAGTTCACCAAGGACTCCGGCTTTGAGATCAAGGTCGTGGACAGGGAGTTTGAATGACCCGCCCGTCCCCGTGGGACATCTAAAAATTTAGGAGGATACGAACGATGTTAAGAATCAGCTTGCAGTTCTTCGCCCACAAAAAGGGCGTAGGTTCTACCAAGAACGGCCGCGATAGCGAGTCTAAGCGTCTTGGTGTAAAGGCCGCTGACGGTCAGACCGTTACGGCAGGTAGCATCATTGTTCGCCAGAGAGGTACTTCCA
>SVSG01000038.1 GCA_015064415.1 Oscillospiraceae bacterium | reverse complement strand
CCGCAGGGGAAGGCAATTTGCGCCATGTGCTTTTGTAAAGCAAAAGCCAGCGGCCCCACGCCGCTGGCCGGTAGTAGTGGGCTTTTAGCCCTAGTGCAAACCACCCGTTTGACGGGCGGTTATGATTTTTCAGCGCTCCAGCTTGATCGCCACGGCTTGCGCGGTGGTGCTGTTGGAATAAGGCACAAGGTGCATGGGGCCGCGCAGCGTGTCAAACAGCTTATCGTGCATCGGCTGCCCATCGTCTCCAAAGGGGAGCGTCAGGTGCAGGAAGAAGGGGATGATGGTCTTATCGTCGATGCGCATATAGCTGCCTGAGAAGTAGATATAACGCGTGTGCGGGTTATCGTTGGCAAGCGTCTGATCCACCTCGTATACCCAGCTCTTCGTGCGGTTTTCGGGCTGGAGATAGCCACGCGCGCCGCGCGCGTTGTGCGGCCACCATACGGTCGCGGCCTTGACGGTGTTGTAAAGGTCGGTCTCACATCCGATGTTACCGTGGTGCGCCACGGAGGTCGAATCCGCCTTCAGATAGTCGCCGTACATGGCGCAAAGGAAGCGGCTTTCGTTGTTGTTCGCGTCGCCAAGCCACAGCATTACGTAAGGATCGCCCACCTTCTCGCCCTTTTCGTTCGAGGCCTGTAGCGAGAAGCGCAATACGGTGGAGGTATCATTCTGGTTATAGATGCGGGCGGGGCTGATGTTGTCGTAGGTCATCAGCACCTGCATCTCGAGATTGGCGAAATAGAATTTCTGTCCCGCGTGGACCTTAAGGAAGGTGAAATCCTCGCGCATTCCATCGTGCAGCTTTTGCATCACCGCGGGGGTGCCCATGTTCAGGATATCCTGATTGACGATGCCGAACACAGAGCTGCGGGAGGGGAAGTTGCCGATCATATAGTCCATCTTGAAAAGCTCGCTCTTGCCGTATTTGTCGATGAACTCGCGGAACGCGCCGTAATGATCCCAGTGTGAGTGGGTGATGACCCACGCCGCCACGTGAATGGGACGCTCGGGGGTGGGGAGCTCTCCATAGATCTGCTGATAGCGCAGATTGAGCAAGGTCCATAAAATGAAGGGCTCGCGGTGATCCTCGTTCAATCCGCCGCCGTCAAAGACGATAAAGCTGCCGTCCTCCAGCGTGATGATATAGCCCATACCGACGGCACGCCCCGTGACCTCCACGGCGGTGACGGCCACGTTCGTGACCTTTTGGTAGGCGGGTGCGCCCTTTATGATCGCGGCGGGCGGCTCTGCCACCGTAGAAAGCGGCGAGGAGACGATGCGCAACGAGCGCGTGAAGCGCGGCGCGTATTTTTCCATATGGGCGTACGCTTCAAAGGCGACGTAAAGCATCACACCGCGCTCGCGGTTTACAAGCGTGCAGAAGAGGCTCTTTTCCAGCTCGTTTTCCATCAGCATGACGTAGCCGTTTTCGCGCAGCGCGTCGCAGTAAGCGCAGTACGCCTCGGCGCAAACGCCCTCACCCGTGTAAAGGTATTGCAGGGAGTTGTCGTTCGTGTCCAGCGTGTTGTAAAGCGCGATCCCCGCGCCCTCGGGCTTCGGGAAATCCACCACCCACGAGGGGTTTGCCGTGTCGGTGAAGGAAAAGCCGATGGGCAGCGCGATCTCGCGCCCCTCGCCCGCCCTTGTGGCGGCCTCCTTCAACAGATCCGTGAGAAGGGTGTGAGAAAGCTCCAAGGACGCGTAGTTCCAGCCCGTCACCACGATCGAGCGACCACGTACCCAAAGGGTGTACTCGCCGCCGTCCAGCGCCTGCAATGCTTCGCGCGCGGCGGGACGTGCGGAGATGCCGATAATCACCTCAAGCGGCGCTTCGGCGGCATCGTCCTTGCCGATGCGGAAATCCTTTTCCGCGTCAAGCCCCGTATATTCGGCAATCGCCTTCACGGTGCTGTCCACCAGCACGCAGGGCATATCGCGCATCTCCCAGTTGCGGTAGGTGTAGACAAGCTCGGGGATGGGGTGATAGGGCTTGTCATAAAGCTGTGCGCCATAGACATAGGTGGCGTAGCTTTCCTTGGCATCTGCCAGCGTGACCGTGTCAAGCTCCACCACCGTGGTGGCGGGCAGAATGGCTTTTTCGATGCAGTTTTTGCGGAAATATTGCACCGCCATCAGCGTGGAAAGGGCATCTGTGCCGCAAAGCGTGACGCCGTCCTCACCCACCGCAATGGCGAAGGCATTTTTCTTGTCTGCAAGCAGGGCGTCGGTCTTTTTCGTGGGACCGACCAGAATGCCGTACTCGGTTGCCTCAGACAGCGCGACGGCGTTGCCGCCAAGCGCCTTCGCGAGCGATGCGATCACACGGACGTAGCCCGCAGTTCCGGCGGGGGAGGGGGCATAGGCCACGTGACAGCCCTTGAGCGTGCAGGAAATCAGCTCTTGACTTTCGATAATTTTCATTGCAAAATACTCCTTTTTTAAGGGATTTTATCAAGGTGATTATACCATCTTGGCGCGGTTTTGGAAGCTTTTTTTGCGTTTTTGGACAGAATGCCGAACTTTTTGTCCTCTTACACAAAAACGCCCCCGTTTTCGGGGGCGTTTTTTCGCTTGTGCGTCGATAAATTGTAATACGTATCTCAAGCTGATCTTTGCGGTGCGGGTGAGGAAGCCCGGATGATGCAGCGTTATGGTTGGGGTGCCACGACGGTGAAGTAGGCAACCGCCTCCGGTACACCTTCCGGCTTCTTTACGTTTTCATCATCCGTATATACGTCGTATTGCACACGTACGCGGTATACGCCGGGCTCCAACGGGCAATATCGCATCAACTGATCTTCCCACTCAAAGCTGCCCGGTTCTCCGTCTACGTGCGAAAACTCCATACGTTGCCTTTGCACTTGATGCTCCGCGGGATCCGCCATGTTGGTCGTACCGAAATTTGCCAAAAGAGAGGATGCACCGCAAATAGGGGCGGTTTGCCACACTCCGTCCTTATAAACCTCCAAAAGGTTGAGACAGTAATGATTGTGACGGTTCATATCCTCGCTTGTATATGTCACGAGAAAATCGCATTTATCGTACAAGGCATAGGAAAGCTCGGTGACGGGGGCTGTCAGCGTTTCGTTTTCGATGATCAGCGTCACGTGCGTGTTTTGCAGAATGCCGTCGCTCACATAAAACGTGCCGTACTCGGGAACGTATTCCGCCTCTTTTGAACAGGAGAAAAGATTCAGTAAAACTGCCAAAAGCAAAATGCTTAATAAAATGATCTTTTTCATCATAACTCTCCTTCCTATTCATTCCGTTGTTGCGGTGTGCTCGCTCCTTTTTCGTCGAAACAAAAAGGCATCGGTTGCCCGATGCCAATGCTCAAACAAGGGTGATGAAGAAAGACCGAGCACAATTTATCGCTGTTTTTTCTGCTTCGTTGTTCATCGGTCTCACCCCTTTCTATCTCTCTAATGACAGTATATCACATATCATAAAAGATGTCAAGGTATCCTTTTGCAGATGAGTGCCTTCAGACAGCCCCGCGCGAAGCGCGAAACAGACAATCACGGAATAAAGCGCTTATAGCAGAGGCCCCCTTGTATAAAGGGGGCTCCCGCGTAGCGGGTGGGGAAGCCCGGATGATGCAGCGTTATGGTTGGGGTGCCTTGACGGTGAAGTAGGCAACTGCCTCCGGCACACCTTCCGGCTTCTCTGTCTCCGGTTCATCCGTATCAATATGATATTGTATACGTATGCGGTATACACCCTCATACAACCATGCATAGGTTCCTGCCTTGTGGCTTGTACCTTTCTTTTCGAATTGTGCAACGTAATTTTTGCCGGATCGCGGCGATATCTTGCGCGGCAAAATGCCGGGTTCGATCACAATCGCATCATCTGCCGGTGCTTCGGCGGCCTTTTGCCATTTTCCGTCCAGATAGATTTCCAGTAAAAATTCACCCTGTGCTTGCACCTCGCACGTGGTAGCATTGAGTATTTTGTAGGAGAATTCTGTGACGGGTGCTGTCAGCGTTTCATTTTCAATCACCAGCGTCACGTGCGTGTTTTGCAGGATGCCGTCGCTTACATAAAACGTGCCGTACTCGGGAACATATTCCGCCTCTTTTGAACAGGAGAAAAGATTCAGTAAAACTGCCAAAAGCAAAATGCTTAATAAAATGATCTTTTTCATCATAACTCTCCTTCCTATTCATTCCGTTGTTGCGGTGTGCTCGCTCCTTTTTCGTCGAAACAAAAAGGCATCGGTTGCCCGATGCCAATGCTCAAACAAGGATGATGGAGAAAGACCGAGCACAATTTATCGCTATTTTTTCTGTTTCGTTGTTCATCGGTCTCACCCCTTTCTATCTCTCTCATGAGAGTATATCACATATCATAAAAAATGTCAAGATATCCTTTTTGTGCAAAAAAGTGCTGTGCGAGCACAGCACTTTTGCAGATTTACTCCGGCTTCTTTTCCAGCTTCAGATCGAAGTCACCAAGGTGCTCCATTTTGAAGCCCGCCTGCTTGTAGCTCTCGTAATCGAAGGCCTCCAGCTCGTCGATGGCCAGCTTGTGAAACTCGTAAAAATTGTGCCACCATTCGTAGCCCGAGCCAAGCTCGGCGCCAAGATACGCGTCCGCAATGTCACAGCCCATGGCGGGTGCCACGTAGAACGCGCCCATCGCCAGCACGTTCACCCCGTTGCCCGTGATGGCGCGCAGGGCGGCGGGCACGCTTTCCACCACGCCCGCGTGCACGTGCGGGCACTTGGAGGCGGCGATGTGGATGCCCATGCCCGTGCCGCAGAACAGCAGCGCGCGCTCAAACTCGCCCTCCGAGATGCGGGCGCCCACGCGCAATCCCACGCGGTGAAACATATTTTCGGTGTCGTTGGGGTCGCTGTCGGCGGTGACACCAAGGTCGGTGATCCTCCAGCCCTTCTCGCGCAGGTGCGCCACAACGGCTTCCTTTAAGGGGTAGCCCGCAAAGTCCGCGCCGACTACCAAGCATTTGTCCTTGATCGTTTTCATTTTTTTGCTCCTTTTATATTTTTGTTTCCTTTGGGTCGGGGGCTGAAAGTGTGCGCATGAGTTCCTTTGCAAACAGCGCGTGCCCCTCTCGCGTGGGGTGGTTGATCAGATTGGAAAGCTGTGCCGTGGTGTCCGTGCCACTCTCGTGCATTTCGCACCAGCGGGCATAGCAATCGCAGACGGGGATGTTCATTTTTCTCGCCAACGTGGTGGCGTTTTCGATGTATTTTGTCAGATAACCGCCGTTTTGCAACGCGGCTTTTTTGGCGGCAATTTCCCGCATATCGGGGTCGGTGAGGGCGGGGGAGACGTAATCGTTCATGCGGTTCGGTGTCATAAAAATGACCTCGGAACCGCTCTTTTTCAATGCCGTGAAGATGTGCTCCAGCGCCGCCACGTACTTTTCCACACCGCCCTTTTCGGCACTGCAATCGTTCAGCCCGTAGCACACCACCGTGAGGTCGGGGCGGTGCGAAAGCACGTCGCGTGCAAGCCGCTTCGCGCCGTGCGGGGCGCGGTCGCCGCTGATCCCTGCGTTGACCACCTGAAAGGGAACGGCGGGGTAAAGCGCGCGCAGGCGTGTCAGCAAAAGCTGTGAAAAGGCGTGATCGGGCTCTGTCACGGTGCAGATCTTGCCCTCCTCGTTTTTGTATAGCTCAAAGCACCCCTGTGTCACGCTGTCGCCAAGAAAGGCGAGCACGATCTCTTTTTCGGTGTGCTTTTGCAAAAGGCGTTGCAGGATGCTCATATCTCCTCCTTGCGGAACTTTCTTATCCCCATTATAGCGGATGCATCGGCGAAAAACAATGGCCGAAAAGGGCAAAAAGATGTCCAAAACATATGTCTTTTGGTTGTAATGTTGACATTGTACCCGCGCAGGCGTATAATAAAATTATGTTGATCTTACAAGATATTCGTCTGATATCCGAATCCTACACGCGCGAGCCCTGGGGCGGCAAGGAGCTTTTGTCCTCCTTTTCGCGGTTGTATTACGTGCTGGGGGGAGAGGCCTATTATGAGGAGAATGGCCGCAAAGTCAGATTGCAAAAGGAGCATTTGTATCTGACGCCCGTCAAAAAAAGCTTCGGACTTTCCGATGTGCCGACCGATCAGTTATGGCACACCTACGCGCACGTGACCACCGTTCCCGCCATCACGCGCTTCACAGAGATCCCCGTGGAGCCGCACACGCCGCTTGCCGACGTGGTGGCGCTCTGGCGCAAGCATATCCACAGCAAGGATAAGGCATTTTTGCACGGCATCGTGCAGCTGTTGCTCTCTTGTATCGAGCCGTATCTGGAAAAGGCACAGCCCTCGCTTGCCGAGCAGACCAGATTGCTTCTGGACGGGATGACCGAGCCGCCGCAAATGGGGGAGCTGAGCCGCCGCCTCGGCTATACCGCGCCGCACGTCACGCGCAGCTTTCAGGTGGCGTATCATACCACGCCCGTGCGCTACTGTAACGCGCGGCGTATGGAGCGCGCGGCCGAGCGCCTTTTGCAACGGGCGCGCGTGGGGCAGGTCGCGGACGAGCTCGGCTTCGGCTCCGCCTATGCCTTCAGCAAGGCGTTCAAAAAGCACTTCGGCCTTTCACCGCGCGAGTACGTCACCACCGCCAAAGAAGAAAAAACCGGGCAGAGATGATCTCTCTGCCCGTTTTTGCTTATCCATATTACTTTTTCAGCTCCGAAAGAAGGGTCAGGCCCTCATCGATGATGCGCTCTGCCACGCCGGCTTTGTAGTTGGAGCTGCGCGCCTCGTAGCCGCCCTCGTCATAGGAGTCCTTCATGGGGAAATAGCCCTCGTCGCCGTTGGTGAGGCAGCAGGGCATCACCATGCTCCAGTCGGGGGAGCTCTTCAGACCGCGGCCGATGCCCGTGAAGGGCTCGCCGGGGATGCCGAACAGCGCCACGTCGCCAATGGCAACGGTGCTCAGCGTCATCGGGAAGAATTCGGGGCCGTGCTCCAGGCGCACCATGCGTCCCGCCTCTGCTACCACGGTGGTCAGCATCATTTCCTTGAAGGGGATCTCCTCATCCTTGCCCGCCAGATGCAGCTCGTTGTACTTGTGTGCAAGGGGCATATCCTTCGGGTCGGGCATGTTGGAGGGGATGTTGACGATCTTTTGCATATAGCGCACGTCGTCCACGTCGGTGAACTCCACCTTATCATAGACCGTCATCACGGCGGCGGTGACCACGCGTGCGATGTAGCGCGCATGACCGTAGCCGCGGGAGCAACCGTCAAAGTCCATGAACATATCGTTGAGGTCACCGGGCTTGGGATGCACGTTGACGTGGTTGACGTCACCCTGCGCGCCGTTGAAGAAGATGCACTTGGTGCCCTCGATGGCCTGCTCGACCACGCGGCGGGTCATACCGGGCCAGTCGGCAGAGATCTTGCACCCGCCCACCACGTCGGGGTGGTTGCCGAAGTTGGCAAGCACGATGGATTCCGCACCCTCGCGGTCAAAGCGCAGCACGTTCACGCGCTCGTCGGTCTCACCGATGGGGGAGAGAATATCGGGGTTGTTGACACCGGGGTTGGTCTTGGCACTGCCGTCCTTCATACGGTAACGGCGAATGAAGGCCACGTTCTTGGCCTCGCCCACACCCTTGCCCATTCTGGCGGGCTTCATATCCTGCACCGCCATCGTGGCAACGTCCACCATGCGAAGGCGCAGGAAGGAAAGATACCCCTCGCGCAGATCGTCCTCATACGCATCCCAGCCCATTGTGGGACCCGTGTGCGTATGCGTGCCGTGAATGAACACGGCCTCAGCGTCCACGCCCGTGGCCTTTGCGATCGCCTCACGGAAGGAGGCAAGCAGCTTGGTGGAGCCGCCCAGAACGTCCATTGTGATCAGAATGGCTGTGTGCTTGCCGTCGCCGACGGCAAGCGCCACGGCCTCAAGGTCGTCCAGGATCCCCTCTGCCTTTCTTTCCACAAAGTAGCCGGAGATGTGGATGCCAAGGGGGGGATTGATATTTACGCGGGCAAAGCCCGCCTGCAGCGTATTTGCCATAACAGTACCTCTCAAAAAAAGAATTCAGCAACCCTATTGTATCACGCGCGCGGGAAAAAGTCAATAGAAAAAACCACCGCCGTGGCGGTGGTTTTTTATCAGCAATGATTATTCAACTGCCTTATAGGTAATAAGGCCGATGGTAATGGTGTTGTTTTCCTCGTCGATGGAGAAGGCATGCTCACCGCCGTACTTCTTGGTGTCATCGTTCTCGGTCTCGAACGTGAAGTTGATCTTCATCGTGCCGTCTTCGTTCTCGATGATCTCGTACTCGCCCTCATAGGTCTTGGTCTCGGACTTGCCAAGCAGCTCGCCGGTAACGGTCAGGGTAACGCTGCCAAAAGCGCCGAAATCATAGGTAGCTTTGCCCTTTGTCAGCCAAAGATCAACCTCGGCAGAGTAAGCGCCGCTTACCTTAGAGCAGGAAGCGAGGGTAGCGCACAGCATCACAGCAACCAGTGCGAAGCAAAGAACGCGTACAAACTTTTTCATTTTTGTGTTCCTCCGTATGTGTGTAATTTTATGGCCAAAATGTGAAGCCACTGTGACTATTATAGCACCGAGCGCACACAAATGCAAGTGCTTTTTTGATTTTTTCTGAAATTATTTTTGAGAAATTTGCATTTACCCCCGAAACGGTGTGAGTTTTTCAAGAGGGAACGAAATCACGGGGGGCCTTGCCCGTGATGCGACGAAAGGCCTTGTAAAAGTTGGAGGAGCTGGAAAATCCGCAAAGGGCCGCGATCTCCAGCTTGTTTTGCGGCGTATGTCTCAGCATATCCACCGCCAGCTCCACACGCTTGATGGTGATGTATTCAAAGGGGGAAACGCCGTTGAGCTTTTTGAATACGGCGGAAAAATAGGTCGGGGTCATACAGGCAACGGCGGCGATCTGCTCCAGGGTCAGCTTGTCGGAAAGGTGCTTGTGAATGTACTGAATGGCCGCGTGCAGGCTTTGCGTGAGCGAGGAGGGCGCGGCTACGCTTTTTTGCGGATCCACGCAATCGTATTGCCGTATCATATGCGTGAGCGCAGAAAAAAGCGCACACTTGGCCTCCAGCGCGCGGCAGGGGCGGGGCTCGGAAAGCTCCCCCTCCAGATGCAATATTTTTTGCGCCAGCGTGCCGTCCGTGTCCGCAAAGCGGTGACAAAAGCCCTTGGATCTTGCGGCAAAGAGGTTGAGCAGCTCCGCGCTTTCCGCCCGTTCCCAGAGGACGCGCGGCTCAAAATGGACGTTGAGCAGGTCCATCGGCTTGTCGATCCTTGTGATGGAGTGTGCCTCGTTGCTTCCAAATAAAAACACGTCACCCGTGCAAAAATCATATTCCTTGCCGTGCACGGCGTACGTGCCGCACCCCGAAAGGAAGAGGGAAAGCTCGCATTCCGTGTGGTGGTGCTCGCGGTACGCGCGCAGCTGGGGGCTGAGCACCGAATGATAAGAGCGGAGCATGACCTGTCCGCTATCCTCATATAGGACGTATTCCTTTTCTCGCATAGGCGCCCCCCTTTTTTTTCAATATCGTAAAATAGTGGATAAAAATCATAAAATGGCGGTGGTGGAACCGCGCATCCTTTGCTATAATGAGTGTAGCACAAAACTGCAAATCTGTCAAGGAGAAAGCGTATGAACACACCGATCATTGAAAAAATTTCCGAAAACATCAACATTTGCTCCAATCCTTCCGAACTGAAAATAACGGATATCCGCGTTGCCAACATCACGGGCGCCCCCAAGCACTGTCCGCTGATCAAGATCTACACCAACCAGGGTCTTGTCGGCTACGGCGAGGTGCGCGACGCCTCCAGCGCCACCTACGCGCTGATGCTGAAGTCCCGCCTTGTGGGCGAAAACCCCTGCAACGTGGACAAGCTGTTCCGCCGCATCAAGCAGTTCGGCGGTCCCTCCCGTCAGGGCGGCGGCGTCAGCGGCCTTGAGATCGCGCTCTGGGACCTTGCAGGCAAGGCGTGGGGCGTGCCGCTGTGGCAGATGCTGGGCGGCAAGTTCCGCGACAGGGTGCGCGTGTACGGCGACACCGACGTGGACGGCAAGCACACCGGCACCGATATGGGACATGCCATTCAGAAGCGCATCGATATGGGCTTTTCCATCGTGAAGATGGACCTTGGCATTGAGCTGCTTTACGACGAGCCCGGCACCCTCAACGCCCCGCTTGGTATGCTGGAGGAGATGCAGAAATATTCCATGAAGGCGATCCAGCACCAAAGCGGCTCGGTCGATATGGATATGATGCTGGGGAAAAATTACGAGGTCTTTACCATTCCGCACTATGCGACGGGCATCCGTATCACCGAAAAGGGCTTGGATATGCTGGAGGATTACGTCAAGCAGGTGCGCGACGTGGTGGGCTACGAGGTGCCGCTTGCCATCGACCACTTCGGTCACGTGGCGATCGAGGATTGCATCAAATTTGCAAAGAGATTGGAAAAGTACAACATCGCGTGGCTGGAGGACATTCAGCCCTGGCACCTTACCGATCATTACGTGCGCATCGCACAAAACTGCAACGTGCCGCTTGCCACGGGTGAGGACATCTATCTTGCCAAGAACTTCCGTCCTTTGATGGAAAAGCATGGCGTTTCCCTGGTGCACCCCGACCTTCTGACGATCGGCGGCGCGCTGGAGACCAAGAAGCTGGGCGATATGTGTGAGGAATACGGCGTGGCGATGGCGATCCATATGGCGGAAAGCCCGATCGCGTGCATGGCGGCGGTGCATACCGCGGCGGCCATCCAGAACGTGATGGCGGTCGAGTTCCACTCGGTGGACATTCCCTGGTGGAACGATCTGGCCAACGGCATTGCCAACCCGCTCTTCCAAAACGGCTTTGTCCGGGTGCCGAACACCCCCGGTCTTGGCATTGAGAGCCTCAATGAAGAACTGATCGCGCAGCATATGCACCCCAAGTACCCCGGTCAGTGGGAGCCCACGACCGAATGGGATAAGGAATGGGCAAACGACCGTGAATGGAGCTGATCTGATGGGAGAGCTGAGCATTCGCTGGATCGGGCAGGGCGGTTATTTGCTGTCTGATGGCAGCACCACGCTGTGCATCGATCCGTATCTGTCCGACGTGGTCAATCGCGTGGCGGGGCGGCCCCGCATGGTAGAGCCGCCCTTCCCGCCGGCGGCGCTTTACTGCGACGCGGTGATCTGCACGCACGATCATCTGGACCACGTGGATATTGATGCAATTGCGCAATTTCGCGGCAACGGTATGCACTTTTTCGCACCGACGCACGCAGAAAACACACTTCGCACCTGCGGCGTAAGTGCTTATACTCCCTTCGATGAAGGGGCTGTTTTCCGTGTCGGGGATTTTGAAATTGAGGCGGTGTACGCCCATCATTCCGTCCCCGCCATCGGCGTGATCCTGCGCCACGGCGAGCTGACGCTGTATTTTTCGGGGGACACCGAATATCACGAAAAATTGGAGGCACTTGCCGCACGTCACCTTGACGTGATGGTGATCTGCATCAACGGCAAGCTGGGCAATATGAACGCGCAGGAGGCGGTGCGCCTCACACAGATCCTTGACCCCGTGCTGGCCATTCCCACACACTATGGGATGTTTGCAAGCAACACGGTGGATCCGCGTGAGTTCACCGCGCACGTGCCGCAATCGCGCGCCCTTGTGTATAACGAAGAATATGTGGTAAAGGAGTTGCTTGAAAATGTTTGATCTGACAGGAAAAACCGCGCTTGTCACGGGTGCCACGCAGGGCATCGGGTTTGAGATCGCAAAACAGCTTTCGGCGCACGGTGCCAAGGTGTTCGTCGGGGGATGCTCCTCGATGGAAAAATGTGCGCGCGCCGCGGGGCAGATCGAAAACGCCACCCCCCTGCTGGCGGATCTCACCGCTGCAGACTGTGCCGAGGCACTGTTTGCCAAGACGGGCGAGGTGGATATTCTGGTGCTGAATGCCTCGATCCAGTATAAGGAGGCGTGGGATGCTTTCTCCGCCGAGCAGTATGACGATATGATGAACTGCAACCTTCGTGCATCCTATCTTTTGATCAAAAAGTACGCAGACGGTATGAAAAAACGCGGCTTTGGCCGCATCGTCACGCTGGGAAGCGTGAACCAGTACAACCAGCACCCCGAGCTGTCTCTTTACGGTGTGACCAAGATGGCACAGCTCAAAATGGTGAAAAATTTTGCCCCCGCGCTGGCGCCCTTCGGCGTGACCATCAACAACGTGGCACCGGGTGCCATCGAAACGCCCCGCAACGAGGGCGTGATGAACGATCCTGCCAAAAAGGCGGCGGTGGAGGGGATGATCCCCTGCGGGCGCTTCGGTACGCCCGAGGACGTGGCACCTGCGGTGCTGTTGCTCTGCTCCCCCGAGGGGAGCTATATGACAGGCAGCGAGATCGTCATTGACGGTGGGCTGTCCCTCAAATAAGAAAGGAGAATTGTGATGCATTTCAACGACAGAGAAGAAATTATTGCCCTGACCCCCGAATGGAAGGGGGAGCGCCTTCCCGACGGGCGCCCGAAGGTGGAGGAAAAATATCTGAAGGCACTGCGCACGCTCACGCTGGAGGAGGTCTGGAAGCCGATCTTTGTGAAGGGCTATGAGAGCCAGTTTGAGGGCAGATTGCACACGTTGCACAATGACGGCCGCAAGCTGATCGGGCGCGCCGTGACTGCCACCTATTGTCCCTACCGCCCCGATCTTGACGCGCTGACCAAGGACATCGGCCGCAGCGAGGGCAGAACGGGCACATACAATCAATGGGTCATCGACAATCTGATGGAATATGACGTGCCCGTCATTGATATGTACGATAAGATCTATAAGGGCACCTTCCTTGGCGGCAACCTGACCACCGCGCTGAAGAATAAGACCAAAAACGAGAACGGCGGCGCCGTGATCTGGGGCGGCATCCGCGATACCGAGCAGATGTTGAAGGTGGAGAACACGCAAGTGTACTATCGCGGCATCGACCCCACCCCCATCCGTGATTTCATTATGACCGGCTATAACACCGTCACGCGGATCGGCAACGCCGTGTGCTTGCCCGGTGACGTGGTGTTTGGCGCGGGCGGCGGCGTGCTGTTTATCCCCGCCCACCTTGTCGAGGAGGTTGTCGGCGGTGCCGCCAAAACGCAGGTGAAGGATCTGTTTGGCTTTGAGATGATCAGCCAGAACAAATTCACCACCGCGCAGATCGACAAAAACACCTGGACGAAGGAAATGCTGGACCTTCTGATGGATTTCATCGAAAAGGATGACCGCGCGGCAGATTATCGCGGGCTTGACTGGTCGCAGGAGTACGATCTTGCCATCAACGGCGATCCCAACGATACCCAATCCTCTCTGTAAGCAAAAAAGGCGCGTTCTCGCGCCTTTTTTGTAATTTTGTGTGTATTTTCAAAAAAGCCCTTGTTTGCCTTCCCTTTGTGTGCTACAATAAAGCCAACACCCCGAAAGGAGTATCAATATGAGCAAAAACATCGTAACGCTTTCTTTTTCCGTACAAGAGGAGCTGTACGCTCCCACAAAACGTCTGCAGGCACTGCTCGGCTTTACCGAAGGGGCGGGCATCGAGGTCCTTGCCGTGCAGGACAGCCGCAACGGCGTGGTCCTGAAGGGCGGCAAGGCAGAGATCCACTACACGAAAAAGCCGCTGTTTTACCGCGGCCTCGGTCTGCTTGTGGAGCACGCGAGAGGGAAAAAGGAGTTTGAAATTTTTGAGGACGGTCACTTTGAGGAGCTTTCCGTGATGATCGACACCTCGCGTTGCGCGGTGCCCACCGTCGAAACGGTGAAGCGGATGCTGGATCACCTGGCCGTGATGGGCTACTCGATGGCGATGCTGTATACCGAGGACACCGTCGAGCTGGAGGGACGCCCCTATTTCGGTTATATGCGCGGCAGATACACCGCAGACGAGCTACGCGCCATCGACGATTACGCGTACGAATACGGCATTGAGATCATCCCGTGTCTGGAGTGCTACGGCCATATGGCGCGCTATCTGATGTGGCCGGAGGCAAAGTCCATCAAGGACACCTCGGCGGTGCTCCTTGCACGCGAGGAGGAGACCTTCCGCTTTTTGGAGCAGTTGATCGCGACCGTGAGCGGCTGCCTGCGCTCCAAGCGCGTTCACGTCGGCATGGACGAGGCGTGGGATATGGGACGCGGCAAGTTTATGGATAAGCACGGCTTTGTGCCCGCGCCCGAGATCTTTAACGAATATATGGAAAGATTGATCTCCATTACCCGCAAGTACGGTCTGCAGGTGATGATGTGGAGCGATATGTATTTCCGCGCAAGCGGTCTGCCCTATGGCGGCGACCCCGACCGTTGCACGATCCCGCCCGAGGTGGTCGCTAAGATCCCCGAGGGGGTGGAGCTGGTCTACTGGCATTACGGCGAGCGCCCGGGTAGCGACGATTATATGGTGCGTGCGCACAAGGAGACGGGGCACAAGACGCTGTACGCGGGCGGCCTTTGGAGCTGGATCGGGCATTTCCCCGAGCACAATTACGCGATGGAGACCATTGCCCAGGGGCTGGCGGCCTGCCGCCACCACGATGTGCGAGAGGCGATGATCACCATCTGGAGCAACGACAACGCCGAGTGTGACCTGTTCGCCAACCTTTTCGGGCTTTCCTTTTTTGCCGAGCTTGCCTTTGACCAAAATGCGGACGAGGAAAAGCGCCGCGCGCGCTTTTCGACCTGTACGGGTGGCGATTTTGACGCATTTTACGAGATGAGCTACTACCACAACAGCTTCGACGATCCCGCGCCCTTTGCCGAAAAGTATTCCAAGCGCTTCCTTGGCAAGCCGCTTTTCTGGCAGGATATTTTAGAGGGGCTTTACGATACGCATTTGTTTGAGCGCCCGATGAGCGGGCATTACGCCGCTTGCGCCGCGCGGATGCAGGAGGTCCTGCGAGCGCGCGAGGGGGATCCGTGGCAGTATTTGTACGATTTTGCCTACCGCGTGTTCGATTATCTTGCCATAAAGACCTTGATCGCGGAAAATCTGGTGCCTGCCTACAAGGCGGGGAAAAGGGAAGTGCTGGCGGAAATTGCCGAGAAGCTTCTACCCCTTTTGCGCGAGAAAACACGCGCCGTGCATCTGGCACACAAAGAAATGTGGTTTGCAAACAATAAGATCGTCGGCTGGTGCAATCTGGACGTGCGCTACGGCGGCGTGGTGGCGCGTTGCGAGACTGCCGAGCTTTTGCTTCGGCGCTATCTGGAAGGGAAGGACAGCGTGATCGAGCCGCTGGAGGTCGAGCGGCTTCCAAAGAAGCTCTCCGGCTTTGAGCATTACAGCGGCATCGCCACCCCCAACGGCAAAACCTGAGCCAAACAAAAAACCGCAAGGATCGGGAGCGTTCTCATAAGGATGTTTTCGGAACGCGGTAGGGGCGAACTGTGTTCGCCCGCGGGAGACCGCAGGTCTCCCCTACGGATACACATATAAATTTCGGCAGAGAACTTGTTTTCTCTGCCGACTTTTGCTATAATGGGGGTAGCAAAAGCCTCCCTTGTGTAAAGGGAGGTGGCAGCCGAAGGCTGACGGAGGGATCGTAAAAAGCTCAAAATAGCAGGAAACAATCCCTCAGTCGCTAACGCGACAGCTCCCTTTACACAAGGGAGCATTTGGATGCGCAACCTTCGGGGTATGGGCTTTGCCCGATGCCTTTGTAGTGCAAAGGTGAAACTGGCGATAAAACAGAACGATAAATAAGAATTTGAGGGAGGATGTGCTATGGAATGGTTTCATATCGAAAAGATTGATAATGAAACATTTGCAATAAGTGAATATGGGCACTGGGAAGAACCACATTGCTATTTATTGCTCGGCACAG
>SVSG01000037.1 GCA_015064415.1 Oscillospiraceae bacterium | reverse complement strand
TTGCAATAGACTTGAGCATCTTATTGTACCATGTTAGGAGATTTTTTGGTATAACCTCTGTTGCCCACCCGCATAGCGGGTGGTTGTCTGTTTCGCGCTTCGCGCTCAACTGCCTAAAGGCACTAATGCAAGAAAGCTCCCCCGTGGGGGAGCTTTTCTCAAACGATTTTATGCGTCAGGCGGTTGGGGGTCACCACCATGCCGTAGGTTCTGTGTGCACCGTCGGGGATATTGTCCGGCAGCAGGATCACTGCAAGCTCGGGGATCGCGTCGATCTCGCCCCGCACGAAGGAAAGCAAGCGACGGCGGCAGCTGTCGATGCGGCACAAAAGCCCGCCTAAGCGGATCTCCTGCACGTCAAAGCCCGTGGGACGGTTTTCGCGGTACCATTGCTTCTCAAAGGCGCGCATAAAGCGCTTGAGACGGCGTGCGACCTCGGGGTAATCCACCTCGGCAAGCACCCGCAACGCCTCCATATCCTTTGCCTGATAAGCCCCTCGCGTGCGCACACCAAGATCGTATTTGAGAGCAAGCACGTCGGCAAGCTTGGCGGCGGTGTCGAACAGATATCCCCATTTCCGATATTTTTTCGCGCACGCCCGCCATTTTTCGGCGGATGCCGCGATCACGTCCTTGCGCGCGGGATCCACGCGGCAATCCAAAAGACCGTTGAAGGGATCGTTGTAAAGCGCGACCTTGGGTGCCGCAGCGGTGCGCGAATTTAATCCGATCAGGATCTCGTTGAGGTCATCCAGCGAAAGAAAATCATCCAGCTCCGCGCCAAACAGCCGCTTGAAGCCGCGGCGGATGCTCTCCTCATCCTCGTTCCCCTTGGCATACTCCGCAAAGCGATACAGCGAGGGCAACAGCGCAAAGCGCGGACACTCCATACCGTCATCCCCCCACGTGGTGTTCAAAAGATTGCGCACACCGTGCCTACGGCAAGCGCGAAGCGCAGGACGGAAGGTCGATTCGGCATAGCGATTCAGGGGCAAAAAACCGTGCCCCGACCATGCAGTCCCCGCAAACCACACCTTCTCTGTGATCTGCTCGTGATTGTAAAGCATCGCGTCATATGGCTCTTCCTCGGTCTGATAGTAATCCCAATATACCAAGCTCATATTTTCAGGGATCGCGTCGCGCAATGCCTGCGGCATCTCCGCGCGCGGCAGATAATATTCCCCCTTAGGCGACAGGTCGCGGAAAATCATGTCCGACCAGATCATCGGCTCAAAATCATATTTCTTGACGATCTCATTCACACGCGCAAGATGCTTTTTCATAATAACGGAAGCGCTCTCGCATCCGTTCTTGTTGTGATATTTGCCGCGGCCCAGCTTCCACGCCTCGTCCATACCGATGTGAATGCGACGGCTCTTGAAGCACTTGCGCACACTCTTGACCACGTTTTCGATAAATTCGTAGGTGCGCTCTTCCCCGACCATCATAATGTCATCAATATCGACGGGCACCTGCTTCCAGTTTACAAACCCCTGCAGGTGAGCAAGCGTCTGAATACACGGGACCAGCTCAATGCCAAGCGAGGCGGCATAGGCGTCCAGCTCACGCAGCTCTTCCATCGTATAGCCGCCGCGCATATAGCCGAAGTAGGGCTCGCCCTCTACCTCATAGGTGTCCTCGGTATACAGCATCGCGCAGTTATACCCCATTTTTTGCAAATATACAAAATATTGTTTCAGCGTGTCCATGCGCATCACGCCGTTGCGCGACATATCGATCATCACGCCAAGCATATCGTAAGCACTCTTTTTCATAGCTCTCTCCTTTGCAAAAGTTACCTTTATTAAAGCACAAAACCGCGCAAAAAGCAAGCCCCCGCCCGCATTCGGGCGAAAAAGTCTTGTTTTTGCGCGGAAAAATACAGCGATTTACTCCATCCCTTTCGTTCGCTTTGCCGTGCACGCGACAAGCACGGCGAAATAGCAAAGCACAATGATCTCCACGATAAAATGGTAAATATTGACCTCCAAAACGTCGATCTGCGTGCGCAGGAACACCTCCAGACCGCCAAACGCGCCAAAAGCCACTATCGCGAAGCGATGTGCCCTGTGGATCACCTTATCCTTCACAAGAGCGAAGATAACAAGCACAAGCCCCACCGTATCCGCAAGCGTGGAGGCATCCTCGACGGACACATTTACCATAGCAAGTATTTCGTTGATGACGTACCCGCCCTCCTGCATCAGCTCCGGCATGAATACGTATAGCATGCCACCGGAGATCTGTCTGGCAAGCACGGCCAGCGTTTCTCCCAGAAGAATGGTGATGCAAGCGGCCGAGAGCAAACGG
Organism: Oscillospiraceae bacterium; assembly: GCA_015064415.1. Classification (GTDB taxonomy): domain Bacteria; phylum Bacillota; class Clostridia; order Oscillospirales; family CAG-272; genus Firm-07. The sequence goes on along the minus strand of SVSG01000037.1, from coordinate 14,664 downwards.
TTTTTGCGCATTCTTTGGTACTCATATCCGAAATAGGTGAGAAAGATCAAAAGCGCAAATTTGATATAAGTATCAAGCGTGGACAAAAGCGAGGAAAGCAACGCAGCACTCGCTTGGGTGATTGCCGTAGCGTATACGAAGATCATGCTTGCGGCATAGGCGGCATATATGAAGATCGTGATGCCCAACGAGAGAATGGTGGATTTGGATATGGCGTTTTCGCTGTTGTAGCTGCATTTTTCAAGGAAGGAATAAAGGAGATATAGAATGGCAAGCTCCAAAAAAGCCCCGACGTAATACGCCACAACGTGTAAGCAGATCTTCAAAACACGCACGGGCTCAGGCGATTCGAGGGCTATGACCCCCATCAAGGAAATGGCCGATATGCCAAGAAAAGCCAGCGCTAAAAGCCCGAGCTTGCCAAGGTTTTTGAAAACACCCTTGTAATAGCGGTCGCTTTCCATGATGGAATAATTGAAGTAAATATCGTTGCGTCTGAAGCCGTAGACCACGTATATTCCCACTATGAAAAAGAGCACGTAAAGGATGCCGTCAAAGCCGCCGTCCGCAAAGCTTGAGGGGCGGCCGAGATACAGCACAACGGGCAGGGTGAACGCAAACACGCCCATGACAAAAAGGATCAGAGCCCTTGCCGCGCGGTTATAAAACGCGCTTTGCGCCGCCTCGGTCCGCTCGTCCCTTTCCTGAAGCTTACCGCGCACACCCCCCAACAACAGCGCAAAAGCACATCCCGCGCATATGGCAATTTCCAAAACAACAAACCAATAACACTTGTTGTTCGGCGCATTTCTGATGATGTTGGCAAGATGCACGCCACAAAGCACCACAGATACCAAGAAGGATATAAGGATCGCGTTGCGCGATATCCTGCCCTTCACACTTTCTATTCTTTCATCGTAAAACATATCATTCCCTCCAAAACAGATCGTTGAGCGTAACGTCCAGCTCCTTGCATATGCGGATGCACAGCTCTATCGTGGGGTTGTATCCCCCGTTCTCGATCATATTGATCGTTTGCCGCGAAACGCCAATATTTTTGGCAAGCTCAGTCTGAGACAGCTTTTTTTGAATGCGGGCTTGCTTCATTCTTTCGTTCATCAAGGCCTCCTGTCAAATATATTAGACACGCACATTATAGCACAAGAGCGGCGCTTTGTCAATTATATTGGACAAAATTGTTTAAAGAAAAGTGATGGTGGCCGGAATGCGTGTCCACCTCGTTTTCTTTGAAAACGAGCTTGAAAGTACGTCTCGGCGGCTGAACACCGCCGTTTGCTCCGCAAAGCCGCCGTACTTTCCCGCGCCATATGATAAATGCAGCCCTCTTTGCCAGGTCTGGCGCGGCCCACCGTTTCCAAGGCACCAAAAAAGAGGAGCGCCCGTGTGGGTGCCGGTGCCGGAATGCGTGTCCACCTCGTTTTCTTTGAAAACGAGCTTGAAAGTACGCCTCGGCGGCTGAACACCGCCGTTTGCTCCGCAAAGCCGCCGTACTTTCCCGCGCCATATGATAAATGCAGCCCTCTTTGTCAGGTCTGGCGCGGCCCCCCGTTCCCAAGGCACCAAAAAAGAGAGGCACCCGTGTGGGTGCCTCTCTTTTTTGGTGCCGGAAGCGGGGGTCGAACCCGCACGGTATCGCTACCACTGGATTTTGAGTCCAGCACGTCTGCCAATTCCATCATTCCGGCGTAACGAGGGTATTATACCATATCCTTTCTCAAAAATCAAGGGGGTTTTTGCTTTTTTTCAAAAAATCCGCAAAAAAGTGCGCACCGCGGGGTGATCGCCGCACATATACTGACGGTGAGATTTTCAAATGCCAAAGGAGGACACCCGATGCAGGAAAACACCACACCTATGGCGGGCACGGGCTACCTTGCGGTGCAGGTCACCACGGCAAGGGGCGCGATCCCGCTTGCGGGCGCGTTCGTCAGCATTTCGCGCGACGACGGGGGAAACGAGCTGCTTTACACGTTGAAAACGGGTGCGGACGGGCGCACCGAACGGATAGCGCTCGCGGCGCCCGCACGCGCGGAGAGTCAGAGCCCTTCCGACGTCCCGCCCTTTTCCACCTACAATCTGGTGGTGGAAAGTCGCGGCTACGGCACCGCTAACTACAACCACGTGCCGATCTTTGACGGCGTGACCGCCTATCAGCAGGCGGATCTGGTACCGCTCCCCGCAAACGGCTCGCCCGACGGATTGACACAAAACCGCCCCGCACAGTTCGGTGACGGAGGCGATTTCGGCGTGCAAGGAGGTTTGTGATGCCCGCTTTACCCTACATTCCCGACACCGTCACAGTACACCTCGGTCGCCCCGAGGAGAACGCGCGCAACGTGACGCTCCCCTTCCTTGAGTACGTTGCCAACGTGGCCTCCAGCGAGATCTACCCCACCTGGCCGGAAAGCGCGATCCGTGCCAACATGTACGCGCAGATCTCCTTCGTACTCAACCGCATCTATACCGAATATTACCGCTCGCGCGGGTATGATTTCGACATCACCAATTCCACCTCGATCGACCAGAAATTCATCGAAGGGCGGGATATTTTCGAGAACATCCGAACACTCGCCTTAGAGCTGTTCGACAGCTATATCGTGCGCCAAGGCAGCGTAGAACCGCTGTTCACGGCCTACTGCGATGGGCGGCGCGTCACTTGTGACGGGCTTTCACAATGGGGCACCGTCGACCTTGCGGAGCAAGGGTACACGCCGTACGAGATCCTGCAATACTACTACGGCGACGACATTGACCTTGTCACCGACGTGCCCGTGGGGCCCTTGCGCGAGAGCGCACCCGCGATCCCCTTGCGCGTGGGAAGCGTGAACGACAACGTGCGCACGCTGCAGATCCGTCTCAACCGCATCGGGCGCAACTATCCCTCCATCCCCAAAATTCCCGAAACGGACGGCGTGTTCGGCTCGGACACCGAGGCGGCGGTGCGCCGCTTTCAGGAGATCTTCGGGCTTACGGTGGACGGCATCGTGGGGCGCGCCACGTGGTACTACGTCCGCCGCATCTACAACGCGGTCAAGCGCCTCAACGAGATCGACGGCGAGGGCGTGACCTTGGAGGAGGTCACGTCGCAATACCCCGGCGTGTTGCGCGAGGGGGACGTATCGCTCGGCGTGCTGAACCTGCAATATTTCATCAATTATCTCTCCGGTTATTACAGCACGGTGCCCCCGCTTGCGGTGGACGGCACCTTTGGCCCCGCTACGTGGGCGGCGGTGATCGACGTGCAAAACACCTTTGGACTCCCCGCCGACGGCATCGTGGGCGAGATCACGTGGGAGGCGATCTACGACGCCTATCTCGGCATCGTTTCCACCATTCCGCCGGAGTTTGTCGAGGGGCGCGTGATCCCCTTCCCCGGCGTGGTGCTTCGCATCGGGGCGCGCGGTGACGACGTGCGCGTCATTCAGCAATACCTTTCCGCGCTTTCCCCCGTTTTCCCGCGCATTCCCGCCCTTACCCCCGACGGAGTTTTCGGCGCGCGCACGCGGGATGCGGTCATCGCGTTTCAAGAGGAGTTCGGGTTGCCGATCAACGGGCGCGTGGGCGCGATCACGTGGGCGGCGATCACCGACGTTTACAGCGATATTGCAAACGGCGCGGGGCTTTCCGACGGGCAATATCCGGGCTTTGAGCTGGGGAGGTGAGCAAATGCCGAGAGAAAACGAAAAGGAAGCGGTGCAAAACCTGCAACGCTATCTGCGCACGCTGGCTTATTTTGACGACACGCTTTCCCCCTTGCCCGTGGACGGCATCTTCGACACCGCCACCGAGGAGGCGGTGCGCCGCTTTCAAGCGGGCGAGGGGCTCCCCGTCACGGGGCGGGCGGATCAGGACACGTGGGAGCGCTTATTCGCGCGCTACACCCGCGAGCAAGCACAGAATGCCGCGCCCGCGCGCATCGCGCATTTTCCGCGCGCGCCGCGCGATTATCGCGTAAAAATAGGAGAGGAGCAGTTCCTCGTGCGCGTGATCCAGCACGCGCTGCAGGAGATCGCGCTGGATCTCACCTTCCCCGCCGCCGTGCCCCAAAGCGGCACGTATGACAGCGACACGGCAAACGCCGTGCGCGTACTGCAACGGGTCAGCGGCCTGCCCGAGGACGGCGAGGTCGACCGCGCCACGTGGGAGGAGCTGGCGCGGTATTATAACCATCTGTACGCGGATTATTTCCCGCAGTAGGGGCGTTCGTGGGGAAACTTTTTGCAAAAAGTTTCCCCACACCCCTTCAAAAATCCTTGCCAAAGGATGGATGCATTTCAAGATGCATCCGTTTTTTGTTTGGCAGAGAAGCCCATCGCCCTACAATATAAATAATACAACGAACAGCCGCATCGAGATCTGTGCGGCTGTTTTTCACGTAAAAGTCAAAATTTTGAAAAAACTTGATTTTGAGAGAAAAAGCATAGATAAATCGCGATAACCGTTCGTAATCGCTTTTCATTGTTCGTCTTTGACTTTCTTTGACTTTGACTTTATTTGACTTTCGCGGTATACTAAAGGCACAAAGGTCAAAGAAAGTCAAATCACTTACCCAAAAGTCAAAAGGAGGCGCTTATGTTAGCAGATCAAATTGCAAAAATGATAGAGGAAATGTTGGAAGCATCCGGCGGGTCGCTGGAGCTGCAACGAAACGAGATGGCAGGACGCCTTGGCTGTGTGCCCAGCCAGATCAGCTACGTGCTGACCTCCCGCTTCACCCCCGAGCGCGGTTACATCGTGGAATCGCGGCGCGGCGGCGGCGGGTGCATCCGCATCGTACGCAAGCAAATGCACCGTGACGAATATCTGATGCACTTCTTTTACGCCATCGGCAGCACGCTGGACGAGCAGGAGGCGCGTGCCTATCTGCAAAATCTGCTGGGCAACGGCTTTATCACCGAGCGTGAGGCCACACTGATTCAGAACGCCGTATCCGACGGGGCGCTTTCCGACGTCACTCCCGAAGGACGCCGCGTGGTAAGAGCGAATATCTTCAAACATATTTTACTATCCTTGATGTAAGGAGGATTTATTATGAAATGCGAAAAATGCAACGAACGGGAGGCAACCGTTCTCTTCAAGCAGACCGTAAACGGTGAGACCACCACGGCGCATCTGTGCGCCGAGTGCGCCGCCAAAATGCAAAGCGAAGCGGGCTTTTCCGCACACTTCCCCTTCGGCGGCAACCTTTTCGGGGACTTGTTCGGCATCACCTCCCCCGCAAAATCCACCGCCAAGAAATGCGAAGGGTGCGGCGCCACCTTTGCCGACATTCGCCGCGCAGGAAAGGTCTGTTGCCCCGCGTGCTACAAGTCCTTTGCCGCAGAGCTGGAGCCAACGATCCATTCCCTTTACGGCAAAGCCGTCCACGTGGGGCGCGCCCCTGCCGGACACCGCGCCCTGCGCGACAGGCAAAACAAGCTGAGCAACCTCAAAAATGAGCTGCGCGAGGCCATTGCCGCCGAGCGATTCGAGGACGCGGCGGCGCTTCGCGACGAGATCAAAGCATTGGAAAAGGAGGAAAACTGAGATGGCATGGTATCAGGTAAAAGGCAACGAGGCCGACGTCGTATTCTCCTCCCGTATCCGCTTCGCCCGCAATTTAGAGGGCTATCCCTTCGGCGAGCGACTGAGCGCAGAAAAAGCAAAGGAGATCATCGACCTTACGGCAAAAGCACTGGGAGATGCCTTCAAGCGTACCGATATGGAGGATATTTCCCCGCTTGCCGCCGAGGCGCTGGTCGAGCAGCATCTTTGCAGCCGCGACTTTGCCGCCGTCAAGGGGCCGCACGCGCTTTTCCGCGACGATAACAAAAGCATCTCCGTCATGACCTGCGAGGAGGATCACATCCGCCTTCAGTGTATTCTGCCGGGCCTTGCCCTGCAGGACGCGTACCGCTTCGCCGCCGAGTGCGACGACAAGCTGGACGCCGCGCTTCCCATCGCGTACGATGAGAAGCTGGGGTATCTGACGCATTGCCCCACCAACCTCGGCACGGGGCTTCGTGCCTCCGTGATGCTCTTCCTCCCCGCCCTTTCGGAAAACGGTATGATCAGCTCGCTTGCGCATCAGCTTTCCAAGCTGGGGCTGACCATCCGCGGGCTGTACGGCGAGGGATCCAAATCCTACGGCGGGCTTTATCAGATCTCCAATCAGGTGACGCTGGGGCTTTCCGAGGAAGAAATTTTGCATAAACTTGCCGATGCGGTGCAAAACATTATCAAAAAGGAGCGTGAGCTGCGCGCCGCCCCCACGGGCGAGGCCGCCTTGCGTCGCGCTGACCGCATTCACCGCGCCGAGGGTGTGGCACGTCACGCCACGCTGCTCTCCTCGGAGGAGTTCTTCAAGCTGTTTGCCGATCTGAAGCTGGGCGTGGCGCTTGGTGAGATCACCTCGCTTTCGCATGAGAGCTTGCACGCAATGCTGATCCACGCGCTGCCCGCCACGCTGTCGATGCAATCGGCAACCACCCCAAAAAGCGCTATAGAGCGCGATGCGGCGCGCGCCGCCTTTATCAAACAAGCATGGGAGGTACAAAATACATGACCAACCGTTTCACGCAAAAAGCACAAAACGTGCTGAACAATTCCCTGCGCCTTGCGCGTGAGCTGGGGCACACCTATATCGGCTCCGAGCATCTCTTGCTCGCGCTTTGCGCGGAAAAGGAGAGCGTTGCCGCAAAACTTTTGGAAAAGCACGGCATCGCCCCCGAATCCATTCGTGAGGAGATCGTCAAGGAGGTGGGCGAGGGCTCGCACAGCGACGTCACCCCCGCCGACATGACCCCGCGCACCAAGCGCATCATCGAGCATTCCGCCATCGAGTCGCACCGCACGGGCCAGAATTATATCGGCACCGAGCACCTTTTGATGGCCCTTCTCGCCGAGAGCGACAGCATGGCCGTCAAAATTCTGGAGGCACTGCACACCTCAAGCACGGAGCTTGTCAGCGATCTGAACAGCTTTTTCGGCATCACCGAGCCGCAAAGCAAGGGCAATATGGGAACGCCCGCCCGCGAGAAAAAGAACAAAAGCGAGCTTGCGGGTGCCCCCACGCTCTCCCAGTTTGGCAGGGATCTGACCGCCATGGCAAAAGAGGGCAAGATCGATCCCGTCATCGGCCGCGACGAGGAAACGGATCGCGTGATCCAGATCCTTTCCCGCCGTCAGAAGAACAACCCCTGCCTTATCGGCGAGCCCGGTGTGGGTAAGACCGCCGTGGTCGAGGGTCTGGCGCAAAGAATTGCGGACGGCAGCGTGCCCGAAACGCTGAAGGATAAGCGCATCATCACGGTGGATATTGCCGCCATGGTCGCGGGTGCCAAATACCGCGGCGAGTTTGAGGAGCGCCTCAAAAGCGTGATGGAGGAGGTCGCACAAAACCCAAGTGTGATCCTCTTTATCGACGAGATCCACACCATCGTGGGTGCGGGTGCCGCAGAGGGCGCCGTGGATGCCGCCAACATCATCAAGCCCGCCCTTGCGCGCGGCGAGATGCAGCTTATCGGTGCGACCACCATTTCCGAATACCGTAAAAATATTGAAAAAGACGCCGCGCTGGAGCGCCGCTTCCAGCCCGTGAGCGTGGGTGAGCCCTCCCCCGAGGAGGCCGTGCAGATCCTGATGGGTCTGCGCGACAAGTACGAGGCGCACCACAAGCTGAAGATCACGGACGAGGCCGTGAAGGCCGCCGTTTCGCTTTCCGCGCGCTATATCGCGGACCGCTATCTGCCCGACAAAGCCATTGACCTTGTGGACGAGGCCGCCTCGCGCAAGCGCCTGACCGCACATACCTCCCCGCCCGATCTCAAACAGACGGAGGAGAAGCTGGCCACTCTTTCCCGCGAGAAGGAGGAGGCCATTACGGCGCAAGATTTCGAGCGTGCCGCCGCGCTTCGCGACGAGGAAAAGAATTTGCGCGAGGGCTATGAAAAAACGAAATCCGACTGGGAAAAGAGTATCAGCAGCACCGAGCTTTCCGTCGGGGAGGGTGACATTGCCGACGTGGTGACACAATGGACGGGTATCCCCGTAAACCGCCTGCTGGAGGAGGAGAGCGAGCGCCTTCTGCATCTGGAGGAGCTGTTGCAAAAGCGTGTGATCGGGCAGGATGAGGCCGTTTCGGCGGTGGCGCGTGCCATTCGCCGCGGACGCATGGGGCTGAAGGATCCCAAGCGCCCGATCGGCTCCTTCATCTTCCTTGGCCCCACGGGCGTGGGCAAGACCGAGCTTTGCAAATCGCTTGCCGAGCTTCTCTTTGGTGACCAGAACGCCATGATCCGCGTGGATATGTCCGAGTATATGGAAAAGCACAGCGTGTCCAAGCTGATCGGTTCCCCTCCCGGCTACGTGGGCTTTGAGGAAGGCGGTCAGCTGACCGAAAAGATCCGCCGCAAGCCCTACTCGGTGGTACTGTTCGACGAGATCGAAAAGGCACACCCCGACGTGTTCAACATCCTGTTGCAGGTGCTGGAGGACGGCATTCTGACCGATTCGCAGGGCCGCCGCGTGGATTTCAAGAACACGGTCCTGATCATGACCTCCAACGTGGGGGCATCCGCCCTTACGGGCCCCGCTAAGAGCACCGTGGGCTTTGCCGCCGACACCGCGAAGGCAGATAACACCCCCAAGGAGCGCGTCATGCAGGCGCTGAAGGCCACCTTCCGCCCCGAATTTCTGAACCGTATCGACGACACCATCGTCTTTAACCGTCTGGATGAGGAGAACATCCGCGCCATTGCAACGCTCCTGCTCTCCGAGGTGCAAAAGCGCATCGAGGCGCTGAACATCGAGGTGGAATTCGAAGACTCTGTGGCGACACTGGTCGCCAAGGAGGGCTTTGATCCCGTGTACGGTGCGCGCCCCTTGCGCCGCGCGATCGTGCGCCTTGTGGAGGATGAATTTTCCAATGCCATGCTGGAGGGCAAATTCCATGCGGGAGACCGCGTGAAAATTGCCGAAAAGGACGGCACACTCACCTTTGAGAAGTGCGAAAAAGTCGCACCGTCTGAGGGGTAAATGAAAAAAAGCACACGAAAGCGAGTTTCGCTTTCGTGTGCTTTTTTCTTCGAAATGCGCGTTTAGTACACCCGCACGCGGGCACCGATGCGGGAAAGCTTCTCCCCCGGATGCTCGTAGCCGCGCGCGAGCGTGCAGGCGTTCGTCAGCTCGCTTTCTCCCCTTGTGGCAAGCATTGCAAGAAGCAGCGCGGCGCCGCCGCGCAGATCGGGCGAGCGCAAGGCTGCGCGGTGTAACAAACAAGGGTGAACGGTAGCGGTATTTTCCGACACTGTGACGTCCGCACCCATTCTGCGCAACCCCTCCGCATAGCGGAACCGTCCTTGCCAGATGCACTCCCGCAGCCGCCCTTCCCCCGTGGCGCGACCACCCAGCGCAAACAAGCTTACAAGCTGGGGGTGCAGATCGGTTGGAAAACCGGGATACGGTGCCGTTTGCATCGAAATATTGCGATAGCCGTGTGGGGCGCTTGCCGCCATCCAATCCGTGCCGCTCTTTACCCGTATGCCCATTTCCTCAAAAGCATCCGTAAGCGCGGCGAGGTGCGCGGGGCGCACCTCGGTGACGGTGACCTCCCCGCCCGTGGCAACGCCCGCACACAAATACGTGCCCGCCTCGATCATATCGGGTAAGAGCCGATGCGAAGCGCCATGCAGGTGAGAACCCCCGAAAACTCGTACCGTTTCGGTACCAATTCCCTCAATTTGCGCGCCTGCCTCACGCAAAAACTCGCCGAGCGCCACCACGTGCGGCTCCGCGGCGGCGTTGCGAATGACCGTCTCGCCCTGTGCCGTACACGCGGCCAGCATCAAGTTTGCCGTGGCACCGACAGAAGGCATTTTCAAGGTAAAATCACACCCCGTAAGGCCGTTGGCAGCGCGCAGATACACGCCATCCCCTGCGATCACCTCGGCCCCCAGCGCCGAAAAGCCCGCTAAGTGCTGATCGATGGGGCGTCCCCCGAAATCACACCCGCCCGCCTCGCCAAGACGGGCCTCTCCAAAGCGTGCCAGCATGGCACCAAGTAGGTATGTAGAGCCGCGGATCGTTCCTGTCAGACGCGCGGGCGGCAGCACGGGGCGTATCCCGCGATAGTCCACGCTGACGTCCTTGTTCTCAAAAAAGCGGATACGTGCGCCCAAAAACCGTAAAATTTCCAAGGCGCGCAGCACGTCGCTCACACGCGGCAGGTCAGAGAACGTGCAACATTCCCCCGTCAGGATCCCGCCAAACAGGATCGGCAACGCCGCGTTTTTACTGCCGCCGATCCGCACCTCGCCCGTAAGGGGCGTACCCCCGCTGACAATCACTCTGTTCATATTCCACCCCCGAAAAAAGCTTCGTTGGCAGTATATGCGATCCCCCGCCCTTGTGTCAAGGACGGGGGATCTTGTTATGACTGTGCAAAGTAAGCGACCGCAAGCTCGACCACAAGGCCGTAGCTGGCCGTTCCCGCCTCGTTGCCGTTCAGCTTCAGATACGTATCGTTCACGGCATCCGAAATATCCGAGGCGACAGAATCGCGGAAGGTATCGAAAAAGTCGGAATATGCGCGCAGCTCCTCCAGCACACGCGCGTCCAGAGTCTCAAGAAGCGCGCGATAGGCCTCGATATCCGTCATATACAGCGCGTTCATCACATACTCTAACATGTTGAGATATGCGCAATAGCGGATATAAACGTCCTCGGCGCCACTGCACACCAGAAAGGCCACGAAATTCGCCTCGTTTTCCCTTGCGATCCCCCGCTGGTGCGCCAGCTCGTGCGCGGCGGTGAACGGGAGCGTATAGTCCGGGAAATGCACGTTCAGATTGGCCTCCCCCGTGAAATAGCTGTATACGCCCGTGATGTGGGTATAGCTCATGGCCTTACTGGCCAGCACCGGCTTCAAGCGGCTGTTCAAGGATTGGATAAAGGGATATTTTGCAGAGATCGGCTCGTACGCGGCAAGCAAACGCGCGTTCATCTCTGTGAGATCGTAAGGCATGACGGAGAAGCCGTCCGCGCCGTATTCCACGTGCTCACAAAGCTCGTCAAGCTCCGCAACCAGCTTCTGCGCCGTATCCATCAGACTTTCCTTATTCACCTCGACGGCCTGCACGTCAAGCCGCTCGTCCAGCGAGGTCGTGTGATACCCGGTACCGAAGCTGAACACAAAAAGCGAGAAAAGTAAGCTGAAGGCCGACACCAGCGCACAGATATAAAGCCCCGTAGCGCGCCAGGTGTCGCAGTGGCGGCGATAACCGATCACCCCCACCACGATCACGAAAAGAGGCACCGTATACACAATAAATTCCGCGAGAGAAAACGGGAGCCAGGAGGTCATGTGCGCAAGGATCATGCGAAAGAACGCGCCCACAGTGCGGTTGAAAAGGTTGGCAAAGCCCTCGCTCATCATGGCCACGATCCAAAGAAGCAACGCGAGCGCGGCGATGCCGAAAAACACCCATGACCAGAGCGGCAAGCGTTCAATGCGCTTCACTTTCTTGTTTGGCAAGCAGGACCGCCTCCTTTCCAAGCTCCTCGATTTTTTGCAGCATATCTGCGGGAATGGGCGCAAAAACGCGGATACGTTCCCCTGTTTTCGGTGCAGGGAAAGCAAGCGTTACCGCGTGCAGGGCGTGACGCGGAAAGCCGTCCGCGCGCCCGTAAAGATCGTCTCCAAGCAACGGATGCCCGATCGAGGCCATATGTACCCGCAATTGATGCGTCCTTCCCGTTTGCGGGCAAAGGCGCACCAGGGTGAAGTGATCGTTCCACGCAAGCGGCTCGGCAAGCGTCAGTGCATACTCCCCCTCACCCACGGGGCAGACCTCGCGGAAGATGATGCTTTCCTCGCGGCGGCGAATGCCGCCCTCAATGCGCCGAGGCGCGGTGAGCGCTCCGTGAACCAAGGCGAGATATTCCTTTTCGATCTCCCCTGCCGCCATGGCGCGGGAAAGCACGGCGGCCGCAAGCGCATGGCTGGCCACCAGCACCGCGCCCGTGGTGTTGCGATCCAGACGGTTGATGAAGCGCGGGCGGTACGGCTGTTGCGGCGTAGAAAAATGATAGGCCAGTGCGTTTGCCAGCGTGTCCTCAAAATGCCCGTGCGAGGGGTGTGTCGGCATATCGCACGGCTTGTTCAGCACGGCAAAGTCCTCGGTCTTCAAAAGCACGTCAAGGGGTAGATCACGCGGCACGACGCTCGATTCCCCTGCCCCGTCCTCAAGGGCCAGCTCCACCGTGTCCCCCGCATGCAAAACGGCGCGCACCGTGACGGGTGCGCCGTTTAACAGGATACCGCCCTCGCGACGCTTGAGACGCGCAAGAAGTGCCGCGGACACACCGCATTCACGCAAAAAAGCGCGCAAAAGCTTGCCATCGTCCGTCTTGTTCACTGCGAATTGCACCGCGTCACCTCCCGTTTCTTTTTGTATAGTTTACCACATTTCGCGCCAAATTACAAGTAGCGTCTCACTTTCGTTACAAACGTAGCATAATCTTTACAAAACGGACTTGAAAGGAGCTATCCATGGGAAAATATTTCGGCACAGACGGCTTTCGCGGCGAGGTAAATCGCACGCTGACCAGCGCCCACGCGTGGCAGATCGGGCGCTTTCTCGGTCATTACTTCGGCAAGGAGCGCAAGGCCCGCATCGTCATCGGCAAGGATCCGCGCCGCTCCTCCTATACGCTTGAGTACGCGCTGGTGGCGGGGCTCACCGCCTCGGGCGCGGACGCATATTTGCTGCACGTCATCCCCACCCCCGCCGTCTCTTATATTACGCGCACGGATCGGTTTGACTGCGGCATTATGATCTCAGCCAGCCACAATTCTTACCTTGACAACGGCATCAAGCTGTTTGACCGCAACGGGGAAAAGATGGATGAGGAAACGATCGCGGCCATTGAGGGTTTTCTGGACAGCGGCGAAGAGCTTCCCTTCGCCACGGGCGAGGAGATCGGCGTGGCGGTGGACCATACCGCAGGCAGAAATCGCTATCTGGGGTATCTGATCTCTCTTTCCACGGTGTCCTACCGCGGCAAAAGGGTGGGGCTTGACTGCGCCAACGGCGCGTGCTTTGCCATTGCCAAGTCGGTGTTTGACGCGCTGGGGGCGGAGGCCTATGTCATCAACAGCACCCCCAACGGGGTGAACATCAACAAGGAGGCGGGCTCCACCCACATCGAGGTGTTGCAGGGCTTCGTCAAGCGTAACGCCCTTGACGTGGGCTTTGCCTTTGACGGGGATGCCGACCGCTGTATCGCCGTAGACGAGAACGGCAACGTGGTAAACGGGGACGGCATTCTTTACGTGATGGCGGGATATATGAAGGAACGGGGCCTTTTGCGCCACAACACCGTGGTCACCACCGTGATGTCGAATTTCGGGCTTTACAAGGCGCTGGAGCGCCTGGGAATCCGCTATGAAAAAACGGCGGTGGGCGACAAATACGTGTATGAGTGCATGCAGAAAAACGGCTACCGTCTCGGCGGAGAGCAGTCGGGTCACGTCATCTTCAGCAAGCTGGCCACCACGGGCGACGGGCTGATCACCGCCATCAAGCTGATGGAGCTGATCTGCAACAGCGGCAAAACGCTTGCAGAGCTGACAGAGGGGTACACCGTCTATCCGCAGGTGCTGGAGAACGTGCAGGTCAAGGATCGGGAAGCCGCCCTGCAGGACGCGGCGGTGCTTGCCGCCGTGGCGCAGGCCGAGGAGGAGCTTGGCGAGACGGGGCGCATTTTGATCCGCGCAAGCGGCACCGAGCCCGTATTGCGCGTGATGGCAGAGGCGGAAAGCATTGAGATCTGCCGCAAATGCGTCTTTGACGTGATTGCGGTGATGAAAAAGAGGGGGCATTTATGATCGAGCAAATCAAAACTGACGCGCTTTTTGACCTTTTACACACTCGCGCGGGCGCTTTTTTGAAAAAAACGCTCTATCCGCACGAGGCGCTTTCCAAGATCGGTGAATGGATCCCCCAGATCGGTGCCACGCTGGATGGGGATCGGTTTCATCACCCCGCCCCCGACGTCTGGATCGCCAAAAGCGCCAGCGTGGCGCAAAGCGCCCACATTGCGGGGCCGTGCATCATCGACGAGGAGGCCGAGGTGCGGCATTGCGCCTTCCTGCGCGGCAACGTGCTTGTTGGAAAGGGCGCCGTTGTCGGCAACTCCACGGAGCTTAAAAACAGTATTTTGTTCGATGGGGCACAGGTGCCGCATTACAACTACGTCGGGGATTCCATCCTCGGCTACCGCGCGCACATGGGCGCGGGCGCGATCACCTCAAACGTCAAGGGTGATAAATCTCTTGTGGTGATCAAAAGTGACACGTTTACGCTCCCTACCGAACGCAAAAAGGTGGGCGCGTTTCTCGGTGACTTTGCCGAGATCGGCTGCGGCGCGGTGCTTAACCCCGGCACCGTGGTGGGACGGCGCACGCAGGTCTACCCCCTTGTCGCTGTGCGCGGTGTCCTGCCCGCAGACAGTATTTGCAAAAGTACGGACAGCATTATAGCAAAATCATAACCACCCGTCAAACGGGTGGTTTGCACAAGGGCTAAAAGCCCAATACTACCGGCCAGCGGCTCAAGCCGCTGGCTTTCGTATACTCAAGCCTATTGCCTTTGCCTCTTTTGC
>SVSG01000036.1 GCA_015064415.1 Oscillospiraceae bacterium | reverse complement strand
TAACAAATTGAAACCGTATTTTCTCGAATATGATGCAGAAGAAATGTCGAGGCGTTTTAATGATTAAATGCTGATGACATACCAGACACCTTTTGTTCGTTTTTACCTATGTTCAGACACCTTTTCACTCGTTTAAGGCAGCAAAAAGAAGGACGCCCCCGGTCGGGGGCGTCCTTCTTTTTGCTCGCGCCGACGGCGCGGAGTGGAAGTTCCGCCGCTTTGCTGTTTGTCAGAGCTGTGCGAGAGGGCGCGGAAGGTTCTGCTCCTTGATTTATTTGGGGATGCATGATATAATCTAACAGAGGAAGAACACGTTTGCATCAAGCCGCACGTGCTCTTCTGTGCAACCTGAAGTTTACATAAAGAAACGCCAACTTGGTGGTGTATTTCTCCCTTGCATGCTACAATAGTGGTAACGCGGCGTTAGAAATCATAAGGAGAAAAAGGATGACACTTGGTGAAAAGCTATCAAAGCTCAGAAAAGAATATAATTACACCCAAGAGCAGCTTGCGGACGTTCTCGGCGTCAGCCGTCAAGCCATCAGCAAATGGGAGTCGGATATCGCTTACCCCGAAACGGACAAGCTGATCAAAATGGGAAAGCTGTTTGAATGCACAATGGATTACCTTCTCAATGAGGATATTGCCGAAAAACAAAGCACGGGTCCTTTCGAAAAAGAAAGCTTTTGGAATATCTTCAAACAACAATTTCACGAGCGAAAGAGCACAAAAACGGTGTGCGGGATGCCGCTTTATCACATCGGCAAGGACGCGCACGGATTTTTTGCGATAGGAATGAAGGCACGCGGCGTATTTTCCATTGGCCTTATGTCACGAGGGATCGTATCTCTTGGCTTGCTTTCCATGGGCGTATTCTCTTTCGGTGTCTTGGCACTCGGCTTAATTTGTGCAGGCATATTCTCGCTCGGGCTACTTGCGGTCGGCTCCGTTGCGCTTGGCTTGTTTGCGGCAGGCGCCATCAGCATAGGCGTGATCTCCTTCGGTGCGCTTTCCGTTGGTTGCTTTTCGACGGGCGCGCTTGCCGTCGGCAAATATGCTGCCGTTGGCGATCACGCCTATGGTATGATCGCCATTGGCAAATCAGCGGCGGAAGGAAGCGTTTACAGCCATATCGGAGATTTTGCAAAAGCGGATATACCACGCGCTGTTGCATGGCTTGATGCACATGTTCCGGCATGGCTTGGTTGGGCAAAAGCGATCTTCAAGTTCTTTCTGTGGTAAAAGCGTGAAATCAAGCATTCTCGCACCTTCCTTTTCGCTTTTCTCTTGACGAAGTGACACGAATGCGGTATAATAAATACGGAAAAATTGAACCGAGAGGGGAAGCATATGTTGAACGTAAAAGTAACGGACGTACGCGAGCATCCGGGGGATGCGGCGTTTTTATTGGACGATGGCAAAACGGCGGTTTTGTTTGATACGGGCTTCGGTTTTACCGGCTTTGCCGTGGCGGAGAAGGTGAAAAAGGCGCTTGGCGAGCGCGCGCTGGACTATATCTTTTTGACGCACTCGCACTACGATCACGCGTTGGGCGCGCCTTACGTCAAGACCTACTGGCCGGATGCCAAGGTGGTGGCGGGTGAGTACGCCGCGCGCATTTTCGCCAAGGACAGCGCCAAGGCGCTGATGCGCAAGCTGGACCGCGAGTTTGCCACGACCTGCGGCGTGGGCGAGTATGAGGATCTGATCGATAACTTGCAGGTGGATATTGCCGTTGCCGACGGCGATAGCATCAAGGCGGGAGATATGACCTTCACCGTGGTGGCACTGCCCGGGCACACCAAGTGCTCGATCGGCTTCTATCTTGCATCGGAAAAGCTGCTTGTCGGCTGCGAAACGCTCGGCGTTTACGATGGAGACAAGACTATCATGCCCTCCTATCTTGTGGGCGTGCAGATGGCGCTGGATTCGATCGCCAAGGCGAAAGCGTTGGACATCGAGTACGTGCTTGCCCCGCACTTCGGCATTCTGGATGCCGCGCAGACCGCGTACTATCTGGAGAACATGGCCGCAAGCGCCAAGGAGACCGCTGACGAGATCCTCGCGATCCTTTCGCGCGGCGGCAGCAAGGAAGAGGCGTTTGCCCACTATGAAAAGAAATTTTACCACGGCAAGATCAAGGAAGGGTATCCGCGCGGCGCAATGGAGCTGAACGCGGGCATCATCATCAATCTGATCGAGCGCGAGTTCCTTGCCCCACAGGGCTAAAAAATGAGATCCGCCGCGGCCCAAAGGTCGCGGCGGATCTCATTTACCCTCAGAACGGTATGAGTTATTTGAGCAATTCATCGGTCAGGCGCAGGATCTCGGGGGCGACGCGCGCTCTTTCCTTTTTCGTGATATGCAGGAAAAGCGGGTAGGCGGGGGTGCACACCATCGCGCCGACCACGCCGACGATCACGCCAAGCACGTACTTTTGCCACACAAGGCAGCAGCAAAGCCCCGTGCCGAAGATCAACGCGCCCAGAATGCCGACGATAAGAGCGCAGATGCAGGCCTTGTTGTAAACGCGCGCGTCCAGACGGCGGATCTGCTCCATTTTGTCCTCCTCGGGCGGCAGATATTTGGCGCGGATGCGCTTGAGCTCCTCTTGCTGCTTGGGGGAGTAGGTATAGCGGAAGGATTGGGAATTATTCTGATTTTCCATTGATATTCTCCTTGGGGGATGCGAGGGGCATCTCCTTTTTTAATTTTTTGGTGGCAGTAACGATCATGAAAATGCCAAGCCCGAGTACAAAAAGTGCCACAACGGTGCCGAAAATACCGATCATCAGGCGGCGAAACAGCAGATCGTGTGCTGTGCCGAAGGTGGTGAGCATGGCACACTCCAGCGTCAGCATTGAGACAAGCGCAGCGGCCAGATTGATGCTTTGTACTGCGAGAAAAACGGGGCTTTTTTGCTTGCGGGTGCGTACAAGACCCAGGATCGAAAGGGTCAGCGCCGCGAAGGTGTAGGCGGCCATGGCGATGGTGGTGATCTCATGGTGGTGGAAGGTGCGATTTTGCCAGGTGACAAAAAAGACGATGCCGCCAAGCGCCAGGTTCATCATCACCAGCAGCATGCCGCAGCGGCGGTAGTGCAAAAGCTCTGCGCGCGGGCGCTCTCCCGGTGCCCAGCGGCGCGTGTGCCGAAGCAGGGAAAGGCGCATGACAACGAGCAGGATATAGTACGCCGCCAGCGTGTAAAACCACACCGATGCGTGCGTGAGCCCCAGCCCCAACTGGAAAAGAGCATACGCGACGTTCAGGAAAAGCGAAAAATACAGCGTGAGCTTGACGCGCCATCGCACGTCAGCGCGCCAGCGCAACAGCCATTTGTTTTCAGAACGAAGCCAACGCCAAATGGCGGGGGCGCGCATGCAAACGACCGTCAGCGCGTAGGCCGAAAGGGCGTAGGCAAGATAGCTGAGGGGGGAGTCGGAGCCCCAGCGTAAAAAGGCAAAAAGGAGCGCAACAAGGGCAAGCGGGATAAGCCCCAGCATAAGGACAATGTGCGGAAAAAGCAGATACGTCCCTATCTTTTTCAGTATTTTCTTCATATTTTTCTGAGCTTTACGGTAAAGGTGGTGCCGTGGCCCGGTTGGCTTTCTACTTGTATTTCACCGCGCGTGATGTCCACCACGCGCTTGACCAGCGCAAGGCCCAGACCGTTGCCCTCGGTGTTGTGGGAGGTGTCACCCTGATAGAACTTTTCAAAAATGTGCGCACCGACCTCGGGGGAGATGCCGCAGCCCGTGTCGCGCACCGTGACGAAGGCGTGTGCCTCGTCGGTATGAAGCGATACGCTGACCTTGCCACCCGCCTCGGTAAATTTGAAGGCGTTGGAAAACAGATTGTTCCAGACAAGCGAAAGCAACTCGGCATCCGCGCGCACGCGCACGCCCTCTTGCAGATCCGTTTCGATTTGGATGCCTTTGCGCTCCCAAGTGTCCTCGTATTGCAAAAGACACTCACAAAGCTGCTCGGTGAGGTCAAACTCTGCCGCCACGGGATAGATCCGTTGGTTTTCCAGACGGTTGAGCTTTAAGATATTGGTCATCATATCTGCCAGACGTCTGGCGCTTTCCGTGATGATCTTGGCGTATTCCAGACGCTTTTCCTCGTCAAGGTCGGGGGATTGCAGCAGCGTGCCATAGTTTTGCATCACGGCAAGCGGTGTCTTCATTTCGTGCGATACGTTGGCCACAAAATCGGTACGAAGCGTCTCTACACCCCCAAGCTCCGCGGCCATCTGGTTGAAGCAATCAATGATGCGATTGAAGCTTTCGTCTGTGGCAAATTTGGAAAGGGGTTTGATGCGGACGCTGAAATCCCCCTGCATAATCTGCTCGGCTGCCTTGGTGATGCGCTTGACGGGGCGCTCTACGGTAAGGCGGCGGCGCACCCAGTCCACAAAGGTGAAAAGCAAGCTGAGCAGCACCACGTTGGCAAAGGTGATCTTCGCCGCCGCGCTGATGTTGTCGTCGGTCAGCTCTACGCCAAGTGAGTCGGAAAGTACCGTGACGAACAGCGCCGTACAGCAGGTGATGACGAAGGCGACCAGTGAGAAAAAGATCAGATAATGTCGCAAAAGGCGCCATACGTACCCCGCGTGCTTGTGCGCGTTCATTTGATCACCGCCTTGTAGCCAAGTCCGTGCACGGTGACGATCTCAAAAGAGTCACACGCGGCAAGCTTGGCGCGCAGCTTGGTCATATACACGTCCACGG
The DNA here is from genome assembly GCA_015064415.1 of Oscillospiraceae bacterium. GTDB lineage: Bacteria > Bacillota > Clostridia > Oscillospirales > CAG-272 > Firm-07. Next base: position 12,819 of record SVSG01000036.1, on the reverse strand, counting down.
TGCGGGTACTTGTTTGTGTGTCCGCATCCCAGAATTCGTCCATCAGCTGGGTGCGGGTGAAGGTCTTTTTGGGGTAAGAAAGCAGTTTGTAAAGCAAATTGAACTCGCGTGCGGTGAGCGGGATCTCCTCGCCGTCCAGCGTGGCACTGCGCTCGTCGGCGTCCATTTGAAAGCTGCCGATCTCAAGGCGGCGGCTGGAGGCGATCTTCGCGCGGCGCAACAGCGCCCCGATGCGCAAAAACAACTCATCCGGGTCAATGGGCTTGACCATATAATCATCCACGCCGACGCGGAAGCCGCGTTGCTTGGAGGCGAAATCATCGCGCGCGGTCATGAACAGGATCGGGATCTCCTCGTTGAGCGAGCGCACGGTCTTGGCAAGCTCAAACCCGTCGATACCGGGCATCATAATATCGGATACGATCAGGTCAAAGACGGTTTCGTACATCCTGTCAAAGGCCTCCTCGGCGCCAAGGCAACCGACGGCCTCATATCCGCTGTTGTTCAGAAAGGTGCAGACCGAACGGTTGAGGTCGCGGTCATCCTCTACCACTAAAATTTTGAACATAATGCGCTCCTTTCGGTTTTACTGCCCTTATTTTAACACAGAAATGTTAAAGTTTTGTTTGTGCGGGTAAAAAAAGGGCGCGCCGCGCCCTTTTTTCTTACTTTTGACGGGATCCGGCGGCGTCGATGCGCGCCTCGGCCTCTGCGCGGCGGGTGTTGGCGGCCTCGATCTGCGCGTCGCGCTCCTCCTGCATCTTTTCCTGTCTGGCGGCAGGAGACATCTTGGCCTCCTCCCACGTGGCGCGGCCTTCGGCCTTGGTGGCGGCGAAGTTTGCCTTATCCACCTCGTGCTGTGCCTTGGTGCTTGCCTTCATATCGGAAAATGCTTTCTTGAAAAAATTCTTGATACCCATGACGTTTCACCTTTATGTATTATTGCTCTTTCGTGTCGGCCATCAGCTTTTCGCTGAGTGCAAGGATCTCGGGGGCGTACTTCTTGCGGCGGGCGGCAAGCAGCTTTTTATGGAACGGAATGTTGGCAAGGACGATGGCAAGTCCCACAACGCCTATCACAACGCCGGGGATGAGCGGAGCGGCGATGCCGAGCATGGCGCCGAGCTCAGTCATGACAAGACTCATGCCCGCACCCATCACGATGGCACCGATCGAGCCCGTGACGTAAGCGAAAACGTCGGCGGGGCGGCGTACCTTTTTGTCAAGCGTGCGCAGCGCGTCAAGCTCGGTGCTTTCCTTTTCCATATACTGTGCGCGGATCTTCTGTGCGATGAATTTCTGATCGTTGTTGTTCATAATGTTTTCTCCTTTCGGGTGTCCCGTTTGATTTTTACACCCATAGTATACGGCGGGATTGTGTTTGCTTTTTTTGCGAAATGTTTTTGTTTTGTTAATCTGCAAAAAAATGCAAAAAAAGCACCGCCCGTGGCGGGCGGTGCAAAACGTGCGGTTACATCAAGGGCGCGAAGATGCGCACAAGCGCGCGGAAAAAGCGGCGCAAATGACCTGTTTTCAGCATATCGGTTGTGACAAGAATGCTTTTGTCAAGCGTCTGCTCGATATCCTTTTTGATGTCGGGAAGGCAATCACAGCGGTACATCCACACGCCGTTTTCAAAATGGTGCACAAGTGAACGATAGTCCAGATTGATCGTGCCGACCATGGCATAGGTGTCATCCACCAGATAGGTCTTGGCATGGATGAAGCCGGGCTTGTATTCGTAGATCCTGACGTCGGCATCCATCAATCTTTTATAAAAGCTTTGCGACATGGCAAACACCAGCTTTTTGTCGGGGATGTGCGGCAGGATGATGCGCACGTCCACGCCGCGCAGTGCGGCGTTTTCCAGACACGTGCAAAGATCGTTGTCGATGATGAGATAGGGCGTGGTGATATAGGCGTAGCGCGTGGCGGTGTTCAGCATGTTCTGAATGACGCTTTTGCCCACGCGGCGCACATAAAGCGGACGGGGGCCGTCTCCAAAGGGGATAAGGTATCCGTTTGCGCGTATCTCCGGCTGGGTGGGGTAGCAATCCTTCGGGCGCGGCGGCATTTTTTTGACGTTGAGGGCGAAATCACAAAGCGCCAGCGAGGTCAGCTCAAAGACACCCTCGCCCTCAAGACGCAGTCCCACGTCCTTCCAATGGCCAAAGCGCTCGACCTCGTTGATATACTCATCGGCAATATTGACGCCGCCCGTGAAGCCCACCTTGCCGTCGATCACCAAGATCTTGCGGTGGTTGCGGTTATTGAATTCGCTGTCCGCATTTCCGCGCAGGCGCGAGAAGGGAACGGCGTCGATTCCTTTTTGTTGCAGGTGCTTTGCATAGTTACCGGGGAGGGTGGACATACAACCGATGTCATCGTAGCAAACGCGGACGGTTACACCTTCCTTTACCTTTCTTTCCAATATTTTGAGTATGCTGTTCCAGAATTTACCTTCTTCGATGATGAAAAATTCCAAAAGAATGAAATTTTCGGCCTTTTCCAGCTCCTGCAGCATGGCGGCGTGCATTTGCTCGCCCGAGGGGTAGTAGGTGGTTTTGGTGTTTTCATAAAGCGCGGTGCTTGCAATACGCGTCAGCATTTTTGCCTGCGTGGCGGCCGTGGGGTCGGAAAGCTCCAGCGCGCGCATGCTCTCATCATCGCATTTTTGGTGGCGGTAGATCTTCAGCTCGGACAGGCGCCGAATAAACTTTTTGTGCAGCTTGCGCGAGTAGAACATCAGGTACAGCATGAAGCCCGCGATGGGCAGTACCATCACAAACACGATCCACGGCACCTTGTAGTCGGGATTGTCGTCCGAGGAGATGAGCCGCACAAGACACGCGAAGGCGGTCAGGTAGGCGGAAAGATAAAAATAAGGAACGAAATAGCAAAGCGCCACCACGATGCCAATGATGGCAAGGATGGAAAAAAGTGTCAGTAGTGCGGCGATGATATAGCGCACGGGAATATAATTGATCTCTTTATCCACATATTTGCCGCGCGCGTTCGTCACGCGGATCGTTTTTCTCAAGATGAACGCCTCCTTTTCCGAAAAACTTCCCATTTTATTTTATAGCATAACTTTGTTTTGTGATTGAGGTGTTTGTGAAATGTTTGTGTTTTGTGAAAAAACATTCTTTTTTTATAAAAAGAATTGCTTTTTTTGTCAAAAGCCCATGCGCGGCTTGACACTAAAAACAATGGGGTGCTATAATGAGTGTATTATATGAGGGAAGAAGGGGATGGGATGACGCTGTTGAAGCGTAAGGATATCAACATGACTGAGGGACCGCTGTTCCGCAAGATGCTTTTGTTTGCGTTCCCCGTGATCGTCACCAATTTTTTGCAGGCGTTTTACAACGCGGCGGATATGATCGTGGTGGGGTATTCCAGCGAGGCGGATGCCGTGGGTGCGATCGGCACCACCACGGCCTTTACGGCGCTGATCCTGAATTTCCTGATCGGTATTGCCGTGGGCGCGAACGTGGTCGTGGCCAGACACATTGGCGCAGGTGAGAAGGATCGCACAAAAGAGGCGGTGCACAGCGCCGCGTTGGTCGGTCTTGCCATCGGCGTGCTTGGCGGTGTCATTGGCTTTGCGCTTGCACCTGCCGTGATGCGGGGTGTGGGCAATCGGGGACGCCTCTTGGAGCTTTCCGTCCGCTACGCGCGCATCTACTTTCTTGCCTTGCCCTTTCATTCGCTTGCCAACTTTGCAATGGGCATCCACCGCGCCAAGGGGGATACTCAAACGCCCCTTCGGGTGCTCGCCGCCTCCGGCATTCTGAACGTGCTGCTCAATTTGTTCTTCGTGTTGGTGCTGGATATGTCGGTGGAGGGTGTGGCCATCGCCACGGGCGTGGCGGCGGTGGTTTCCGCGGCGGTGCTTTTCGGCAATCTGATGCGGGATCCGGGACCCTGCCATTTTTCCTTCAAGCATCTGAGGCCTCACGCGCATGAGGTAAAAAGCATTCTGCGCATCGGCTTTCCCGCGGGAGTGCAAAGCGCGCTCTTTGCCATCTCCAACATCATCATTCAAAGCTCTATCGTGCAGGTCAATAATGCCGTGTGCGATCCCGGCGCCGCCTATCAGCCCGTGGTGAAGGGAAATGCCGCCGCCGCGAATATTGCCACCTTCGGCAATACGGCGCTCAGCGCCGCGGGGCACGCGTGCGTCAGCTTTACCAGCCAGAATCTCGGCGCGAAAAACTATGCGCGCGTCAAGCGCGTGGCCGCTATGGGTACCCTGTTGCTCTCGTTGGTCGGTGGCATTGCAACGCTTTTACTGTTGCTTTTGCGTGACCCGCTGTTTGCGATCTACGGCGTGAAGGAGGGCACGGACGAGCTTTCCAGGATCTGCTATTCCGCTGCGTGCACGCGTGCGCTGTATATGTGGCCCTACTACATTCTGCACGCCTTTATGACCTGCGGATCTGACGTTTTGCGCGGTCTTGGCAAGTCGATGCTTGCCACCGTCTCCTCGCTTGTGGGCAGTTGTGTGCTGCGCATCGTGTGGATCTATACCGTCTTCCGCGCCTTCCCGACGCTTGGCATGATTTACGTGTCCTACCCCGTCACGTGGGGCGTTACCGCCGTCGTGCTGTATATCTTCATGTGGCGTGAGTTCCGCAAGCTTGGCCGAAAGGATCCCGTCGCCGCGTGACAAAAATCAAAAATCCCCCGAAACGGTACGAGTTTCGGGGGATTTTTGGCTGTTTTATATTTATTCTGCTTGGTAAACGATCCTGCCGTCCACCACGGTGACAGCCGCCGCCGCACCCACGGCGGTCATCGGGTCGCTGTCCCAGACAACGACGTCGCCGTCCTTGCCCACCTCAAGCGAGCCCACGCGGTTGGCAATATTCATTGTGGTGGCGGGATTGATGGTGATGGCACGCCACGCATCCTCGTAGGGCAGTCCCGCCTTGCAGGCAAGACCCGCGCAAAGGGGAAGCATGTCCAGCGCGACCACGGGCGCGTCGGTGGTGATGCTGACCTTAAGACCCGCCTTGTGCAGGATGCCTGCGGTCTCCAAGCCCTTGTTTTGCAGCTCGATCTTGGATTTGCCCATCAGCGCGGGGCCGACGATGGCGGGGTAGCCCTCTTTGGCAAGGTGCTCCGCGATCAGATGCCCCTCGGTGCAGTGATCCAACGTGAGGTTGACGTCAAATTCCTTCGCAATGCGGATCGAGGTCAGGATATCGTCCGCGCGGTGCGCGTGCGCCTTGAGGGGGATCTCCTTTTTGATGACGGGGATCATCGCCTCCAGCTTCATATCAAAGGCAGGGTTGTTGCCTGCCTCCTTTTGCGCCACGTAATTTTTGGATTTTGCCAGCAGCTCGCGCAAAAGTCCTGCCGTTTGCATACGGGTAAGGGGCGCTTTTTTCTGCATCTGACCGTGGAAATTTTTTGGGTTTTCGCCAAAGGCGCACTTCATGGCGACGGGGTTCTTCACGACCATATCGTCGATGCGGTCTCCCGCAAGCTTGATGGCAACAAAGGTGCCGCCCACCACGTTGGCACTGCCGGGGCCCGTGCAGGCGCAGGTCACGCCGTTTTGGATGGCCAGTTCCAGCCCCTCGTCGCGGGGGTTGATGCCGTCGATGCCGCGCAGATGCGGGCAAACGGGGTCGGAAACCTCGTTGTGATCAATGTTTTGCCAGAGCTGAGGGGTACCCTTGATGCCGATGTGACAATGTGCCTCGACCACGCCGGGTGTGACCAGACGCCCCTTCGCGTCGATGACGGTGGCACCCTCGGGGGCCTTGAGATCCTTGCCGACGGCGGCGATCTTACCGTTATCGTCGATGAGGACGGCGCCGTTCTCGATATCCTCACTCGTAATGGGTTTTACGTATCCGTTTTTGATAAAAAGCATCTTAATATTCTCCTTTGAAAAAAGTGTTTATGTGAACGGGAAAAGTGTATTTACCCCGCTAACGGTATGAGTTATTTTAGGTTTTGTGCGCAATAAGCGACTTTCCCCTCCACGATGGTGTAAAGGGGGGCGGCTCCCACGGCGGTGAGCGGGTCACTGTCCCAGATCACGACGTCGCCGTCCTTACCCACCTCAAGCGACCCCACACGGTCGTCAATGTGCATGATCTCGGCGGGGGTCAGGGTAATGGCGCGCCACGCCTCGTCGTAAGGCAGCCCCGTCTTGCAGGCAAGCCCCGCGCAAAGGGGGAGGAATTCCAGCGCGACCACGGGCGCGTCGGTGGTGATGCAAGCCTTGACGCCCGCTTTGTGCAAAAACCCCACGTTGTGCGGTCCCTTGTTTTGCAGCTCAATCTTGCTTTTTCCGGGAAAGAAGGGGCCGACGATGGCGGGATAGCCCTCCTTTGCAAGGTGCTTTGCAATCAGAAAGCCCTCCGTGCAATGATCCAGCGTGAGGTTTACGTCAAATTTCTTGGCGATGCGGATCGAGGTGAGAATATCGTCCGCACGGTGCGCGTGCGCCTTGAGGGGAATTTCCTTTTTAATCACGGGGGTCATTGCCTCTAATTTCACATCAAGGGGCGGGTTTTTGCCTGCCTCCTTTTGCGCCGCGTAATTTTTTGCCTTTGCAAGCAGCTCGCGCAGCTGTCCCGCGATCTGCATACGGGTGACAGGGGCTTTTTTCGCGACTTGACTGTAGACGTTCTTGGGATTTTCACCAAAGGCACATTTCATCGCCACGGGGTTTTTCAGGATCATATCGTCCACGCACTCGCCCGCAAGCTTGATGGCAACAAAGGTTCCGCCCACCACATTGGCACTGCCGGGGCCTATGCAGGCCGTGGTAATGCCGCCCCGCAGAGCCAGCGTCAGCTTTTCGTCGCGCGGGTTGATGCCGTCGATGGCGCGCAAATGCGGCGTAACGGGGTCGGATTTTTCGTTAATATCGGAATTTTGCCAGACACCGGGCGTGCCGGAAAGACCGATGTGGCAATGCGCTTCCACGCACCCGGGCGTGACCAAATTTCCCTTTGCATCGATGACGGTGGTGCCTGCGGGGGCTTTGAGATCCTTGCCGACGGCGGCGATCTTGCCGTTATCGTCGATGAGCACGGCGCCGTTTTCTATATCGGCACAGGTCATGGTTTTTACGTAACCGTTATGGATCAAAAGCATAGGGCATCCTCCTTTTTCGGATGCTTTCAGTATAACATGAAATAAATAAAATTGCAATACTTTTATTTCATAAAAGGATTGACACGGCGGTGGGGGAGTGCTATAATTGGCATGAACGTTTGTGTGTTTTTTTGGCAAAGTGCCGGAAAGGGAGAAAATGACTGCAACAAAAAGAAAAGACCTTGATATGACGAACGGCCCGCTTCTCGGGAAGATATTGGTGTTCGTTCTGCCGTTGATGCTGACCAATCTGCTGCAAACCTTCTATAATGCGGCGGATATGATCGTGGTGGGACTTTCCAGCGAGCCCGACGCGGTGGGTGCCATCGGTACCACGGGTGCGTTCACCTCGCTTCTGGTGAACCTTTTCATCGGTCTTTCGGTCGGTGCCAACGTGGTGGTGGCAAGACACATCGGCGCAGGGGAGCATGACCGCGCCTCCATTGCGGTACATACCTCCACCATGATCGGTCTTGCGCTCGGCGTGTTCGGCGCCGTGCTCGGTTTCTTCATTTCCCGCCCCGTGATGCTGCTGCTGGGCAATCAGGGACGCCTTCTGGACCTTTCCGTTACCTACGTTCGCTTCTATTTCGGCGCGCTTCCGTTCCACGCGCTTTCCAACTACGCCATTGCCTTGCACCGCGCAAAGGGAGATACGCGCACGCCGCTGATCGTGCTGTCGCTTTCCGGCCTTCTGAACGTGGGATTGAATTTGTTCTTCGTGCTGGTCTGCGATATGTCGGTGGAGGGCGTGGCACTTGCCACCGCGATCGCCGCCGCCGTTTCCGCCGCCGTGCTGTACGGCAACCTGGCGCGCGACAAGGGCCCCTGCCACTTCTCCTTCAAAATGCTGCGCTTTGACGCGTGCGAGACCAAAAAGATCCTGCTGATCGGCATCCCCTCCGGCATTCAGGGCGCGCTTTTCGCCATCTCCAATATGATGATCCAATCCTCCATCATCACAGTCAATAACAGCGCCTTCGACCCAAGCGCCGCCTACCAGCCCGTGGTGAAGGGAAATGCCGCCGCCGCCAACCTGGAGGGCTTTGCCTATACTGCCGTGAACGCGATGCAGCAGGCCGCCATCACCTTCACCAGCCAGAACGTGGGCGCGGCCAAATACCACCGCGTCAAGCGCGTGATGGGGTGCTGCTATGCACTCGGCATTCTTGTCGGCCTTATGGTGACGGGCGTGCTGTTCGGCTTTAAGGATATTTTGCTTGGACTTTACGACGTGAAGGATATTGCCACCGATCCACTCGCGCACGCCGCCTATCAGGCGGGCCTCACGCGCATGCTCTGGACGATGCTGCCGTATTCGATCATCGCGCTGATGGAGGTCGGCTCGGGCACGTTGCGTGGACTTGGCAGTTCGCTGACCTCGACGATCATCTGCTTGCTGTTTGCTTGCGTGCTGCGCGTGGTGTGGGTGTTCACCATCTTCCGCGTCGATCCGAATTCGCTTTCAAACTCACTTGCCTCCATCTATATTTCCTACCCGATCTCCTGGTTCTTAGCAGGTGCGTTCCTCTTTATATTCAGCGTGGTTCATCTGCGCCGCCTGATCCGCACGGACTCTCGTCTGCAAACCCAATAAAATGCCCAAGGCGCCCGTTTGCTTGTAAGCGGGCGCCTTGTCATATGTAAACATGTGTAAAGAAAGTTTGTGAAACTTTTTTCGCAAAAGGGGTAGAAATTTCCAACAGATTGTGGTAGAATATAGAAAAAGACAAAAAAGAGGTGAGACAATGGCATCGCACAACGAAGGAAGGCACGCGGGGCACCGCGAACGCATGCGTGAGCGTGTATGGCAATCGGGTCCCTCCTCGCTTGCCGATCACGAGCTGCTGGAAATGCTTTTGTACTACGTACAGCCGCGCCGCGACACCAACGAGACCGCGCACGAGCTGATCGAGGAGTGCGGATCGCTTCCCGCCGTGCTGGAGGCACCCGCAGAGCAGCTCTCCCGCGTTCCTTATATCAAAGAGAGCGCGACAACGTACCTGCAGCTGCTCGGTGAGCTTTCCCGCCGCTACGCCGTGCAGAAGTTCAGCGCCGAAAAGCCCTCGCCGAAGATCGTATACGACAGCTTGGATAAGCTGGCGACCGTGCTGTATCCCCGATTTTTGGGGCAGTCGACCGAAAGGATGCTGGCGGTGCTGTTTGACGGACAGATGCGGATGCTGGATTGCTTTACCGTGAGCGAGGGGACGCTCAACGGCGTTTCCATGACCGTGCGCGCCGTGACACAGCGCGCCTATCAGCGCAATGCCGTGTCGGTGGTGCTGGCGCACAATCATCCGGGCGGGCTTGCCACTCCCTCGCGCGAGGACGTGACGCTGACGCGGGATATGGAGACCGCGCTGGAGCTGTTGGGCGTGCCGCTTATCGAGCATCTGGTGTTCACCGATCACGCCTATTTTCCCATTATCGCCAACTGCTTTGAGCCGCAGGAAGCGGGCAGCTCCCGCGCGGCGCAGATCAGACGAAATCTATCCAATACCAAAAAGGAGAATTGAAAATGGAAGAAGAACTGCAACAGGGCAAACAAAAAAACGCGTTTTCGCGCTTTCTTGCCCGCAAGAACATTGAGTTTTCTGCCAAGCGCTACGGCATCGACGCTCTTGGCGCAATGGCGCTCGGCCTTTTCGGGTCGCTGCTGATCGCCACGATCTTCAACGCGATCGGCCTGATCCCCGGCCTTACGTTCTTTAAAACGATCGGCGCTTACGGCGCGAAGGCCGCAGGTCCTGCGATGGCCGTGGCGATCGCGTTTGCCCTCAAGGCGCCGCCGCTTGTGATGTATTCCGCGGCGCTTGTCGGCTTTGCCGCCAACGATATGGGTGGTGCGGGCGGCCCTTTGGCCGTGTTGCTTATCGCTGTGGTTGCCGTGGAGTTCGGCAAGGCCGTGTCCAAGGAAACCAAGGTGGATATTCTTGTGACCCCCTTCGTGACCGTGTTTGTCGGCGGCGTGCTTGCCATTCTGGTGGCGCCTTACATCGGCACCGTTGTTGGGTTTGTCGGTAAATTTATCGGCTGGGCGACCTTGCAGCAGCCCTTCGTGATGGGCCTGATCATTTCCGTGGTCATCGGTATTGCGCTGACGCTTCCGATCAGCTCGGCGGCAATCTGTGCGGCGATCGGTCTTTCCGGTGCGGCTGTGGCAGGTGTGATCCCCGCAAACGCCGAGGGCCTTGCCCTCGCGGGCGGTGCGGCCGTGGCAGGGTGCTGCGCGCACATGGTCGGCTTTGCCGTAATGTCCTTCCGTGAGAACCGCTGGGGCGGTCTTGTTTCCCAGGGCATCGGCACCAGCATGCTGCAGATGCCGAACCTTGTGAAAAATCCGCGTGCGTGGATCCCGCCCGTGGTGGCGTCGGCGATCACGGGGCCGCTTGCGACCTGCGTGTTCGGTATGAAGATGTACGGTGTTGCGATCAACTCCGGCATGGGCACGTGCGGCCTGCTTGGCCCCATCAGCATCGTGCTCGGCTGGTTCGGCGGGGAATATCCCGACGCGATCGGCGCGCTGGACTGGATCGGGATTGTGCTGATCTGCTTCCTGTTGCCCGCGCTCATCAGCTGGAGCGTGTGCCTGCTTTTGCGCAAGATCGGCTGGATCCGCGAGAACGATCTCACGCTTGCACAATAAGTGAAAATGTCAAAAAAACCGCCTAACGGGTCACCGTTAGGCGGTTTTTCTTACTGTGAATATGCACCGATAATGGTAAGCGTGTAGGTGCCCTTATCGTTGCCCTGATCGAAGGTGCAGCTTGCCACGTATTGGTATTTTTGCAGCTTCCCGTCCTTGACGTGGAAGGTGTAGGTCTCGACAATCTCAAGATTGCGCGCCTGTGTTCCAAGGATCTGCTTCATGGCCTTTTCGGTCTCCTTGGCGTTGGTCTTTACGGTGTATACAACGGTGCCGTCCGTCACCTTCTTTTCCACGTCCGTGACAGTTCCGGGTTGAAAATCAGAGGGGACGGTCAGCCCGTATACGGTCTTTCTTGCAACGGCGTCCGTCGCCTTTTCGGTCTTGCGCGGCTTGCTTTCTCTGTTATAATAGGTGTTCAGCTCCTCGTCGCTGTAAACGACGCGCACGGAGATATCATCCACGCTTGTGCCGATCTCGTAGAAGTAGCCCGTCCCCTTGTCGGAGAAGGAAAGGGAGAAGCGCTGATCCTCTTTTTGCGACTTTTTCCCAAGCTCAAGGCTGGTGACGGTGGTCAGCGCAAATTTGCCCGCATCCTGCGTGGTGAATTGGGCGGCCGTCGTCTGCACCTGCGTGATGAAGCAAAGATCGTCTACGGTCTGATAATCAGACAGGTCGATCCGCTCGATATCCGTGTCATCTACGTTTGCGATCTCCATCGAGAAGGAGAAAACGGGGACCTTGGTGCTTGCTGAGGAGTCGACCGATTTGAACTCGAACGAAACGTCGATGTACTCCGGGTTCAAGGAGCCGTCTGCGGTGATCGTGATAACGATGTCCGCCACGGCATAGTCCTCGGCGAAGATGATTTCCACACCGGCAAGGTCATCAAGCACGCGCTCGATATAGCTTTTGGAAAAATCCGTGTACGTACCGACCCACTTACCGTCCTTGTTTTTCTCGCAGACGCTGCTGTCGCAATCCTTGGCGGTGAAGTGAAGGTCAAAGCCGTTGGCGCTTCTGTACTCATTGTTGTATGCGGTGTATGCCTCGACGGAGATCGGTGCCTGCAGCTGCGTCGTATTGCCCGAGATGGTATCTTGATCCGAGGTGTAATACATCGCGCCGTCCTGGAAGCCGGAGATCGTCGTGCTTTCGGTGATCATAGCGCCGTTTATGATCTCGACGTAGGTCTCCTGATGGTGGCGAAGCTCGTCGCCGTCGATGTCGATTTGCTCGACCGAGCTGGATTTGGTGGCAATATGCTGTCTGGAGACGTATGCATCCATTGTGAGGTTGGTGGTCAGCGTAGCGTTTTCCAGCTCCTCCATATTTTCCATAACGCCCTCGTAAAGCGTCCACGGACGCTCTGCGTCATCGGCGAAGCTCATCGAAAGCGCGGCACAGGAGGCGAAGGTGGGGACAAGTAGGAACAAGGCGAGCAGCATCGTCAACAATTTGTACGTGATCTTTTTCATAGTGGGACTCCTTTCTGAAAATGGTGGGTGCTCGTGTTTATTATAGCAGATTTTGCTTGTTTTGTCAATATTGCCCTCTTTTGATACAAAAACGCCCGGGAATGCTGAGCTTATTGCACAAAACCGAGTAAAGTTTTGACAAAATGGTGGCAGAAGGACGTTTTTGGGGGAAGAAAAACGTACAAGACGGCCCCGATTTTTCACTACATATATGTATACGCGCGCGCATGGCACCTATATTTTGATTGCCGAAAAAATTTTGAAGAAATTCGAAAAAAGGGGTTGACACAGCGGAAAAAGTGTAGTATACTATACGAGTTGCCTGCGCAAGTGCAGAGCTCCCACGAAAAAACTTCAAAAAAATTGAAAAAATTTTGAAAAAGGTATTGACAAGCAGTTTGATTTGTGATACAATAGTGGGGCTGTCGCAAAGAGCGGCAACGAAATGGTCTTTGAAAATTGAACAGTAAGAGATGAGTATAAAGCATGTAAGTGCGAGAAAGAACATCTCGACAATTCTGAAAGAGAATACAACTCTAAAAAAAGTAAAAAGAGCAATCAAGCTCGGAA
>SVSG01000035.1 GCA_015064415.1 Oscillospiraceae bacterium | reverse complement strand
CGGGGTGTTTTTCAAATATTACGTTAAAGATTACATCAGGATATCCTTCACATTCGACATCGACGGGAAAAGAAACCGCTGCTTTTATTTCGCCTACAATTGGATCATCATACTCAGTCATTCTGTTACCTCTCTTTCTTAGTGGTAAAACCAACTCTTTACGTGCATTATATCATATTTTGTAAAGCAATTCAAGAGCTTTTCGCATTCTCGCATCCCAATCACGCCGAAGGCGTGTATATCATCCGCAACAAGTTGCGGTATATCATCAATGCGAAGCATTGTATATCATCAAGCCGCAGGAGGATGCACGCTGGCGCGTGATGAGATACAAGGGCGCAACGCGCCCTTGATGATATACACCGCACTTCGCGCGGCGATGATATACCAAGCCTGCGGCTTGGATAAAACAAGAGAGCCGATCTTGCGGTCGGCTCTCTTGTTTGGTGGGAGCGGGTGGATTCGGACCACCGAAGGCATTGCCAGCAGATTTACAGTCTGTCCCCTTTGGCCACTCGGGAACGCTCCCATATGAAATTGAGTTCGGGATAATTCGGCGGCGGTGCCGCCGAATATCACTGGAGCTGGTGAACGGAGTCGAACCATCAACCTGCTGATTACAAATCAGCTGCTCTGCCATTGAGCCACACCAGCGATTTTCGAACAGTAAGATTATAGCACATTCCTTTTTGTTTGTCAACCCCCTTTTTTGCTTTTTTCAAAGTTTTTTTCAGAGAAATGCTTTTTATCATAATTTCACAACAAAAAAACGCGCATCCGCGCAAATTTCTACGCGTGCGCGCGTTGACAGTGCGCGGCAAAAGTGATATAATTATATTTTGTAGTATTTCATCGTATTTTTTAGATAAAGAAAGGGACGTCAATATGCAAAGAACAGACCTTCGTAACGTGGCGATCATCGCACACGTTGACCACGGCAAGACCACGCTGGTGGACCAGATGCTCAAGCAAGGCGGCATCTACCGTGAAAATCAGGAGACCGTCACCCGCGTCATGGACTCGGGCGATATCGAAAAGGAGCGCGGCATCACCATCCTTGCCAAAAACACCGCCGTGCACTATAAGGACGTCAAGATCAACATCATCGACACCCCCGGACACGCGGACTTCGGCGGCGAGGTCGAGCGTATCCTCAAAATGGTAAACGGCGTTATCCTGCTTGTTGACGCCGCTGAGGGTCCCATGCCCCAGACCCGCTTCGTGCTGCAGCGTGCGCTGGAGCTCAATCACCGCGTGATCGTGGTCATCAACAAGATCGACAAGCCCGACGCCCGCCTTGGCGAGGTCGAGGACGAGGTACTGGAGCTTTTGATGGACCTCAACGCCACCGACGAGCAGCTGGACAGCCCGACGCTGTACTGCTCCGGCCGCGCCGGTACCGCCACTCGCTCCGCAGACGAGGAGGCGGTGGATCTCACGCCCCTGTTTGACACCATTCTGGACTATATCCCCTGCCCCGAGGGCGACGAGCAGGGCGAGCTGCAGCTGCTGGTTTCCTCCATTGACTACAACGATTACGTGGGTCGTATCGGCATCGGTCGCATCGAGCGCGGATGCCTCAAGCAAAATCAAAACGTGATGATCTCCAACTACCACTCGGACAGCGCCCCCAAGCTTGCCAAGATCGTGTCGATCTATCAGATCGACGGTTTGGTGCGCGTGCCCGTGGAAAGCGCCATGATGGGCGACATCGTGTGCTTCTCGGGTGCCGGTGACATCAGCATTGGCGACACCGTGACCTCCACCACCTGTGTCGAGCCCCTGGAGTTCGTCAAGGTGAGCGAGCCCACAATGGAAATGACCTTCGCCGTCAACACCAGCCCCTTGGCGGGCAAGGAGGGCAAGTTCGTCACCTCCCGTCAGCTGCGCGAGCGCCTTTACCGCGAGACCTTGCGCGATATGTCCTTGCGCGTGTCCGACGGTGACACCACGGACGAGTTCCAGGTGGCAGGGCGCGGCGAAATGCACCTTTCCATCCTGATCGAGAATATGCGCCGTGAGGGCTACGAGCTTTGCTGCTCCAACCCCCGCGTGCTTTTCAAGGAAGTGAACGGCGAAAAATACGAGCCGTTTGAGCGCGTGCTTTTGGACGTGCCGCAGGAATTTGTCGGCCCCGTGGTCGAGAAATTGGGACAACGTAAGGGCGATTTGCTGGAAATGAACCCCGTGGGCGACCGCTCGCGTATCGAGTATCTGATCCCCTCCCGTTGCCTCATTGGTTACCGCTCCGAGTTTATGACCGCCACCCACGGCGAGGGTGTCATCAACACGATCTTCGACAGCTATCAACCCTACCGCGGCGAGATCCCGATGCGCTTTACCGGCGCGCTGGTCGCCTCCAAGGCGGGCGTTACCACCCGTTACGGTCTGTTCCACTGCCAGGAGCGCGGCAACATGTTCGTGGGTCCCCAGACCGAGGTCTACGAGGGTATGATCGTGGGTGAGAACCCCAAGAACGATGACATTGCCCTGAACCCCTGCGACGAAAAGAAGCTGACCGCCATCCGCTCCAAGGGTGCGGACGAAAAGCTGCTGCTCACGCCCCCCATCGTCTTTTCTCTGGAGGAGGCGATCGAGTTCATCACCGATGACGAGCTGATCGAGGTCACTCCCAAATCCATCCGTCTGCGCAAGAAGATCCTGAATACCGAGCTTCGTATGAAGGAGACCATGCGCATCCGCCGCGCGATGCAGGCGAACAAATAAGCAAAAAACGGTGCCGTTTGGCACCGTTTTTTGCTTATTTGTGATGGTTGATCACGTCGGACGGCGTGCGGCCAAAGCGCTTTTTGTAAGCGGTGCGGAAATATTTCACGTCGGAAAAGCCGGAAAGCGCCGCCACCTGCTTCGGTGTATAATAGCCGGAGGAAAGCAAGCGCGTAGCGTGATCAAAGCGCAGCTCCAACAGCATTTGTAAGGGGGAACAGCCGAAATGCGCGTGGAAGATCCGACGAAAATACACCTCGCTGACAAAGCAGAGATCTGCCAAGCGCTTGACGCTCAGATCGGGGTTTCGAAAATTCTCCCGCAGTGCCGTAACGCCCGGGGCAATCACGCTCGGCGGCGGAGCACTCTCCTGCGGCTGTCTTTCGCAAAGCAGCGCGAAAATACTGTAAAGGATCGACATACAGCGCGGATAAGCGCCCTCCCCTCCCGCCTCCCATGCGGAAAGCAGCTGGCAAAAAAGCGGCTCGGCAACCCCCGCATTCGGCAGGACCTGCAAGGTCTTTTTCTCCTCACCGCACTGCTCCAGATGCAGGATCAGAATACGCTCGTGCTCGCGGTTGAGGTGGTGATAATCGCATCCTGCGGGGATATAGGTGACGGCGCCGTCCCGCGCCTCTTTTTTTCCCTCGGCGTCCTCAAAAACGCTACTCCCCGTGATGCGGTAGGAAAGTGCGGCGTGCCGACGGTCATGCGCAAAGATATCTCGCCGCGCCCGCTCTACGTAAAAAACGCCTAAAATGCGAAAGGCGCTTTTCGGATCTTGATAAAACATACGCTCACCTCCTTTTTCAGTATAGCAAATTCTGTTTCGAAATTCAACCCTTTTTGCTCGATTTTTTTGTTGATTTCTTTTCCCAATTCTGCTATAGTAAAAAAGAAAGGGGTGATCGCGTTGATAAATTTAAGCGAAGCGAAGCTGTGCCGCATCAAGCGTGCCAATACGGACTGGTGGATCAATTCCAAAGCGATCGTTGCCGACAACGGCAAGACTTACATCGGCTACTATACCGATATGGGTGAGATCCACATCAAGGAGCTGGACGCCAAGTGCAGCAAAGTGCCCAGCCGCGATTTTTGCCTGTGTACCTTGAACTGTACCTACGCCGACGAGCACAACTCCCCCTCCGTGTGCGTGTTGCAAAGCGGACGGATCTTTGTGGCCTACACCGGTCACAAGGTCAAGGCGGTCAAGTATCGCTTTACGGAAAGCCCTTACGACATTTCCACCTTCGGCCCCGAGCGTTCCCTGCCCTACGACGGGGCGGCGACCTACGTTCAGGTCTATGAGAACACGGCGAGAAACGAGCTGTGGATGTTCTCCCGCGTGGATGGCTACAAGTGGGTGTTCCGCTACTCCAAGGACGAGGGCGAGACGTGGAGCGAGGCAAAAGTATTTCTGAACACCGACCCCGGTGAGAAGTTTGAGCGATACGTGAAGCAGAACAACATCTACGTCACCCGGTTGGGCGAGACCAAGTCCTTGTTCTACTTTGACGTCCGCAAGCAGGACATCATAACCGATGAGCGTCATGACGAGCAATGGCTGTTTGCGCTGTACGGTCATCCCTATAAATCCATGGATCACACCATCCGCAGCGGCATCTTTCGCTCTGACGGTCAGCTGCTGAGGTGCGACGGCACCCCCACCGATCTGAACCTGTTTGCGGATGACGGCAAGGTCCTGAATTTGGAGGAGCTGGACACCGTTTACCGCGCACCTGAGGATACGGCTTATACCTCACGTCTCTTGGATGTGTCCTCCACGCTGCCCTTGCGTGTGGCTTACGCCACCTTCCACATGGACAGCATCAACGATCCCGACCCCGACAAGCCCACCTATTACTGTGCCACCTTTCGGGATGGCAAATGGCAAAGCAGCGAGCCCATCTGCAAGGCAGGCGAGTTTTTGTCCCGTGGCATTTACGATGGCTCCCAGACCTACCTTGGCGGTATGGCATTCTACTACGGCGTGGGCGAAAGCGGCTATGAGGCAGAGTTCCCCAAAGAGACCTTTGCGCCCACCAACCGCATCTATATTGCCCGCTTTGACGGAAAGGACCGCGTTCTGGAGTCCTACATCACCGAAAATTACGGCAAGACCTATGAATTGGAGCAGGAGATACGGCGGATCACCGGTAAGACGAGTATCAAGATCTGGCGTCCCACCGTTCCCATCCACGCACAGGACAACATGCCCGTGTACTGGCACGAGGGGAGCTATACCGCACACACCGGCGGCTGGCATTGCGATGCCGTCATGCTGGTGGAATATGATGATTAAGGAGAAAAGCTATGGTAAATTTTTCTTTGAAGGGTAAGATCGCGCTGGTGACAGGTGCCTCCCATGGCATCGGCTATGCGATCGCCAAGGCGCTCTATGAAGCGGGCGCTACCATTGTGTTTAACAGCAGCAACGAGGACTCTCTTGCCCGCGGACTTGCCGCCTATGCGGCAGAGGGGATGCAGGTGCACGGCTACGTCTGCGACGTCACCGACGAGGCGGCGGTATCTGACTTTATCGCCCAAGTGGAGCGCGAGGTCGGCACGGTGGACATTCTGGTCAACAATGCCGGCATCATCAAGCGCATCCCGATGCATGAAATGAGCGCCGAGGAGTTCCGCCGCGTGGTGGACGTGGACCTGAACGGCCCGTTTATTATGGCGAAGGCGGTGATCCCCGCGATGATCCGCAAGGGGCACGGCAAGATCATCAACGTCTGCTCGATGATGAGCGAGCTGGGGCGAGAGACCGTCAGCGCCTATGCCAGCGCGAAGGGCGGCCTCAAGATGCTGACCAAAAACATCGCCTCGGAGTACGGCGCGTACAACATTCAATGCAACGGCATCGGCCCCGGCTACATCGCCACCTCACAAACTGCCCCCCTGCGCGAGGTACAGCCCGACGGCAGCAAGCACCCCTTCGACCGCTTTATCATTTCGAAAACGCCTGCGGGGCGTTGGGGCACCACGGAGGATCTGGCGGGGCCCGCTGTGTTCCTCGCCTCCGATGCTTCCAACTTTGTCAACGGCCACATTCTCTATGTGGACGGCGGCATTCTGGCTTATATCGGTAAACAACCCTAAGGAGGACAATATGAATTGCAAGGAATATAAGGATCAAACTGTGCTTTATCACAAGGACACCGAGGCGGTAGAGGCTGCCGAAGGCGTGGTGCGCCGCGTGCTTTCCTACGACGATCAGGTGATGTGCGTGGAAAACACCTTTGAAACGGGTGCGGTGGGTGCGCTGCACAGCCACCCGCACACACAGCTGACCTATATCGTCTCGGGTCGCTTCCGCTTCACCGTCGGTGAGGAAACGATGGAGGTCGCCGCCGGCGACACGCTCCTCAAGAAAAACGGTATCCCCCACGGCTGCGTCGCGCTGGAGGGCGGCGTGATGCTGGATTTCTTCCATCCCATGAGAAAAGATTTTGTAAAATAAGGAGAGAATTATGAAAATCGCATTGATCAACGAAAACAGTCAGGCGGCAAAAAACGAGCTGATCCTCTCGGCCCTCACGTCCGTGGTGGAGCCGATGGGCCACACGGTGGATAACTACGGTATGTACAAGGCCGACGATGCGGCACAGCTCACCTACGTGCAGGTGGGTATTCTCGGCGCGATCCTGCTTGGTAGCGGCGCGGCAGACTACGTGGTGACCGGTTGCGGCACGGGCGAGGGCGCCATGCTTGCGATGAACAGCTTCCCCGGTGTGATCTGCGGCCACGTGGAGGACCCCGTGGATGCCTACACCTTCGCCCACGTCAACGACGGCAACGCCGTTTCCCTCCCCTTCGCCAAGGGCTTCGGCTGGGGCGGCGAGCTGAACCTCACCTATATTTTTGAAAAGCTGTTCGGCTTCGGCCACGGCGAGGGATATCCCAAGGAGCGCGTTGTGCCCGAGCAGCGCAACAAGAAGATCCTGGACGGTGTGCGCGCCGAGACGCTGCGCCCGCTGACCGAGTGCCTGGACCGCATCGATCAGGAGCTTTTGCGCGGTGCGATCGCAGGTGAGCGCTTCCGAGAGCTTTTCTTTGCAAATTGCAAGGACGAAAAGATCGCCGCATATATCAGAAATCTGTTGAAATAAGAAAAAACGGTGCCGAAAAGGCACCGTTTTTTCTTATTTTTCTTTATTCCCGAAGATCATCGACACACAGCCGCAAAGCAGTCCGCCCAAGGGGAATACCACCCACGCGGGGTGCCACAAGTTCCACACAAAGCCAAGCAACAGAAAGACGCCCGTCGCCACCGTCATAATGACACCGGAAGCAATATCCGCGGGGGTCTTTTCCTTTTCGTGGTGCTTGTGGGGACCTTCCTCGCCCAGATAAAGATCGTGCATGATGCCTGCCGTAATAAAGAAGTAGCACGCCACACCGATCAGCGCCAACAGCGCCGTGACCGCGATCACGCTAAAGCGCTCGGCATCCAAGATGCCTGCCAGCACAACGAACAGCACGCCGACAAAAATAAGCGCAAGCCCCATCACGATCTTCACCGCGAAAACGCGCTGCTCGTGCTTCAGTTCTTCCTTTTCAAACAAAAGCTCGCCGTCATGCTCCTTCATATATTGATCGTGGCGGATACCCGCGAGCACGTAGCCGATCACCGCCGCGAAGATGATCCCCAAGAACGGGATCAAGCCCCAGACGGCCGCGCCGTCGCCGCCAAACCCGCCGATGCAAACAAAGATCGCCACGGCAAAAAGGATCCCCATCGTGCAGATGGCAATGACGTTGGCAAAGCCCTTGAAAAAGCGCACCGTTTCCGTCTTATCCAAGATGCGGACTTCCTTTTTTTCTTCTGCGGGCTCGCATGCGGGTGCGTCGCCGGTCTCTTCTCGCACGCCCTCCCCTAACAGATAGGCGGTGCTTACGTCAAGACATCTTGCGATGTCGCACAGCTTATCCACGTCGGGATAGGTGATGCCCGCTTCCCATTTATAGATCGTTTGTCGGGAGACACAAAGCAGCTCGGCAAGCTCCTCTTGGCTGATCCCCTTTGCTTTTCGTGCATTTGTCAAATTTGTTCCAAAGTTCATATGTAAGCTCCTTTCTGTATCGTCGGGGTCTTTTCTTGCCTTTATTGTACACCATTTTCGCGTTTTGCGCCACCACTTTTTCTTTGAAATCGCATTTTTTGTGTAAATTTTTCTTTACATCCCACAATTACCCCCAAAACGGTAGGAAAAAAAGCCGATTTTCGGCGCAAAATTTTTTGTGCGAAATCTTGACAGTGCGGACAAAGTGTGCTATACTTTTCGGTAGGAAAAGTATAACTTTTCGCACAAAGGAGAAAAATATATGAAATTTCCGGACGGAAAAGACCTTTGCACCGTGAAGATCGGGGAAAAGGGACAGATCGTGATTCCCAAAAACATGCGCGATATGTTCGGCATCAAGGCGGGCGACACCCTGCTTTTGATGGCAGACACAGAGCGCGGCATTGCCATTGTGAACGATACCAGCTTTTTGAACGCCGTGTTCGGCGGTATGGAGGGTATGGATGGCAGCCATTAAAACAGAAAATCTGACCAAGTGCTACGGCAAGCTCACCGCACTCGACTCCCTTTCCCTTACCGTGGAGGAGGGCGAGATGCTGGCGTTGCTTGGCGTGAACGGCGCAGGCAAGACCACCGCCATCAAGCTGTTGTCCTGTCTGACCCCGCCCACCTCGGGCGAGGCCACGCTTCGCGGACACAGCATCCTCAAGGCACCGCAGGAGGTCAAGCGCGTCATCGGTGTTTCCCCGCAGGAAACGGCCGTTGCCAAAAAGCTTTCGGTGCGGGAAAATTTGCAATTTATTGCCGAGATCCACGGCTTTGATAAACAAAAAGCCGCAGAACGGGTGGAGAAAATGCTCTCCGACCTTGGACTTTCCGAGCTTGCCGCGCGGCGCGCCGGCACGCTTTCGGGTGGCTGGCAACGCAGGCTCAGCATCGCGATGGCGCTGGTCAGCGAGCCGCAGATCCTCTTTTTGGACGAACCGACCCTCGGGCTTGACGTGATCGCCCGCCACGAGCTCTGGGAGCACATCAAGGCGCTGAAGGGCAAGATGACCGTGATCCTCACCACGCATTATTTAGAGGAGGTTGAGGCGCTGTGCGACCGCGTGGCGATCCTTGCCGGGGGCAAGCTGATCACCGTGGGCACGGTGGCGCAGATCAAGGAGCTGGCGGGCACCGACAGCTTTGAGGACGCCTTTGTCAAGCTTTGCGGGAAGGGGGTGCGCGTATGAGAGCTCTTGTTTTTACCAAGCGCTGTCTTTGTGAGATCTTGCGCGACCCAATCACGCTGTTTTTCGGCGCGGGCTTCCCTGTCATTTTGCTTATACTGCTTTCCGTGATGAATCTGAACATCCCTGCCGAGGCGCAAATGACGATGTTCCACATCGAAAATCTGTTGCCGGGCGTGATCGTATTCGGCTTTTCCTTCCTTGCGCTCTTTGGCGGATTGTTGCTTTCGGGCGACCGCGAAACCGCCTTTCTCACCCGCCTTTTCACCTCGCCGCTTCGTGCGCGCGATTTCATTGCGGGCTATGCCCTGCCGCTTTTGCCCCTTGGTATGGCGCAAGCGCTGCTTTGCGTGTGTATCGGCTTTGTTTTCGGGCTCACCCCAACCGTTCATATCCTTACGATGCTGCTGTTTCTCATACCGTCCGTGCTCCTTTTTGTGGGACTTGGGCTTTTGTTCGGCTCTCTGCTCGGCTTCCGTCAGGTGGGCTCGCTTTGCGGCGCACTTCTCACGAACGTATCGGCGTGGCTTTCCGGCACGTGGTTCTCGCTCGATCTGCTCGGCGAAGGGTTCAAGACCTTTGCCTACTGCCTGCCCTTCGCCAATGCGGTGGATGCCGCACGCGCGGCGCTTGCGGGCGACTTTATGGGCGCACTCGGATATATTTGGATCGTCTGCATATATGCCGCACTTGCTTGCATGGCGGCAGTGCTTGTATTTCGTCAAAAAATGAAAGGATGACAATAATGAAGAAAATGATAGCACCCTCAATGATGTGTGTGGATTTTATGGAGATCGGCAAATGCGTGCGCGAGCTGGAGCGTTGCGGTGCCGATTACCTGCACATTGACATTATGGACGGAAGCTTTGTGCCGAATTACACACTGGGCACAGATTTTATCCGCGCGCTCAAAAAGAATTCCACGCTCCCCCTTGACATTCACCTGATGATCGAACGTCCCGAACAAAAGCTGGATTGGTTCACATTCGGCGAGGGGGATTACGTTTCCATCCACGCGGAATCCACCCCTCATCTGCAACGCGCTCTCACTGCCATCCGTGTGCGCGGCGCAAAGCCGATGGTCGCCATCAATCCCGCCACACCGGTCTGCGCCATAAAGCACGTGTTGGACGACGTGGATGCGGTGCTTGTGATGACTGTCAACCCCGGTTATGCGGGACAAAAGCTGGTGCCCGCCACGCTTGAAAAGATCCGTGAAGTGCGAAAGTATCTGGATCAAAGCGGCTACGCACACGTCAAAATTGAGGTGGATGGCAACGTCAGCTTTGAGAATGCAAGCTATATGAGCAAGGCGGGGGCCGACATCTTTGTGGCCGGCTCCTCCAGTGCCTTTGCAAAGGGGGCCACTCTTGACCAAAACATGGCGCGTCTGCGCGAAAGCATCGAATAAACGAAAAAAAGACCGCTTTTGCGGTCTTTTTTGTTACGTTTCGCGGCATACGTATGCCTTTTTTACTGATTTGTCAGCTTTTGGAAGAGGTCGGTATACAGCGCGTCGCGGCTGATGCGGCGCACGTACACGTAATGGGGATTTCCCATGTCAAAGGCATAATTTTCATTGTCCGTCACGACGGGGCGCGGGATCTGCACCATATCCAGCGTTTCGGGTGCCGTGATCGCCGCTACGGCGGTCACGTCCCAGATCACCTTCGACCACACGGCGGTGTTTTCGTGCGATTTGTTATAGTTGGCGGTCAGCTCCAAAAGATAATCGCACAGTGCGTTCTTGCCGCCGATGTGATATTGCAGCTCGGGCACGCTGGTGGCAAACTCGGTACAAACGCCCGCGCACGGGATCTGCACAAAATTCTTGGCGCGCTCAAACACCACCTGCGCGGCGGGCACGTCCTGACGCAGATTGAATTCGTGATTATGCTTCCAATGCAGTGCGTGTCCGCCAAGCCAGATCACCACGATCTTTTCTGCGATCTCGGGCGCCATCAAAAGCGCGGATGCCACGTTGGTGATGGCACCGACGGCCACTACGTACAAGGGCTCGGTGCACTCCTTTGCCAAGCGCACAATGGTCTCGGCCGCCTCGGACACCACGGGGGTGTTTTTGTCGGGCAGGTAGGTGGTGGAGCCGCGATAGATAGGCAGCGCGGACTTTTCATCCACCAGACCGCGGATGTGGTGCGCCTCGGCATAGCTTTTTTCCATACCCTCGGCGGGCGTGGCGGCGCGGCTGTTTTTGAAGGGAGCCACGGTCACGGCAAGCAGATTCACCTTTTCGGGGGACAGCATCGCATACGCCAGCGCGTATTGATCGTCCACCTCATTGTAGGTATCGGTATCCAAAATGACGTTTTTTCTCTTACCGTCAAGCAACGTTTCGATCAGATTCATGGCAGAGCCCTCCTTGTTTTTTCACCCCATTGTACCACATTGCAAGGGATTTTGCAAGCCCTTTTACAATTTTTCGGTATAGTGCTTTGCCAGCGCGGTGATGCCCTCAAAATCGCCTGCGGCGATCAGCTTTTTATCCGCAATGCCGGAGCCCACGCCCACGCCGCAAGCACCCGCCGCAAGGTAATCGCTCATATTCTCGGCGGTGATGCCGTTCACCGCCAGCATCTTCACGTGCGAGAGCGGTGCCGCGAGCGTTTTGATATACTTGGGGCCGTACAGATCCACGGGGAACACCTTCACAAAGTCAGCGCCCACGCGGTGCGCGAGCGCGATCTCGGTGGGGGTGATGGCGCCGGGGATCGAGACAAGGCCCGCCGCCTTGGTGGCGCGGATGATCTGCTCGTTCGTGTCGGGGGAAATGATGAAGGTACCGCCTGCGGCGGCGGTCAGCGCCACCTGCGCCTCGCGCAGTACCGTCCCCGCGCCGATCTGCATTCTGCCCGCGAAGTGCTTTGCCAGCATTTCGATGTTCCCTGCGATCTCCTCGTCCGAGATCGCACCGCGCGCATCGTAGGTGCATTCCACAAGGCGGATGCCGCCTGCATACATCGCCTCGCAAAGCGGGATCAGCTTTGCCTTTTCCACGCCGCGCAAAATGACGATGACCTTATGCTCCTGAATATCCTCGATTGCCTGTTCGTACATAAAAAATTCCTCCCGTTACGGTACTTATTTTGTTTGCGGCAAGTGCATTTGCCGCGGGGCAAAACGCCGTTTTCTCGACCCGTTTGCCCTCCTTTTTTTCATCGATCTTCCCAGTGCACCAAATGCCAAGCACCTTCCTTGTGCTCAAAAATGCACACGCCGCCGTTCTTACAGTGGCGCTTTACGGGGGTGCTCATCCCCTGCACAAATTCCAGCATGCGGCACATCGTTCCCTCGTGGCTAAAGGCGGCGACACGGGGCACGGGGGACTTTTCCAAAAGATGTAAAAAGGCAACCATACGCGCTTCGTGCTCTTCCCTGTTCTCGCCACCGTAGTCATGAAAATCTGCCCGTGCCTTATCGGCGAGATATTTTTCGCCGTAAATGGCAGTGGCTTCGTCCGGGAGCTTGCCCGCAAGCTCTCCCACGTTGATCTCGCGCAAAAGCGGCGTTATCTCAAACGAAATGCCCGGCAGTGCGATCTCCTTTGTTTGCAGGGCGCGCACAAGGTCGCTGCTGTATACGGCATCGAATTCGATCCCCTTCAGCGTTTCCCGTGCAACCAGCGCATCCTGCTCTCCCTTTGCCGTCAAAGGGACCTGTGCCCATCCCGCGTGTCTTCGCATCGGGTTGGCGGTGCTTTCGCCGTGGCGTATCATATAAAGTAACATATATCCCCCTCAATTCTCGTTCACGGGGAGGGCATCTGCTTGCGCAAGCGTCAGAACAACGCCGTGCGAGAGCAGGTGCTCGCGCAGCTCGTCCGTGCTGA
Organism: Oscillospiraceae bacterium; assembly: GCA_015064415.1. Classification (GTDB taxonomy): domain Bacteria; phylum Bacillota; class Clostridia; order Oscillospirales; family CAG-272; genus Firm-07. The sequence continues at coordinate 5,636 of SVSG01000035.1, read as the reverse complement.
CGTCCTTGGGCAAAATGCCCTTGTCCAGTGCCATAGCGGCCGCTTCGCCTGCCGCCTCGCCCATTGACATACATTGCGGCATCACGCGCGCCGAGGCAAGCGCCGCCGCATCCATCGAGGCGCAACGCCCCGCGAACATCAGATTGTCGATCTCCGCACTCACCAGACACCCGTAAGGAATGCCAAAGGGCGTTTTCACGGTCTTAAAGAGCGTGTTGCGGTCCGTGCCGGAGTGAATGTCAATTTTATACGCGCCAAGGCCGATGCAATCCTTTCCGATCACGCCGTCCAGCAGCATATCGCCCGTAAGGGTGGTAAGCCCCTTGAAGCGTCTGGTCTCGCGCACACCAAGCGAGGGCGCGATCGAGGAAATGAAGCAATCCGCAAAGCCGGGCACGTGCTCCTTTAGCATCTTCGTCAGCGCCGCGCATTGCAACTGTCCGTCCAGCTCTGCACGGGTCAGATCCTCCAGATCCGTCGCATCCGTGCCAAGCAGGCGCGTGCTGTTCACGTACACCTCACCGGGCTTCACGCTGTTGATATAGATCAGCGTATTGCGCTCCACGGGGCATTTGCCCTCGGCGCGCAAGCGCGCAAAGGTCTCGGCAAGTCCCACGAACACGTGGTTCGGGCTGGCGCGGAAATACGCGGCATCATAGCCCGGGCGGTGGTCGATCGAGGCGCTGTAGGTCATCTCACCCGGGTGCTTTTCGATGTGGTCGAAGAGCAAGGCGCTGTTCACGTTTTCCAGCGTGAACATCACCGTCGGGGGCTGCAACACGCCCGTGCCCGGTTGGCCCGCCTCAAACGAGCAATCCGCCAGATACGCCACGTCGCCGTCGCCCGTACAGTCGATAAAGAGCTCCGCCTCCACACCGAGCACCGTCCCCTTTCCGAAGAAGTTCACACGGCGCAGTACGCCGTTTTCCACCTCGGTGTCAAACGCCTCGGCGTGCAAAAGCACCTCCACGCCCGCCTCGCGGCACATCTCGATGGCCAGAAGCTTAAAGCCCTCGGGGTCGATGTTGGTGACCGAGTTGTGCTTGGGACAGGTTCTATGCCCGAAGCACTGTCCACGCGCGCAAAGTCGCTTCACGTACTCCTGCGCGATGCCGCCCACGATGCGCCTGCCGTCCAGATCCAAAAAGCCAAGCAGGGGCAGGCCTAGCGTGGCGTTGCCACCAAGATAGCCGTTCTTTTCGATCAACAGAACGCGCTTGCCCGCGCGTGCGGCGGTAATGGCGGCAGAAAGCCCTGCAGGACCGCCGCCGATCACGGCGATCTGCGTTTTTCTTTCGATTCGTTTTTTCATAGTCGCTGTTCCCCTTCGTTCAGAACGCTTCGTATTTGCGCGATCAGCGCGGGCGCGTCAATGGTTTCGGGATGCGTGGCATCCACGTCAAAGCGCGCCCCGTCGATGCGGAAATCGGCCATACCGTGCCCCTCAAAACGCGCCGCAAAATACTCGCGTGTCATGGAAAGGTCGGTAACGTCCCCCTCTTTTGGCGGATAACGGTCAATGAAGGTGTGCCCTGGATGGCGCACCTTCTTTTTGTCGCGCGCGACGTATCGCTCGTAAAGCACGTCCGCGTCGCCGTTCAGAAAAACGGTCACCGCGCGGCAATCGCACGCGTCGATCATCGCCTGCACGTCGTCGCGCATATCGGCATCAAAGTTGTTGACAAGAATGGCGGAGGAGCCGCTTTCCAGCACCGCACGCGCCACGCGCAACAGCACCGCAGCGGCCGCCTTGTCCAGCTGACGCTTCGCGGCAAGGTCGGCGTATCCGATGGTGTCGAACATCCCTTCCTTAATCTCATCCTTTTCCAGTACGGGAAGCCCGAACGCCGCCCCTAACTTTTTGGCGAGCGTGCTTTTCCCCGTGGCAGGCATACCCGCCACAAGGATCAGACTTTTTTTCACGAAAGCTTCCATAAATAGTGCAATCCTTCCTTGAATTTGGCGCACTCGGCGGCGTTGTTTTTGTCAATGGCGCTGCTGCCGCAAATGCGACCGTAGTATTTTTCCAAGCTCTCCTCTGTGCAAGGAATACCGAGCGACGGTACGGAAAACGGCATACCGTATTCCCGCATCAGCGACAAAAGCGGCTCGTTTTCCTCCGGTTCGCCGTTGAACCGGTTTTGCAAAAGCAGTCCGACGCCCACGATCTCGCCATGCAAAAAGGCGCGGCTTTCCTCAAAATAAAGGTAGCGCGAATTTTCGTAAAATTTGTGTGCAAGGGCGCATTGATTGGCACCGCGCGCGATGCCGCTGATCACACCCGTTGCCGCAATGGTGGTAAAGATCACCTCTTCCACATCCTCGGTGACCTCGCCCCTTTGCATCGCCTCGATGCAGGCACGTGTGCGCGTCATCAGCACCTCATAGGAATGCGTCGCCATCACAAAGGCGTAATCCAATCCGATCGGTGCCTTTTCGCCCACGCGATAGCGCTGCTTGATCTCCACGAACTTTGCCAGCGCATCAAAGACACCGGAAAGCAGCAAGCGCACGGGCTGTCCCGCGAGCACGGCGGTATCCACAATCACCGCGTTCACCTCGCGTGCATAGTGCATCGTGCCCACCGTACGCCCCTCGGGGGTGTAGCGTACGCTAAGCGGCGCGTATGCCGCGCAGGTGGCGCTGGAGGTGGGGACGTTGATCACGGGAAGCGAGGCAAAATGCGCCACCAGCTTCGCCAGATCCATCAAGACGCCGCCGCCCACGCCCATAATGACGTCACAGCCGCACGCCTTTGCTTGCGCGGCGAAGATCTGCGCCTGCTCGTCACAGCAGCTGCCGTTGTAGGTAACGATTTCATATTTGTTGCACTGCCCTGCAAGCCCCTGCAAAATGCCCTCGCGCGCGACGGCAAGCGTGTTGTTGTCCCCAATGATAAAGGGCACGCTTCCTACGCGTGCGACCTCCTCGCCGCATCTTGCAAGCGCACCGGGGGCCTGAATGTATCTTCCGCAGCCGATGCGGAAGGAATCCTCATAAATTGGCATTAAATCCTCCCAATTTTTGTTTTTGTCTTTACATACTTCTATTTTAATGCTATAATAGGAATCGGTCAATAGGTTTTCTTGACTGAAAGTTCTGATTTATTGCTTTTTGGAGGGAATATGATCTTCAACGCATACGCCGAGCCAAACGAAGGCCTGCTTGGCATCACCGTCAAAAGCGGCGGACATATTTTCGCGCCCGAGGGGCGCAGGATATCCCGCCCCGCAGGACGCGAGGACTGGCTGCTTTTTTACGTAGCAAAGGGCTCTGAGCATTTCACACTTGAAAAAGAGATCGACGCCCCGGAGGGCTCTTTTCTGCTTTTTCGCCCCTTCGAGCCGCAGATCCACGTGCAAAAGGAGAGCAAAACGGCAGAATTTTACTATATCCACTTTGAAGCGCCGCCCGCATTCGCCCCCCTCGGTCTGAAAAGCTCTACCGTCTACGAAACGTCGCCCTCCTCCACGATCCGCGATCTGTTCGAGTCCTGTATTTCGGAGCTACAGCTAAAACAGCCCTTTTACGAAAAGATCTGCGCCGCAAAGCTGTTGGAGCTGTTGGGGCTTCTTGCAAGGCGCGCCGTCAGCATGCAGACACCGCACAGCCGCTACGCGGGGCAGATCGCCGACATCATCCAGCTGATGAACCGCGAGTTCGATAAGGACCGCGACCTTGCCGAGTACGCTGCCCTTTGCAACGTCAGCAAATTCCACTTTTTGCGCATTTTCAAGGAGATCACGGGCAGCTCGCCCATGGAATACCGCGACAAGCTCCGCTTAGAGCACGCCAAGGAGCTGCTCAGCGAGGAAAGCATCCCCGTGGGCGAGGTCGCCTCGCGCGTGGGGTACCTCTCCCCCTCCTATTTCTGCGACGTTTTCAAAAAAAAGATCGGCGTGTCACCGCGCGAATACCGCAAAAAATTCCAAAGATAAAAAAGCCCCCGAAAGGGGGCTTTTTTATCAAAGTAAGGTGGTGCGATAGCCGCAACGGCGCAGCATCGCCTCCAGCGCAGGGGTCGCGTTGGTGACCTCGATGCGCAATGTGGGCATTTGTGCCGCCAGCACCGTGAACAGCTCGTGTGCGAAGTCGGGGCCGACCTCCTCCACGCCCGTAAAGTCAAGCTCGGCCTCGCGGAAATCGGAAAGCACCTCGCCAAGGCGTCTTGCCTCGGAGCGGGAGATCGGGAACTCGCCGCCGAAGAAGCGTGCCACGGGGATCTCGGTGCGGATAAAGCCCGCCTCGGGGTCGATGTACTTTGCCATTACCTCGGCAAGCTCGCGCGTGCTGTCGTTGGCAAGCGCCATCTGCACGGCCGTGCCGCGGAAGCGGTCGGCGTTCTCCTCCTCATCCTCACCGTTCGGGGTGAACAGCTGCTGCTCGGAGCGGATGGCGAAATGATCCATCAAACGGGAAACGAAGAAAATGCCCTGCCCCGCGTGCGTGTCGGGGGCACTGGTATAGCCGCCCGCGAAAAGGAGTGCGGCGGCCTCGGCGGAGGTGATGCCGTCCCCCGTGCTCTCGCGCACGTCCTGTTGAATGCGGCGGAAAATGCCCGTGCCGTTATCCAACACACCGATGATAGTGGAAAGGCGGTTGCGGCTGACCACACAAACGATGGCCGTGGCGCGGGAATGCTCCAGGGCGTTGTTCAGCATGGCGGTAAAGGCGTAGCGCCAGATCTTTTGCACGTTGGCGGGAAGGTCTGCAAGCAAGGGCGCCACGTCGCGCGCGAAAAAGCGATCCTCCGAGCGGTCACGCGCGGGGTCGATGGTAAAGCGCGTGGTCTTATAGCAGACGCGATAGGGCATCGAGCCGCCGACGCGCTCGACCTCGCCGTTGTTTTGCAGGGTGGTCAGATAATTATAAACAGTAGATTTGGAAACGCCGAATTTTTCCATCGTGCGCTCGACAAAATCCTTCTCTTCATCAGAAATGCATTGCAGCAAGAACTTTTCCGCAATCAGTCTTTCGCTTTTTTTCATAGATGGCTCCTTTGCGTGGTATCATACTTCTATTATAGTATAATATATTTTTTCCATCTTGTCAAGCGAAATTTTCCAATTTTTCTATATTTTTTTCTATAACTTTGTTAAAATACCCGATTTCCTTCCACAAAAAAGAAGTGCTCAGTTCAATTCGACCTTTTTCCGTCTTTTCAGCGTCAGATCCGTCAGGTGCAACAGCCCTTTGCGGAAGGGCAGTAAAATTGCCGTGGCGGCAAGATTGAACAGTGTGTGGATCAGTGCCACCGACGGTACGCTTGCCGCCACAGCGGCATCGACCACGCCCAAAAACCGCAACAGGTAAAACACGGCAAGCAAGACCACCGCCCCGATCACGTTGAAATACAGATGCAACAGCGACGCGCGTTTGGCGTTGCGGCTCGCGCCCACACCCGACAAAAGCGCCGTCACGCAGGTGCCGATATTCTGCCCCATCACGATCGGCACGACCAGCCCGATGCGCACGGCACCCGTGGCGCAAAGCGCCTGCAATACCCCCACCGAGGCCGAGGAGGATTGCATCAGAGCGGTCAGCACCGCGCCAAGCAACAGCCCTGCCACGGGGTTTTCAAACACGGTCAGCAATCTCGCAAAGCGCGGATCATCGGCCAGCGGCTCCACCGCGCC
>SVSG01000034.1 GCA_015064415.1 Oscillospiraceae bacterium | reverse complement strand
GTCGGCAAAGTGCTTCTTGCAATAATCCAGCGTCATATAGAAATCGTCCAGATATTCCTCCTTGCCCGTGTCGCGATAAAGCATCATCGAGGCGATGAGGATCTCGTTGTGCGGCCACCACAGCTTCATATCGTGCTCGTACGCCTCGGTGGGAAGTCCCAGCGCGTCCGTGAAGTAGAGAAGTCCGCCGTATTCTTTATCCCAGCCCGCGTCCATCGCAAAGCGATAGATCTGCTCGCTTTTTTCCACAATGGAGCGGTCGCCCGTGCGTGCCGCCTGCTCCAGAAGGAACCAAACGCCCTCGATATCGTGACCGGGATTGATTACGCGGCCGTCGGTGAAGCCGAGACGTGCCTCGCCGTTGGGGCCGACGTTCTCCAGGGTGCATTTCAGCTCGGGGTGGAAGTGATATTTGAAGATCACGTCGGTGCAGAAGGCGGCGCGCTCGTGATAAAGTGCCGCGTTTTCGGGATCCACGCGCAACAGGATCGAGGTCATATTCAAAAGGATCATCGGCTTGCCGAAGCTGTGTCCCGTGCGGGTTTCAGGAATGCCCTTTGGTCCTAAGCCCGTGGGATCCTTGATGTTGCCCTGCCAGAGATCGAAGTACATATCGTACGCGCGGCGCGCGCGCTCCAGATGCTCCTTTTTGCCCGTCAGGCCATAGTATTCTGCATTTGCCATTGAATAGAAGGCCTCGGACGCGAAGTAGCGGCGCTGGCGCAAGGGCTTGCCGTCCTCGGTCACGGTGAAGTAAAGGCGATCCTGCGCGCCCTTATTCAGACAGTATTTCTCCAAAAATTCCAGACAGGATTCGGCGGCCTCCATCCACTCCGCGCGCTTGCCGTAGCGGGCGCAAAGGAAGGAGAAGGTCCACGCGCAGCGCCCCTGCATCCACACGGATTTGTCGGTGGAATAGATCTTGCCATAGCGGTCAAGGCAGGTGTAAACGCCGCCGTGCTTGCGGTCGATGCCGTTTTCAATCCAGAATTTCGTGCAGGTGTCCAACTCCGCGCGGATCCACGCGCGCGCCTCTTGCATTTTTTGTTTGTCCATAATCATTTACTCCTTTTCTGTAATTTCAAAGCAGCTGATGCTGCCGTCTCCGCTTCCCGCCAGCAGCCAAAGCTGCCCCTCGTGGAAGGAGATGTTCTCCGGCTCGCGGGTCTCCACGTCAAAATAGATCTGCCCCACGTAGCCGCCGTCCAGATGATAGACCGCGATCGCGCTCTGAAATTTTTCGGGGTTTTCGCGCACGTTTTGGGCATCCCAGAAGGCGAAGTACACGTACCCTTCATCCGAGCAGATGCCTTGGTTGACAAAGTGCATCGTGAGGGGCGAGGGCTCTTGGTGCGAGCCCTCGATCACGCGGAACTCGCTGTCCAGCAGGCAAAAGCTTTTGCTGAAGGAAAGCCCCACCACGTAAGCGTCGCGCGAGGCGATATAGCTGATGCCGAACACGTCCACGGAAAGCTCCACGGTGCGCTCCGGCTCAAGCGTTTCGGGGTCGATGACCGTCAGCCGATTGCGGTGGGGCGCGTTGTTGCAAAGGATCAGTTTTTTGGTTTTGGAATTGTAGGTCATATCATTGGCGTGGTGCAGTCGAAGATCGCGGCTCATTTGCACCACCTCGTCGCGCGCGATATCATATTTGAGGATGCGCACCTCGTTTTCCTCTTGTCCCGAGTCGTTGTCGCGGTACAAAAAGACCTGATAGTAGTATTTTTCGCCGTCCGTGCAGCCGCCCTGCGCGTTTTGGTTGCGCGCAAGGGGGGAGCGGATCGTAAAGCGCTCGGTTGCATCGGTGTGAAGGATGGGCGCACCCGCAAAGCGGTCGCCAAAAAGCGTGAATTGTGACATGGTTTTCTCCTGTATTGTGAATTTACCCCCGGAACGGGATGAGTTTTGTGGCGTGCGGGGACGCGGTGGGGGATGCCTTTTTCGAAAGGCATCCCCCACACCCCCTTCCAAAAGACTCTATGGCATTTATGGGTGGTGCGAACAAGGTGTATAGCCGCTTATATATCGCGGATCGCGGCGGCACATTGTATTCTTTGCCTTTTTTGTGTAAGGATTTTTGAAGGGTCTTAGGGGAACTTTTTCAAAAGTTTTCCCCTAACGCGCCCCTAACGCATCCCTAACGCATCCCTGACGTTTCTTATTCCGCCAGCTTCTCCACCACGCGGTCGCCCACCTCGGAGGTGGTGGCGGTGCCGCCAAGGTCGGGGGTAAGGGCGGTCTTTTCCACCAGCATCTCCTCAATGATCGTGAGCAGGCGGTCTGCCCACTTCTGCTCGCCGAAGAATTCCAGCATCTGGGAGGCAGACCATACGGTGGCAAGCGGGTTGGCAAGCCCCTTGCCCGCAATGTCGGGCGCGGAGCCGTGGATCGGCTCGAACATCGAGGGGAAGCGGCGCTCGGGGTTGAGGTTGGCACCCGCCGCCAAGCCCATACCGCCCGAAATGGCGGCGCCGAGGTCGGTCAGAATGTCACCGAACAGGTTGGACGTGACCACGATCTGGAAGCGCTTGGGGTCCTTGACCATAAACATGGCCGCCGCGTCCACCAGATAGGAATAGGTCTTGACGTCGGGGTAATCTGCCGCGACCTCGCGGAAGATCTGATCCCAGAACACCATCGAATAGTTGAGGGCGTTGCCCTTGCTGATGCTGGTCAGCGTCTTTTTCTGCGCGCGCGCCAGCTCAAAGGCGTAACGGATCACGCGCTCGCACCCGTGGCGGGAAAATACGCCGTTCTGAATGACGACCTCGTTGGGCTGGTCGCGGTAGAGCCACGCGCCGCTGCCCGCATACTCGCCCTCGCTGTTCTCGCGCACGAAAAGCATGTCGATCTCCTCGCGCTTCACGCCTGCTAAGGGGCAGGGCGCGCCCTTGAGGAGCTTCACGGGGCGCAAATTGATGTACTGGTCAAACTTTTTACGGATGATCAGCAACAGATCCCACAGCGAAATGTGGTCCGGCACGCCGGGATAGCCCACTGCGCCAAGGAACACCGCGTCAAACTGCTTGAGCGTTTCGATGCCGTCCTCCGGCATCATGCGTCCGTTTTTCAGATAGTATTCGCACCCCCAGGGGAAGTGCGTGAACTCAAATTGGAAGGAGCCGTCCAGCTCTGCGACCTTGCGAAGGACCTTTACGCCCTCGCCGATGACCTCGGGGCCGATGCCGTCGCCCGCGATCACCGCTATCTTGTGTGTTTTCATGTTTCTCTCCTTTATATATGTGATTTTGCTTTTTTCAAATTTAGTGCCCGAACGGTGCGAGTTTACGGGGAGTTTTCGCCGCGTACGCACGCGAGAACGGTCACGCCGTCAGGGGCGAGCTTGACGCGAAAGCCGCGCCGATCCACGTCCGTGCTGTCAAAATCGAACAGCCCCGCCGCCTTCTCGTTGCCGAAAAATTTTACGGGCAACACGGGGTAGGTGCTTGCCACCGTGACCTTTTCAAAGGGCGTGTCGGCGCGCACCTCGGCGGTCACGTAGCCGTTTTCGTAAGGGTTGTAAAGATAGAGCCGATCCTCTCCGTTTTGTAAGCGGAGTGCCAGCATCGGACAGTTGCAGCATACGGGGAAATCCGCGGCCACGCATGCGCCAAGCAGCGCCGCCATCGCACGCAGAAAGCCGTCGGTCAGCTTGGCGAAGGGCAGCTCTTCAATGGGCGGGTGCACCTCGCGCTCGGGGGCATTCGTAAGCGAGCGCTTGCCGTCGTCCTCGCTGAGCAGGCCGTCGATCTCTTCACGAAGTGCGGCGCTGATCTCCACGTTGCAGACGAAGCATTTAAGGGGCCGATCGCTGTACTGATCCTGGCACACGTAGGTGGGACGCACGTGCAGAATGGGGTAATTGGCAGGGGTGGTGCCGATCCACGGATGAGGATAAGCGGCGAGCGCCTCGCGCTCATTTTCCGACAGAAGATCGTAATTTGGCACGAAAAGCGGGGAACGTATCTCCGAAATCGCGTCAGAGCGCACCGCGCCGCCCAAGGGCTGACCCGCGCGAAAGATCTCAAACGCTTGCTTGTGCGCCGTCGGGCGGCGCGTTTCGATATAGGTGGAAAGCATCCGCTCGGCGGCGGTGTCCGACCAGAGCAGCATCGGCGAGTAGCTGTGCACCGCGTCGGCGGCAAGCCCCGCATCGATCTGCTTTTTCAGCTTTTTCCACTCCTCGCGCTTGATGCCGTCACCAAGGCAGAGGAAAAGGCCGTCGGCACAAGGGCGCGCACCGTCAAAAAAGGCGGTCATCGTGTAAAGGTCGCGCGCAAGGCGCACGGGGGTGTGCTCCAGTATGCTCCATTCCTCGCTTGCGTCCTGCACGTTCAGCATGGAAAGGATCTGATGCTCTCCCAGCTGCGCGCGCAAAAGGGGCAGGTCCATGTGCATACGGTGGAAATAATAGGGGTAATCGGGGTTTTCGAGATAAACGCTGGAGGGCAGGATGTTCGCGGTGATGGCGTCCACGCCCGCCTCCATCACGCGGCGCGTGTCAAAGCCGTAGACGTAGCGCGTTTCAAAGGGGTCGGAGCAATACATGCCAAGCACCCACACGCGCTTGCCCACGGCGTGCACCGCCGCGCAGATCTTTTGGAAGAAGCGCTCCCAGCGCCACTCCCAGAAGGCGATCCAGCTCTCGCGGCACTCCCCCCACAAAAACGCCTGCCTTGTGCTTGCCGCAGGGGGTGTGTCATCCCCCATCGTGGTGGCCACGTTTTCGGGCAAAACTACACCCGTGTGGGCAGTAAATTGCTCCACCATGTCGGTGGAATAGTCGGATTTATACAGATGCGCCGAGGGGCAAAAGCCGTCTGCGAGGTGGATGCCCGCAAGGTCGTAGTCGACAAGCACCTGCACCAGCTTTTCGGCGAAAAAGTCTTCATAATAAGAGCCGTCCGCAAAGCGCTTCAGGCACATCAGGTCGCGCGGCCCGCGGATCGAGGTGGCGCGCAGCTCCGCGTGCTCCGAGAGCCATTCGCGGTGGTAAAGATCCCCCGTATAAGTGCCCATTAGCCCCGCGTAAAAGTCCACGCCGCGCGCCTTGAGGGCGGCGACCAGCGTGCGCAGGTCATAGTTTGTCCAGTTTTGCCTTACGCGCTCCTTGTTGCGCGGGATCGCGCGGTAGGCGCAGTTGTCGGGCAGAAGCGGATATTCCTTTTCCATCCCGCGGTGCAGATGCACAAAATCGGGGTGGAAAAGCAGCGCGCAAACGCTGTCGGGCACAAAGCCCGCCTGCGAGAGAAAACGGGAGGCCCCGCGGTCGGGGTCCTTTTTCTCAAAGCCAAGCAGCTGCATCCAGACGTTGATGCTTCTTTTCATCGGGTGACCCTCCTTTCGGATGTACCCCCATATGGGGGCGCGGAGTATGGGGTTGTGTGCGGGGCCCTTTTGCCAAAGGGCTCCCCGCGCCCCTTTTGAAAGTCTTTATCGCATTTTTATGGGCGCAAACAATGCGAAAAGCCGTTTGGTGTGTCGCGGATAGCGGCGGCACCAAGGCACGCGCTTTCGCGAAGCAGAAGCGACGTGCTCGCATCGCGCTTCGCGCGGGCGAGGACAACCGCCCTACGGGTTTGTGCGTTGCCGCATTGTGCATCGCGGATTGCGGGTCATTTGGCTCGCGAAGCGAGGTGGGGAATGGCCCCTACGGGTTTGTGCAAAGCCGTTTTGTGCATCGCAAAGACTACTCACCCACCGCTGGCGCGGTCCCCCCTCCCTCACAAGGGAGGGACTACTGTAATCCATTCTTTTCACAACAGACGGAACGTTTTAGGAAATTTCAAACAAAAGCGAAATTTTACCGTCTATTGAAGAAAGCGAAAACGTTGTTTGTCCCTCCCCAAGGAGGGGAGGGTGGCACCCGTAGGGTGACGGGTGAGGATGCTCCGGCGTAAACAAATTTGCGCGCAGCCGTTTTATGCGTCGGGGATGCGGGACGCCGAGGACGTCGTCCCCTACAGGTTTGTGCACTGATTTTCCGCTGAAGCGCGTGGCTATATTTGGCTCCCTTGTGTAAAGGGAGCTCCCGCGTAAGCGGGTGAGGGATTGTCAGCGATTTACAATCCCTCCGCCTCCCCCTACCACGCCTGCGGCGAGTCGAGCTCGGCACCTCCCTTTACACAAGGGAGGCGTTTTGTAAGTGCGAACAATGAGGCAATACCGCCCTACGGGTTTGTGCAAAGCCGTTTTAGCATCGGGGACGCTCCCTCACAATCGCTCCTTACAGCCACATATAGTCCTCGGGGGCGAAGAGTCCTTCCAGCTGTCCCGGCATATAGCGGCGCTTGCATTTCAGCTTGCCCTCGCGCGAAAGCTCGTCCAGCACCTGATAGATCGAGGCACCGACCTGCCCGCAATCATACCCCTCAAAGGCGGGGCGGATGGCGGCGGCAAGGGTGGAGACGGTCTGCTCGCCCTCCTCCAGCTTGCGGCAAATGATCTCATAGATCTTTGCGCGGCGCGCGGGGGTGAGGGGTGCGATCGTGGCGATCTTTGCGGGGAAGGGATAGCATTCAAAATGATCCTGATAGATATAACCGGAGGAGCGCACGGGCAAAAGGTGATAGTCACCCGCGTCCTCGGGCATCGCCTGCGGCGTGGTGGCAAGATAGGTGCCGTGGTCGCAGTGCGCCACGTGCATCGGGAAATTGAAGCGGGCGTAGGTGATCGCGTCCTGCTTTGCAAGCGAGAGCATCAGCACCACCGCCTCGGTGGGCATATCCGCAAAGGCATTGGCGGCGGCGGCGTGAAGGGGCAGTCCCGCCTTGCGGTGCTCCTCCACGATCTGGCAGAACACGTCGGAGCTGTGTACGCACGTGCCGTCGGGCAGATTGAGCGTGCCCTCGCCCTTGCAATGCGAACGGAATTTGACACTCTTTTCCAGCAGGCGCAGCGTGGTCTCCACGCGTGCCTCGCGCAGGGGCTTGAAAAAGCCGGAGGTGCCGTTGAGCACCATCGTGCTGAAGACCTCGCCGTCCTTTTCCGTGATAAACGGGTGGGCGTATTCCTTACCCTCCACAGCATTGGCACCGGGGGTGCGGCTGTGGATCACGCCGATGTTGCCGGGCAGATCGGCGGCATCGGTCCTTGCCAGCAGGTCGTCTAAGTTGCCGACCAGCTTGCGGTAATAGATCTTCCCCTCGTGAATGGTGGTGATGCCGGTGTAAAAGCCGGCGTTGAGTCCCTCCTGCACGCGGAGCATTTCGATCAGAATGGGGGCGGCACGGCGCGTGCCGACGTAGCCTGCAATATTGCACATAGCGGTTCTCCTTTCGCGCCGAAGTGCGGCGCGGTTTGATTTTCGGTGATACGTAGTGGTGTTTTGGTGACAAATAGGGCGCGGAAAGTGCATCACGGGTGGCGGGCGAACATCCACCTCGCTTCGCGAGCTAGTTCGCCCCTACGGTTTGTGTGTAGCCGTTTTGCGCGATTACTCACCAAACGGTGCGGCTACGTTGGCCTTCCCCAAGGAGGGGAAGTTGCCCTCGCTTCGCGAGCGCGTCGACACAACGCTCGGCGTTGGTCGCGGGGGACCGCGACAGCGGTGGATGAGGATGTCGGCACACACATTGTGGGAAAGCATCTTGCCGTCCGCTTATTTGTGGGTGTGCATCATTCTTGATACATTGCGGATCGCGGTGCACCTTGTACTCCTTGCCTTTTTTGTGCAAGGATTTTTGAGGGGTCTTAGGGGAAAACTTTTTGTTGTCCTCACCCACGCAAGCGTGTGTGAGCACGTCGATATGCCGCTTTGCGGCAATCGCGCAAAAAGTTCCCCTAACGCGTCCCCTAATGCATCCCCTTACTTCTTACTCTCTACCGCCTTGGGGCCGGTGAGCTTGATATCGAAAAGGGAGCCGCCCTTGCGGGGGCGGTAGGCAAGCACGGTGATCTTGCCGTCCACGATGCTGATGTTTTCGGGCTCCAGCTTATCCACGTCCACGTGGATGGTGCCGACGTACTTGCCGTACCAATCGTAGACCGTGATCACGTTCTGCATATTGGAGGCACCCGCGTGCAGACTGTCATACAGCACGCAGTAAATAAAGGTATCGTCGCTGGCGATGCCCTGGGTGGTGTAATGCTTGGTGGTCTCGGTCGCGTAGAAGGTCTTCTTGCCGGCATACTGAAAATCCGCCGTGATGGTGCGCAGATTCTGCCCACCCGAAACGCCCACCACGTACAGATCGCGCGTTTCGTTATAGCTGATCGCGTAGACCGAGACCGGCAGCGTCGCGGTGCGCGTGACCTGCAACGTTTCGGGATCCATAAAGGTCAGCATCTTGCCGCGCGGTGCGTTGTGGACGATGACAAGCTCGCCCGTTTTTTGGTTGTAGGTCATATCGTTGGCGTGGTTGAGCTGCAAAAGCTCGCTGTACATCACCGTTTCCTTCGCGACAAGATCGTACTTTGCCACGTAGGTGATGTTGTTCATCTGATTGCTTTCCTTGTCGGTCTTGATGATGCACTGATACTGATAGTTGCCGACAATGCAGCCGCCCTGCGTGCCCTTGACGTCATCGTCTGTGCCAAGCACGCCGTCAGCACCCGGGTGAAAGGGGAGGGTGCTTTGCATCACGGACTCGCTGCCCACAACGGTGCTTTGCGTGAACATATAGCGCAGGGAGGTCACGTCGCCCGCGGCGGTGGTGTCCAGTACGCCCTGCAGCTTGAGGGTGTTCGTCCCCTCGTCATAGCTCATTTTGCCGATCAGATAGTCCACGGCATCGTAAAGGAAGGCATCGTTCGCGGCAACGGCGGTGATTTTTTGCTCTGCGGCGAAGATGCGGAACACGTCGCCAAGCTCCTCGTCGAAGATCTCCTCGGCCAGCTCGCGGCTTTGCTCGTCGATCTCGTTGCCAAGGGTCAGTACGGGCCTGCCCGTGACGGGCTCGGTGCCGCATTCGGGCGTCGCGCCCGTCAGCTTTTGCACGTAAAAGCAAAGGCGATCCTTCGCGTAAAGAATTTGCTGCGGGGTCTCGGCAGGGAGCTGAATATACAGCTTCGCCTCACCGTTTTCCACCAGCATGACGTCCACGCTGACGGGATCCTTCTGGCACCCGTAAAGGGGCAGGAGCATCAGCACGCACAAAAGCGCGCAAAGAAATCGAACCGATTTCATCTTATACCTCCGGAATGTTGTCTCCGCCGCCGCTGCGCACGAAGAAGTAACGGCCGGCAAAGCCCGCGCCCACGTTGAAGTGGTCATAGCAGGTCTGATAATAAACCTCGCGCTTGCCGTACTCGTCAAAGAAGGGGCGGAACGCAAGCGCCGCCTCACGGCGCTTGCCCTCGGCCATCAGGGCCACGGGCTCGGCAACGCCCACCCAGAAATCCAGGTAGAAGTCAAGCAGGCGCATCGATACGGTCTGCACGCGATAGGGCATATTCTTGTGGGAAGCAAGGAAGGGCTTGAAGGTGGCGGCGAAGCGTCCGAGCTCGCGCGCTTTTTCTGCCATTTCGGGGTTGTAAAGGCGGTGGAACTCCTTATCTGCGCTCTCCTTGCCCGAAAGATAGCTTTGCGGCAGGATCTCGCCAAGCTTTGTGAGGAAGTCCAGCACCTCGCGCCACTCCTCGCCATAGGCGTGGCTGAAATAGTCCTCGACAACGTCCTCAAACTTGACGTTCACGTCAAACAGCGTTGCCGCGTAGGTGTAAAAGGGCAGACCGTGCGGCCAGTAGGAGCGCTGGCTGCCGTCCTCGATGATGCCGTGGAAGCCGTGCGCGTGGTAGCCCTTCACGTCCTCGTGGATGATGCGGGCATAGTTGATCGAGCCGGGGTTGTAGTATTGGTTGTAGCAGAAGTGATACTCGTAAAGGAAGGTATTGACGCGGTACTGCTGCATCGAGGATTTGGCGTAAGGAATGTACTCGTCAATGTCGCGCGGCAGCGTGATGTTGTTGTGCACGAAGGGCACGTAGGGGAACTCGACGGGCGTGGGTGTAACCGAGCGGTGATACACGCGCGTGATGGGCGCGAACAGCATCGTGAAGCGGTCGGGGTTCTTGATGTTGACGGTCTCGGACTTCCAGATCGTCTCATAATAGCAGATAAAGACGATGCGGGTGTCGAGATGGCGGCGGGTGAGCTCCTCGTCGATCTCGTTCATCAGCATGATGTACCAGTCGGTCACGATCTTTTTGCGGCACTCACGGCACTCGCAATGGTTGTTGTAAAAGTCCGCCAGCCAGATGTGCAGATAGTCCACGTTGGTGTTCAGCGCGGCGTAGTCCGCCACGCTTCTGACCCACAGACGGCGGGTCTCGGGGTTGGACATACATACGTTGGTGTTCAGCGGCACGCCGCGGTAGAGCTGACGCTCGCCGTTCAGCATCGCCAAGTGTTGGTACGCGCTTTGCGGGATCGAGTTTTCGTCGCTTGCCTTCCAGCCAAGCGAGGAGTTGATGCCGTAGGGCTCAGCCGTCCAGCCGTGGCCCATATCGTGATACTGCAAGCCGCGCTTCGAGATCTCTGCCTCGCACGCGCGCTTCCATTGCAGTACGGTCGGCTCGCTGACGGGCTCGGGCTCGCGGTTCGCGTTGAAGCGGTGATCGTAGTAGTTGTCGTAGTACGCCTTCGGGTTGTCGAACTCCTGCATGAAGATGTTCATACCGATCTTGGGCGTGAAGTCGATCGCCTCCATCATCTGCTGCTGTTGCTCGCCGCCCTCGTTGCACTGACCGCGATAGCGGCAGTCCGCCATCTTGTGGAACTTGGTCGTCGCAATTCTTTTGATCGGGATGAACTCGCCGTCCACACCGGGGAAGAGCCACCGGCAGCCGTTGAGCGTGAGGTATCGGTAGACAGAAAGCAGCACCGAGCGTGCGTTGGAGCCCGCGATCACGCCGTTGCCGTCATCGTCCACGTCGATGTGAAGGATGTCGTCAAGAGACAGATCGGCGGCCTCCGAGGTGTCAAGCCCGAGGTCGGACATCACGCCAAGACAGAAGCCGTCGGTGGCATCGGGCGCGTAGTCAATGTCGATCTCGCCGCAACGGGGCATCATCATACGCAGATATTTTTTCAGCTCCTCGGCGGCGAAGTCCACAACGTGGCTTGCGGTGATCTTGTGAATTCGATATTTCATAGCTTGTTCTCCTTTGTGGAGGAGGGACGGCGGGGGAGACCTTTTGCAAAAGGTCTCCCCCGCACCCCCTTCCAAAAATCTTTATGGCATTTATGGTGGGTGCGAACAGGGTGTATGAAGGGATTGGTGCGGTTTTCCGCCAAACGGTGTGGCGTTTTGCGAACATTGTAGGGGGGCGACGTCCTCGACGCCCCGTGTGGCATAGTGCCTTTTTCGCAAG
This sequence comes from Oscillospiraceae bacterium, assembly GCA_015064415.1. GTDB lineage: Bacteria > Bacillota > Clostridia > Oscillospirales > CAG-272 > Firm-07. The sequence goes on along the minus strand of SVSG01000034.1, from coordinate 8,315 downwards.
CACCGCGGCGGCGCACCTTGTATCCCTTTCCTTTTCGTGCAAGAATTTTTGAGGGGTCTTAGGGGAACTTTTTGCAAAAAGTTCCCCTAACGCGTCCCCCACAACGCGCTCCCCCCTTACACGTCGGGAACGCCGCCGACGGTATCGTTTTCGCATACCGTCTTGGGGTTTTCGGGTACGTCCTCGCGGCAGGTGTAAAAATGCTTGTCGCCGAAGGTGTAGGAAAGATTGACGAAATCGCAGTACAGCTCGTACTCGACCTCGGTTTTGATAAACTCCTCGTAAAAATCGTGATAGGCAAGCGCCGCGCCGCGCACGTCGCGCCCCTGCGAGGCCGTGATAAGGGCGGGGGAGACCCCCTCCCAGAAATCCATATAATGAAGCAGCAGCTTCATACACACGGTCTGCACGCGCTTTTCGCGGTTGCGGTGCGCCACGGCAAAGGGGCGGAAGGAGCGGATCCTTTCGGGGAGCTTTGTAAGCCCCGCGGTGAAGGCGGGATTGTAAAGACGGCTGATCGTCTTGTCAATGCGCTCCTTGCCGTGCAGATACTTCATGCTGACACATTTGCCAAGGTCGGTCATAAAATCGACTACCTCGCGCCAGACGTCGCCGTACGCGTGGCGGTAGTAGTCCGCCACCATTTCGTCAAAGTCGGCACCGTCGTCAAACAGCGTTTCCGCATAGACGTAAAGGGGAAAGCCGTTCGGCCAGAAGTTGCGCTGGGTGCCGTCCTCGATGATGCCGTCATAGCCGTGACGGCGGTAGGCCTTCACGTCCTCGTGAATGAGGCGCGCGTAGTCCATGTTGCCCGGGTTGCAGTACTGGTTGTTGGTGAAATGGTACTCGTATACAAAGGAGCTGACGCGATAGGTGTCGCGGCACTCGTTGCCGTACATCAGATACTCGCCCGCGCTGTCGGGGAAGCGCAGATCGTTGAGCTTGTAGGTCATTTTCTCGTACCGTTTTGGTACTAACGGTACGCTTTCAAAGTATTGGCGCGTGATGGGCGCGAACAGCATCGAAAAGCGCGCGGGGTTTTTCAGCTTGATGTCCTTGGCGGCGAAGATCGTCTCCGTGTAACAGATAAAGACGATACGTGTGGGCAAATTTCGTGCAGAAAGCGCATCGTCAATGTCATTCATCAGGGCAATGTACCAGTCGGAGGGCAGCTTTTGGCGGCAGACCTCGCACTCGCATTGGTTGTTCCAGAAGTCGGCAAGCCACACGTGCAAAAAGTCCACGTTTTGATGATTTTCGGCGTAATCCGCGACCGAACGCGCCACGATACGGCGTGCCTCGGGGTTGGACATGCAGAATTGCGTCACTAAGGGCGAGCCCTTGTAAAAGCCGCGTCGACCGCCCACCATGGCAAGGTATTGGCGCGCGTTTTCGGGGATGATGCTCTCGTCGCGCTCTGCCCAGCCCTCCGATGAGTCGATGCCGAAGGGATCGGCCGTCCAGCCGTGCCCCACGTCATGAAATTGCAGTCCGCGCTTTTCCAGCTCGCACTCGCACGCGCGCTTCCATTGCAGCGTGGTGTCTGCATCCACGGGCTCGGGCAGGCGTACTTTTGCCGTTTTCCAGCGATCGTAATAGCTGTTGTAGTAGGCCTTCGGATTGACGAACTCGGTCATAAATACGTTGAGGCCGAGCTTGGGCGCGAGGTCAATGGCGGCCAGCATGCTTTGCTGAAATTCCGCCCCCTCGTTGCACCAACCGCGCACGCGGTTGTCCGCCATTTTTCGATACCGTATGGGGGTTAATTCGCAAACGGGGATGTATTCGCCGTCCACGCCCGGCAAAAGAAAGCGGCAGCCGAGCGCGCGCAGATAGCGGTAGGTGGCAAGCAGCACCGCGCGGGGATTTGAGCCCGCGATCACGCCGCAGCCGTCGGCATCCACGTCGATGTATAAAATATCGTCAAGAGAAAGGTCGGCAGCGTCCGAGGTGTCAAGCCCCAGATCGGACATCAACCCCAGGCGAAAGCCGTCCCCCTCGTCGTTGTCATAGCTGATGCGGACGTTGCCCGCCTCGGGGCGCATCATGCGCAAGTATTTTTTGAGCTCCTCGGCGGCGAAATCCACCACCGTATGCGGGGTAATTTTGAATATTTGGTACATGGTGAGGGGTTGCGAAGAAAACTTTTTTAAAAAAGTTTTCCTCGCGCTCCTTTCAAAAAATCTTTGATCGGTTCAAGGGTGAAATTTGTGGATCGCGGATGACCCCTACGGGTTTGTGCGCTGTTTTCAAAAAACAAAAAATTTTCTCTTTTTTTGCGTCATCCTGAGCGAGCGAACAAGCGCGAGCCGAAGGATCTCGCCCGCGCAAAGCAAGCGCGGGCGCGGTGTGTATGCGCCAAGCTCCTCTGCAAATGTTACTTTTCGTGCATGGAGCTGCAACGCTTTTACTTAGATCCCGCAACGGCTTCGCGTTGCGGTTTGCTCGTTTGCTTCGCTGCACCTCGCAAACTTCGACTGCGCTCAGGATGACACGGACGGGAAAACATCGTGGATGGCGGCGTAGGGCGGAGGCTTGCTTCCGCCGGTTATGCATCGCGGATTGCGGCGGCACCAAGGCGCCGCCCTACGGGTTCGTGCAAAAGGGTTTTCTGTCCTCGCCTTGCGGCGAGCACGTCGATATGCCGCTTTGCGGCAATCGCGGTGGGGGTCCGGGGGGCGACCTTTTGCAAAAGGGCGCCCTCGGTCGCGCCTTCCTTACTCGTTGGCGGTGGTGATGTCGCCGTCGTCGGTGTCGGCAGGGGTCTGTACTTCGCCGCCGGGGAGGTTTGCCTCGGGCTTGTTAAACACGCCGAAGCTCCACGCTTGACCGCACATGTGCTGGTCGTACCAGAGCTCGATCTCGCACTCGTGGCGGCCGAATTCGGCCATAAACGCCTCGTATGCGCGCTTTGCTTCAGCTCCCGCGCCATGCGCCTTGAGGATGAGGGGCTCGGTGATGCCCTGCACGTACTCTGCGTAGTAGCGCAACAGCTTGTACGCCACGGTCTGCGCGCGATAAGGCATCACGCGGTGCGATGCTAAGAAGGGGGCAAAATCTTCGTTGATGGCGCGCACCGCGCGCATTTGCTCGCCCTTGGCGGGGTTGTAGCGCTTGGCGACGTTCGGGTCTGCGGAGCGCTTGCCCTGCACGAAATAGGGGTCAACCGCTTTGCCGATCCTTTCCAGATAGGCAAGCACCGCACGCCAGTCGTCGCCATAGGCGTGGGAGAAGTAGTCCTCGCGTAGCTCCTCAAAGGAAAGCGACGTGTCAAATTGCAGCTGCCCGTAGATGTAAAAGGGGAAGCCGTTCGGGAAAAAGCTGCGTTGCGAGCAATCGTTAATGAGCCCCTGGAAGCCGTGCTTGTGGTAGTTCACGATATCGGTGTAGACCTGCCGCGCGAAGGTCATTTGCCCCGGATCGTAGTATTGGTGCAGATAGAAATGATACTCGTACAGCATCATCCCCGCGTCGCATTGCTTTTTCCACTCCTTGGCGTGGTGGATGTACTGATGCACGTCGCGAAAGCCCTCGTTTTGGTTGCGCTTGTATTCGTTCAGCTCGATCTTTTCGGGCATCGGGTACTGTACGGGCTGTGTATAATCGCGCGAGATGGGCGCGGACATCAGCGTGAAGCGGCGCGGGTTGCGCAGCTTCATTTGCTTGGGCGCCCAGGTGGTGTCGACGTAGGAGATCAGCACGATGCGCGTGTCAAGCCCGCGCGCGGTGAGCGCCTCGTCCACCTCGTTCATGACCGTCACGTACCAGTCGGAGGGGGTCATTTTCACACACTCCGCGCACTCGCAATGGTTGTTTCGGTAGTCCGCGAGCCACACGTGCAGATAATCCACGTTTTGGTGCTTTTCGGCGTAGTCCGCCACGGCGTTTGCCATAATGCGGCGCGCCTCGGGGTTGGACATACAGACGTTGGTGCCAAGCGGCTTGTCGCGGAAAAGACCGCGCACGCCGCCTATCTCGGCCATATACTGCCGCGACTCTTCGGGCAGGGCGCCGTCTGCGCTCCCCCATGCCACGGCGGAGTTGATCCCGAAGGGATCGGCGCACCAGCCGTGCCCCATATCGTGGAATTGCAGTCCGCGCTTGGAAAGCTCGGCCTCGCATTGGCGCTTCCATTGGAGGGCGGTTTGCTCGGTGATGGATTCCGCCTCGCGTGCGGGGTTGTGCTTGTGATCGTAATAGCAATCGTAATAGCCCTTCGGATTGAAGAACTCCATCATAAAGATGTTAAGGCCGATCTTCGGGGTGAAGTCGATGGCGGTCATCATATCGCGCTGGAACTCCGCGCCCTCATTGCATTGGCCGCGATAGCGCATATCCGCCATCTTGTGGTACTGCACGGCGTGCACGTCCTGCATCGGAATGTACTCGCCGTCAATGCCGGGGAAGAGCCATCGACAGCCGTTTTCCTGCAAGTAGCGGTACACGGCAAACAGCACCGAGCGCGGGTTGGAGCCCGCCAGCACGCCGTTGCCCGCGTCGTCCACGTCCACGTGCACGATGTCGTCAAGCTCCACGTCCTCGGCTTCGCTCACGTCAAGACCGAAGTCCTGCATCAGCCCTAAGCGCAGACCTTTCTTTGCACCCGCTTCGCGGGTGATGAAGATCTCGCCGCACTCGGGCATCATCATTCTCATGTATTTTTTCAGCTCCTCGGCGGCAAAGTCCACCGTCGGGTGCGCTGTTATTTTCTTGATTTGAAGCATAGTGTTTGGTGGTTAGCGGGGGAAACTTTTTTATAAAAAGATTTCCCCCGCACCCCTTTCAAAAAACTTTTTATCGGTTTTAAGGGTGTTGATTTGAAATTGCGTTTCTTTTGTGATAAATCGCGGATACCACTCTTCCGTCGTCCTGCTTGCCTGTGGCAAGTGGCACGGCTTTGCCGTGACGGAGGAGTAGTTTTGGCACAAAGCCGTGTCCACGAACAATACGGCTGTTGCCTATCCTTTTTATGCAAAAGGTTTTGGGTGGGGGTATGGGGGCGACCTTTCCCAAAAGGTCGCCCCCAACGCATCCCCCTTAGTTTTCCACCGTGGGGACGGTCATTTCTGCGCTGGCGAACACCTTGTGCTCGAAGGCGTAGTACATCATCCATTGGTCATAGTAGGTCTCGATCTCGCACTCGTGGCGGCCGAAGTCGGTGACGAACTGATCCCACATTTCCTTTGCCTCCTTGCCCGCGCCGTAGCACTTGGCGACAAGACACTTGGCAAGCCCCACGCAGTATTCCATATAGTAGCGCAAGAGCTTGAACGCCACGGTCTGCGCGCGCATGGGCATCACGCGGTGCGCCTCCAGGAACGCCTTGCATTCTTCGGCGATCGCGGGCATTTTGCGGAACTCCTCGGCGCAAGCGGGTGCATAGCGCTTGTTGACCTTGAGGTCTGCGGTGCGGTGACCCCAGAAGTAGCCGGGATCAAACGCAGTGCGGATCTTTCGGAAGATCTCTACGACCTCGCGCCAGTCGGCACCGTAGGCGTGGGAGAAGTAGTCCTCCATCAGCCAATCGTAAGTCAGCGAGGTGTCAAACTGCAGCATGCCGTAGATGTAGAAGGAAAATCCGTTGGGCCAGAAGGGACGCTGCGAGCAGTCGTTGATAAGGCCGTTGAGGCCGTGCTTTTTGTAGTTGACGATGTCCTCGTATACAACCTTGGAGAAGTCGAGCGTGCTGGGATCGAAATACTGGAATACGTAGAAGTGATATTCGTACAGCATCGCGGTGACGTTGCATTGCTTCTGCCACTCGACACCGACCTTCACGTACTGATTGACGTCCTTGAACAGCTCGTTATCGTTGCGCTTGTAGGGCGGGTAGGTCACGTCCGAAATATCCTCGCGCACGGGCACGGTGTAGTCGCGCGAGATGGGCGCGACAAGCAGGGTGAAGCGCTTGGGGTTGTTCAGCTTTTCCACAAGCGGCGGCCAGCTGGTGTCCACGTAGCAGATAAAGACGATGCGGGTGGCAAGGCCCTTTTCCGTAAGCATCTCGTCCAGCTCGTTCATCATCATCACGTACCAGTCGGAGGGGAGCTTCTTTTGGCAGTTCTCGCACTCGCAATGGTTGTTGTAGCAGTCGGCAAGCCACACGTGCAAAAAGTCCACGTTCCGGTGCTTTTCGGCGTAGTCCACGATGGCGCGGTTCGAGATCGCGCGCGCCTCGGGATTGGACATACAGATATTGGTGTCATAGATGCGCTGTCTGCCCTTGAACAGGCCGCGCTGACCGTCGGTCAGGGCGATGTACTGCTGCATTTGTTCGGGGTAGTGGAGCGTTTTGTTGTCATAGTCCTCGCGCGTGAGGCCAAAGGGCTCGGCCGTCCAGCCGTGCCCCATATCGTGGAACTGCAGGCCGCGCTTTGAGATCTCCGCCTCGCACTGGCGCTTCCACTGTACGGTGGTGTGCAGCTCGGGCAGCGGCTCCGGCTCGCGGGCGGGGTTGCCCGCGTGGTTGTAATAGGAGTTGTAGTAGGACTTCGGGTTGAAGAACTCGATCATGAACACGTTCATGAAGATCTTGGGCTGGAAGTCGATGATCTCCATCATGTTGGGCTGGAACTCCGCACCCTCGTTGCACTGACCGCGGAAGCGGCAGTCGGCCATCTTGTGGTACTGCACGGCGTGCACGTCCTGCATCGGGATGTACTCGCCGTCAATGCCGGGGAAGAGCCAGCGGCAGCCGTTTTCCTGCAAATAGCGGTACACGGCAAACAGCACCGAGCGGGGGTTGGAGCCCGCCAGCACGCCGTTGCCGTCACCGTCCACGTCCACGTGTACGATGTCGTCAAGCTCGACGTCCTCGGCCTCGCTCACGTCAAGACCGAAGTCGGGCATCAGCCCTAGGCGCAGCCCCTCGGTGGCATCGGGATCGTACTTGATGAAGATCTCGCCACACTCGGGCATCATCATTCTCATGTATTTTTTCAGCTCCTCGGCGGCGAAGTCCACCGTCGGGTTGGATGTGATTTTGAAGATTTGGTACATTTGGTTTTGACTGGCGGGGAGAACTTTTTTGCAAAAAAGTTCTCCCCGCACCCCTTTCAAAAAATCTTTGATCAATTTGTTGGTGGTGGATTTTATTCTGATGAATTTTGCTTTTTATGTGTCATCCTGAGCGAGCGAACAAACGCGAGCCGAAGGATCTCGCCTGCGCAAAGCAAGCGCGGGTGCGGTGTGTACGCGCAAAACTCCTCTGCAAATGTTACTTTGCGTGCATAGAACTGCAACGCTTTTTCTTAGATCCCGCAACGGCTTCGCGTTGCGGTTTGCTCGTTTGCTTCGCTGCACCTCGCAAACTTCGACTGCGCTCAGGATGACACGGACGGAAAAACATCGCGGATGCGGCGTAGGGCGGGGGCTTGCTCCCGCCGCTTTATGCATCGCGGATGGCGGGGCATGTCGGTTGCCCTCGCTTCGCGAGCACGTCGACACTCCGCTACGCGTCCCCGACTGTCCGTGTGGCATACACCTTTTTGCAAGCAACGCGGCGGCGCGCTTTGTATGCCTTGCTTTTTCGTGCAAGGATTTTTCGGGGGTGTGGGGGCGGTTTTGCAAAAAAGCCCCCACATTATTACGTCTCCCCCTTTAGTCTGCCTCGTAGAAGGTCTTGGCAGAGCAGAGCACGCGTCTCCAAGAGGAGAAGGCCATACGCTGGTCGAAGTAGGTGCCGATCTCAAACTCGTGGCGTCCGAATTTGTTCTCAAATTCCATCGTCTTGTCCTTTGCCTCGGGATCGGCACCAAGCGCCTTGAGCGTCCAGATCTCGGCAAGGCCGGTGACATATTCCAAGTGATAGCGGATCAGCTTCATAGAAACGGTCTGTGCGCGGTAGGGCATGATCTTGTGCGCCTCAAAGATGGGGGCGTACTTTTCCACGATCTCCTTCACGCGGCGCAAGTCCTTTGCGCGCTTGGGATCATAGTAGCTGGCGGCCGGCTGGCTACCTCCCCTGTTTGCGGCGGTGTTAGAGCCATCCATCAGATACTTCATATCAAATGCCGCGGTGATCTCGGTGAGGTAGTTGATCACGTCGTCCGCGATCTCGCCGAAGGCGTGCTCGAAGTAGTCGCGCTTGATCTGTTCCAGATCCACCTTGGTGTCAAACAGCGTTTCGGCATAGGTCAGGAAGTGATAGCCGGTGGGGAAGAAGCTGCGCTGCGAGCCGTCCTGGATAAGGCCGTTGAAGCCGTGCTTGTAGTAGCCCTTCACGTCATCGTGGATGAGCTTGGCGAAGTCCATCGAGCCCGGATCGCGGTACTGGTGCAGCCAGAAGTGGTACTCGTACACCATCGTGGGGATGT
>SVSG01000033.1 GCA_015064415.1 Oscillospiraceae bacterium | reverse complement strand
ACTTTGATAAACTACCATCTTGGCAAAAGCGCGGTGTCGGTGTTTACTTTTCCGCATTTGAAAAAGAAGGAATGAATCCTAAAACACAGCAAAAGACAACCACCACGCGCACGGAGCTCAAGGTGGATACCGAATTGCCGCTCGGTAGTGAGTATGGCGATATGGTGTTGTCTTTTTTGAACGTAGACACTGTAAAAGAATAGGGGGCGCATCTGCGCCCTTTTTTCTGTCCGTTTTTCGGGATAGCACCTCGCGTATAATAAAAGGCGAAAGAGAGGTGGCGTTATCGTGTGGATATTGCTTATTCTGGCTTTTGCCATCGGATTTTTTGAAACACTTTATAAAAACAACAAATAAAGCGCTTGTAGACGCGAATGAGAACTGTCCGCTTTTTGGTACACCTCTTCTGTTATGATGGTATCAGAGGCAAAGGCCTTAATACAAAAACTGGAGGTAAGCTATGAAGAATATTTTTATCACGATCACCGGGCAAAATCACTATCTCGGTATGAAGCCGTTTAAGGTCAGTCGCATTGTCAAGATCGTCAAGGACGTGGAAAATCCACATGATGACGAGGCTATCCGCGTGGAGCTCCCCTTTATTGATACCATTGGCTATGTCGCTAATAGTACCAACACCGTGTTTGCGGGAACATACAGCGCCGGGCGGCTTTATGAAAAGATCGGTGAGTATGCCTATGCGCAGGTGATGTTTATCACGCATTCCAGCGTGATCGCGCTGGTGCTTCCGCCCGAGCTGGTAGAGGAGAATGGGGACGAATCTCCGCAGGTAGAGATCGAGCGTCCCGAGCCCGAAAAGAAAACGGGGCCGCTTGCCAAGATCGGCTTTTGAGGAGGTGTGCGATGTTATATTATAGCAAGAGCAGCAAAAGTAAGATCGTGCATTTTGCATCCTGCCGACATGGGGAAGCAATGTTACTTCAAAATCTGGGTAGCTTCAATACTTTGGCGGAAGCAAAGCGCGCGGGGTATCGCTTGTGTAAGCATTGTGATCCTTTGGCACGTTTCTATCGATGTGAATTGAAAAACGTTTCAAAATTCTGCAAGTCGCACCATATGAGTCAGCGGATGCAAGGCGGCGCGATTTGCTTGAATACGCCGTATAGCGGTTGGCAATTGGTGTGTGGTGATGAGGGCGAGATCTTGCTGTATCACCGTAACAGATGGGAGCTGAAGCGTGATTCTAGAAGTGCAGTAAAAGGCTTTCACCACCAAAATATGCGGCGCGATAGCTTGCTTGAGTATTGCGAATACATTGTGAAGCACGATAAGTATCGCCGAGAAAATCCGGAAAAGAAGCCGCCGAAGTGGGAACATAAGCCCCCGAAAAAGGGCACAAACGCATGGCGTGCCGAGCAAAAACGCGAGGCAAAGCGCGACCGCCGCCGCGCTATCGATAATGTATTCAATTTGTTCGCCCAGTTGGAGGCAGCGAGGGCGTAAAAGAAGAGAGGGGAAAGATGAGAAGGAAATACAATAAGACAAGGTTCTGCATTGTGCGAAGCGTGAACCGCTGGGCGCGAAACAAATTTTCGCCAGATCCGTTAAAGAAATGGGAACAGCATGGAGTCATCGGAAAAGGAATCAAAAAAATTGCAGGAAATATGATTACAACTCCGTTACGTCAAGTAAGTTATGCAAGTACCGGAATATTATATAATTCTAAAACTGATCATCCAAGCAAAGGAAGTTTGCTTTATACCGGTTTCCATTGGGGATATTTACTGATAATGCTCGTCTGTCCCCCAGCGTTGATGCTTTTTATATTTACAGGCGCAGTGATTGGTTTTAAAAAAATGATAAAACGAGGTAAAAATGGAAATCGCCATTGAAATAATCACATTATTCTGTCAAACTGTATGGCTATTCTTGTCAGAGACGTGTTTGGGACTGATTGAAAGCATCCCTGCCTTTATGGAATTAAAGCAAGTACTCTCTTATTGTACGCCACAAAGTGCATTGGCATTGTTTTTTGGCATTCCCACGATAGCGGTCTCATTGGGGTTCTTTTTGGCAAAGGCAACATTCTCTCATATCAGAAAGTGACGAAACAGCTGTCAATGTTGAGGTAAATAATGAAACAAAACTTTTTTATGGTAGACAACCGTATCTTCTCTCTTGACCTCAAGCCCCGCGACCTTGCCGTTTATTTCTGCCTTTGTCGGCACGCAAGCAACAAGGGAGGGACATGCTTCCCTTCGCGGCGGACAATTGCCCGTGAATGCGGAATTTCGGGTGCAGAAACGGTAGACCGCGCGCTCAAGGTGCTGATAGAAAAAGGGCTGATCGAGAAGCATCATCAGCATAGCGAGGATGGCGGTTATCGCTCCAACGTTTACCGCATCCTGCCCTTGCGGTGAACAGTGGGTAGCATAAAAAAGAGGATACTAACTATACCCACTTTAACCCATTTTTTATAACAGAAAAGAAATATAATACACGCGCGAGGCTGGCATTTTGCGGGGATAAATTGCACGAAAAATCGGCAAGCCAAACTTGTCGATTTTGAAGCAGGTGAAAGGGTGGACGTCAAGACGCCCACCCAAGCCACATTGGACGGCAGAGCCGACCGCTTTATCTCTCTTTTTTGCCGTTTTTGAGGCAGTTTCCTCTTCTTTCGGCATTCTGCCGAATGGACGTCACGGCGGGTTGTTGGACGTCAATTTTGGTGTCAACACCCCCAAGAATCGCCCTCAATACCCCGTGGTTGCGGAATTTTGCGTGACGCTTGTACTGACGTCCAAAATGTGAAAGGAATTGAAAAAATGACTTGGAGCGAATTTAAAAAACGCACAATTGCGGTGCTTTCTGATCATAAATCGGGTTTGTTTCCCGGTGATAGTGACAAAGGAAAGGACGCGCGTAATCGGGAGGTCGGAGAATTGATCGAATGGATTGAGAGCAAAAAGGATAGCAACGCGGGGCCTTTCAAAAGATTTTGGCAGCGCCTGAAAGAGATCCTCGGAAACAACCGAGGGGAGTGCGAGCTGCCCGATCATTTGATCAAAGAGTTCGCTCGATGCCTTTTACCAGATATACTTGCATACTTTGAAAGCGAGGAAGGTAAAGCGGCATTTGAGGAGTGGCAAGCAAGAAAAATTCACAAGGAAAGCAAATGATGTGGAAAGAGCCTAGAAGTATGTATTTTCCGCTGAAATCAACTAAAGAAAGGACGATTCAAAATGAAATCTTATGAACTGGAACCTACACACGAAAATTTGATGCAAAGTTTTTTAGCGGACATCCTTGGGCGAAACAAGGATATTTTTGCATTTGCCGACATATTAAATTCTTTAGAGGATAGTTGTTCTATCGCAATAGACGGTAGTTGGGGAAGCGGAAAGACCTTTTTTGTAAATCAAGTGAAAATGCTTTTGGACGCCAACAATGATTTTGTTAGTACAATGAATGAAGAGGATAAAGCGGTCATTCTTTCACAATGGAAACGCTTTCACAAAGGTGAAAGCCCGGAGTTTCAATTGCACATGTCGGTTTATTACGATGCTTGGGAAAATGATAATGACGAAGATCCGATATTGTCTTTGATTTATGCAATTTTGAAAAATGCAAACGACGATTTTTCTATTCCTAGCGATGCCAGATTTGTTAAAATCGCTGCCAATATTCTCGAATTCTTTACGGGAAAAAAGTGGGGAGATTTGATTGAGAGCTTTCGCAGCGAAGACCCTCTCGATAAATTAAAAAAAGAAAAGGCAATCGAAACAGAAATAAGGCGCTTTCTTGATGCTCTTTTGGAAGAGCGCGGGAATCGTCTTGTCATTTTTGTTGATGAGCTTGATCGGTGTAACCCCAGTTACGCTGTTAGATTGCTGGAACGAATCAAGCATTATTTTTCCAACGATAGAATTACATTTGTCTTCTCTGTCAACACAAGCGAACTGCAACATACAATTAAGCGCTATTATGGAGGAGCTTTTGATGCATGTAGGTACTTGGATAGGTTCTTTGATCTGCGCATGTCTATTCCCCCCGCTGATTATAATGCATATTATCGTAGCATTGACTTTAATAAAGACACATATTTGTACGACATCATGTGTCATGCGGTTATATGCAAATATAATTTATCCATTAGGGAAGCGGGTAGGTATCTTAGAAATGCAAAAATGGCGGCATATGAAGCTGTTCATGATAGTGGAGGAAGATATTCGTTTGCCTTTGCTGATGGAAAAACTACCCTTTTTTGCTTGACATATGTAGTCCCTATTATGCTTGGGCTTCGAATCGTAGACTTACAACGTTATGAATCTTTTGTTAATGGAAAAGATCCGAGTCCACTGGTTGATTTCATGGACATCCAAGATTTATTTGGTTTTTTTCTGGCAGGCGATGAATCGTATGATAACGTATCCGGGTGTACTGTAGTGACGGCCAAAGAAAAACTTAAAGAAGCATATGACGCCATATTTAACACAAATTATGGTGGTGATATATATAATAAAAAAATCGGTCAGTGTGGATTTGACAAGCAAACCAAGGACACTTTACTGCGCGTTGTGAGTTTGTTCTCTAAATACACTTACATTGATTAAGCAAAACCGAATACAATTGCAAAATCCGCCGAGAGCAAGTGTTATTATTGCTCTCGGCGGTTTTATTTTTAGTATGGATAATTATAGTAAAAAACAAATCCGAACCATTCGTTTGACACGAAATAGTTCGGATTTGTTTTGTTTGGTGACCCCTACGGGAATCGAACCCATGCCTTCGCCGTGAGAGGGCGACGTCTTAGCCGCTTGACTAAGGGGCCTTACTTTCGAGTACTTGCATATTATAACACATCTTTTTCAAAAAATCAACCCCTTTTTCAAAAAAAGTTGAAAAAATTTTTTAGAAGAAAAAACCAACGAAAAAACGAGAAAAATGCGCGCGGAAAACTTGCAATTTTGTGCGGATGGTTGTATAATAAATAAGATAAGATCGGAAGAAGGGAGAACAGACACCGTGAGAGAAATTGGCATCAATATGACCTGTGACGAGGGCTTGCGCACAGTGGAATACATTCAGCGCGCTGCGGCACATGGCTTCAACACGCTGTTCACCGATCTCCCCGATCCCAAACACGCCGAGTTGATTGCAAACACGCTTGCATCGTGCGGGATGCGCTACGAGACGATCCACGCGCCCTTTTCGCACATCAACGATATCTGGCTGCAAGGCGAGGGCGGTGACGCGATGTTCGCTGAGCTGATGTCCACCGTGGACCGTTGTCGTCAGGTCGAAGTACCGATCGCTGTGATCCATCTGTCCTCCGGCAAAACGCCGCCTCCCATCTCGGATGTGGGCTACGGGCGCTACACCCGCCTTGTGGAGCACGCCGCAAAGCAGGGCGTCAAGATCGCCTTTGAAAACCAACGCAAACCGGAGTATCTGGAGTGGGCGTTCCGCATTTTCCGCAACGCTCCCCACGTGGGCTTTTGCTATGACTGTGGGCACGAGGGCTGTTTCACCCCCGGCGTGCAGTTTATGCCCCTGTACGGCGACAAGCTGCTTTGCACGCACGTGCACGACAACGATTGCCTGCAGGACCACGACCTACACATGCTCCCCTTTGACGGCCGTATTGATTTCGGCCGCGTGGCGCGCCAGATCCGCGAAAGCGGCTACAAGGGCCCCCTCACGCTGGAGATCCACGCGCAAAACAGCGGGAAGTATGATTTTATGACCATGCAGATCTTCTTGGAAAGAGCCGCAATGGCCATCAAGCGCTTCCGCTCGATGGTAGATTTTTGAAAAACGCCCCATAACGGCGTGCACAGTTAGCGGTAAATTGAAGTTCAATTTACGCCGTTTTGAATATTCCTCGCAGTCTGAACAACTGCGTTCCGCAAGCGAAAACGGAATATTCCAAGACCAAGTGCAGACCGAACGGGGCGTTTTTTTCTTGCAATCAGGGCGAGATTATGATACAATAAAAACAGATAAAACCAAAAAGGAGGGATACCGTGCTTCGTTTTTTGCATTTGGGAGATCTGCATCTGGACAGCCCCTTTGCCGCTTTCGAGCCCTACGAGGCCGCCGCAAGGCGCGACCGCCAGTACGAGGCGTTGGAGCAATTTTTGCGCGCAGGCGTGGACCGCGGGGCACAGCTGGTGCTGATCGCGGGGGACTCTTTTGATACGCCCGCACCGCGCCCCGAGGCCGTGGCGCGCTTTTTCGGCATTCTGGAGGCACTACCCGTGCCGGTGGTGATCGCACCCGGCAATCACGATTACTATATGCCGTCCGGCGTGTGGGACAGCCCCTGCCGTCCCGCCAACGTGGCGGTCTTTACCGACGGCGAGCTGTCGGTGCTCCGCTTCCCCGAGCTGCAGACGGCGGTCTACGGCTACGCCTTTTTGCACGAGGGGGCCGACACCCCCGACATCGGGCACGGCGAGACGCTGGATCCCGCCTTTACCAATCTGCTTTTGGCGCACGCGGACGTGACCTCGCCGCTTTCTGCCTACGCCCCCATTTCCAAGGGGCAGTTGGAGCAATCCGGCTATACGTATGCGGCTTTGGGGCACATTCACAAGCCCCAGCCCGTCAAAAAATACGGTGCCACCACCGTCGCATACAGCGGATTTTTCGCAGGGCGCGGCTTTGACGAGCCGGGCGAGGGCGGCGGCCGCTTTGTGGAAATTGAGGGGGAAACGGTGCGAGAAATTGCCCTCAAAAGCATGGCGGACACCTTTGAGATCCGCACCCTGGATTGCACGGGCGCGCAAAACGGAGAGGAGATCCGCCGAAAGGTGATCGCGTTTCTGGAGCAGGCAAGCTTCCCGCCGCACACCGCACTGCGCCTTCTGCTGGAGGGCGACGTGGGGCTCAACTGTCAGACAGACCCCGCACAGCTCTCGCGCGCGGGCGAGCGTCTCGCGCTTTTTGAGGTGGTGGATCGCACACTGCCCTTGTACGACGCATCCTATCTGGAGAAGGCCCCCACGATGCAGGGCGCATTTTACCGCGAGCTTTTGCCGCAGCTGCAAAGCGCAGACGAGCAGGAGCGCGAGCTGGCCGCCGCCGCGTTGCGGCTGGGGCTTGCCGCGCTTGCGGGCAGGGAGGTGTAAGCGTGAGGTTTTTGAGAATTGAGATCGAGGAATTTGGCAAGCTGAAGGATATGCTTTTCTTGCCCGGTGAGGGGCTTAACCTTTTTGAAGGGGCAAACGAAAGCGGAAAAAGCACGATCCTTGCCTTTTTGCGCTTTGTGCTGTACGGCTTTCCGCGCAAGGGTACGGGCGAGGGAGAGGAGCGCGAAAAGCGCCTTTCCTGGCGCACGCAGCGCGCGGCGGGAAGTGTGGTGATCTCGACCGAGGCGGGCGAGTTTTGCATCAAACGGCAGGTGACGCGGCAGGGAAGCGCCGCACGTGAGAGCTTTTCCGAGACGCTCTGCGTGACCGCGCAGGATACGGGCGAGGCGGTACCGCTTGGCGACGTGAGCCCCGGCGAGTATTTTCTGGGCCTGCCCGCGATGCTGTATGACAGCACGATGTGCCTGCGCCAATCGGATGCCGAGCGCGTCAGCGACCCCGACGTCAGCGACGCGGTGGGCGAGCTTTTGTTTGTGGGAAACGGCGGTGTCGGCGCGGACGCCGCGCTGGATAAATTGCGCCTTGCCCGCCGCGAGCTGCAGCACGTGAGAGGCCGCGGAGGCCGCATTGCGGAGCTGGAGGACCGTGTGGCGGCGGGGGAGGACACCCTTGCCCGTGCCAAGGAGGACGCGCAGGCCCTTTCCGAGCTGCGTGCCAAGATCGCCAAATACCGCGAGCACGTGGGCGAGCGCCGTCGCGAGCTGGAGGAGATCTCCGCGCGCTTTGAGGAGGCGGCTGACCGACAGCTCCTTTCACTTTTCGAGCAGGCAAACGTCGCTTCGCGCGTGCGCGAGCAAAAAAAGCTGCACTACGAGGCACTTTACAGAAGCTACACGGAGCGTTACGCCAACGTCGAAAGAGAGCTCGCGGCGGCCGAGGAGGCACTTCGCGCCCATCGGGCGGCCGAGCTGGAGCTGCTTCGGCTTACCCCCGAGCTGCAGCGTATGCGCGGCATGAAGCATGACGAAAACATGCTGGAGGCCGACGCTATCGTGCGCGAGCGCGGCGGCTCTGCCGCGGTGCTTTCCGACTTTCAAAAGGCGGTGCACGCGCGTGGAAAGCGCCGCAAGGCCGCGTGGATTTTGAGCGCCATAACGCTCTTTTTCGCTACCGTTACGGCACTAATTGCCACGGGGACACTGTTGCCCCTCTTGCAGCTTTTCCTCCCCACGGGGGATTGGGTGCCCGGTGTTTGCATGATCGGCTTTGCCGTTTCAGCGCTCTTTTTGATCTTTACGCTGTTGGTGGCCTTCTCGGCGCATCGCTATGCCAAGCGCGTGCGCGGGTGGCTGAAACGCTTGCACGTGGGCAACGTGCATATGTTCCGCACTTATCTCGAGCAGTGCGCGGCGGAGGCAGAAACGGCGGCCGCACACCGCGAGGTGCTGGGCGAGCTGGAGGGCAGCTACGCCGCCAAGGAAAAGGAAAAAGCCGAGGCCGAGGCGCGTCTTTGCGCGTGCTTGCATGATTGCGGGATCTCGTTACCCGAAAGCGTTGCGCAGATCCCCGCCCTGCTTGATACATTTGAAAAGGAGCGTCGTGCGCGAGAGGAGGCACTTTCCGCGGCACATCTGGAATACGAGCGCACAACGGCCGCATGGGAGGCCTTGGCGCGTCCGCTTGCGGGGAAAAACGAGGCAGATCTTCGTGCAAGAACGCGCGTGATCGACGGCAACGTGCAGACAGAGGATGAGGAGACCTTGCGCCGCAAGCAGGGCTTTTTGCGCGAGTCACTCACGGAGCTTGAAACAAAGCTTGCCGCATTTGAGCGCGAGGAAAGCGCACTTTGCGCCACGGCAAAGGATCCCGCCGCCGAGGAGGCGGCATTGCAGGCGGCGCGCACCGCGCTTGCGCAGTCGAAGGGGCGTCTGGAGGCGTTGGAGCTGGCCATTTCCGCGATGGACGGTGCCGCCCGCTCCTTGCGCGACGGTCTGGCCCCGCGGCTGTGTCGGGCCGCCACGGCGCATTTTGCAACGCTGACGGAAGGGGCGTATCAGACGCTTCACGCGGGCAAGGATCTTTCCGTGCTGTTGGATAGCGATCGCGGCCCCCTGCCGCTGTCGCATTTCAGCGCGGGATGCCGCGACGCCGCGCATCTGTCGCTACGCTTGGGGCTTTTGGAGATCCTTTCCGAAAAGACGCTGCCGCTTCTGCTTGACGAGGCGTTTTCGCGTCTGGACGATCAACGCGCCCGCGCGTTGCTTGGACTTTTGATGCGCTATTGCGAATCGGGCGGACAGGTGTTGCTCTTTACCTGCCACAGCCGCGAGGCGACCTTCCTTGCGGACGAGGTCTTTACACACTTTGAATTACAGTAAAAAAGGGGGCACGTGATGGACTTTTACACATCTTCCGCGCGTCCGCGTCCCGTGCGGCTGTGCGCATCGACCAGACGCTTTGCCAAGGCGTCGCTGGAGGGCAGATACGGTCGCGAGGCCGAGAAAACGCCTTTCGTGACGTTGGATCACATTGAAAATTACGAGGCGCTTTCCTCGATTGAAAAATACGATGCCGCCTTGCGTGAGATCGTCTTGCGCGCGCCGATCCGCATTTGTGAGGGGGAGCTACTTTGCGGCTCTGCTACGCTGGGGCACGCGTTGCATCACGCGATGCCCGCCGCGCGCGGCGGCGTGCCCTTTGATGCGGGAACAGGCATCAGCCATCTGACGGTGGACTTTTTTGAGGTCCTGGAGATCGGCATGGACGGCATCGAGGAAAAAGTAAGGCACTCGCTGGAAAAGCACGTGGAGCCGCGCCGCGTGGCGTTTTTGCAAAGCTGTCTGAACGCTATCGACTGCATGCGACTTTGGCACGCGCGCTATCTGCAGGCCCTGGAGGGGCGCGCAGAGCTTGCCCGTGTCAGAGAAAATCTGCAACGGGTGCCCTTTTTGCCTGCCAAAAGCTTTCATGAGGCGGTGCAATGCCTCTGGTTTTGCTTTGCTTTTTTGCGCCTTGGCGGCGTGTGGCCGGGCATCGGGCGCATTGACGTATTGCTTGGAAAATATCTGGAAAAGGACCTTGCCGACGGCGTGCTGACCTTACAGGAGGCACGCGAGATCCTGGCACATTTCTTCATCAAGGGATGCGAGTGGATCACAGGTGCACCGTGCGTGAGCGGCGACGCGCAGCACTATCAAAATCTGGTGATCTCCGGCGTGGATGAAAACGGCGTCGACGTGACCAACGCGGTTACATATCTGGTGTTGGATATCATCGAGGAGACGGGCATTGGCGACTTCCCCACCACGGTGCGCCTGAACAAGCACACCGACGAGGGCTTTTTGCGCCGCGTGGCAGAGGTGATCTCCTACGGGGGCGGTACGCTTGCCGTCTACAACGAGGATCTGATACTGGAATCGCTCGCCGACGCGGGCTATCCCGAAAAGGAGGCGCGCCGCTTTGCCAACGACGGGTGCTGGGAGGTGCAGATCCCCGGCAAAACCAATTTCACATACGTGCCCTTTGATGCGCTGAAGATATTGCAACAGGTGACCTTACAAGATCACACGGCGAGCTTTGACAGCTTTGACGCGCTGATGGAGGCATACAAGCGCGACCTTGCCGAGAAGGTGCGGAGCATATATGAAAAGCGCGTTTTGTCAAAATTAGAGCCGAACGGTATCGACTTTCGCCATCGTTTCCCCTGCACAGCGGTGTCGCTTTTCGAGCATCCGTGTGTGGAAAACGGGCTTTCGTACGCCGAGGGCGGTACGGCCTATACCGTGATCTCGCCGCACATCGGGGGACTGCCCGACGTGGCAAACTCGCTTTACGCCATCAAAAAACTGGTGTTTGAGGAAAAGCGTATCTGTTTTGCAGAGCTGATGTGCCTGTTGAAAAACAACTGGCAGGGCGGCGAGGAGCTTCGCGCGCACGTACAAAAGGATTACGTTTATTTTGGGAATGACAATGACGAGGTGGATGAAATTGCCACCGCCGTTCTGAATTTCTTTTCCGAGGCGTGCCGCAGGTATGATGCGAAAACGCCGATTCGCTTTCTAAGCGGTGTCAGCACCTTCGGCAGACAGCTGGAATGGGCACCCGCGCGCTGTGCCACGCCCTTTGGCAGAAAGGCGGGAGAGGTGCTTTCCGGCAATCTTTCCCCCACACCGGGTACGGACAGAAACGGCGCGGCGGCCGTGATCCGCTCCTATTGCAAGGCGGACCTTCGCAAGCAACACACGGGAGCGGCGTTGGATCTTTGCTTTTTGCCGACAAACCTTGACGGCGAGAACACCGCAGCGGTGCTTGTCGGGCTTATGCGCGGTTTTCTTGCGCTTGGCGGTTATTTCATGCAGATCGACACCATGGACAAGGCCACGCTGCTTGAGGCACAGATGCATCCGGAGAATTATCCCACACTTGCCGTGCGCGTGTCGGGCTGGAACGCCCGCTTTGTGACACTCTCACGCGAGTGGCAGGACATGATCATTGACCGCGCTAAGTGAGGCACGCTTGAAAAAAAGGAAGAACGCCAAGGGCGTTCTTCCTTTTTTGCATAAAACTCATACCGTTTTGGGGGTAAAATCAAAATTTGATCTGATTGATGACCTTTTTCAGGCAATCGGCACTGTGGCGCAGCTTTTCCACTTCCTCGTCCGAGAGGTGCGAGGGGATGCGCAGCTTGACGCCCTCGCGTCCCACTACGGTGAGCAACGAGAGGCACACGTCAAAAATGCCGTACTCGCCGTCCAGCATCGTGGAAACGGTAAGGGCGGTATCGTTATCTCCGAAAATGCACTTGCAGATGTGCACGGTGGCCACGGCCACGGCGTAGTAGGTCGCGCCCTTGCGCGCGATGATCTGCGAGCCGGAGGAACGGACGTGCTCTTCCACGGCGGCGCGGTCAAGGGGCGGCACGTGCATGCCGTGATCCTCGATCAGGGAGGCGTACTTGTCAATGTCCACAGAGGACACGGACGCCTGCGACCACGGGATAAAGGAGGAGTCGCCGTGCTCGCCCAGCACGTGCGTGTGGATGTTCTGCTGGCTGATGTCAAAGTGCTTGGCAAGATAAGAGCGCACGCGCGAGGTGTCCAGGATCGTGCCCGAGCCGAGGATGTGCTCGGCGGGGATGTTCGTGATCTTGTGGAACACGTAGGTCAGCACGTCCACGGGATTGCTGACGATCAGATAGATCGCGTTCGGCGCGTATTTGGTGATCCTCGGTGCAATATCGGAAAGGATGTTGACGTTGATCTGCGCCAAGTCCAAGCGGGTCTGCCCCGGCTTGCGCCCCACGCCCGAGGTGATGATCACCATATCCGAGTTCACAGCGTCGGCGTAATCACCCGCGTATACGCGGGTGCCGGAATAGAAGGGGGCACCTTGAGCAATATCCATTGCCTCACCGGCAGCTTTTTCCGCACGGATGTCGATCATCAAAACCTCGTTGACAAGGCCTTCCACGGCCAGCGTGTATGCGATGGTAGCACCGACGTTTCCTGCGCCGATAATGGTAACCTTTCTCATGGGCGTCTCCATTCTTTCGTTGATCATTTGCTGGTGACCTTTACCATTTCATACATTTCGCAAAGCTCGGCATAACGCTTGTCGGCAAGGTCCTTTACTGCCTGCTGCTGTGCGGGGGTGAGGGACTCCATATTGCCGGGCTTCAGGGTCTTCTTGAAGTAGCGGTCTGCCACCTGAGAGTAATTGATGTCAAGCGCCTCGATCTTGCCGTCGATCTCGCAAACGACAAGGTTGCTCTTGCCCTCAAGCAGCAATTCCACTGCCTTGATGCCCATACGGGTAGCGGTATAACGGTCACGAAGGGAGGGGGCGCCACCGCGTACGATGTGCGCAAAGCGTGCAAAGCGGGTCTCCACGCCGGTCTCTTTCTCGATCTTGGGGGTCAATACCTCGCCATACTTCTTGCCGTCGGGGGTAAAGACGCCCTCGCTGATGACGACAAGGAAGCTGCGCTTGCCCTCTTTGCTCAGCTTGCCGATGCGCTCGATCAGCTCCTTCTCATCGAAGGGGAGCTCGGGCACGATGGCGGCCACGGCGCCGGCGGCGATGGCGGTGTAAAGGGCGATCTGACCGCAGTCACGGCCCATCACCTCGACCACGTTGCAGCGTGCGTGAGACTCGCAGGTGTCGCGCAGACAGTCCAGCATGCCAAGGGTGGTGTTCATAGCCGAGTCAAAGCCGATGGTGTAGTCGGTGGCGGTAATATCGTTGTCAATGGTGCAGGGGATGCCGACAGTGGGGATGCCGCGATTGGTCAAATCGGTAGCGCCGCGGAAGGTGCCGTCACCGCCGCAGGCCACGATGGCCTCAATGCCGTGCTTTTTGCAGGTGGCAATGGCGGTCTGCATACCCTCCTCGGTCTTGAATTCAAGGCAACGGTTAGAGTACAGCATGGTGCCGCCGCGTGCAATGATGTTGGAGACCGAACGAGGGGTAAAATCAATGATCTCGTCCTGAATGAGACCTGCGTAGCCGCCCACGATACCGACGACCTCGATGCCCTCGTCCAGTGCCTTACGTGCCACGGCGCGAACGGCCGCGTTCATACCGGGCGCATCGCCGCCCGAGGTCAGAATGCCGATTTTTTGAAGTTTTGCCATTTTTATGTTCCTCCTTGTCGATTATGACGAAAATGTGACATTGATATAATTTTAACAATTTTTCCACCCCGTGTCAAGGGGGCGATATATAATTTACTATTTGTACATAAAGTGATAGATGCATTTGGTATTATTGCACATCGGAAAGCAGATGCAGAGCATCCAAGATCGCATTTGTGGCCGCCACGGTGCGGATATAGGCGCGATCGCGTAAGGGGGAGGCAGAAAAACGGCGCACCGTACAGCGCGTTTTGCTTGCCACGGCAATATAGACGGTGCCGACCGGCTCCTTGTCCGTACCGCCGCCGGGGCCTGCATAGCCCGTGGTGGCAATGGCAAGATCCGCATCAAATTTCTCCCTTGCTCCGCGTGCCATCTGCGCGGCTACGTCGGCGCTGACTACGCCCTTTTCCTCGATGAGGTCGGCGGGCACGCCCAGAAGCTGTGTTTTGGTGTGCGTCTGATAGGTCACGGCACCGCCGACCACCGCGGCGGAGCTACCTGCCACGTCGGTGAGGCGCTTGGCGATCAGCCCCCCCGTGCAGGATTCTGCCGTGGCGACCGTCATGCCGCGCTCGCGCAAAAGACCGATCAGCGCGGCCTCGGGCGAGGGGGTGTCGATGGCGTAAATATAGGGGGAAACGGGGGTCTTTCGAATGCGCGCCACCGCCTTGTCGCAAAGCGCCATGGCGCTTTCCTTGTCGGCGGCCTTGGCCGTCACGCGCAAGCGCACCTCACCCGCCACGCAATAGGGGGCCACGGTGGGGTTGGCGCCGTCCAACAGCTCACGCGGCAGCACGCTTTCCACCGCCGACTCGCCCATCCCGCAGATGTGCACGTTGCGGCTGAACAGCACCGCCGCACAGCGGGGCTGTAAAAAGGGCTCGACCTGCTCGCAAAACAAGGGCTCCAGCTCACGCGGGGGGCCGGGGAGCATCACAAGGACCTTCCCCTCCTCGTTTGTCAGTGCCAGCGCGGGCGCGGTGCCGTAATCGTTTTGGAAAACGGTGGCACCCTCTGGCATCATGGCTTGCTTGCGGTTGTTCGGGGTCATCTCGCGCCCCGTGGCGGCGAAATAGCGCTCAATACGGGCAAGAGAGGGCTCGTGTAAGTGCATTTTTCGACCGAATACCTCGGCCGCGACCTCTTTGGTCATATCGTCCGCCGTGGGGCCAAGGCCGCCGCTGGTGATCACCAGATCGGCGCGCGAGAGCGCCACGCGCAGGTCCTCGGCAAGGCGGGCGCGGTTATCGCCCACCACGCTTTGACGGTAAACGCCGATGCCAAGCGTGGCAAGGCGGCGGGAAAGATATGCGGCGTTCGTGTTCACGATATCGCCCATCAAAAGCTCCGTGCCCACGCAAAGGATCTCGGCGCGGGAAATCGTTTGGTTCATGGGGCTCACCTCCATCTTTTTTTATTGTACCATAAAAGTGGCGAAAATGCTACTTTTTTTGCGAGTTTCTTGCTTTTTTTGCCGCGATGTGCTATCATAAGGAAAAAGGTTGAAGGGGGGAAGCGTCATGGGATGCATGCTTTGTCCGCGCCAATGTGGCGCCGCGCGCGAAAACGGCGCGCTCGGATTTTGCGGGATGGATGCCGACGTGCGCGTGGCGCGCGCCGCGCTTCACCCCTTTGAGGAGCCGCCTGTGTGCGGGGAGCGGGGCTCGGGCACCGTATTTTTCACGGGGTGCTCGCTGCGCTGTATTTTCTGTCAGAACAGCGCCATCCGCGCGCCCGAAGCGGGCTTTTTGCTGTCCGTCAAGGAGCTTGCCGCGCTTTTCCTTTATTTGCAGGAAAAGGGCGCGGAGAATATCAATCTGGTGACCGCCACGCACTACGCCGACAGCGTAGCAAAGGCGTTGCGGCTGGCAAAGCCGCAGCTGCACGTTCCCGTGGTGTATAACTGTGGCGGATATGAGCGCGTGGAGACGCTCAAGCTACTGGAGGGGCTGGTGGACGTCTATCTTCCCGATTTCAAGTATATGTCGACTGCGCTTTCCGCGGCCTATTCCGCGGCGCCCGATTATGCCGAGGTCGCTACCGCCGCCCTTCGTGAAATGTACCGTCAGGTGGGCGCGGTGCGCTTTGATGTGCGCGGTATGCTGACGCGCGGCGTGATGGTACGCCATTTGGTGTTGCCCGGCTCGCGTGCGGATTCGATCGCCGTGCTGGAGCATCTTGCCGCACTGTTGCCCGTGGCGGATATCCGACTTTCGCTGATGCGGCAATACACCCCCGACTTTACGCCTCCCGACGCGCCGAAAAATCTCAAGCGACGCCTCACCTCCTTTGAATATGACAGTGTGGCCGCGCGCGCCTTGGAGCTTGGCTTTGAGGGCTATTTTCAGGAAAAGGAGTCCGCCAGCGCCGCCTTTACCCCCGATTTTGCCGAAGCCGATCTTTTGCGAGAATTTTTGCATAAAAAAGTACCCGCTGCGCAAGAATAAGAGCAGTGAGGTGATGAACGTGGAAAACAAAAGAGAAGATCCGGGCAAAAACAGCCGCGAGAAGGCGGGCACAAGACTCCCTCCCATCGTAACGCCGCCCGTGCCGCCCGTACCCAATCGTGCGTATACGGAGATGAAGCAGGACGCGCAGGGCGTGAAAAAAGACAAGATCGACGAGGACGAGCCCGAAATTGTAAAATGATAAAAATCTAAAGCGAAAACTTTGGAAAAATATCGTTATAATTTGGAATAAGTGATTAACAAAAATGGAAAAGCAGGCGCTTTAAGCAAGCACCTGCTTTTTTTCACTCTTTTTTGTTGTTGGCGGCAATTTGCTGCAGCGCGGCGATCAGAAGATCGTTTTGCATTTGCAAATTGCGGTCGGGCAGGGCCAGCACGTAGATGTAGCCCGGGATCCCCAGCCAGAAGCATTTCCAGAATGCCTTGGTCTCCTGCAGGGAGTAGCCCTTTTTCAGTACGAGGGGGCAAAGGATGTGCGCCACCAGCACACGGAAGAAGATCAGGATGGCAAGGGCACCCGCAATGACGAAGATCCAGATGATCGTTTCGATCACACTCAGATCGCTTTCCGCCAGCTGTACGTCCTGCTGTGTCAGTGCAAATAAAAGTCGCTCCATTTGATTGCCTCCTGTTCGTGGTGATACTACTATTATAGCACAAGAATGCGCCGCCGTCAAGGAAATAGCGGCGGCTTTTTTATTTTCCGAACCTTCTCACATAGCCGCAGCGGCGGCAGAGCGCCTCGCAGGCGCGGCGGTTGGTGAAATGCTCGTAGATCGCGCGGGCGCGGGGGGATTGCAGAATGTCCTCTAAGGGTGTGTCGAACAGATTGCCGAGCGCAAGGGTGCCCTCCGCATCCAGACAGCAGGGCACCACGGTGCCGTCGGCATGCACGCCGAACTGGTCGCGCAATGCGTGGCAGAAAAGATCGGTATCGGCGGGTGCCTCGGGGGCGTCCAGATCGGGCCATTCAAAATGCTCGCCCCACTCCAAAAATACCCGATCGCGGGAAAGGCGCACGCTCTCGCGGTGCGAGGGGGGCCAATCGCCGGGGAATTCCTCGTGCAGCTTTTGCAGGATCGCGCCGTTTTCCTCCTCGCCCTCGCCCCCGACGTTCCAAAGGCGGAGCACCGTAATGCACCCCTTGGCGGCGGCGCGCTTGGCAAAGCGGATGCAGTTGTCAAAGTAGGCGGGGTCGGCAAACGCGGCGTTTGCGGCGGGCGCGTGCAGGGAAATGCTGATCTTATAGGGCAGTGCCTCCAGCACCTCCTCCTCGCGCGCGGCCAACAGCGAGCCGTTGGTCGTGAGGATCGGGTAAAATCCCTTTTCCCACGCGCGGCGCACAAAATGCGGGAAATCGGGGTGCAGTAGCGGCTCGCCCATCAGATGGAAGTATAAGAACTTGACCTTGCCCACAAGACGGTCGGTAAGGGTCTCAAACTCCGCGACGGAAAGCATCCTCGCCGCGCGGCGCGTGCCGTGACAAAAGGAGCAGGACAGATTGCAGATATTCGTGATTTCCAGAAATGCCTTGTCGATCATGCGGCGCTCCTTTCGCGTAAGATGTATTTAATCATAACACAAAACGCGGGATTTGTCAAATGCGGGGTGCTTTGTGGAGGAGCTTTTGCTGTCCTCGCCTACAGCGAGCACGTCGACGCACCTTCGGTGGTCGCGCAAAAGTTCCCGCGCGCCCCCAAAAAGCCTTTTGCGCGAAGGGAATGTCGGTAGCCGCTTTGTTTGCGAAGGGAGGGAGCTTGCACAACAAAAATAGCAGACCGCCGTGGCGGTCTGCTTTCCTTTCAGAGATTTGTTTTCGGTATAGTGTTGTCGGCGATTTTATCGCTGTTCAACGCAGTGATGTAGGTGCTTAACACGATAGAGGCAAGCCCTTTGAGCAAGAGTGAGGTCAGATAAAAGGAGATCAGGAGTGCCACTCCGCTGAAAATGCCGCCAAATAAAGCCAACACAAAAGCACCGATCTCGCCTTCCGCTGCCGCCGATATAGCACCAATAAAGGCAAGAAAGAACACGAGCACGGAACATACGATCCCCAAGATAAATATAATTTTGGCGGCAAGCAGCAGGGTGCCGGAAAGTTTGCTTCCGTTCAAATTGGGGTGAAACAGATGTTTATGCATACAGATACCTCTTTTCTTGAATTATTCCGTATGGAACAGTATTATGATATCACAAAATGAGATAATTGTCAATATCTCAAATCGAGATTTTATATAATAATCTTGATGGAGGTGATACTGTGCGATTGAAGGATATGAGAGAGGATATGGACCTGACGCAAAGCGAGCTGGCGTCACTTTTGCATATCAAGCAAAACACGTATTCACAATACGAAAACGGACAAAGACAAATTCCTTTGGAGCAGTTGATCGCGCTGGCGAAATATTATAAGACCTCTACCGATTATTTGCTGGGGCTGACGGACATCAAAACGCCTTATCCCGCAAAAAAATAGCAGACCGCCGTGGCGGTCTGCTATTTTGTTTTGTGGGGAACGCTTATATCACAATGATACCGTCGGTGCAGTATACGGTCAGGGTCTCGCATCCATCGTGCCAATTGGCATTCTTCTTGATGGCGTTCCATTCCTGCACGGTGCCCTCAAAGATGATCATTTCCAGATCGTAGCAGTAGGCAAATGCCTTCGAGCCGATGACAGTCAAGCTCTTGGGAAGTGTGACCTTTTTGAGATCATAGCAGTTATAGAAGGCGAAGTGGTCGATGCTTTCGACACCGTCTGCTATTTTGACCGCTCTCAAAGAGAAGCATTTGCCGAAGGCGTACAGATCGACGTTCCGCACGTTGCCGGAGATCTGGATGCTTGTGATCGAGTTCGAGGTAAAGACCACGTCCTGAATGAAATAGCCGTTGGCGTCTATCGCTCCGATCGACACGATCTCAAACGTCCGACCGCCAAAGGAAACGGTATCCTCGATCACGACCGTGCCGGATGCATTGGTTTCTACCAGCTGTACCTTGTTATAGCCGATCAGCGCGTAGGTGTTGCCGTTTACCGTGAAGGTTTCGCGCAGCTCGATAATGTCGTTATCGGTGAAGGGGGTAGCCGATCTTTGGGGCAGGGCATAAACGAAATAGGCGTAAGTGGGGCCGTCGGGGGTGTGATTGCCCAAAAAGGTGACGGAGCCCGCGTTGGGCGTGCTATAGCCAAGGTGTGCGTCTCTCCAATCGACGATGGAGGTATCCGTGATGGCAAAGTAGTTATATTTCATTCCGCGGAACCAGCTTTTTGCATCATCCCACGTCAGGTCGAACCAATACCAGTTGCCGTCATCCAGACAAACCAGATTCCACGCGTGGCGACCGCCCGCGTTACCAAGAACGTAGACGTTGTCCACCCCGCTGACGTTGAGCAGGAGCTGGAACGCCTTTGCATACCCCTCGCAAACCACGCCGTTGCCGACGAAAACGCCGAGAATGCTGTGTGCCCATCTGGCGTCCTGCGGTGTGGTGCCGTCGGTTTCGTAAACGTAATCAACGGCGTCAATGATCATATCGTGATAGGCGAGCGCGATGTAATAGGCACTTTCCTCGTCCTCCACCACCGCATAATATTGCGCGGCGGCCTTATAGATCATGGCGTTAAAATGAGCGCGTGCCTCGCCGTTGGCGTATTCCTTCTCGACCTGCATTCTGATCCAGCATGAGCTTGCGTTATACGTCCAGCTGCTGGTAAGCCAATAATACAGCGGGCGGTCAGATCTCAACGTGCGCAAAACCAGCGCCGCTTCCTCATAGGTAAGGCCCAGGCCCTTATAAGAAATCGCGTTCAGCGTCATCTGATTTTCATGGAATTGAGAGGGCGTGGTCGCATTTCGCGTGGCATCCGTGTGGAAGGATCTGGCCTCGTTATCCAAGCGTTGATAGTAGGTCTGCAGCGCCGTGCCGTTGGGCAGGGTGCCAAGGTAATTGTATCCGTAATCCGAGGCGTAGATCGTGACGTCGGTGAAGTCAAGCTTGTAGTGTGTGCAAAGGATGCAGGTGCGGTTGACGATGGTGTGACCGAGCGCGCTGACAATATTTTGCGCAAGCAGCGTGACCTCGCAACGCGCGCAATGCTTGCCCTCGGTAAGGCCTGTTGCAGTGCAGGTGGGGGAGACGGCCTTGTCGATCACCTCCGCGTGACCGAGTGCGTCGATCACGTTTTGTGCGATCAAGGTTGCCATGCAGCGCGTGCAATGCTTGCCCTCGGTAAGGCCTGTTGCAATGCAGGTGGCGGGGACGGCGGCGTCGGTGGCCTCGGTGTGACCGAGTGCGTCGACAACGTTTTGTGCGATCAAGGTTGCCATGCAGCGCGTGCAATGCTTGCCCTCGGTAAGGCCTGTTGCAATGCAGGTGGCGGGGACGGCGGCGTCGGTGGCCTCAACGTGTCCGAGCGCCTCCACAACGGTCTGCACCGCCAGCGTAGTGTTGCAGACCGCGCAGTGCTTGCCTTCGGTAAGACCCGTTGCGGTGCAGGTGGGCGCCACGGCCGCGTCAATAATGGGCGTGTGCGGGATGGGATCGAGCGTGGTTTGTGCCACCAGCGTGGTATTGCAGACCGCACAACGCTTGCCCTCGGTAAGGCCCGTTGCGGTGCAGGTGGGGGCCACGGCCGCGTCAATAATGGGCGTGTGCGGGATGGGATCGAGCGTGGTTTGTGCCACCAGCGTGGTATTGCAGACCGCACAATGCTTGCCCTCGGTAAGGCCCGTTGCGGTGCAGGTGGGGGCCACGGCCGCGTCAATGACCGGTGTGTGGGCAACGGTTTGGACTATCGTTTGGGGCTGAACCGTGGTGTTACAGACCACGCAACGCGTGCCCTCGGTCAGGCCTGTGGTAGTGCAGGTAGGGGCTACGGCCGCAAGGACGGACAGTACGTGCGGAACG
>SVSG01000032.1 GCA_015064415.1 Oscillospiraceae bacterium | reverse complement strand
AAATATGGTATGATTGTAGGGCAGTTTTGGAAAAGCACCACAAGCGGGTGTAGTTCAATGGTAGAATTCCAGCCTTCCAAGCTGGCCGCGTGGGTTCGATTCCCATCACCCGCTCCATTGATGCGCCTTTAGCTCAGCTGGATAGAGCAACTGCCTTCTAAGCAGTAGGTCGGGGGTTCGAGCCCCTCAAGGCGCGCCATTCTGCAAAAGTTCATATGGTGAGTGTAGCTCAGTTGGTTAGAGCGCCAGGTTGTGGCCCTGGAGGTCGTGGGTTCGACTCCCATCACCCACCCCATACGCAAAAAGGCACCCAAACGGGTGCCTTTTTTGCGTGTGGGCGGGGTGGTGCCGGAGCCGAACCCTGAAAGCGCCTGATGGCAAAGGAATTTAAAGAAAAGCGTGGCGCGCTTTCCATTTCGCGCCCCGCGCGAAATAGATCGACATCCCATCACCCACCCCATACGCAAAAAGGCACCCAAGCGGGTGCCTTTTTTGCGTGTGGGCGGGGTGGTGCCGGAGCCGAACCCTGAAAGCGCCTGATGGCAAAGGAATTTAAAGAAAAGCGTAGCGCGCTTTCCATTTCGCGCCCCGCGCGAAATAGATCGACATCCCATCACCCACCCCATACGCAAAAAGGCACCCAAACGGGTGCCTTTTTGCGTATGGGCGGGGGTGGTGCCGGAGCCGAACCCTGAAAGCGCCTGATGGCAAAGGAATTTAAAGAAAAGCGAGGCGCGCTTTCCATTTCGCGCCCCGCGCGAAATAGATCGACATCCCATCACCCACCCCATACGCAAAAAGGCACCCAAACGGGTGCCTTTTTGCGTATGGGCGGGGGTGGTGTCGGAGCCGAACCCTGAAAGCGCCCGATGGCAAAGGAATTTAAAGAAAAGCGAGGCGCGCTTTCCATTTCGCGCCCCGCGCGAAATAGATCGACATCCCATCACCCACCCCATACGCAAAAAGGCACCCAAACGGGTGCCTTTTTGCGTGTGGGCGGGGTGGAGCCGGAGCCGAACCCTGAAAGCGCCTGAAGGCAAAGGAATTTAAAGAAAAGCGTGGCGCGCTTTCCATTTCGCGCCCCGCGCGAAATAGATCGACATCCCATCATTTCGACGTTCATTTTCGCGGGTAAAGTTGCGTTTGACAAGAGCGCGCGTGTGTGCTATAATGAAGATAAGATTTTTCGCTAAAATCAAAAAAGGCGGAAAACGGTATGAGAAATACGCGATTTTCGGGAGGAAAAGGGATGAGTGAGGTACAAGCATTGCTCAAAAAAATCAGAAGGCATGCTGTCTGGGGTGCGCTGCTGATGGTCCTTGCGATCATCGTGATCGCGCTGTTGCCGCTTCCGCTTGGGGCAAGAATACCGCTTGCTGTCGTGGCGGTATTTGTGATGCTGATCTTCACATCCTCACACTGTGACAAGCTGGCGCAAAGTCCGCTGATGGTGAAGCTGGACCCGATGCAATACCATTACGTGATGTATGAATCCGGCTACGCTAACCGTAAGGATAAGAGCACGGATATTCTTACGGCACAGAACACGGGGAATTACGCTTTGGCGGTCGCACTTTGCCGCGAACAGCTTGCGTTGCAGAAAAATGAGACACAAAAGGCACTTGTGCGGATCCGTCTTGCGCACGTTTGCTTTGAAATGGGGGATCTTGATTCTCTTCGTGAGATATGCGAGGAGTTTGAGCGCCTTTTTCAGGACCCCAAACGAGGGAAATTTTTCAAGCGGGGATATGGCAGTGTCGTTTCCTATTTTCAAAGCTTTCTTTCGGGTGATTTTGCAGCGTGCAAAAAGCTGAAGGAGGTCGCGGATACACTTCCCGCACGCGCGCGTACGCGGTATTTGGAAGTACGGATGCTGTACTACTACGCATTGGCTTGCCACAAAAACGGAGAGCGCGAGGAGGCAGAGCGCGCCTTTCGCGAGGTGGCGGTCACCTGTCCCATGATGCATATTTCCAAGCTTTCCTATGACTTTTTGCAGGGAGAGGATCCGGTGCAAGCGTCTCCCGACCTGAAAACACAGATCGCACCGCCGAGCTTTCCGGTCATGCCGTCGACTGCACCTTACCGTCATCGCGGGCTCAAGATCACGGCGTTTGTGCTCTCGGTCGCGGTCTTGATCCTGATATTTTGCTTCGTCAATCGAAAATACGACACACCGCTTCTGGCGCTGGGGGATGTGCATGAGGTCATCGAAAGCTATCATGAGATCCCCATAGGCGAGCAGGGAGACGTGCTTTGTGTGTATCTTGCGCAGGACGAGGACATCGTGGTCTCCTACGTGGGCTGTTACGGCGAGCAGGCATACAAGGAGGTGGAATGGCTCTACTTGTATTTGTACGAGGAGGACGTTGACCGTTATTCCTATTGCATCCGATCTGCCGACGCCGACCTTGTGGTGGAGTGGCGTGTGGCCGCCTCGCGTGAGGGTGTGCCGGATGACAAGACGGCGTACCCGCTGGAATATGAGGGTGTCACGTATTACCTGTATCTGTCTTCCGTTACACAGGAAACCGTCTTTTTCGACGGTTACAGTGTGGGGTATCCGGAATAATGCAAAAGCACCCGTCAGGGCTATTTAGTGCCCTGACGGGTGCTTTTTTCTCAGCGCACAATATATCCCGATCGAAAGCGAGGCGAAGGCCAGCGCCAGCACGAGGTACAGCCCCAGATAAAGGGCGTTGCCGTACCGCAAGCGAAACGCCTCCAGTACACCGATAAAGGAGGAAAGCAGCCCCGCGTAATTGGCGCCGAACACGTGTGCCGCAGGGAGCGCAAAAAAGCTCCAGAACAAAAGGAAGGCGAGGTAGCGCCACACGTCGGTGGGGCGCGGGGTGTAATCGTGGTTGAAAAGCATGACGAAAAAGACGAACAGCACGAAAACGTGATAAAAGAAGCTGTGCACGCGGAACCAATCGGCAAACAGCTGCGCGGTGTCTCCCACGATGGCGCGTGGCGCCAGTATCATACACAGAAAAAGCAACGACCCGCCCACGTAAAGCGTGCAGGCGCCAAAGTGCCGCATGCGGCGGTTTTCTGACAGATAAAGCGCGATGGAAAAGTAGTAGGTGGTGGAATAATGAAAGGGATAATACATCGCCGTATGGGTGCCCGTGCGAAGGGCCAGAAGGTGTTTTAATATTTCAGAAAAGACGAAAAAACAAAGCAACGTATATAAGATTTTGTGACGCGTACGTGCGGAAATGCGGCGTGTGCGCATCGCAAAAAGAAGCGTGAGCGCAAGCGAGAGGGGAAGCGTGAAAAGAAGGGAAGCGGACCACATGAAAAGCACCACCCGTTTTTTAGATAGAGTGTGCAGAAAACAAAAAAGCACGCCAAGAAAATCTTGGCGTGCTTTTTTGTTTGGTTACTGGACCTGCTTGATGAGGCCAAGCTCCAGAAGCTGCTCGTCCGATTTGGCATCGGGCACGAAGTTTTCGCTCTTGTACTTGGGATCGGCCACAAGCCCGAGCTCCTCGGCCATTTTCTCGATCAGCTCCAGACCCCACTTGATACTGCGCTTGGAGGTCAGGCGCAGGCAGCAGGGAACGGTGTCATACTTTTTGGATTCGCTTTCGTCCGTGACGTTGTACTTGCTGTCGCCAAGCGTCTTGGGATCCAGTGCCAGATACAGGCAAAGGGTCTTGCCGCGGATGGCGAACTTCGCCAGCTGCGTGCGGCCGGACTTGATCGACTCGTAGCTCCAGCTGATACGTGCGCTGGACTTCTTGTAAGAAAGCAGTGCATTCTTCAATGTGTTATAGCGCTCCTGCACGTCATCGGGGGAAAGAATGATACGCGCAAGGAAGGATTTCTTATAGCTGGAATAGCTGGTGGTCTTTCCGTCCTCATCCACCACGACCGAGCTGACCAGTACGTTGGGCAGGCGCTCCTGTTTTTCTGCGGGTTTCTCGGCTTCCTCGTCGGAGTTTTCCTCTTCGGCGGGGGCTTCTTGTGCTTCTTCTACAACAGGAACGGCTACGATAACGGGTGCTTCCTCAGCGGCAGGTGCTTCTTCCACAACGGGTGCTTCTTCCACAACAGGCGCTTCTTCCACAACGGGAGTTTCTTCCACAACGGGAGTTTCTTCCACAACGGGAGTTTCCTCGACAGCGGGAATTTCTTCCTTGGCAGCGGCTTCCTTTGCGGCGGCCTCTTTTGCGGCAGCGGCGGCTTCCTCAGCGGCCTTCTTCTGCTTTTCTTCCTCCTCGGCTTGTGCGGCCTTTCTGGCAGCGACCATAGCGGCGGCTTCCATTGCGGCGCGCTGTGCGTCGGTCAGCTCCTGCGGTTCTTTGGGCTGTTGCGGCTGTTTTTTTGCTTTTTCCTTGGCTTTTGCTTGCTTCTTGGCCTCCTTGGCGGCAAGCTTCTGTGCCTTTGCGGCTTCCTTCTCGGCCGCTTTGTCTACAACGGGCTTTTGCTCGGGTTTCTTTTCAACCGGCTTCTTCTCGACGGGTTTTTGCTCCGGCTTCTTTTCGGGAGCGGGAGCTTCCTCAACGGGAGCAGGAGCTTCTTCCACAGGAGCAGGTGTTTCCTCTACGGGAGCAGGAGATTCCTCTACGGGAGCAGGGGCTTCCTCAGCGGGAGCGGGTGCTTCCTCAGCGGGAGCAGGTGCTTCCTCAACGGGGGCAGGAGCTTCTTCCACAGGAGCAGGAGCTTCCCCCACGGGAGCAGGAGCTTCCTCGGCGGGAGCGGGAGCTTCTTCCACGGGAGCAGGAGCTTCCTCTACGGGAGCGGGTGCTTCTTCTGCGGGCGCCTCTTGGTTCTGTGCCTTTGCGGCCTTGGCCTTCTTCAGCTTTTTGGAGGCGGATGCTACGCTGGCGATGAAGACGATCAGCATAATAACAAGCAGCGCGGCGGATCCCACGAAGATCAGACGCTGCACGTCATCCATCATGGTCATGAAGGGCAGGAAGGCGGGAATGGCGAAGGCGTTCAGGGCGTTGATCTTTTTCTTGATGCTGCCAAGGATGCACAGCATCACGATCACAAGAACGATCACCACAAGAAGGGGAGCGGCGGTGATGATCCAGCCCACAAGCGCGCCTGCGGCGCTGGCCGTGCAGATCAGATTGTCACCGTCAGAGGTCATGATATAATTGCTGCGCGCGGTCATTTCGAAGCGGTCGGAGTCGCCGCCGACCACGATCACGGCGTTTTCGGGAACGGGATCCTCACCGTAGCCAACGGTGACGGTGCCGCCCGTGTAGGCGACGTTGTCGGCGCTGTGGCCGTACAGCGTATTCTGTGCGTTGATGTAGATGCCTTTTTCCAGCTTGGGCGCGCCCGTGAGGTACAGAATGCCGGTGCCGTTGTTATACACCGCGTACTCACAGCTCTCGGCGCCGAAGGTGCCGGAGGCCAGCGTCATGGTCGCGGTGGGCAGGTTGTCCACCGTCGTGCCGCGCAGCTCAAGCGCGGGGCGGTCGGTGCCGTAAATGGCGCCCGTGCCCTCAGCGGAGGAATCGATGATGGTGAGATTGCCCTCGGTCAGGATCAGCGGCGCGTGTGCCGTGATCTTATAGCCGTTCAGGTCAAGCGTGTAGGTGCCCTTGAGGTCGAAGCCGGCATTCAGCTCAAGATCTGCTTGCAGCTGGACGGTGCAACCCTCGCGCTCGCTTGCCGTGGTCAGGGCTTTGAGCAAATTGTCTGCGGACTGGATCGTTCTGTCGCCATCCATCACGGTGGCAACAGTGGTGCTTTTGGCGCCAACGGTAAGGCCCAAAACGGACATCATCGTGAAAACGGTGCAAAGCACAAGCAGGCAAAGTAACGTTCTTTTTTTCATTGGCGTATCTCCCAACTTTAGTTTCATAAACATTTGAAACGCGAAAAAGGACGAAATTTCAATGTTTACAAACTAATTATAACATATAAAATGTTTTTTTGGAAGGATTTTAAATTAAAAAAATCAATTTTGTTACAACTGTACCAAAATGAAAACGGGGTTTTGTTGGTTTTATCACAAACAAAAACGGTAAAAAAGCACGTTTTTCAGCACCCGTTTCGGGGTTTTAGGGGTTAAAAACGTCATTTGAAGAAAAAAACACCCCCAAACGGTATGAGTTTTCCAAAAAATGCGGTTTGCAAAACTCATACCGTTTGGGGGGATTTGTTAAGCGGGCTTCTCAAAACCGTGCAGAAAACCGTTTTGCGCCGCGGCGCAAATGTCACCGCCGATCACCCGCCCGCGGAAGATCAGCAGATTGGCAAGCACGTCGCCCTCATAGCCCTCGTAGTTCGTGACCGTGTAGGTATAGCGCTCGACAACGCGCCCGCCGTAAGGGGAAAGATCCAGCCCTTGCGCGCGTTGCAGCTCGTTGTAGGCGGCAAAGATCTTGTCGAATTCTGCGGGAACGGTCACCGTGGTGCTCTCCGTGGCGGGGGATTGCACCTCCCAGCCAAACTGTGAAAGAAAGGCCACGCGCTCCTCCTCGGAGCGGACGTTTTCATAGTTGATGGTTTTCGTCGTTTCCTGCGGGTCCGTTGCCGCGGCCACGGGCTGTAGCTCGGGCACCAGCGCCACCAGCGTGACCAGCACCAAAAGTGCCACGCAGATCACGGCGAAAAAGCGAACGGTCCCGGCACGCATCGAATAAACAAACATTGCAATTTCCTCCCGTTGTGTGTATTCCATATTCAATATACGCGTGCGTGCGCGCGGATATGACGGAGGGGGGAAGGAATTTCAGCGTCGGTACTCGTCGGCAAGGGCGCGGAAGGCGGGGAGGGCGCGCTCGATGCGGGATCTGTCCACGCAGTAGGCGATGCGCACGTAGCCCGTCACGCCGAAGTCATCGCACGGTACAAGCAGCAGCTCGTGTGCGCGTGCCCGCTCGCAAAATGCGTTGGCATCACTTTCAAGTGCCTTGACAAACAGATAAAAAGCGCCGTCGGGGCGGACACATTCGTAGCCGTAGGAGGTCAATGCTTGCAAAAGCAGGTCGCGGTTCTCGCGGTAGTGCGAAATATCCACCGTGGTATCCACGTGCGCGGCGATCAGGTGCTGGAAGAGTGCGGGCGCGCAAACGTAGCCGAGCGAGCGTCCCGCCCCGCAAATGGCCAGATAAAGGTCGTTGGCGTCCGGCATATCGGGGCACACGGCAATATAGCCGATGCGCTCACCGGGCAAGGAAAGCGACTTGGAGTAGGAATAGCACACCACGGTGTGCGCGTATTCCTTCATCAGATAGGGGACCTCGACCTCTCCGTAGACCAGCTCGCGGTAGGGCTCGTCCGCGATCAGGTAGATCGGGTGGCCGAACTCAGCCGATTTTTGGCGCAGGACGTCGCAGATCCCGCGTACCGTATCGGTGGAATAGACGACGCCGCTGGGGTTGTTGGGGGAATTGAGGATGACCGCCTTGGTGTTTGGCGTCAGTTTCTTGGCGAGGTCTGCGACGTCGACCTGAAAGGTCTTTTCAAGCGGTGCGCAAACCGTCAGCGTGCCGCCCGCGTTTTCGACAAAGACGCGGTATTCGGTAAAGAAGGGTGCAAAGACCACGCACTCCTCCCCCTTGTGCAAAAGCGCGCGCAGCGTGATGGCAAGCGAGGCCGCCGCCCCGCAGGTCATATAGATCAGATCGGGTGTGATGGGTACCCCGTGGCGGGCGCGGATGTGGTCGGCAATGCGCGCGCGTACCGTGGGATCTCCTTGCGCGGAGGTGTAGCCGTGGATGCCTTCCTTTTGAACAAGTGCCATAACGGTATCGGAAATAGCGGCAGGCGGCTCGACGCTGGGGTTGCCCAAACTGAAATCGAACACGTTTTGTGCGCCGATTTCGGCAGCGCGCTTTTTGCTGTATTCAAAGATCTCACGGATGACGGAGCGCTTGGCGCCCAGCGCGTACATCTCTTCGTTGTATGACATAAGATCACTCCCCAATTGATAGAATAATTTTATTATAGCCGGATTTTGCCCGCTTGTCAATGCTTTCTTCTTGACAGACGGAGGAGAATGTGTTACAATCAAGCTATCAACCAAAACGGAGGTGCTTATGGAGCTTGTGCTTCTCACCGCGCTTGGCGTGGGCGGCGCGACCGTGTTCGGCGCGCTGATCGGCTTTCTTTTTAAAAATATTTCGCATAAATTTTCCGATATCGTGCTTTCCTTTGCGGCGGGCGTGATGCTGGCGGCGGCGGTGATCGGGCTGATCCTGCCCTCGCTGGACTACGGCGGGAAATACGGCATTCTTATCACGGTGGCGGGCATTTTTGCGGGCGCCGTGTGCCTTAACCTGATCGACAAGCTGGTGCCGCACTTGCATAAAATGGTTGCCTCCGGAGAGGAGGAGCCGCATCACAACGCCAACCTCAGCAAGGTGCTGCTTTTCGTGCTGGCCATTGCCATTCATAACCTGCCCGAGGGGATCGCCGCGGGCGTGGGATTTGGCGCGGGGAACAGCGCGCAGGCCCTCATTATTGCGGGCGGCATCGCGCTGCAGAACATCCCCGAGGGCATGGTGATCATCGGCCCCATGCTGGCAGCGGGCGTGACGCCGCGCAAGACGCTGGTGCTTGCCATGATGACGGGCGTGGTCGAGGTGGTCGGCACCCTGATCGGCTATTTCGCGGTCAGCGTGGCCTCCGCCATTTTGCCCTTTGCGCTCGCCTTTGCGGGCGGCACGATGCTGTACGTCATCAGCGACGAGATGATCCCCGAAACGCACCACGCGGGGCACCAAAGGGGCGCCACGTATGCGCTTCTGGTCGGCTTTTGCGTGATGCTTGTAACCGACGTACTGCTTGGATAAAACACAAGAAGCGGCATACGTATGCCTCTTTTGATGCAAAACAGCCGTTGCCCCACTGGCAACGGCTGTTTTTTTATAGCGGGAGCGAGACGGTGATCAAAAACGTGTTTTCCTTCGGCGCCGTGGCACGGATCCTGCCACCGTGTGCTTGCACGATGGAGTGGGCGATGGAAAGCCCGATGCCGTGTCCTCCCGTTTGCGAGCTCCGCGCGGCATCTGCACGATAAAAACGGTCAAAGACGCTTTCCAGCTCCTTTTTTTGCAGGGTGCGCACGGTGGTATTGCCAACGCGCAACACCACAGCGTGCCCCTCGCGGCACAGCGAAAGCT
The DNA here is from genome assembly GCA_015064415.1 of Oscillospiraceae bacterium. Taxonomy (GTDB): domain Bacteria; phylum Bacillota; class Clostridia; order Oscillospirales; family CAG-272; genus Firm-07. Next base: position 13,926 of record SVSG01000032.1, on the reverse strand, counting down.
CGACCACGCCGTTTTTTGGGGTATACTTCAAGGCATTGTCCATGAGAAGGTTGATCAGCTGTTCCACGGCCTTTGCATTTCCTTTGAGGGAAAGCAAGGGCTGTATTTTTGTAAAAAACTCCTTTTGTTGCGCTTTGGCGACGGCGTGAAAGGGGGAGACGGCCTCCTGCACGATCTCGGAGAGGGGAAAATCCGCCATCGGTAGTGCCTGCGCATTTTCCTCCATGCGGGAAAGGTACACCAGATCGCTTGTCAGCGTTGCCAAACGCTCAGTCTGCTGGCGGATATCGGCAAGGCACTCGTTCTCCCCGATGTCCAGCTCCAGAAGGTCGGTGTTGGCGCGGATGACGGTGAGCGGCGTTTTGATCTCGTGTCCCGCGTCCGTGATGAAGAGTTTTTGCTTTTCATAGCTCTGCGCGATCGGGCGGATGATGCGCTTGGAGCAAAGGATCAGCACGGTGGCCACCAGTACGTATGCGCCAAGGGCGATCAGCACGCTGAAAAGCAGAAAGCTGCCTGCCATGTTCAGCTGGCGCCCGAGATCCAGAAAGGTGACGCGGGTGTGCCCGCCCTCCTTGGAGCAGGTGTAGCGGTAACGCTGTTGAAATCCGCTTGCTTCGGAGGCCTGAAGCGCCTTTTTTGCATAGGCGATCGCCTCTTGTTCGTCGATCGAGGCGATGCGGTCGGTACGTGTGTGAAGCACCTTGCCCGTATTGTCAAGCACCACGGAAAAATAGCGTGCCTCGTAGGGGAGCTCCGATGACATGCCGGGCGGCAAGGGTTCTCCCTTGCCCGGCAACGGCTCGCCCTCCGGATGCTCGGCAAAGCCGGGGAAGGCGCCCTTGTTGCGCGAGAGGAACCATAAGATCTCGTCGGCCTCCTTGATCACGGCGCGGTAATTCAGAATGTTGATGCCGACCACGATCAGGGCAAGCAGTACGAAAAGGGCTGTGAGGGACAAAAGCAGAAATTTGCGCTGCAGCTTTTTGATCATTCCCCCACCTCCAGTGAATAGCCCGCATTGCGTGCCACGCGGATCTGCACCTGCGAGCCGAGGGCCTGCAGCTTTTTGCGCAGATAGGAGATATAGACCCACACCACGCTTTGCTCCGCATCGCTGTCAAAGCCCCAGATCTTTTCCAGAAAGCGCTCGGTGGGAATGAGGGCCTTGGGGTGAAGCATCAGCATCTCCATCATCTGAAACTCCTTGTTGGCAAGGCGGAAGCTCCCCCCTTTTGCGGAGAGCTCAAACGTGACGCGGTCCAGCGTCAGATCTCCCGCGCAGAGCTTGGAGTCACCCTCCTCGCGCCGCCGCGTGATGGCGCGCAGGGCGGCCAACAGCTCTTTGCTGTCAAAGGGCTTGGTCAGATAGTAATTGGCCCCGCAGTCAAGCCCCTGCACCTTGTCATCCACCTCGGATCTGGCGCTGAGGATCAGAACGGGGGTGAGGTTGCCTGCCGCGCGGACGCGCTGCAAGACCTCAAAGCCGTCACAAAGCGGCATCATCACGTCCAATATTGCCGCGTCGTAATTGCCGTTTTGCAGATAAGCGATGGCGTCCTCACCGTCGAACACGGTGTCAACGGTATAGCAATTCTTTTCCAATATTTTAGAAAGCGCGCGGGCAAGCGGACGCTCGTCCTCGGCGATCAGAATGCGCATGGGTATCCCTCCTTTTTCTTTATTTTATCACAGATCGCGCGCAGAAGCAAAATCTTTTTTCTTTATTTTAATCAAAAAACATTAACCCAAGCTAAAATGCTTTTGGGTTGAATTAAGCTTTCTCTTTTACAATGTTGCGGGAAAGGGGGGAGTGTATGGGCTTTCAAAGCGTTTTCAAGCGATACGAGATCAAGTACGTGCTCAGCACCGCGCAAAAGGAGCGCTTGCTTTTGCTGATGCGGGCGCATATGTCGCCCGACCCGTACGGGCACTCTACGATCCGCAATTTGTACTTTGACACCCCGCATTATCGTTTGGTGCGCCGTTCGCTGGAGCGCCCTGCATACAAGGAAAAGCTGCGCATCCGCAGCTACGCGCGCATTGGTGAGGGGGACACCGCCTTCGTGGAATTGAAGAAAAAATACGATGGCGTGGTCTACAAAAGGCGGCTGGCACTCCCGTTGCGCGAGGCGATGGCCTGGACGTGTGAGGGCGCGTGTCACCCGCCGCACACGCAGATCGTGGCGGAGGTGGACTACTTTTTGCGCTATTACGGCACCTTGCGCCCCGTGGTCTATCTTTCCTACGAGAGGGATGCCTTTTACGGCCTTGCGGACAAGGGCTTTCGCGTGACCTTTGACGAGAATATCCTTGCGCGCAGGGAGGAGCTGACACTGGACAGCGACCCGTATGGCACGCCGCTTTTGCCTGCGGGAAGTGTGCTGATGGAGGTCAAGTGCGCGGGCGGCATGCCGCTTTGGCTGGTGGACTTTCTCACACGGGAGCGGCTTTATAAAACCTCGTTTTCCAAATACGGGAGGGCGTTTTACGAGCTGATCCTCCCACACATAAGATTGAAGGAGGAAAAATTTGATGTTTCGGGGAATTTTTGATTCGGATCTGGTGCAGGTGATCGGCGTGGGGGATTTTTTGCTTTGCCTTGGCGTATCGCTTGTGTTGGGGCTTTTGCTGGCGTTTTGCTATACGTATCGGTCGCGTTATACCAAAAGCTTTGTGCTGACGCTCTCTCTTTTGCCCGCCGTGGTCTGTGTGGTGATCATGATGGTCAACGGCAACGTGGGCACGGGGGTCGCCGTGGCGGGGGCGTTCAGCTTGGTGCGCTTTCGCTCGGTACCGGGGAGCGCACGCGAGATCGTGTCGCTTTTCCTTGCGATGGGCAGCGGCTTGATCGCGGGCATGGGCTATCTCGGCTACGCCGCGCTTTTCACGCTTGTGATGTGCGCCGCGCTCATTTTGTACGCACGCCTTGATCTCGGCGCCAAAAAGCAGGGCGAGCGGTACAAGACCGTTCAGATCACCATTCCCGAGGATCTGGATTATTCCGAGGTCTTTGCGGATATTTTTGCCGAGTACACCGCAAGCTGTGAGCTGGTGCGCGTCAAGACCACGCATATGGGCAGCATTTTTCGGCTGAGCTATCAGGTGGTACTGCGCCACCCCGAAAAGGAGAAGGAAATGATCGACAAGCTGCGCTGCCGCAACGGAAATCTGGAGATCAGCGTTTCCAGAGAGGTCGGCGCGGCAAACGAGCTGTGAGAGGTGCAGGATGAAAAAGCTGATTGCCATACTTATACTATTTTTGCTTTGCCTTTGCGGATGCAACGGTGTGGATGTGCTGGATACCCCCGAGGGTGAGGGAGACGGAGACGTCACGGCACCCGAGGTGTCGCTTGATTTTGCGCAAAATGAGGCGGAGATGTTCACCGAGCGGGATAAACAAACCGACTTTGCGGCGGCGGACTGCGTACAGATCCTTTTGCAGGGAGATCATGCCACGGCAAGCTCGGACAGCGTGCGGATCGAGGGGAGCGTGGTGCAGATCACCGCAGAGGCGACCTATCTGATCACGGGAACGCTCACAAACGGGCAGATTATTGTGAACGCCCCCGACACGGCGAAGCCGCGTCTGATCTTGGGTGGCGTTTCGATCCACTCGGAAAGCTCGGCGCCCCTTTATATCCTTGGCGCGGATAAGGTGTTTGTAACGCTTGCACCGCAGACGGAAAATACGCTTTCCGCGGGTGAGAGCTTTGTCGCCATTGACGAAAATAACGTGGACGGTGCGCTGTTTTCCAAGCAAGACCTGACCATCAACGGTACGGGTAAGCTGACGATAAGCTCCCCCGCAGGGCACGGGATCGTGTGCAAGGATGACCTGGTGCTGACGGGCGGAGAATGCCGCGTTACCGCCGCCGCACACGCGGTGGATGCCAATGACAGCATCCGTATTTCGGGCGTGACGCTGCAGGCCACGGCAGGAAAGGACGGCTTGCACGCGGAGAACAGCGAGGACACGGCCAAGGGCTTTATCTATCTTGCAAGCGGCAGCTTGCAGTTGGACGTGGACGGTGACGGTGTGGATGCCTCCGCCTTTCTGCAGATCGAGGGGGGCGAGATGAGCGTGGTTGCGGGCGGCGGCAGCGCGGGAAATGCCGCAAGTGACGTGAGCAAAAAGGGGCTGAAGGCCACGGCGAGCATTCTGATCAACGCGGGGCGCTTTGTGCTGGATTGCGCGGACGATGCCGTGCATGCGAACAGCTCGATCATGGTAAACGGCGGAGAATTTGAGATCGCCACGGGGGATGACGGCTTTCATGCCGACGAAACGCTTGCCGTGACGGCGGGGAAGATCCGCATCACCAAAAGCTATGAGGGGTTGGAGGCGCTGGATATCAGCGTTTCCGGCGGCGAGATCGCGCTTGTGGCCTCGGATGACGGTCTGAATGCCGCGGGCGGCACCGACCAAAGCGGCTTCGGTGGCTTTGGCGGCGGCAAGGATCAGTTCGGTCGCCCCGGCGGGGGAGGTCGCCCCGGTATGGGCGGGGGCACCCCCGGCATGGGAGGCGGGATGTCCTCCGCCTCCGACGGTTCCATCCTGATCTCGGGCGGCAGCTTGTACGTGCAGGCCTCGGGTGACGGGCTGGATGCCAACGGCACGCTTTCCATCACGGGCGGGCACGTCACCGTGTGTGGCCCCACGGTGGGGGATACCGCTACGCTGGATTATGACGTGAGCGGCAGCATCACGGGCGGCACCTTCATCGGCACGGGCGGTGCGGGGATGGCGCAAAGCTTCAGCAACGCTACGCAGGGCGTTATCGCCGTGCGCGTGGGCACGCAAAGTGCCGATACCGTGATCACCGTGACGGACAAAGAGGGCAACGTGATCCTCTCGCACACCCCTGCGCTTTCCTTTGCGGTGGTGATCTTAAGCTCCCCGCAGCTTGTGAAGGGCGAGCAGTATACGCTTTCGATCGGCAGTATCAGCGAGGACGTAAAAGCGAGCTGAAAAACAAAAAAACGGCATACGTATGCCGCTTTTGATGTAAAAATCCCCTTGCGGCTATACCGCAAGGGGATTTTTATCAGAGCTGTCTTGTGATTTTTTCCTGGAAGGCAAGGCTGCCCTTGCTGGTGGGGCCTGCCACGTGTACCTCGCGCCACGCGTTCTCCAGCTGAAGCATCTCTTCATCGGGCAGAGCAATCGTGCGGCGCCCGAAGAAGCAGCCACAGAAGTATGCGGTCTGCGCGACCTGCGCCTCCACGGTGGCAGCGGTGGTGCGGCCCATTGCATAGGCGCGCATGGCAACGCCCTCGCCCTGGCAGATGCGCTGCAGGTCGGAGAAATAATTCTGGAAAAGGAACTGCGTATAGGATACCAGACGGAAGCTACCGTAGGCGCGGAATTCGCGCTCGTATTCCTGCCCCGACATCTCGGCCGCCACGCTAAGGCCGTTTTTTACGGCCTCGATGATCGCCTCAGTCGAGTTTTCACGGGCAAAGCAGACGGTGAAGTGGCTGGGGAAGTCCTTGCCGTTCAGCGTATGCACGTCGCTGGATCCGACCACGTGGATGTCATGCCCTTCGGCGCGCAGCTCCTGCCAGAGTGCCACGGCGCGGTTGATGCCGTTCACGCCCATGCCGCCCACCAGCTCAAACGCGTCGAACATTCCGCTTGTTAAGAAGGTGCGCGTCAGCTCGTCGCACACGTTATAGCAATGGTTGCTGCCCGGACGCCAGTAGGGGTGCGGGAAGATGGCAAGTCCGCCTGCCTTGTGGATGCTTTCGGTCGACCAGATCGCCTGCGCATAGCGCTCGCGCTGATTTTCGGGAATATTGGCGGGTACGCGCGCGCGGCACGCCTCCAGCTCCTTTTCATAGCGGGGCGTATCCTTGAAATAAATATCCGTCACGCTCTCCTTGCCGCCTGCGTGCACGATGTGCACGGTGGAGGTGGGGGTGTGGACCTCCTCGCCCTTTACGTGGCAGATGCCAAGCTTCACGCCCTCATAGACTTTTTCCACCTCGGCATTGGGATAGTAGCGGTTGTGGTCGGTCAGCACTTGGAAATCATAGCCCATCTCGCGGTAATAGCCAAGCAGCTCGGCGGGGTCGCTTTCGCCGTCCGAGCGGTAGGAGTGCGAGTGCAGGTCGCCGCGCAAGGGGCGCAGGGCGTACAGATCCTCCTCCAGCGCGTATACGGCAAGGTCGACCAGCTTGTTTTCCTTGTCGATCTCACCGCGATAGATGCGGATCTGATATTCCTGCTCGCTCTCAAAGGTATGTGTGAAGCGCAGGATGCCGTCCTTGGCCACAAGATCGTGGCGCGTCCAGACGGTCGGCTCGTGGTACCAGGCCTCGTCATCGTTGACGCCGCTGACCATCACCGTGTAGGCAACGCCCGCAGGGAAAAGGAAGGTGCGCGATTCGGCAAGAATGACAAGCTCACTCGGCTTGCCCGCAGGAACCACGCGCGGCCATACGTTATATTTCTGATGTGTCGGTAACATAAAAGTTCTCCTTTGTTTTTCAAAAAAAGGGGGCGGCACGGGACGTGCCGCCCCCTTGCAGGTTGCGTTTTAATAAAATCAGTATTGACGGCCCCAGATGACCATCTTCTTGGCGGGCTTGCCGCAGCAAACACAAACGTCAGAGATCTTATCCTCCACAAAGGGGATGCAACGGGATTTCACGCCGCCGGTCTTTTCCTTGATCATTTCCTCGCAGGCCACGTCCTCGCACCACATGGCCTTGATGTAGCCGGACTTGTTCTCAGCAATATCCAAAAACTCGTCGAAATCGTGCGCCTCATAGGTGCGGTTGGTGCGGTTTTCCAGTGCGCGCTGATAAAGCTCGTCATGCACCTTCTGCAGTGCCTTTTCGACCTCTTCCACGATATTGTCAAGCGAGACGAAGATCTTTTCGCGCGTCACGCGGCTGACCAGCACGCAGGAGTTGTTTTCGATGTCGCGCGGGCCGATCTCAAGACGCAGCGGCACGCCCTTCATCTCATACTGGCTGAACTTCCAGCCGGTGGACTGGTCGCTGTCATCCAGCTTGACGCGGAACTTCTTGGCAAGCAGGGCCTTGAGCTCGTTTGCCTTTTCCAGCACGCCCTCCTTGTGCTGTGCCACGGGAATGATGGCCAGCTGAATGGGCGCGATCTTGGGGGGCAGGATCAGACCGTTGTCGTCGCCGTGGGTCATGATGATGGCGCCGATCATACGGGTGGAAACGCCCCAGGAGGTCTGGTGCGGATACTTCTGCGTATTGTCGCGGGCGGTGTACATAATGTCGAACGCCTCGGCAAAGCCGGTGCCGAAATAGTGGGTGGTGCCGCCCTGCAGCGCCACGCCGTTGTGCATCATCGGTTCGATGGTGTAGGTCTCCTCAGCGCCCGCAAACTTTTCTTTTTCCGTCTTTCTGCCGGTGTAGGCGGGGATGGCAAGAGACTCGGCATAAAAGTCCTCATAGACCTTCAGCATCTGCAAGGTCTCCTTGCGCGCCTCCTCCTCGGTCTCGTGCATGGTGTGACCCTCCTGCCAGAGGAACTCGGACGTGCGAAGGAAGGGGCGGGTGGTCTTTTCCCAGCGTACCACGTTGCACCACTGGTTATACAGCTTGGGCAGATCGCGGTAGGACTGGATGATGTTGCGGAAGTGCTCGCAGAACAGCGTCTCCGAGGTGGGGCGAACGATCAGACGCTCAGAGAGCTTGGTGCCGCCGCCCATCGTGACGATGGCGCACTCAGGGGCGAAGCCCTCGACGTGATCCTTTTCCTTTTGCAGAAGCGACTCGGGGATGAACATGGGCATATACACGTTCTCGTGGCCCAGCTCCTTGAAGCGGGCGTCCAGATCCTTCTGGATGTTTTCCCAGATGGCGTAGCCGTAGGGGCGGATGATCATACAGCCCTTTACGCCGGAGTAATCCACCAGCTCTGCCTTTTTGACCACGTCGGTGTACCACTGAGCAAAGTCCGTGTCCATCGAGGTGATCTGCTCTACCAATTTCTTTTCTTTAGCCATTATTTTTCATTCCTTTCGGGGATAATACAAAATATACAGATATATTATAGAGTAAAAAGGCCCGCTTGTCAAGCGCGGTTTTGAGAGTTTGTGCAAAGAATGCGGAAAGTTGACGGAAAATTTCGCGCTTTTGTCGGTTGATTTGAAGAGAATTTCGTGATATACTTAACTATAAGATCCGAAAAGCAAGAAAGGGGAGCAAAATGAGAGATTGGAATGCACTGTACCACGCGTGGCTGGCACACCCGCACCTGGACGCGGAAAGCCGCGCGGAGCTGCTTGCCGTTGCGGAAAACGTGGAAGAGATCAAGGATCGCTTTTACTGCGATCTTGCCTTTGGTACCGCGGGCATGCGCGGGGTGCTGGGGGCGGGTGCCAACCGCATGAACGCCTATACCGTACGCAAGGCGACGCTGGGGTATGCGAGATATTTGAAAAAATACAGGGGCGAGGAGGCGCTTGCGCGCGGCGTGGTCATTGCGCACGATAACCGTCGCATGAGCCGCGAGTTCTGTATGGAAACGGCGGGCGTGCTTGCCGCCGAGGGGATCCGCGCCTATATTTTTGAGGACCTACGCCCCACGCCGGAGCTTTCCTTTGCCGTGCGCTACACCCACGCCGTCGGCGGGGTGATGATCACCGCCTCACACAATCCCCCCGAATACAACGGCTATAAGCTGTATGACGAGCACGGCTGTCAGCTGATGCCAAGGGAGACCGACGTGCTGACCTTGATGGTCGAGGAGATCGAGGACCCGCTTGCCATCCGCGCGGCAACAGGTGAGGAGTTGGATGGGATGCTGCAGGTGCTTTCCCGCGACGTGGACGAGGCGTACTATCGCGCGGTGCTGGATATCCGCTTGCAGAACGTGGACGCGGGCGCGCTCTCCGTGGTCTATTCCCCCCAACACGGTACGGGAAATCTGCCCGTGCGTGAGGTGCTCTCACGCTGTGGCTATCGCGTCATCCCCGTCGAGGAGCAGTGCTTCCCCGACAAGGATTTCATCAATACCAAAAGCCCCAATCCCGAAAATAAAGAAGCATACGAGCTTTCCATGGAGTACGTGCGACGCGAGCACGCGGACATCGCTATCACCACCGACCCCGACTGCGATCGCCTTGGCGTGATCGCGAAGAGAGGGGAGGAGTACGCGTTGCTCAGCGGCAATCAATCGGGGGCGATCTTACTGCAATATATCCTCTCTTGTCACCAAAACTCGGGTACGTTGCCGCGAAATGCGGTCATGTGCAACACCGTGGTGACCTCCACGCTGGGGGATCGCATCTGCGAGAGCTTCGGCGTTGCGGTGCAAAAAACGCTGACCGGATTTAAGTTTATCGGGGACAAGATCCGCGAGTGGGAGCAAAACGGCGAGCGGACGTTTCTTTTCGGCTACGAGGAAAGCTACGGGTGTCTTGTCGCGGATTTTGCAAGAGACAAGGACGGCGTGCAGGCGTCGCTTCTGCTTTGCGAGGCCGCCGCGTATTATAAATCAAAAGGAAAAACGCTCTGGGACGTGCTGGAGGAGCTGTACCGCGCGCACGGTTATTTTCTGGATGCCGTCACATCGCTGACGCTTGCGGGCGCCGCGGGCGTGAAAATGATCAACCAAAAGCTGGAGGCGCTGCGCGCCGATCCCCCGCGCGAGGCGGGCGGCATTGCCGTCACGCGCGTGGAGGATTATCTTTCCCCCGAGATGGGGGAGAAGGGCTTTCCGCCCTCCAACGTGCTGCGCTTTTTGCTGGCGGACGGCAGCTTTGTGGCGGTGCGCCCCAGCGGCACCGAGCCCAAATGCAAGTATTATTATTGCGTTGTGGGGGCGAATGCGGGGGATGCGGCACAAAAGCACCGCCTTTTGCGGCAGACTTTCGAGCGATAAACTTGCAAAAATACCGAAAAAAGTGTTTTGAAAACCGCTTTGTTTGTCAAAAATACCGATTTTTTACAAACTATTGCCAAGCGCGAAAAAATGTGGTATAATAGATTGGATTGAAAAATCTGGGTAACCAAAATTTCTAAATAAAACGGAGGATTTTTACAATGTCTGTAAAAGTTGCTATCAACGGCTTTGGCCGTATCGGCCGTCTTGCGTTCCGTCAGATGTTCGGCGCAGAGGGCTACGAAGTGGTCGCTATCAACGACCTGACCAGCCCCAAGATGCTTGCTCACCTCTTGAAGTACGACACCGCTCAGGGTCGTTACGAGCACGACGTCACCGCTGACGACGAGGCCGGCACCATCACTGTGGACGGCAAGACCCTCAAGATCTACGCTGAGAAGGACGCCAACAACTGCCCTTGGGGCGAGCTTGGTGTTGACGTAGTTCTCGAGTGCACCGGCTTCTACACCAGCAAGGAGAAGAGCCAGGCACACATCAACGCCGGCGCAAAGAAGGTCGTTATCTCTGCTCCCGCAGGCAAGGATCTGCCCACCATCGTTTACAACGTAAACCACAACACCCTCACCGCCAAGGACACCATCATCTCCGCTGCTTCCTGCACCACCAACTGCCTGGCTCCCATGGCTAAGGCCCTGAATGATTACGCTGCTATCCAGAGCGGCATCATGACCACCGTGCACGCTTACACCGGTGACCAGATGATCCTTGACGGTCCTCACCGCAAGGGTGACCTTCGCCGCGCTCGCGCAGGTGCTCAGAACATCGTTCCCAACTCCACCGGCGCTGCTAAGGCAATCGGTCTTGTTATTCCCGAGCTGAACGGCAAGCTCATCGGCGCTGCTCAGCGCGTTCCCACCTGCACCGGCTCCACCACCATCCTGATCGCTGTGGTGAAGGGTCAGAACGTCACCGTTGAGGGTATCAATGCCGCTATGAAGGCAGCTGCTACCGAGTCCTTCGGCTACAACACCGAGGAGATCGTTTCCTCTGACGTGATCGGTATGCGTTACGGCTCTCTGTTTGACGCTACCCAGACCATGGTTGCTAAGATCGACGACGACACCTACCAGGTTCAGGTCGTTTCTTGGTACGACAACGAGAACAGCTACACCTCTCAGATGGTTCGCACCATCAAGTACTTCGCTGAGATCTGATTTCAGCGTCAATAAAAAGGGCGTGCTTTGCACGCCCTTTTTTTCCTCTGATCTCGAATAGCTGTTGACTTTGCGCTGTGTTCAATGTATAATTTTGTTGGAGGTGATTTGTATGTTTGAGCAAACCAAGGCACTGTGCCAACATTTCCTCGATATGGGCATTCCTTGCTTTGATCTGATCGTTTACAAGGATGGAGAATGCATATTCCGTCACATGGGCGGCTATGCCGACCCCGAGCGCAAGATCCCGATGAGCGGTAAGGAAAAATATCACATATATTCTTGCTCCAAGCTGATCACTTGTGCGGCGGCAATGCAGCTGTGGGAAAAGGGACTGTTCTCGCTGGAGGATAACCTCGCCGACTACCTGCCCGCCTTTAAGGAAATGTACGTGAAGACCGAGAACGGTGTGAGAAAAGCGAAAAATTCCATCAAAATTTCACACCTGTTCCAGATGACCGCAGGATTGAATTATGAGATGCACACCCCCGAATTGGAGGCGTATTACGCCATCCCCGGCAACACCTGCCCCACCGTGGAAACGGTGAATCAGTTCGCGAAAGCTCCGCTTGAATTTGAGCCCGGCGAGGGGTGGAAGTACAGCCTTTGCCACGACGTGCTGGGGGCCCTTGTGGAGGTTATTTCGGGCGAGAAGTTCGAGGACTACGTCAAGGCGCATATTTTTGACCCTCTTGGCATGACACATTCGACCTTCCTGCACCCGCTGGAGGATTGGGAGGGCTTCGCGCGCCAGTTTATATACGATGCAGAAACCGCAACCTTTTCTCCCGCATATCGCTATTGGTGCCATCTGAGCAAGGACTACGCCAGCGGCGGTGGCGGTTGCATTTCCACGGTAGAGGACTACATCAAGTTCTTGGAGGCATTGCGCGTGGGTGACGTGATCCTGAAAAAGGAAACGATCGCGCTGATGGCGACCAACCACCTGACACCGCAGCAGATGGAAATGCACCGCTTGATGAAGAAATCCCCCAGCTACGGCTACGGCCTTGGTATGCGAACACCGCTCGGGGATCCCAAGTACACGGAATTCGGCTGGGGCGGCGCCGCGGGCGCGTATGCCTCGGTGGATCCCGTGCACAACGTGACCTTCTATTATGCACAGCACGTGCTCAAAGCCCCCAACCGCCACTTGCGCCCCTGGCTTTATGACACGATACGGGCGGATCTGCTTGGCGAGAAGGTGGTGGTGCCGATCGAGGAAGTGGACGAGACACCCCATTTGACTTACTAAAGAGATTGGATATATCATAGATACTGAGGTGATTTGCATGTTTGAACAAACCAAGGCCTTGTGCCAGCACTTTTTGAATCTGGGCGTTCCCGGCTTTGACCTGATCGTTTATAAGGACGGGGAATGCGTCCTGCGCCATATGGGCGGCTATGCCGACCCCGAAGCGAAGATCCCGATGAGCGGAAAGGAAAAATATCACGTGTATTCCTGCTCCAAGCTGATCACCTGCGTGGCGGCCATGCAGCTGTGGGAAAAGGGAATGTTCGCGCTGGAGGACAACCTATCCGACTATCTGCCCGCCTTCAGGGAAATGTACGTGAAGACCGAGGACGGTGTGAAAAAAGCGAAAAATTCCATCAAAATTACGCACCTGTTTCAGATGACGTCCGGCATCAATTATGAGTTGCATACCCTCTCGCTGGAGGAGTATTACGCCATCCCCGGCAACAACTGCCCCACGGTGCAGACGGTAAATCAATTCGCGGGGACTCCGCTTGAGTTTGAGCCCGGCGAGGGCTGGAAATACGGCCTTTCTCATGACGTGCTTGCCGCGCTTGTCGAGGTGCTTTCGGGCGAGGAGTTCGAGGCGTATGTGAAAAAGCACATTTTTGAGCCCCTTGGCATGGAGCACACGGAGTTCCTGCACCCCATCGAGGATTGGGATGGCTTTGCGCGCCAGTACCGTTACGATGCGGAAACGGGCGCATTTGAGCCGAGGTGGCGTAACACCTACCGCATTGGAAGCGAGTATGCCTCAGGGGGAGCAGGGTGCACCTCCACGGTGGAGGATTTCATCAAGTTTCTGGAGGCGTTGCGCGTGGGTGACGTGATCCTGAAAAAGGAGACGATCGCCATGATGGCAAAAAATCACCTTACACCGCAGCAGACGGCGATGTATCGTCTGATGAAAAAGTCCCCGAGCGAGGGCTACGGGCTTGGCATGCGGACACCGCTGGGCGACCCCAAGCGTACGGAATTCGGCTGGGGCGGCGCCGCAGGTGCGTATGCTTCGGTGGATCCTGTGCACAATGTGACCTTCTATTATGCACAGCACGTGCTCACCACGCCGAACCGTATCCTGCGCTCCTGGCTTTACGATACGATACGCGCCGACCTGCTTGGTGAGAAGGTAGAGGTGCCGATCGAGCAAAAGGACGAAATGCCGACGCTGACGTACTGAAAAAACAAGCACACCAATACAAAAAGCCGATACGGGAAAGGGGGAAGTCCTTATCGGAGAAATTACGAAACAGTTACCTAACAACCATGGTAGGGGCGAACTGTGTTCGCCCGCGGGCGTTCGCAGAACGCCCCTACGGATTGAAAAATTCTTCTGCAGTAAACAAATAAGTAGCCCCGGCAGATTTTTTTACGGTCTGTCGGGGTTCGCTTTTCAATATATTGAAATTTATCAAATTGTTGTTCTTTCCTTTCGCATATGCCACAATGCTTTAACAGCAATTCCAAACATTATTACAAACATAATAGGACTTATAATAATTCCTAATGTACCTTGACGGTTATAAATTTCGTTATAATCGTCCAAAGATAAAATAGTCCTATTCTCCGTTTTTAATTCTACTATTTCATAATAAGAGGAACTGTTTACGAAATAACAATATATC
>SVSG01000005.1 GCA_015064415.1 Oscillospiraceae bacterium | reverse complement strand
GTCTGTCGGGGAATATTTATTTCCATCGTTCAATCAAAAAGTCGTTTTCTTTGGTTTCTTTCACTGAATATTGCTTTTGACATACAGAACAGAAGAATTCTATATGAGTAAATTTCATATTACCTTTTACGGTTATATCAGCAACTTCAAAATCATAATCTTTTGCTTCTTCGGAATCGGAATGTATGATCTGTGATATTTTCTTGCGGATCAATTTTTGTCCGCAGTGAGGACAATAGTGTTTTTTGAAATATACGAAAAATGGATTTTCACACTTAAAACTATGACCTCTAATTTTCATAATTATCTTCCTTTCGCCTTTATCGCCAGTTTCGCCTTTGTTTAACAAACGCATCGGGCAAAGCCCATACCCCTAAGGTTGCGCGCACCCAAAGGCTTCCTCCCGGAGGAAGGCTTTTCGTTAATTCCATTATAACACAAATCGGCAGAGAAAACAAATTCTCTGCCGACATTTTGTGCACGCAAATTCTCCGTTAAGAGTATCACGCTAACGAGTGGGAGCTTTTTTGATTCTTTGGTTCAGCGCGGCTGCGGCAGGGTGAAATACACCTCGTCCGCGAGGGAATAGGGCAAGAACAACAGGCGGTTTACGCCGGGAATAACGGTGTACGAGTGCTCGTAAAAGATGCTTTGGGGAGAGATTTTGGCAGTCATCTCGGTGAGATAGCTTCCAAGCGCCTGCAATGCCGCAATAAGGGTGTCATCCTCCTTGGCGGCCACAACCAGCGCATGCTCGGAGGGCATGGCCACGGCCCACTCGCCCTCGGCCAGCGCGCGCATCTGCTTCTTGCTTTCCGTTCTTGACGTGTCACCGACCAGGATCTCGAATACGTTCGGGTCTCTTGCATAATCCTCGTCCGTGCAGACCTGAAGCGAGGCGTTGGTCAGCTTCTGGAACAGCGCGCAGAAGCGTTGGATCTGGGTAAGCATCTTCTTGCTTGCATTTCTGGGATGGACCAGCGCGACGGTGCACTTTCCTTCGTTGGCAAGCAGTGCACTTGCCTCGTTGTGGAAATAATCACAGCTTGTCGGCAGCTGTACCATGCGCTCGCTTTTGTCATACACGGCATTTTCCGCGTTGAGGAACGTTTCGATAAATTTTTGTACGGCCAACTCCAGCATCAGATCGTTTTTGGCAAGGATCATCAGTTTTTGCCCCACGCCGCCGATGTAATAATCGTCGTGAGAGAGGCCCGCCAGAATGGCATTGCATTCCGCGCGGTCGGGTGCACCGACCAGAATTTCCTTCACGCCGGCGCCCGTGGTGTTGAAGTCGCTTTTGATGCTGAAGCGCACACCCGCTTTTTCGTTCAGAGTGTCGAGCAGATAAGAGATCGTGGCGATCGCTTTCTCGGAGGAATTTTCCGCGCGCGTGATAATGTATTCGTTTTTGTGGCACGTGGTAGCGGTGGAAAGATAGGAGAAGCTGCGCGGCAGCGACAGCGTGCCGCCTTTTGCAAGGGGAAGAATTTCCTTTGCAAAATAGGAAATGGCGGAATAGAGCATGGGCGTGTTTTGGGCGTGGAGCACAAGATCCTCGCCTACAAAGCCGATATAGAAGGTGTTGGCATCAAGCGTGGGGAGCTCGGCGCGTTGCGCATTACTTGCATAAAGCCAAATTTTAGGCGTATCGGCATTCTCGCGGCAGTGGTCCAGCACAGCGCCGGTCTTGCTTTGAAAGTTATTTTCAAAGAAGGTAAGAGCGGCCATATACTCCTCTTTCAGGCTACCATCCGGCACCACAAGCTGATAGCTCGTTTTGCCGTTTTGTGCAAGCGGGACGTCACCCGCAAAAAGCATCTCCATATTTTCCGAAAAATCTGCAACGGCATCCTTGGTCGCGACGAAAAGCTCGTGCCCGGGGAGCCCCTCGGCGCAGGAAGCAAGGGAAAGGGAGAGGAGCAACAAAAGTGCGATATAAGATAGGAATCGTTTTTTCATACGACCTCCGTTTTTCGGCAAAAGGCCGCCCGCTGCGGGCGGCCTTTTATTTTAGTGCAACTTGGCAAGTGCGGCCTTGACACCTGCAAGGTTTTCGCGGTATTTTTCCAGCTTGCCGCGCTCGATCTCAACGACGGCGGCGGGTGCCTTGGCGACGAAGCTTTCGTTGGCAAGCTTTGCTTCGGCGCGCTTGATCTCGTTTTCAAGGCGAGCCACCTCAGCGGAAAGTCTTGCGCGCTCCTTCTCGGTGTCCACAAGGTCGGACATGGGAAGCAGGATGGTGGCGGCATCCGTTACGATCTGTACGGCGTCCTCGGCGTTGATGGCAAAATTCTCTACGCGGGCGGCGACCTCCAGCTCGGAGCCGCTGGCAAGGCGCTTGAAGAACGCCTCGGTCGCGGGGGCGAAGCTGTCCTGATACTTGGTTGCGATATAGATCTTCGCCTTGCGGGAGGGAACCACGTTCATCTCGTTGCGGCGGGCGCGGATGGCGCGAATGGCGGCGATCACGCGCTCCATATCGGCGGCGGCATCGGCAAAGCAGAGTGCTTCGTTATATTCGGGATACGCCGCGATCATGATGCTTTCCTCCGAGTGGGGAAGCGACGCGTAGATCTCCTCGGTGATGAAGGGCATGAAGGGGTGCAACAGCTTCAGCGTGCCGCAAAGCACGGTGCCGATCACGTTCTGCGCGATCAGGTTGCCCTCGGTGTCCTTTTCGTTAAGGCGTGCCTTGGCAAGCTCAATGTACCAGTCGCAGAACACGTCCCAAAGGAAATCGTACAGCACGGAAAGTGCCACGCCGATCTCATAGCGGTCAAGGGCGCTGCGCACGGTCTTGATGACCTCCTGATACTTGGAAAGGATCCACTTGTCCTCCACGGCAAGCTTTTCGGCCGCAGGCAGGGCAAAGCTGTCCACGGTAAGGTTCATGCGCACGAAGCGGGAGGCGTTCCAGAGCTTGTTGGCAAAGTTGCGCGCGGCCTCGATCTTCTCGTCGGAGAAGCGCATATCGTTTCCGGGGGAGTTGCCCGTTGCCAGCGCAAAGCGGAGCGCGTCCGCACCGTACTGGTCGATGATGGCAAGGGGATCGATGCCGTTGCCAAGCGATTTGGACATCTTGCGCCCTTGCGCGTCGCGCACCAGACCGTGAATGAGCACGGTGTCAAAGGGCTCCGTGCCCGTGTACTCCAGCGCGGAGAAGATCATACGCGACACCCAGAAGGTGATGATATCGTAGCCCGTCACCAGCGTGTCGGTGGGGTAGAAGAACTTCAGATCCTCGGTCTCGTTCGGCCAGCCGAGCGTCGAGAAGGGCCAGAGCGCGGAGGAGAACCAGGTGTCCAGCGTGTCGGGATCCTGACGCATTTCGCGGCCACACTTGGGGCAGATAGCGGTGTTTTCCTTGGTGACCACGATCTCGTCGCAATCGTCACAGTAGAAGGCGGGAATGCGGTGGCCCCACCACAGCTGACGGGAGATGCACCAGTCGCGGATATTTTCCATCCAGTGGAAGTAGTTCTTTTCAAATCTTTCGGGCACAAACTTGGTGCGGCCCTCGCGCACAGCCGCAATGGCGGGCTTGGCAAGGGGCTCCATTTTGACGAACCACTGCTTGGAGACCATCGGCTCGATGACCTGATGGCAACGGTAGCAGGTGCCCACGTTGTGCGCCAGGGGCTCGATGCACTTGAGCGCACCGATCGCCTCCAGGTCGGCCAAGATGGCCTTGCGCGCCTCGGCGGTGGTCATGCCGGCGTACTTGCCGCAGTCCAGCACCTCGGGCTCGCCCACGGCGGCGGTGCCCTTCTCGAAGAGCTTGTCGGCGGCGGCCTTGTCCTCGGCACCCGTCATCTTGCCGTCATAGGTGAAGATACGGACCATCGGCAAATTGTGGCGCTGACCGACCTCGTAGTCGTTGGGGTCATGGGCGGGAGTGATCTTTACCACGCCCGTACCCTTGGTCATATCGGCGTGCTCATCGCACACGATCGGAATTTCCTTGTTGATAAGGGGCAGGATGACGTGACAGCCGTGCAGGTGCTTATAGCGCTCGTCCTCCGCGTTGATGGCAACGGCGGTATCGCCCAGCATCGTCTCGGGACGGGTGGTTGCCAGTTCCAGATATTCGCCCGTTTCCTTGACGGGGTAAAGTAGGTGATAGAAGTTGCCGGGCTTGTCCTCGTACTCCACCTCGGCGTCGGAAATGGAGGTCACGCAGGTGGGGCACCAGTTGACCATACGGTTGCCGCGGTAAATAAGGCCCTTGTCATAAAGGCGGACGAAGACCTCCTTCACGGCCGCAGAGCAGCCCTCGTCCATCGTGAAGCGCTCGCGGGACCAGTCGCAGGAGGAACCCATGCGCTTGAGCTGAGAAACGATACGGCCGCCGTACTGGCGCTTCCACTCCCAGGTGCGCTCAAGGAACCCTTCGCGTCCCACGTCGTCTTTGGTAAGTCCTTCCTTGCGCATGGCCTCCACCACCTTGGCCTCGGTTGCGATCGAGGCGTGGTCGGTGCCGGGGAGCCAGAGCGCGCAGAAGCCGCTCATACGCTTGTAGCGGATGAGGATATCCTGCAACGTGTTATCCAGCGCGTGACCCATGTGAAGCTGACCCGTGATATTGGGGGGCGGCATCACGATGGTGAAGGGCTTTTTGCTTTTGTCAATGGTGGGGGTGAAGTAACCCTTTTCACACCAGTTTTTATAGATGCGTTCCTCAAACTCGCCGGGGGCGTAGGTCTTGGGAAGCTCGTGCTGATTGTTCATAATATAACCTCCGAGTGACTGTTTGTAACAAACACTTTTCATAATATACTAAATCATTATATCACGCGCGCGTAAAAATGTCAACGGGTTGGGAGAAAACGGATGCAAAAAAGCACGAGAGAGCGCCCGGACAAAGCGATTAGCTCGCCGCAGGCGAGGTGGTTGGCCGTCCACGTCGCTGTGCGACGTAGGAAGCCGCCTTTGCAAGTGCCACTATTCGTAAAAAACGCGTGCGGCTTCCATATCGCTCCTCGTACCGACTAACAGCCACAAACAAAAACCGCCGCCCTATTGGGCGACGGTTTTGTTTATGGAGCTGCTAATCGGATTCGGACCGATGACCTCGTCATTACCAATGACGTGCTCTACCTACTGAGCTATAGCAGCATTGCAAACGCGGTTGCGTTTTGACAACGTTGATATTATAGCAAAAGAACGGCTGCTTGTCAAGGGGTTTTTGAAATTTTTTTTACATTTTTTTGTTTTTGGCGTTTTTGCGCGAAAAAACGGGAAAAAATCATACAATTTTCGCAATGTGTTGGAAGTAACGGACGCTTTTGCTTGACAAATAAAATAAAAACAGATATAATAATTATATATGGCCCGTGGCCAAATCTTTCTTTTTCGTAAGCAGGAGAAACCACATGAACAAAAAAGTTATCATAGCAAGCGACAGCACGTGTGATCTCACGCCCGAGATCATTCGGCAATATGATATCAGAATTGTTCCGCTTTCCGTCAATCTAGGGAACAAAATTTATACCGACGGCGTGGATGTTGACCCCGAGATGATCTATCAGCATTATGAAGTGAATCGCGAGCTGCCCAAGACTGCGGCACCGAGTATGATGGATTTCCGCGATCTTTATCAAAAGTGTACCGACGAAGGGTACGCGGTGGTGACCTTCACCATCAGCTCGCAGATGTCCTCCACCTATAACAACGCGCGCCTTGCCGCCTCGGAGTTTGAGGACGTGTACGTGGTGGACACGGGCAACCTTTCGACGGGCGGCGGATTGCTTGTTCTGAAGGCCGCCAAGCTTGCCGCAAGCGGTGTTGGCGCTAAGGAGATCGCGGACGTTTGCACCGCGCTGGTTCCCAAGGTGGACGCCTCCTTTGTGGTGGACGATCTGGAGTTTTTACATAAAGGCGGCCGTTGCTCCGCCGTGGCGGCCTTCGGTGCCAATCTGCTGCAGCTGAAGCCCTGCATCACGGTCAACGGCGGCAAAATGGGCGTGGGCAAAAAGTACCGCGGCAAGTTCGCGGCGGTGTTGCAAAAATACGTGGCGGATCGCATCGGTGACGGCTCCGCGGTCTGCACGGACTGCGTCTTCGTGACCCATGCGGGGTGTGACGAGGAAATCTTCACGCAGTGTGTGACACAGGTGAAGGAGCTGCTTCCCGATGCCACCGTGATCGTCACGCGCGCAGGATGCACCATCTCCTCGCATTGCGGGCGCAACACGCTGGGCGTGCTTTTCATCAGAAAGTAAGGAAAACGGGTAAACGCTATCGCGTTTGCCCGTTTTTGCGCCCTTGACGGAAACGGAATTTTGCTTTATAATAATGGTAATGACATTGACACAAGGGGCGCCCCTTACGGTGCCTTGGAAAGGAAACTCATGAAGCTTTTGCATATAGCCGACCTGCATCTGGGCAAGCGTGTGTGCGAATACCCTATGCTGGAGGATCAACGCGCCGTTTTGCGCGAGATCTGCGATCTGGCGCGTGACGAGGGTGTGGACGCCGTGCTGATCGCAGGCGACGTTTACGATCGCCCCGTGCCGCCGCAGGAGGCCACCTCCATGCTATCCGACTTTTTGTGCGAGCTGAGCGCGGCAAAGATCCGCGTGCTTTTGATCGCGGGCAACCACGACAGCGCCGAGCGTTTGGATTTCTGCTCCGATCTTCTTTGTGCGGGCGGCATCCACATCATGGGCGAGTGCCGCGGCGAGGCAGAGACCCTCACGCTGGAAAAGGATGGTGTGCGCGTTGCCGTGCACATGCTTTCTCACGCCCGCGCCGTCGCGCTGCGCCCCTTCCTTGGGGAGGAGATCGCAAGCACGGAGGACGCCCTTCGCGCCATGATCGCCAAAATTGATTTTGAAGAAAATACCCACCATATTCTGCTGGCGCATCTGTTTGCCACGGGCGCACAGAGCTCGGAGTCGGAGCAGGTGGTGGTCGGCACGGTGGACGGCGTGCCGCTTTCCTTGTTCGAGCCCTTTGATTACGTGGCGCTGGGGCATCTGCACCGTCCGCAAACGCTGGGGGAAAAGGTGCGGTATGCGGGATCGCCGCTTTCCTACTCCTTTTCCGAGATCGGCGAGCCGAAAAGCGTGAGTGTGATCGAGATCGGAGAGCGTGTTGAGATCAGCACGCGCCCTTTGCACCCCATCCACCCGATGCGCGAGGTGCGCGGGCCCCTTTCCGCTTTGCTTGCCATGCCGTACAGCGAGGATTACATCCGTGCGGTCGTGACGGACGAGGACGTGCCGCCCGACGCACGCGTCACCCTGCGCACGGTCTTCCCGAATCTGATGCGCTTTGCGGTGGAAAACAGCCGCACCTTTGTGGAGGAGGACGCGGGCGAGGCAGAGAACGTGGCCATGCGCGATCCGTTGGAGCTGTTTGCCGAGTTTTACGAGCAGCAAAACGGCATCGCCCCCGACGGCGCCAGAATGGAAATGATGCGCGAATTGCTTTGTAAAAAGGAGGCGATCGAATGAAACCGATTCGTTTGGAGCTTTCTGCTTTCGGCCCCTACGCGGGGCATACCGAGATCGATTTTACCCCCTATCACGGCTCGATCTTTTTGTTGACGGGCGATACGGGGGCGGGAAAAACCAGCATTTTCGACGCTGTTTCCTTCGCACTTTACGGGGAAGGAAGCGGCGGCGCGGAGCGCAGAAGCGGAAAGTCCTTCCGCTCGGATTATGCCGCGGCAGACGTGCCCACCTTTGTGAAATTTACTTTTTCGGAGGGGAACAAGCTGTATACGGTCACGCGCAGTCCCGAGTATGAAAGACCGAAAAAAAGAGGAACGGGTACGGCCGTGGAGCACGCCGCCGTTATGCTGGAGTGTGAGGGTGACACCACGATCTACACGCGCATGGAGGAGGTCGCACAGCGCATCCGCGACATCGTGGGGCTGGACCGCCGCCAGTTTTCGCGCACCGTGATGATCGCGCAAGGGGATTTTTTGCGCATTCTGAATGCCTCCAGCGAGGAGCGTAAGAAGATGTTTCAAAATCTTTTTCACACGGAGCTGTATGCCGAGGCGGAAAGTGCCTTGCGCGAGCGTGCCAAGCTTGCCAAGGCCGCGCATGCCGATTCTGTGCGGGAGGCGGCGCTTGTCGCCGCGCGCGCGGAGTGCCTTGCCGAATTTGACCGCAAGCTTACCTTTGACCGCGTGAAGGAGAACGCGGGGGAAAACCCGCTTGCCTTTGCCGAGCTGCTCGGCGAATACGAAAAGATCCTGCAGGAGCATTTGCAGGGGCTGGCACGTGACGAGGCGGAGGGTGAGAAAAAAAGCGAGGTGCTGGCGCTTGCCCTGCAGGAGGGCGAGCAGCACAACGAGCGCATCGTCGAGCACGCCAAGCTGTCTGCGGACAGCGTTCTGACGGCGGAAAGTGCCGCTCTGCGCGAAAAAGAGCGCGCCTTTATCCACCTTGCGCACAAGGCCATCCGCGTGCGCCCCGCAAAGGAGCTGGCGGATGCCTGTCGCGCGGAAAGCGCACGTGCCGCACGTGCATTGACGCTTGCCGAGGAGCGGCAGGCACAGGCCGTCCGCGTTCTGCAGACAGCCCTTGCACAGCGCGAGGAGGCGGAAAAGAAAAAAGAACAGATCACACAAATGGAAAAGAAGCTGCAACGCCTGCAGGAGGGAGAAAAGGCACTTGCCGCATGGCGTGAGGCAAAGGAAAGCTTGGCGCAAAAAAAGGAAAGCGTGGCAAAGACGACTGCCGAGCTTTCGCAAGCGGAGCGCACCTATATCACCTTGCGCGAGCGTTTTTGGCTGGGACAAGCAGGTGTGCTGGCCGAGGGGCTGCTTGTGGGCGAGGCCTGCCCCGTGTGCGGCTCGACCGTGCACCCCGCCCCCGCCGTCCGTTCGCAGGACACCCCCGACAAGCAGACGGTAGACCTCGCCGAGCAACGCGCGGGCGAGGCGTCGCAAAGGCACCGCATTGCCACCGCCGCTTTTGAGGCCGCCGTGGTGCGCGAAGAGACGGCAAGAGACGTTTTGCAGGGGCTTGGCATTGCGCAGGACACGGCACCCGAAGAGCTTG
Organism: Oscillospiraceae bacterium; assembly: GCA_015064415.1. Classification (GTDB taxonomy): domain Bacteria; phylum Bacillota; class Clostridia; order Oscillospirales; family CAG-272; genus Firm-07. Next base: position 102,482 of record SVSG01000005.1, on the reverse strand, counting down.
CACAAAGGGGAAAACAGCTTTCCGTTGATATCAAGACGCAGAAAAAGAACTGCGAGCAGGCGCAGGTGCTGGCCGAGCGTGCCATGCAGGAGGAGGCGGCCGCTGCGGCCTCCTTGCAAAGCGCCAAAACACACGCCGAGGAGTCCGCCTCAAAGCAAAAGGAAGCACAGGCGGGATTTGTCGCGCGTTTGCAGGCGGTGGAGCTTGCAAGTGAGGAGGAATACCTTACCGCGCTGTGCGCGGAAAGCGAGCTGGATCGCCGCGAAAAGGCGTTGCGCCGTGACGAGGAAAATCTGGAGCGTCTGAAGGGGCGCCTCGCGCAGCTGGAGGAAGGGATCGCCGGTAAGGGCGCGATCGATCTTTCCGTGCTGAAAGCAGAGAAGGAGGAGCTGGCGGCGCATCTTGGCCGCGTGCGCCGTGACGCGCGTGCCGCCGATATGATCCTTCAAAACAACGGACAGGTGCGCACGCGCCTTTTGCAGCTGCATAAGGCGCGTGAGAAGGCGGATCTGGAATGGAGTGTGCTGGAGGATCTCAGCCGTACCGTCGGCGGCACCGCCACGGGAGGGCGTGCAAAGCTTTCGCTGGAAAGCTACGTTCAGCGCTATTATTTCAAAGAGGTCGTGGCCGCCGCCAACCGTCGCCTGCGCGTGATGACGGAGGGGAATTTTGTGTTGCGCTGTCGCGCCCTGCCGCGCGACCTGATGCGGCAATCCGGTCTGGACCTTGAGGTGCTGGACCGCAGTACGGGTGCCTGGCGCGACGTCAACACCCTTTCGGGTGGCGAGTCCTTCATGGCGTCGCTCGCGCTTGCCGTGGGGCTTTCCGACGTGGTACAGAATCAGAGCGGAAACGTGCGCCTGGAAATGCTTTTCATTGACGAGGGCTTCGGCTCGCTGGATGAGGCAAGCTTGCAGCGCGCCATGGACCTGCTGGCGCATTTGTCGGACGGCAAGCGTACCATCGGCGTGATCTCTCACGTGGCGGAGCTGCGCGAGCGGATCGAGAAAAAGATCTACGTATACCACACCCAACGCGGCAGTCAGCTGCGGCTGGAATACTGATGAAATAACGTTAATTTTAAAAGGAGGGCCCATGCATGCCACTGCAGATCATCAGGCAGGATATTACCAAAATCAAATGCGACGTGATCGTCAATCCCACAAACGTGGATCTGCTACCCGATGGCGGCACCGACGTGGCCATTCACGCGGCGGCGGGCCCCGCGCTGTATCGGGAGTGTCGGAAGATCGGCCGGCTTGACGTGGGGGAGGTTGCCCTCACGCCCGCCTTCGGCCTCCCGTGCAAATACGTGATCCACACCGTGGGCCCGATCTGGGAGGGTGGCGCGCACGGCGAGCGGGCGCTGTTGGAGCACTGTTACCGTGCGGCGCTTGCACTTGCGCTTGAAAAAGAATGTGAAAGCATTGCGTTTCCGCTGATCTCCTCGGGGCTTTACGGCTTTCCCAAGGATCAGGTGCTGAAGATCGCGATCTCCGTAATCAGCGACTTTTTGCTTGAGCACGAGCTGCAGGTCACGCTTGCCGTGTTTGACAGAGCCGCGTATCTGTTCAGCGAAAAGCTTTTCCGCGACGTGACCGAGTACGTGGATGACCGTTACGTATCCGCGCATTCGAACGACCTCTGCGAGCGAGCCGTATTCCGTCCCTCTCCGCATTTTACCCTCATCGACTCCTGTGACATGGCGCATCGCGCTCAAAAGGAAAATGCCTCCATGGGGACTCTGCAATCCCGTCTGAAGGGGGTGCAATCGCGCAGCTTTGCGCTCACGCTTTTCCGTTTCATCGATGAAAAGGGGATGAGCGACGTGGAATGCTATAAAAAGGCAAACGTGGATAAAAAGACCTTTTCCAAGATCAAATGTAACGAAAATTATCGCCCCGGCAAGCAAACGGTGCTTGCCTTTGCCATTGCGTTGAAGCTGGACCTTGCCCAAACGCAGGAGCTGCTTGCCACCGTGGGGCTGACGCTCTCCCGCAGCAGTAAATTTGATATTATCGTGGAATTTTTCATTGAAAACGGCAATTACGACCTTGCCGTGATCAACGAAACGCTTTTTGAATTCGATCAGATGCTGCTTGGCTGCTGAGGTCGCTTGGCAAGCGACCATTTTCCTCTCAAAACCGTGTATAATGTGGTTGTAAGGCGGAAAACGCCTGCAACCACATTTTTTAAGGAGGATATTACGATGGAAAAGAACGTAACGGAGTTGGTGTTTATTCTGGATCGCAGTGGGTCGATGGCGGGGCTGGAGAGTGACACGGTGGGCGGCTTTAACGCCATGATCGAAAAGCAGAAGGGGGAGGCGGGGAAGGTGCTTGTTTCCACGGTGCTGTTCTCCAATACCTCCACGGTTCTGCATGACCGCGTGGAGGTGCAAAACGTTCCGCCCCTTACCCGCAAGGAATATTGCGTGGGCGGGTGCACTGCGCTGCTGGATGCCATCGGCGGCGCCATTCATCACATCGGCAACGTGCACAAATACGCCCGTCCCGAGGACGTGCCGGCACACACCATGTTCGTGATCACCACGGACGGCATGGAGAACGCCAGCAGGGAATACGGCAGTGACCGCGTCAAGGAGATGATCAAGCGGCAGGAAAGCGAGCACGGCTGGGAATTCCTTTTCGTGGCGGCCAACATCGACGCGGTGGAAACGGCTGAGCGCATCGGCATCCGCCGCGAGCGTGCGGCAAATTATACCGCCGATCACGAGGGGATGCAGTGTCTTTACAGCGTGCTTGGAGACACCGTGCGCGATTACAGCTTGTCCAAAAGCGTGCGCACCGATTGGGCGCGGGGCTTGCAGGACAGAAAGGGGAAGAAGAGTGGAAGGAAATCTTGAGAAGATCAAGGCCGTGATGCTGGGGCATGCCGTTGGGGATGCCCTTGGCGTCCCCGTGGAATTTTGCACCCGTGAGGAGTTGGAAAAGGCCCCGGTGACGGACATGCGCGGCTTCGGTACCTATCCCGTGCCGGCGGGCGCGTGGTCGGACGATACCTCCATGTCGCTTGCCGCCCTTGACGCGCTCGGCAAAAAGGAGTGGTGCTTTTTCGACGTGATGGAGCGTTTTGTCGCTTGGCTGGAAAGGGATCGGTACACCCCGACGGGTCGGGTGTTTGACGTGGGCGGCACGTGTCGCGCCGCGATCATGGATTTCATCCGGGACACGTATATCGCAGAGCTTGGGAAATTCGCCGTGCCGCCCGGAGATTATCGCGTGGAGTTCTGTGGGCGCCGTGACGAGCGCTCCAACGGCAACGGGTCGCTGATGCGCATTCATCCCTTCGTGCTTTACGCAGATGTAAAAAATATGCCCTTTGAAGCGTGGTGCAAGCTGATCGAGAGCGCCTCCTCGCTTACCCATGCGCACGAGCGCTCCCGCGTGGGGTGCCTGATCTACGCTTTCGTGCTGAAGGCGCTTTTAAAGGGCGAGGGGAAAGCGGGGGTCGAGCGTGCTTTACTTTGTGCCAAGACGCGGCTTTGCGACTATCCCGAGCTTTCGCATTACGAGCGCGTGCTCTCTCCCGATTTTGCGAAAACGCCAAAGGAGCTGATCAAAAGCGGCGGTTACGTGGTGGATACGCTGGAGGCGGCGCTTTGGTGTTTGCTGACGACCGACACCTACCGCGCGTGCGTCCTCAAGGCCGTCAACCTCGGGGAGGACACCGATACCGTTGCCGCCGTTGCAGGCGGCCTTGCGGGAGCCCTTTACGGCTATGAGGCGATCCCCGCCGAATGGCTTGACACTCTTCTTCGCCGCGAGTATATTGAACGCTTCTGCCGCCGCGCCGCCAAGGTTTGGGGCTAATGTGTGGATGCATAAAATTGAAAACCATCCCCCGACGCTTTTGCGTCGGGGGATGGTTTTTGTGTCAGTTGATCTCCAATGCCTCGCCAAGGGGGAGGGAGTAGATCAGAATTTTGTCGGGGCGGCGGCCGCAGATCTCCTCCAACGCCTTCGCGTAGTAGGAGAGCTGATCGCCGTGTCGCTCCTTCAGCTTTTTTGCGGCAAGCGACTTGTCCGCAAGCTGTGCGGGGGAAAGACGGTCGGTCTTGTAATCGCAAAGGACCAGCTTGTCGTTCTCGTCATAATAGAATAGGTCAATGACGCCCTGCACGGCCAGCTTTTCGTCCTTTAATTCCGCAGAAAATTCTTCGTCCTTGGTGAATTGTGCGGCGGGAAGGAAAATGTGGAAGCGGGTCTCGCGGTACAGCGCCTTGGCGTTTTTGAGCGAGCGATAAAACTCGCTTCGGAAGAACAACTCCAACTCCTCCACGCGCACAAGCTCGGCGGATTCGGGGGGCAGATACGCCATCTCGATCAGCGTTTTAAGCTCAGCTTTTACCCCGTGTGCCTCGGCACGTGCAAACTGACAGAACTGCATGAACTCGTGGGTGGCGGTGCCGCGCGCGGCGGCATCCTGCTCGGGGGTGGAAAGGGCAAAGGTGGGCACCTTGTCAAAGTCGTGCAAGAGGAGATCAACGTCTGCCTTTTTGAGGTGCTCGGGGGTGGTGGCGTCGGTGTCATACACGTCAAGCACAGTGGGGGAAAGGCGGGAAACGGAAAGCTTGGCGGGGAGCTTGGAAAGGTGCTTGTAAGGGTAGGTGAAGCTGAAGCGATCCTGCAGGATCTTGGAGATCTCGCCCGCATCCCCCGTTAATTTCGCCTCGCTTTGTGCAGCTTCCGTTACGGCGGGGGGCAGGATCTGCGCCTCCTCCACGATCTCGATGGTGGCAAATTTCGTGTAATCGGTGCGGTAAAGCGCGGAAAGGACCCAGTAAATATACGCGGGGCCGTGGGCACAAACAAAGCGTCCCTCGGGCGCGGAGGCGGCCAGCGATGCCTTGGCGATCAGCTGTGCGGCACCATACTGTGAGTCGGCAGTGACGTACAGGCGCTCTCTTGCGCGCGTCATGGCAACGTAAAGCACGCGCATCTCCTCCTCCAGATTGCGTCTGCGTGTTTGCGCGACGATGGCCTCACGGAAGAAGGTGTTTGCACGCGAGAAGGGGCCCGCGTTGGAAAGGCGCATGGCGCACCCCAGATCCTCGTCATCCATAAAGTTTTGCTGAAGATCCTTTTCGTTGAAGCGGGTGGCGGTGCCTGCGATGAAGCAAACGGGGTACTCCAATCCCTTGGAGTGGTGGATAGTGATGAGGGAAACGGCATCCTCCTCGCCGTCGGAGGCGGGCATTTTGCCCTCGTTTTCCATGATACCGTCCACGTAGCGGACAAACTGGTACAAGCCCTTGAAGCCGCCCGACTCAAAGGATCTGGCGTATTCATACAGGCGGTTGAGGTTCGCGCGGCGAAGCGCGGTGGCCTTTTGCGTTTCATCCTTGCGCCCTGCGAAGGAGAGGATGGCGCTGTCACGGTACAAATAGCGCAGCAAACGGTCCACGGGCAGGGCCTGTGCCTTCTCGCGCCAGCGCAGGAAGCGGGCGCTGAAATCGCGCAGCTTTTCGCGCAGGTGGGGGAAGCGGTCCTCGCTTTCCGCCGCCTTTGAAAACGCCTCGTAAAGCGAGAGCTCGTCCCCCGCGGCGGCGCGGATCTGCACCAGGTCCTCCAGCGAGAAGCCGAAGAAGGGGGAGCGGAGCGCGGCGGCCATATACACGTCGCGGAAGGGATTATCCAATGCCGCCAGCAAGCTGTAAACGCAAAGCACGTCGGGATTTTCAAAGAAATTCTTGTGGGAGGTGTCGTTGCAAGGGATGCCGAAGGCGGCCAGATGATTGGAAATGTAGCGGGCCAACGTGGTACTGCGCATCAGAACGGCAATGTCGCGGGGCGCGATGCGCTCGCCGTTTGCCTTGCGCTCATCCTCGCAAAGCAAACGCTTGATCTCGCACGCGATCCAAAGTGCCTCGGCCTTGCCGGTTTCGCTCTCTTCCTCGTCATAGCGGGCAGACGGCGCTTCCTTGGCGGCAAGCGCATCCTCCTCCCCGTTTTTCACGGCACCGAATTTGGCGCGGTTGATCAGCACCACGCGGCATTTTTCGCCCACGTAATCGGGGGAAGGCAGCTTTTTGGAGCAACGGAGATCGTCCTCCTTGGTGTAGCTGATGCTTTCGGCCACGGCAGAAAACAGATCGCCGGACACGGCGTTGGAGAAATCAATGACGCAGGGGTCGCAGCGGAAGCACTCCGACATAAAGATGGTGGAGGGCTTTTTCGGCGCGGTGTCGCTGAGCGGCGGGAAGGCGCGGCGGTAGCCGGCAAACACGTTGGGCTGTGCCCCGCGGAAGCGGTAGATGCTTTGCTTGATGTCACCGACCATAAAGCGGTTGTCATCCTTGGCAATGGCGCGGAAGGTGGCGTCCTGCATGCTGTCCACGTCCTGATATTCGTCGATGTAAATGGCATCGTACTTGTCGCGGATCTTCTCGGCAAGCGGGGTGGCGGAGCCGTCGGGTGCTACCAAGAGGCGATAGGCGGCGCGGGAAATGTCGGAAAATTCAGCCACCTCGCGCTGTGTTTTGGCGGCGGTGTATTCCTCGTGGAAGAGCGTGAGCGCGCGGTGCAGAATGCGCAAAAGCGCAGCCGTAGTCTTCGCGGTGTCGGCGATCTCCGCTTCGGAGAAGGCGGGGAGCTGTACGGTGTGCTTGGCCTTCCATTTGTCGCGGAATTCGTCGCAAAGGGCGCAAAGATCCCCGAAGGGTGCGGAGTAGGTGGCGCTGTTGCGCCCCTTGCCGCGCTCCAGCTTGGCGCTGAGCGCGTGGCGCACGCCCTCGTAATTTTTGGCGTCAAGGTGCTCCAAAACGGTGTTGCAACGTTCCAAAAGCTCCTGATAAGGGCCGCCGAATTTTTTCTTCAGTGCGGCAACGTCCGCCTCGCTTTCCAGCATATTAAGGGTCTTGGCGTACAGCTTCTGACCCGTCTCGGCCAGCTCGCGTACCTCGCGCTCCCAGATCTTGCCCCAAGGGGTGTCAAGGGGGGAGACGGTGCACCTTTCCATCTGCTCGGCAGACTGGAGCAGAACGTCCAGCGCCGCAGGATAGCGCAGAAGGCGGTTATAGATCTTCAAGAGTGCATCGGTCAGTCCCGCCTCGGAGCGGATGTCGCAAAGAATGTCCGAAATGCGGAAAAAGTCCGCATTTTCGGCGTACATCTTGTCCACAACGGCGTTCATCAGCTCGCGCTTCAGACCAAGGAGCTCGTTTTCGTCCGAAAGGCGCAGGGAGGCGGGAATGCCCGCTTCCTCAAAGTGGGTGCGCACCAGATCGTAATAGAAGGAATCGATCGTGGAGATCGACGCGCCGCCAAGCAGCATCAGCTGGCGGGAAAGGTGCGTTTTGTCCTTGGCAAGGGTGATTGCCGCAGACAACGCCTTGGCAATACGGTGGCGCAGCTCGCCCGCGGCGGCACGTGTGAAGGTGACCACCAGCATGCGGGAAATGTCTGCGGGGTGTTCCTTATCCGTCAGAGTGCGGATGATGCGCTCGGTCAGAACGGCGGTCTTGCCCGAGCCCGCGGCGGCGGAGACCAAAAGGGTCCTGTCGCGTTTTTCCATAGCGCTTTCTTGCGCTTTCGTCCATTCACGCTTCTCCATTGTCTTCTCCTTTCCCGTTGAAATCTGCCGCGCGGCAGATGGCCGCGTACTCGCAGTGTGTGCAGGGGGAATTCTTGCTTTCGGGGTTGGGGCGCGCGGTGGCAACGCCCCGATGCATCTCGTCGCAAAGACGGGTAACGGTATCGTTCAGATCGCGGAACATCTGTGCAAAGCCCGCGGCATCCAAGGTCTTTTTGGCGCGCGAGCTGCCGATGATCGCAGGGTTTTTCGAGTGTGTGGCGGCATGGAGCAATTCGGGATCGTCCAGAATGACGCCGCTTCGCTCCAGCTTTTTGCCCGCCTTGGTAAGGGCGATGCGCTCCTCCTCAAGCGAGGGGGTGTTCTCCACCTTTGCGGCGGTGGAAAAATAGGTCACGCCCGCAGGGGTAAGGACCGTGTCGGGGGAAAGCCCCATTTCGTTGTTCAGGATCGGATAGGCGCGGGAGGAAAGTGCCAGCAGGTACAGCGGCATTTGCAAGGAGATGCCGTTTTTGATGTCCTTGGGGGCAAATTTTCTGGTGCCCGTTTTGTAGTCTACCACGCGCAAATACGCTTTTTTGTCGGGTGCTTGCCAAAGGTCCACGCGGTCCGCCTTGCCGGAAAGCGACACCTTTTGGCCGCCGGGGAGCGTGACCTCGCACGAGCTGCCAGTTTCCTTGAGGTCAAGCTCGGTGAAGGCGGGGGTGAAGTCGCTGTCGCCAAACTCCTCGAAAAGCGAGATCACGACAAGGCGTGCAAGAGAGGAAAGTCGCTCGATCAGCGCGGTGGCACGGGGCGTGAGGGGACCGCTGGAGGCAACCAGGTCTGCGGTGTAATCCGCCGTACTGTCCTTTACCAGCTGATCGATCTCAGCGTCGCTCCATGCACAGAAGGGGCGGTTTTGTGTCTGAATGTACTGCATGACCTTTTCCAGCACGTAGTGGATAAAAATACCGGTGTCGGAAAAGGCAAGGGAAGCGCTCTTGGCGCCGCGCAGGTGCAGGATCCTGTCACAGTAATAGGCAAAGCGGCAGTTGGCAAAGCTCTCCAGATGCGAGGGGGTCATTACCCGCTCGGAGAAAATGCCGCTTGCAACCTCTTCGGGCAAGTGGGCGTTATATTCCGTCACCTTTCTGTCAAGATGGGCGGCGGCGGGGATCTTGCACTCCTGCAGCAGCGCGGCAACGGCGGCACGGTCGGTTTCATTGAAGTCGCAAAGGCGATCCAGCGCGGCCTCGGGGGAAAAGACGTGCGCGGCGGCGGGCTCCGCCTCGAAAATGCGGGGCTTTGCGTCTTGCATCAAATGGCAGGCGCGTTCAATGGCAATAGAGGGGGTAAGCGCGCGGCCGTCCGCTCCGTTTTTATTATAATAGAGGTAAAGTCCCTTTTTCGGGGCAGCAAAGGCGCGATAGAGGTAGAAAAGCTCGTTGGAGATGCGCTCGTCGCGTCTGGCGGGCAGCTCCAGCTTGTTTTCGGCCAGCCGTTCCTTCTCCTTTTCGGTAAACAGGCCTTCCTCGCCCGCGTTGGCGGGGAATTCACCCTCGTTCAGCCCCAGCACCAGCACGTGAAGGGGGTGATCGGCGCGCAACATGGAGGCGGAGCCGATCGTGACCTCGTCGGCGGAGGTGGGGATCACGCCGATGTCCGTGCGGGCAAAGACCAGCTTCAGCGCCTCGGCAAACTGCGCAACGGTAAGCTTTTCCTCACCCAGCGCCAGCGCGATCTGCTCCAGTGCTTCGATGGTCACGGTGTAGAGCCTGGACAGCTCCTCCGCCTCGCGTCGCTCGCCTGCCAGCAGGCGCTTTTCTGCCTCGGCCTTGAGCTGTTTGGCAACGTCAAGGCGGTTCAGAAAATCATAAAGCGCCGTGCACATCCCCGTGACGTTTTCTGCGTTTTCGAGCGCGTCATGCAGGGCAAGAAGGGGCTCGACCATTTTGGCGCGTGCGTGCTCGGCACCCGCCAGAATGCGCTCGGCACGTGCGGTCTTTTTGGTGGTAAAGCCGTCGGGATTACGGGAAAACGGCTGGCGATAGGCCTGCTCGGTGCGCGGGTGCCAGACGCCGACGTAGTCCTCAAAATGGTTGACCTCGTCAAGCGGTACGCCGCAAAGTCCTGTTTTGAGGTAGGCAACGGTGTCCTCGTCGCGCCAAGCGTGGATCGAAATGCGAAGAGCCAGCAGAATCAGCTTGACAAGCGGGCGCACGGTAACGTCGGTTTTTTCGGAAAGGAAAAAGGGGATCCCCTCGCGCTCCAGCGCGGCGTCCAGAATGCCGCAGCGTGCGGTGGCGTCGCGCAGCACCACGGTAATGTCGCGGTAACGGCAACCACCTCTTACCAAAGAGTGGATCTTGGAGACAACGGCCTCTGCCTCAGAGAAGGGATTGGCGCAAAGCATCAGCTCGACGTCGGGCTTTTCCAGAAGCTCTTCGGGCATCGGCTCGGCATCCATGTCGAAAAGGTGCTCCGTCAGATATTCGCGCGCCGTGCTTGCAGGACGCGCCTCCTGCTTTTCAAAATAGATCTCGTGCCCCAGGTCCTTTGCCATCAGCTGCAGATAGGCGTGTGCTTGCTTTGCGCTGTGGAGGTGCAGCCCCTCCTCGTGCGCATAGAAAAGCGGGAAGGTGAAGGAGAGCTTCGGCACACAGCCCGCCAGCGCGCGCAAAACGGCGTACTCCTGCGCGGTATAGTCCGTAAAGGAGTCCACGTAGACCGTGGTGTTTTTCATCAGCTCGCGCCCGCTTTCCAAAAGCAGGTCGGACAGGCGATCCAGCTCGTCGTCGCCGTTATCAAAGCTGTTTTTCAGCTTTCCTTCAAAGAAGCCGAGGATGGTTCCCACGTCAAGGAGCTTGTTTTTCAGCGGATCGTCTGCGGGGAGCTTGTCTGCCGCGTTGAGCAACGCCTCGCCGGGGATCTGGTAGGCGTGGTGGCTCTTGGCGGTCTGCAGCATCATGTCGCAGAGCTTGGGCTCGGTGGCGTGGTTGGCGTAGCACTGCAGTGTGGGGGCAAGCTCGCGCAGGGTGTGCCACATGAGAAGGGCACGGACGGCAGGAGTGGCGGTGTTCCAACGATGTCCGCCAAGCATGCGGAAGGTGCGGTTGGCGAGGCGGGAAAAGTTGACCACCTCAAAGGAAAGCTGTGCGCTCGCGGGCAAGATCTCCAGCATCTTTCGCTCCACGCTTACCGTCTGCTGCTCGGGAACAAGCAACAGCACCTCGCGGCCATTGTCCAGGTCTGCGCGGATGGCTTTCGTCAGCGCCTCGTTGGTGGCGGTACTGCCCGCCTGATAATAAAAACGGATCATTCGGGATCTCCTTTCTCCAAATGTCTGAGATTTCGTAAAATCGTGTTTCTGCCGCGCCAGCTGTAGGCGCGCGTGGCAAATTCCTCCTCCGACATCTTTTCCACGATCTCGGCGGTGAGGGGGGATAGGGCACTTTCCTTGAAATACGGGATGGTGGTGTAAAGCGTGCCGTTCTCTTTGGCCCGCAGGGTGATGGGGCATACCCGCTGACAGATATCGCACCCCCATGCGCACCCATGCGCGCGCAAAATGGCAATTTCCTCCTCGGAAAGGGCACCTTTTTTCTGTGTCAGCGCAGAATAGCAGCGCGAGGCATCCAGCGCGACGGGGCAAGCGGCAAGGCACGCTCCGCACTCGTCACAGCTTTGCGGGGGCGGCAACGGGATCTCGAAGACCGCGTCCGTGATGATCTCACCGAGAAAGACGAAGGAGCTGTGCGCCCGCGTCAAAAACAGGTGGTTTTTTCCGTAAAAACCAAGCCCCGCGCGCACGGCGGCGTGCACCTCGTTGATGGGGGAGTGATCGGTAAAGCCCGCAAAACGGTTTTGCGGAAATTTTTCCTGCAGTACGGGGAGAAGCGTGTCGAAAAGCGCTTTGAAAAATCCGTGATAGTCGCGGGAGACGGCGTAGGCGGAAATATTATTTGCGCAAGCGTCGCATTCTGTGGTATAATAGGGTACGGCAAAAAGAAACGCCGTACCTTTTTCGATTCCCGCCCGTTGCAACAGATAGGGCTTTTGTATGATGCAATCTGCAAGCGAGAGCGGTGCCATCATGGAAATGCCTTGTGCTGCCAACAGCTTTTCCACCGTCTTTTTCATGCGTATAATCCCCCCATTATATTATTGATATAATCATTATAACATATATATATCGCTTTTGCAACCGGAAAGTGCAAATTCAATTGTTTTTTGCGGCATAATCATAGAACCGTCACAAAGGCGTGGTATAGTAATAAGGAATCATACGGAAGGAGTTTTGCAATGAAAGACCCGGAAAACTTCACCACCGGTAATCGTGACGATAAAGAAATATTGAAGAGTGAAAATTCTGCCGCCTCCGACGAGGAGGCAAAAGCGCAGGAGAGAACGCCGATCCCGCGCTGGTACGGCGTTTCCTATCAAAATGACGGACAGGGCGCTCTGTCCCCTGAGGTCATGCCCCTGGACGGAAACGTGGAAAAGAAAAGAAAGCGCAGAACGCGCGTGGCCGTTTTGTCCGCCGTGCTGGTGCTTTGCATGATCATTTCCTCTTTTTCAGGCGTTGGCGCGTACTTTTTGATGGAGTACCTGCAAAGTGACGTAGAGGACGCAGGCGGCAATCTGACACTGGGCAATACAAACGGCGATCTGAATGACATGAGCGCCTCTTCTTATGAAAATACCGATAAAGGGTACGACTACGCCGCCGCTTTTAACGGCATTGTCAAAAGAAATGACGAGGCGCTTCTGGCGTCGGAAAACGGCTCCGCCGGTGCAGAGAAGACCGACATGATCCGCGCGACGGCGGCCGTGAAGGACAGCGTGGTGGAGATCACCACCACCGTGATCTCCAATCGCGGCTCCAGCGTGGTGGCAGGTGCGGGAAGCGGTGTGATCATTCACGCGGACGGCATTGTGATCACCAACCATCACGTGATCGAGAATTGCGATCAGATCTACGTGAGACTGACCAACGGGGATACCTACGAGGCCGTGCTGCGCGGCTCTGACGAGGATGGAGATATCGCCATTCTGAAAATCACCCCCCAGGAGGGCAAGCCCCTTACGGTGGCGAAGCTTGGCTACAGTAAAGCGCTGGCACCGGGTGAGGAGGTCATTGCGATCGGCAATCCTCTGGGTGAGCTTGGCGGCACCGTGACCAACGGCATCATCAGCGCCACGGAGCGCGAGATCAATATGGACGGCGTCACGATGAAGCTGTTGCAGACCAACGCGGCCATCAACTCGGGCAACTCCGGCGGCGGGCTTTTCAATCTGGCGGGTGAGTTGATCGGCATCGTGAACGCCAAATACGCCGCCTCCGGTGTGGAGGGGCTTGGCTTTGCCATCCCGATCGACGTTGCATACGAAAAATCCGTCAAGGATATCCTGCAATACGGATACGTGCGCGGCGTGCCGAGTCTTGGCATCGCGCTGGTGGAAAAAACGGGCGGCAGCTTTTTCAATACCGTTTACGCCGCCTGCGTCTATAACGCCGACGCAAACACAAGCTTTGTGCAAGGCGACTATATTTACAGCGTGGACGGCACCGTGGTATACGGAATCTCCACCTCGCCCCTGGATGCCATCAGAAGCATTCTTCGCGGGCATCAGGTGGGGGATAGCGTGCAGGTCGTTGTCAGACGCGGTGACGAGCAGCTGACGATCACCGTTGTGTTGCAGGAATACGTTCCCGAAAGCATTGCCAAAATTCAGGGCTAAAGAAAGGTGGGCTTAGAATGTATCATATTTTGGTTGTGGACGATGAGGCCCGTATCAGATCGATCATCCGCAAATATGCGGAATTTGAAGGGCATACCGTAACGGAAGCAGGGGATGGCATGGAGGCCGTTCGCCTGAGCCGAAAAGAGAAATTCGACATCATTATTCTGGATATCATGATGCCGGAGCTGGATGGCTTTTCCGCTTGCCGCGAGATCCGCAAGAGCTCGCAAACGCCGATCATCATGCTCTCCGCGAGAGGCGAAGAGTACGATAAGATCAACGGCTTTGAATCCGGCGCGGATGATTACGTGGTCAAGCCCTTTTCCCCGCGCGAACTGCTTTTGCGCGTGGAAGCAGTGATGAAGCGCACCAAGCATACCGCAGCCGTGGCCGCACAGCAAAATCAAGTGCTGGAGTTTGACAACGGCGGTCTTAAGGCAGACCTTACGGCGCGCATCGTTTACGTGGACGGTGCGCGTGTGGAAATGTCCCCCAAGGAGTACGAGCTGTTTTTCTATCTGTTGCGCAATCGCAACGTGGCACTGAAGCGCGAAACGCTGATCAGCGAGGTGTGGGGATACGATTTTTACGGAGACGCCCGCACGCTGGACACGCATATCAAGCTGCTTCGCAAAAGCTTGGGAAAATACAGCGATTATATCGTGACGCTGCGCGGCGTCGGTTATCGCTTTGAAGAGAAAAAATGAGCCGTGCTGCGCGAACGAAAAAGGAAAGACGGGGAAGAGTCGGCATTCGATGGTGGCTTTTTGCCTGTCTTGCCTTATTTACGATTCTGATCCTGGTCTCCATCTGGATCTTTCAGGTCTGCCTGCTTTCCACCTTTTATGAAAAGGAAAAGTTTTCCGATCTGAAAAAAAGCGCGGACGAGCTGAAGGAATACGTCGCCGCGGAGGATGCGCGCAACGCCATCGCCAAATATGCAAAGGAAAAAAACATTTGCATTTTGGTGATCGCACTGGAGGAAGAGCACGGCAGACTTCTGGCAAGTGCCGACGCGACCTCGGATTGCATCATTCACCACGTCAACGCGCAAACGCTGGAGGAGCTTTATGCCGATGCCAAGCAAAACGGCGGCACCTACAACAAGCGCTTTGAATTCAACGATGAGAGTGAAGCAGAGGGGGAGGGGCGCTTTCCCGGCTTCCCGAAAAAAGGTTCCTCCGTCAATGCCATTCACGTGCGGATCGTGGAGGGGAATGGCGTGGAATACGTCATGCTGCTGGATTGCGAGCTGATGCCGGTGGACGCCACCGTGCGCACGCTGCAGATGCAATTCGTGTGGATCGCGGGCGCGCTGCTTTGCTGTGCGTTTTTGCTGGCGCTGTTGCTCTCTCACATCGTGGCAAAGCCGCTGGTGCAGATCACGCAGAAGGCGGAAAAGCTTGCGGGGGGAGAATTTAAGGTTGATTTTTCCGAGCGAGATGCCTACCGCGAGGTGCAGGAGCTGGCGGATGCACTTTCCTTTGCCGCCAAGGAGATCGGTGCCACGGGCAGATTGCAGCGTGAGCTGATTGCCAATATTTCGCACGATCTGCGCACACCCTTGACGATGATCAAGGGGTACAGCGAGATGATGCGGGATATTCCGGGCGAAAACTCTCCCGAAAATATTCAGGCCGTGATCGATGAGACCACCCGCCTTTCCGATCTTGTGAACGATCTGCTGGATCTGTCCAAGCTGCAAGCGGGCACCACGAAGCCAAAGCTTGCGGTGTTCGATCTGACGGAGCTTTTACACGATGCGTTGGACAGATACGATACGCTGATCAAACACAAGGGATATCGCATCGAATCGGTGGTGGAGGAAAACCCCGTCTTTGTGGAGGCGGATCGCACGATGATCCTGCAGGTTCTGTATAATCTTGTCGGCAACGCCGTGAACTACACGGGAGAGAGCCATCGCGTGCTTGTGACGCAGACCGTCAAAGACGGCGTGGTACGTCTGGCAGTGGCCGATGACGGAGAGGGCATTCCTCCCGAGCAGATCCCCGAGATCTGGGATCGCTACTATCGCGTGGACCGCGAGCACCGTTGCGCCGTCATGGGAACGGGCTTGGGGCTTTCGATCGTGAAAAATGTGATGGAGGCACACAAGGCCTCTTACGGCGTGGAAAGCGCTGTGGGAACGGGAAGCGTGTTCTGGTTTGAGCTCCCGGTCATCAAAAAAGAAGGATAAAAAAAGCCCGCTTTCGGCAAAGAAGGCGGGCTTTTTTCAGAGGTACTTGCAAACGGTGGGGAAATGTGATAAAATAAAGCCATTATCAAAAGGAGAACGTGCTATGGCAAGCTGGTGGGAAGAGATTTTGAAGTGCCCCGTGTGCGGGGCGAAAATGATGCGCGAAGGGAACGGGCTTTTTTGCCTTGGCGCAAGGCGACACTGCTATGATTTTTCCAAGGCAGGGTATGTGAATCTGGCTCCCTCCAAGGCCTCGGGTGGCGGTGACGATGCCGCGCTGATCACCGCGCGTACCGCGTTTTTGAACGGGGAGCATTACGGTGAGGTGGCGCGCGAGCTTTGCCGCATTTTGCAGACTCACATTCCACAGGGAACGGTGCTGGACGCCGGATGCGGCGAGGGGTATTACTCGTTGAAAATGTCCCGTGAGGGGATGAAGGTGTTTGGCGTGGATCTGTCCAAAAGAGGCATCACGCATGCGGCAAAAAGCGGCATACGTGAGGGCGCAGACGCGTTTTTTGCCGTTGCGGGCATTTTTGATCTGCCCGTGGCAGACGCCTCCCTTGATGCGGTGGTCAGCTTGTTTGCGCCGGTCGCAGAAGAGGAGTTTTTGCGCGTTTTGAAGCCGGGTGGCATTTTGCTTCTCGCAGGGGCAGGCCCCGAGCATCTTTTCTCGCTCAAGCGTGTGCTGTATGACGTGCCGTATCGCAACGCGCCGCGCGCGGACGCGCCGCAAAAGATGGAAAACGTCATGGAAAGTCGTGTACGGTATACCTTTTCGGCGGACCACGACACCTTGCAGCACCTGTTTGCCATGACGCCGTATTTTTATCGCACCTCAAAGGAGGGCATACAGCGTCTTTCGCAAAGGGAGCGCCTTGACGTGGACGTTGACGTGGAGTTTTCCGTTTACAAAAAGCTTTGAGCGCACGCTGATAAAAGGAAATAAAAAAACCGCCGAGAGGCGGTTTTTTTATACCGTTGTGGCATTAATCGAAGGCAACGGGGGTATTGTGGATGGCTTTTCTGGGGGAAGCCATGTAGGGTGCCACCTCGTCTCTCCAACGGAGATAGTGTGCGGTGGTTTTGTGGAACTTTGCGGCATCCTCACTCTCAAAAACCTCGATCAGGGTGAACTTGGTGGGGTCATCGTTGCTTTGCAGCACGTCGAAACGGACGTTGCCGGGCTCCTTGCGGGTGTTATCGTGATTGTAGACCGTGATGGCGCGGAAGGCCTCCACGTTCTCGGGCTTGACGTCAACAAAAACCAAAGTGGCGATCATTTTTTCTTCTCCTTTATGTTAAAAATTGGTGATGCGCGTTAAAAACGGCGTCCGCGCCGTGTCTTTTTTCTGCTTCCGAGGTATGCCCCCACCAGCGACGCGGGGAAGATCAGCACGCGGTACAGAAGGGAAAGCGCGGCGTTACCGTCCGCACTTTTGAGAAAGAGCGCAGGGACGGAAAGTAACAAAAACAGGCATACGCCCTCGAAAAAACCGCACAAAGCGGGGGAGCGGCGACCGTAAAAAAGAGTGGCCAGCATACCGCCGATGGCGGCCGTGAGATATGATAGCAGCATCCCTGCGGGCACGTGATAGTGATCGGGATCGGCCGTATTCAGCAAAACGGCGGTGGTGACGAGTAAAAGCAACGCCCCCGAAAGCACCGTAAGCGGCAGTGCGCAAAGCACACTTTTTAGCAGAGCGGAAAAGCTTTGGGGGTGTTCCTTTTCTTTGGCAAAGCGCTTGTGCGCTGCCCTGTGACGGGAATGAAGCATCTTTCTCCTCCTTCGACATACGTTGTATGAAAACATATGCGGGGGAGAGCGGAAATATCAGTCTTTTTCGGTTTTGTTTTCTTCCTCGGTCGCCTTGGGGGCGCGCGTTTCCTCCACGCGGACGTCAACCGAGCGAACGGCGGATTTCAAAAGGCGGATGCGGGTGTGATCGCGCGTGGTCTCGATGACCATAGTCTCCTCCTTGAGACTGACGATCTTGCCGATGATGCCGCCGATGGTGGTGATCTCGTCGCCGACCATCAGGCTGTTGCGCATGTCAGCGGCTTCTTTTTCCTGCTTTTTCTGCGGACGGATGCCGAAGAAGTAGAAAACGCCGATGAAAAGCACGACCATCAGAGCGATGGAAAGCCAACCGCCGCCACCGTTGGCGGCCGTCGAAAGGGTTACGGAAAACATATTTTATCCTCCTTAAAAAATGCCAGACGGCACATAATATAACAATTATACCCGCTTTTTACATAAAAAGCAATAGAAAAAATGTAAAATTTTCCGAAAACGCACTTTCTTGTGCTTTGCACACAAAAATCCGTAAACCTGTTGAAAAAAAACGGCAAGTATGATATAATAATCTTTGAATAACATTTTAAGGAGTGCTTATGGCAAAGATCGCCTATCCCGAATGCGGAAAAATCGTCACCACACACGGCTGTCACGGCGGTGTGAAGATCGAAAGCTGGTGTGACACCCCCGAGGTGCTTGCAGGGCTTCCTGCGCTGTACTTGAAAAATAACGGTGCTTACCGTCGCGTCTCGCTGCAAAAAACGGCAGTTTCGCGCAACATGGTGTACGCCACGCTGGAGGGCGTGGACACGATGGAGGCGGCCGACCTTTTGCGCGGCACGGTGGTTTATGCCCGCCGCGAGGATCTGCGCTTGCCCGAGGGCTGTATGCTGATCGCGGAAATGATCGGGCTGCCCGTATTCGACGTGAACACGGGGGACAAGCTCGGCGTCCTCAAGGACGTCATTCACCCCGCACATACCGATATTTACGTCATCACCACGCCGAAGGGGGAAGCAATGGTGCCCGTGGTTGAGGAGTTTGTGAAGCGCGTGAGCGAGGAAGGGATATACCTTTCCCCGATCGAAGGGATGTTCGAGCAATGAGATTTGATATCATGACCCTTTTCCCCGGCCTTGTAGACACCGTGCTTGGGGAAAGCGTGATCGGACGCGCACAAAAAAGCGGTGCGATCACGGTGCGATCGCACAATATAAGGGATTATTCCAAGGACAAGCATCACCGCGTGGACGATACGCCTTACGGCGGCGGCAAGGGGATGCTGATGATGGCGCCGCCCATTTACGATTGCTATCAGGCCATTCTGGAGATGGCGGGGGAGATGCCGCGCCGTCGCGTGGTATATCTTTCTCCGCGCGGGAAGGTGCTTGATCAGGCCAAGGCCCGGGAGCTTGCCGAGCTGGATCATCTGATATTGCTTTGCGGCCATTACGAGGGTGTGGACACCCGCATCATCGAGGAGATCGTGGACGAGGAGATCTCGATCGGCGATTACGTACTGACAGGGGGAGAGATCCCCGCGTGTATTCTGGTGGATGCGGTGGCGCGCCTTTGCGACGGCGTACTGGCGGCACCGGAATGCTATGAAAACGAAAGCCACAGTGCGGGACTTCTGGAGTACCCGCAATACACGCGCCCCGTGGAGTTTCGCGGGCGTACTGTGCCGGAGGTGCTGCTTTCCGGCCATCATGCCAATATCGATAAATGGAGACTGGAGCAGGCGAAGGAGATCACCGCACGTCTGCGACCGGATCTGCTGTCCTGATGCTTGCTGTTTTTTGTGAAAGGAGGGGATCACCGTGAGCTCAAATCATATTTTTTCGCGTGTCGGGCATGCGATCGCGTCCGCGACCGGGCGTGTGTACCATGCGATCGGCGCAGGTCCCCTGGGGCGTTTGTTTACCTCCTATCAGAAAGCGGATTGCTACTTCCATCAAACCGCCCTTGTGCGATCCATGCACGGGAAGCGCGGAAAGCTTGGATACCGTACGATGCGGCGACGTGTGGCCTGCGCCATGGATCAAAGTCTTTTGCGCCGTGCCGCATACGGCACGATCAACGGACTTTGCCGTTGCAGCATGCGCACGCTCGGTGCCTTTTTCCTGACCTTGGGTGTGTATACGGCCATGATCACGTGGTTGATCGCCAGCGTGTGGCAGCACGCCGCGCCGGACGGCACACGGCTCTTTTTCGCGCTTGCCATGATCTTGCCCGGCATTTTGCTGCTGTTTTCGGACCGCTCCGTGGCGTTTATGCTGACAAAGGGGCGGCTGATCGGCATTTTGCTGCACACCTCACTGGGACTTTCCGACGATGAGATCAAAAACATTCCCGAAAAGGGGAAAAGTATGTATACGGTCGCCATTTCGCTTGGTATGCTGCTTGGCGTTCTGACGGCTGTTTGGGGACCCTTGTACCCCTTATGTGCCCTTCTTGTCTGCATTTTTCTGATGCTGACGCTGACCACGCCCGAGGCGGGGATCCTGTTGCTTCTGGTGTTTGCGCCTTTCCTTGAAAGCGTGCCCTACAGCGCGTTGTGGCTGGCGCTTGGCGTTTTCCTTTCCTTTGCGGGTTACGTGTTTAAGCTGATGCGCGGCACGCGGGCGTTCCGCATGGAAATTCAGGATTTCGCGGTGCTGCTGCTTTTGCTGCTTACGCTTTTGTCCGGCGTTTCCGCCGCGGGCGGCTCTGCTATGCTGGGGGCATTTCTTTGCGCGCTTCTGATGATGGTGTATTTTCCCGCGGTCAACATTCTTTCCACACCGCTTTGGCTGAAGCGTTGCCGCTGGGGATTGCTTTTCTCTGCCGCCGTGGTTGCACTGATCGGCGTGCTGCAATTTGCCGTGGCACTTCTGGTCGCGGTGCAGGGCACGGGCGACGTTCACATGATCGATCTGGGCACAAAGGTGCACGCGGGCTTTGCGTCGAACGTCACGTTTGCCTATTTCATGGTGCTTGTTTTCCCGTTCTCGCTTCATGCGTTTATCCGTGCCAAAAACAGCCCTCACCGCTTGACGGCGGGCTTTATCTGCATGGCTGTGCTGGCGGCCACGGTGCTTACGTGGTTGCCCGGTGCATGGATGGCCATTCTTTTTGAGATCGTGGTGCTGTTTTTGCTTTGCAAACGCTCGTTTTTCCCGTATTTCGTGCTGGGGCTTGTTGCCGTGCCCGTCGCGCTCTTCTTTTTGCCCGCGCACTACCGCGCCGCACTTTTTGCCTTCCTTCGCAACGGTGTGGAGCTGTCCGGCGCCGGATTGGCCATGAAGATCTTTTTCGGGGAGGACGGCGGCGTGATGCGTTTGCTCTTCGGCGTCGGTGCCGACGGTGCGGAGCGCATCGGCGTGATGTATACCGGCGGCTCTGTCAGTGCTGTCAGTGAAAGCTTGAATTTCTGGTGGGAGCAATGGCTGGAAAGCGGCGTGCTTGGTATGCTGCTGCCTGCGGTACTCTTTTTCTTCCTCTTGCAAAATTGCTTCTCGCTTTTGCCGCATACCCCGAAGGAGCAGAGCGCCGTGGCACCCGTTTCCGGTATCGCCATGGTGACGGGAGCGATCACCATCTCGTTTTTTACCTCCTGCTGGCAGGATCCCGTGGCACTGTTGCTTTTCTTCATATTAATCTCTATCGTGACCGCGGACGCGCGCGTGCGCAGAAGCAACCGTGGCGAAGAGGAAGAGATCGAGCAAAGCGACGCGTGCGCAGAGTTTGAATATCGTTTGAAGGAAAAGCACAGAAAGAAAGCGGCGAAACGAAAGGAGGTCGACCATGAACAACAAAACGGATAGAGTAAAGTCGGGCGGGCAGGATGGCTTGTACCTGCGCACGCGCGGCGTACACTCGATGGAAAAAAAGCGCAGAGGGCTATTTTTGATGATGGACCTTTTGCTGCTGATCTGTATCGTGGCGGCGATATTTTTTCTGATATTGGCGTTTACCCCCTTGCAGCTTGGCGACAGGGCAGAGGAGCGCGAGATCGTGTATACCCTGGAGCTTTCAGGGGTGGATAAGAGCTTCGTTTCCTTACTGAAGGAAGGGGATACCGTAAAGGATGCTGCCACGGGCAGCGTGATCGGTACGGTCACCGAGGTGCGGATCCGTCCGTATGAGGCGTATATTTCCTTGCCCACGCCGGAAATAGATGCGGAGCTTGGCAAGCACGTGGTGCGCAAGGAGACGAACGAGGAATGGAACACGGTGACGCTCACCGTGCGCGTGAATGCGGATTACGAGGAGGGCGTCGGGTACGAGGCCGAGGAGTGCCGCATCGCCGTTGGCGCGCGGTACGAGCTTCTGTTCCCCTCCTTTGCGGGGGACGGCGTATGCCTTTCCCTTGTTCAGATCGCAAGACAGGAGGTGCAACCGTAATGGCGAACAGTAAAAGCGAACGTCATTTCAACCTTCTGGATGCGGTGCTGATCCTGCTGGCAATTCTCGCCATTGTGGGCGTCTGGCAGCGCAACAATCTGAAAAATCTTTTTGCAAAAAAGGAACTGATGGAGCCCTATATCATCAGCTTCGAGGTGAAGCGGGTGCGCAGCACCACGGCGGATCTTCTGACCAAGGGTGTAGAGTTTTATACCGCTGATGGCCACGTGGCGCTCGGCGCGCTGACACAACAGGTGGCGACCTCGGCGGCGACCGTTTATCTCCCTCACCCCGATCCCGAAAAAGGAACGGTGGAGGCGGTGTATCCGCAGGACGAGTACGAGTATCTTCTGGACGTCAGCGGCGAGCTTTCCTGCCTTGGCATCGAGCGTGAGCAATCCTTCTTCGTAGGGGGAGAGCTTTTGCTGGTCAAAGGGCAGGAGATTCGCGTGCAGACCGAGACCGTGGATCTGATCATTACGATTACCGGTTACAAAAAATTGGCATAAAATCGTCAAAATAGACAAGTTTGGTGCATGATTTGCATAAAATACCACCAAATTGTCGATTGACTTTTTCGTCCTATTTTGCTATACTATTACTGTGTGTTTTGTTAGTAAATGAAAAGAAATGGAGCAATCGACCTATGATTTCAAGGGAAGTTACCATTACCAACACCATTGGCTTGCATGCACGTCCTGCTACTTTTTTCATTCAGAAGGCGAACAGCTTCAAATCTTCTATCTGGGTGGAAAAGGAGGACCGTAAGGTGAATGCCAAAAGCTTGCTTGGCGTTCTTTCGCTTGGCATTGCGCAGGGCATGACCATCAAATTGCTTGCCGAAGGATCCGACGCGGACGAGGCACTCGACGCATTGGAAGAACTGGTCAATACCGGTTTTCGCGAATAATCGCACAATTGAAAACTGCGGGGTGTCCCTTACCGACACCCCGCTATTTTTAGGGAGGTACGCGTATGCAAACACAAGAAGAACGCAAGCGGCTTTTGCAAAAGGCAAACGAGCTACCTCTTTGTCCCGGTGTCTATATCATGAAAAATCGCGAAGGGCGCGTGATCTACGTGGGCAAATCGCGCAAGCTGAAAAACCGCGTCTCACAGTATTTTCAAAACAGCCACAAGGGCTATAAGACCGAGCGCATGGTTTCACAGGTCGCGGATTTCGAGTATTTCCTTTGCGACACCGAAATGGAAGCGCTGACGCTGGAAAATACACTCATCAAACAGCACACTCCCAAATATAATATCAGATTGAAGGATGCAAAATCCTATCCTTATATCAAAATTACGGCCGAGCCCTATCCGCGCCTGCAGTTCACGCGCACGCGTCAAAAGGATAAAGGAAGATATTTCGGCCCGTATTCCGGCGCCTCTGTGGCCGGCGGGGTGATCCGCACGCTGGAAAAGGCACTGGGTTTACCCACCTGCAATCGCCGTTTCCCGCGCGACATCGGGAAAGAGCGTCCGTGCCTGTACCATCAGTTGGGGCAATGCTGTGCGCCCTGCACCGGCAAGGTGAGCGAAGAGGAGTATGCCGAGTTGATCCAATGCGCGACGGAGATCCTGCGCGGAAACAGCGCCGCGGCCGAGGCCGCCGTGCGCGAGAAGATGGAACACGCCGCCATGGAAGAGCGCTTTGAGGCGGCGGCCATTTACCGCGATCGCCTTTTTGCCTTGCAGAAGCTTTCGCAAAAGCAGAAGGTGGTGGCATCCCCCGATACCGCAGAGGATATTTTCGGCTTTTACCGCGACGATTACGGTGCTGCCATGGTCGTGTTTTACGTGCGCGGCGGTGCCCTTCTGGACAAATACGAGGTGGTGTTCGGTAACGATCAGATCACGGACAGTGAGGCGCTGATCTCCTTCGTATTTGATCATTACCGCACCCGCCCTGATATCCCCCCGCGCGTTCTGCTTTCTTTTGAGGCGCAGGACGAGGACGTGGAGCCGCTTGCGGCTTTGCTCTCCGAGGCCGCGGGAAGAAAGGTGCAGGTCTATCCTCCCCAGCGCGGAGAGCGGAAAAAGCTGTGCGAGCTTGCGGTGCAGAACGCCGCAGAAAAGCTGGCCGCCACAAGACGCGAAACGGAAAAAAACGACGACGCGATGATCCGCCTTGCCTCCCTGCTTGCGCTGGAAGTGGTGCCCAACCGCATCGAAAGCTACGATATTTCCAACTTTGGCAACGAATACAAGACCTGTGGCATGATCGTGTGGGAGGACGGCAAGTTTGCCCGCTCCGAATATCGCACCTTCCGCATCCGCGACATTGAGGGCACGGATGATTACGCCAGCATGCGCGAGGCGCTTTCACGCCGTCTTGCACATTTACAGGATGCAGAGGGCAGCTTTGCCAAGATGCCCGATCTGATCCTTTTGGACGGCGGTGCCGCGCACGTGGGTGTGATACGCCGATTGCTGGAGGAGATGGAGCTTTCCATTCCCGTCTTTGGCATGGTGAAGGACGATTTTCACAAAACGCGCGCGCTTTGCAGCGAGCACGAGGAAATTTCCATTGCCACGGATCGCGCACTGTTCACGGTGATCTACCGCATTCAGGAGGAGGTCCACCGCTATTCTGTGAAGCGCATGAGCGACGCCAAGCGCGGCAGCTTGCGCACCTCCGCGCTAGAGAAAATACCGGGCGTGGGAAGTGCCAAGGCAAAATGCCTTTTGTCGCATTTCGGCGGCCTTGCGCCCCTCAAGCGGGCAAGCGAAGAACAGATCGCGGCGGCCCCCGGCATCGGGCCCGTGCTGGCACGCGCCGTATACGCGCATTTTCACAAACAGGGGAAGGAAGAATAAGCCATGATGCATATTATTACCGGTAGTGCGCGCGGCGTGCGCCTGGAGACCTTGCCGGGGGAAGCGACCCGCCCCACGGCAGAGCGCACGAAGGAGGCCGTTTTCTCCATGCTCCAATTCGATCTGGAGGGGCGACGCGTGCTGGATCTTTTTGCCGGCTCGGGTCAATTGGGCCTTGAGGCGTTGAGCAGAGGAGCATCCCTTGCCGTAATGGTGGATCGCGCCCGCGAAGCGTGCGCGGTGATCCGCAAAAATGCCGAAAAAACCAAGTTGATATCCCGGACGAAGATCCTTTCTCTTGATGCAAACGCTTATCTTGCCTCCTGCAAGGACGGTCCCTTTCATTTGGTCTTTCTGGACCCGCCCTATGCGGCGGGATTGCTGCCCTCGGTGCTTCGCACCTTGCTTGCGCGCGAGCTTCTCGCGCCCGGCGCCACCGTGGTGGTGGAGTGCGGAGATCCGCAGGACCTTTTTGGAGGAGACGTGGAGCTCCCCACACGTTATGAAATTATCAAAAACAAACGCTATGGCGCGGCTCACGTATTCTTTTTGAGCCCCGCACAGCGCAAGGAGGAACTATGAGTCACGCGTTGATTCCCGGAAGCTTTGATCCCATGACATTGGGCCATCTTGACATCGTCAAGCGCGCCTTGAAGCATTACGACAAGGTGACAGTGGCTGTGATGATCAACAGAAGCAAGACCTATACGCACACGATTGAGGAGCGCGCCGAAATGGCACGCTTGACGCTGAGCGGGCTTCCCAACGTGGAAGTGATCACCGATGACGGCATGCTGGTGGATCTGTTTGATCGTATCGGCGCCGACGTGATCGTGAAGGGTATTCGTAACGAGGTGGACCGCGCGTACGAGGAGCAGATGGCCGCCTATAACCTTTCCAAAAATCCCCGCGCAAAAACCGTTTTCCTGCAGGCCTGCGACGATCTTGAAAATCTGAATTCCACCGGCGTGCGCGCACTGTTGGCTGAGAAAAAATGCCCCGAGGGGCTGGTTGCCCCCGCAGTGATAGAGTATCTGGTGACGAGAGGCGAGTGCAACGCTTGCTGAGGATATCCTCTCACCTTTAAGAAAAAATAATTCAAAAAAAGCGTGTGTTTCGTGACGAAACACACGCTTTTTTTGACGTTCGAGCCTCTTTTTATTCGATAAAATGGAAAAATGATAAAAATAATTGGAAAATAACAAAAAATGTTCGGAATTAAGGCAAAAACTTGCAAAGTCCGTCGATGATGTCGGAAGCCATCAAGCCGTGCAAGCCGCACTTCTCCCGTGCGACGTCTCCGGCAAGTGCATGAGCCAGCACGCCGAGTTCTGCCGCGATCCGATGCGGGTTGCCACCGGCGCTCAGGCCGGCAATAATGCCGCTCAGTACGTCACCGCTGCCACCCGTTGCCATACCGTTGTTGCCGAAGGGATTCAGCGTGACGCGTTTGCCGTCTGTGATCAGCGTACGCGCGCTTTTCAGCACGACAAGGGCGCCGCTTTTCTCGGCAAGCAATTTGGCATGCGTGACAAGGTCGGCGGAAACAGTGTCGATCGGAAGATCCAACAGGCGGCTTGCCTCGCCCAAGTGAGGCGTGAAGATCAAGGGGAAACGGCACACGGAAAGACGGGCGGCAAGGTTCTCGCTGCGGGCAAGCTCGTTTAAGGCATCTGCGTCCATGACAACAGGGCAACGCGCGTATTTCAGCACCGCATCCACAAGGAAAGCGGTGGTGCGGGAGCTTCCGAGCCCCATGCCGATGGCGATGGCATCGGCACGCCAGATGGCGTCATATATGGCGTTTTCGTCCGTCTCATTCAAATCATACGTTGTGACAATGGCCTCAGGCAGCTGTGTCTGATAGATGACGCGGTTTTGGCTGTGCGTCATGATCTCTACAAGCCCCGCCCCTGCGCGATAGGCGGCTTTGGCACACAGATAGCCCGCACCGCTCATCCCCTTGGAGCCGCCGATAACAAGCACGCGTCCAAAGCTCCCCTTGTGGGTGTTGGCGGGGCGGGAAAGCAGCTGAGAAATGTCCTCCTTTTCCAATATTTGAGCGCATCCCAAGGGAGGGCAAACGCCGATGCGCTCGCAGTGCAGTATGCCGCACAGCTCGGTACCCGGATAAAGATAATGGCCGAATTTATAATCGGATATGGCGACCGTATGTGTGGCTTGCACGGCAATCCCGCACACGGCACCGGTGTCTGCGTTGATACCGGAGGGGATATCGATGGCAAGCACGGGGAGCTTTGCATCGTTCAGCGCTTGGATCAGCTCGGCATTTTTTCCTGTGATGGGGCGGAAAAGTCCAATGCCGAACATGGCGTCCACCACGGCGCTCACGCCTTGGAAATCAGGCGTGTCGCAAAGGGGAAGAGGCTTCGGTAAAAGAGAGAACTGGCGCGCACACTCTACGCTCATTTTTTCGGCGTCGGGCTCGCCGTCCTTCCATTCGCCCGTGTAGCATACCGTCGCGTTTCCGCCCTTCTCGGCGAAAAACCTTGCCATGGCAAATCCGTCACCGCCATTGTTGCCGTTCCCGCACAAAAACAGCACGTGATTTGTGGGAAATTCCGATTCCAAAAGCTTCAATGCTCCCATGGCTGCGCGTTCCATGAGAACGCGGGACGGGGTGCCGCGGTTGATTTTTTCCTCATCCGCTTGCTTCATTTGCGCGGCGGTCAAAATGTTGGTCATAGCGCCACCTCCTTGCTTCTTTTCTTCAGTATAGCACATTTCCCGCAAAAAGAAAAGTGTTTTCTTAAAAACGCGCGCTTTTGGGTTATATTCAAGACTGGACAAACGGACGAAAGCATGTTATAATGGAGAAGTACTTATACACAACGGAGGTTCGCGCTATGAATTCCAAAGCCAAATTTATCTGCAATCCAAAGGACCGCCCCACGCCCCTGCCGCATCCGTGGGACCACTCGGTGCGCTATTTCAATAATCCCGATATCACCCTGCAACCCGGGAACGGCCTTTCGCTGTTCCGCGGTGATTTCGACCTGCCCGAGGGCACGGCCAAGGTGACGCTTGCCGCCACGGCACTCGGTGTGTTCAACGTGTTCGTAAACGGCCATCGCGTCGGCAACGAGGAGTTGAAGCCCGGTTGGACGGATTATCATTGCCGCGTGTTCGAGTTTGAATATGATATTACCGATCTTTGCGTAAAGGAGAGCGTGATCACCGCTGAGGTCTCCCGCGGATGGTTCTCCGGGCGTATCACGATGGGCGAGTACGGTTGGCTTGAGCCCGCCTTCGCCGCCGAGGTTCGTTGCTTTGATAAGGACGGCAAAGAGCTGCTTTCCTTCGTGACCGATGAAAGCTGGTTGACCGTGATCGGCGGTCGCGTGCTTTCCGCCGACATCTGGGACGGTGAGTATTACGATGCCACCATGCCGGATGCACACAGCTTCCCCGGCGCTTACGCGTGGAAGCCCGTCACCTTGTTTGAGGGCATTGAGGGAAAATTTCCCGCCATCGTGCCTCACGTGGGCGAGCCCATGCGCGTGCGCCCGCAGTTCAATCAGACCCCCAAGAGTGCCGTGCTTTATCGCGACGTGGCGGACAACGGTACCGAATTCGGTGAGATCGTGCCGCTTTTCACCCGCGTGGGTGACGGTTGTGAAAAGACCGTACTGCACAAGGGCGAGAGATTGATCATTGATCTTGGTCAGGAGATCGCAGGCCGCCCGCATATCACGGTGAAGGCCCCCCGCCGCGCCCGCGTTGAGGTGATGGTATCCGAGATGCTGAATGACAGCGGCGATAAGGCGCGCGGCAATGACGGCCCTAAGGGCATGCTGTACACCGCCAACTACCGCACCGCGCTGGCACGTACTGTTTACGTGGCCAAAGGCGAGGGCGTGGAGGATTATCAGCCCACGCACAGCTTTTCCGCCTTCCGCTACCTTTGCCTCTGGACGGACGCGGACGTCGAGCTGATCTCTGTCGAGGGTGTGTTCGTCAGCACGGATATGCAGGAGACGGGCTATCTGGAAACCAGCAACACCGAGCTGAACCGCTTTATTGAAAACGTGTTCTGGGGACAGCGCTGCAACTACCTTTCCGTTCCCACCGACTGCCCTCAGCGTGACGAGCGTTTGGGCTGGTCGGGTGACACGCAAATGTTCTGCGGCGCGGGCACCTATAATGCCAATGCACGCGGATTTCTTCGCAAGTGGCTGGGGGATGCCCGTGACGGACAGCGCGTGTGCGACGGCTATTGGGATGTGATCCCCGTCATTGAAAAAATGTCGCGAAGCGGGTCCATGAAGGATGCTGCGGCAGCTTGGGGAGATGCGGGCATCCTTGTGCCGTATATGCTGTATCTGAAATACAACGATACCGAAACAATGGCCGAGCATTACGATTCGATGGAACGCTACATGACGTATCTGGCATCCATCGGCGGCCCGCGCAAGCGCTACGGTGACTGGCTGGCGTATGAGCCGACCGACGATGCGCTTGTTTGTCAGGCATATTACGCGTATGACGCTCTTCTGATGGCAAGAATGGCGCGTGTTCTCGGCAAGGGGGAGCGCGCCGCGTATTACGAAGAGCTGAACGCACGCCTCAAGCGCGAGTGGAACGAGCAGTTTGTCAAAAACGACGAGCTGACCGTCAAAACGCAGACCGCCTGCGTGCTGGCCATCGCCTTTGAGCTGGTGGAGGGAACCGTGCGCGAGAACGTGATCAAGACGCTTGAGAAGAACGTGATCGCCAACGATTACACGCTTTCCACGGGCTTTGTTGGTACCTATATGCTCGCACAGACGCTTTCTGCGGTGGGGTTGGACGGCCTTGCCTATTCCTTGCTTCTGCAAACGAAGGACCCCTCCTGGCTTTACAGCGTCCGTCAGGGCGCGACCACGGTCTGGGAGCGCTGGAATTCTTACACGTATGCACGCGGCTTTGGCGCGGTGAATATGAACTCCTTCAACCACTACGCCTTCGGCTCGGTGGTGGAATGGATCTACGCTTACGCGGCAGGTATTGCGGTCGATCCCGCACACCCCGGCTTTGCGCATTTCGTGCTTTCTCCCAGACCCGACGTGAGAACCGAGGAGGAGATGCCGAAGGGGCAGGAGCGCATCATGTACGTGAAGGCGCATTACGATTCCGCTAAGGGCCGTATCGAAAGCGCGTGGGATTGGCGCGAGGGTAAGTTCACCTATACCTTCCGCATCCCGACGGGAACCACTGCGCGCGTGGAATTTCCGTTGCTCAACGGCAGGAAAGAGGTCACACTCAACGCCAAGACCTTCCGCGTAGAGGAGCTGGGCGGTGAAATTTTGAACGGCAAAGCGGTCTTTGAGCTTGGCGCGGGCAAATACGTGATGCAATAATAAAAAAGTTTTACAAAAAGACGAAAAAAATCGGGAAAAACTCTTGACATTTTCTCATGATTTGATTATAATATTATGTGTTGCTTTTTCCGCAACCGAATTTTGGGGATAAAAAGGTGGAGGAGGCGAGGATATGATTTTGAATATGGGCCCCATTCTGCGTGGCGAAATCACGCGTATGGATATTGCATATGAACTCACACCCGAACCGATTTTTGACGTTACCTTCCCCGAAAATGCCAAGGTAAGCGGCTATCTTACCGACGATGCGGGCTACATGCGCCTGTATCTAACCGCCACACTGCCCTACAAGGGACAGTGCGCCCGTTGTCTTGCACCCGTTTATGGCGTATTCACGCTGGAATTTGAACGCACCGTTGCTGCGGAGGGAACGATCTCCGAAGAGCAGCTGGAGGAAAACATCGATTCCTACGTGATGATCCGCGACGGCAAGCTTGACGTGGACGAACCGCTTCGCGAGGAGCTGTTGATCTCTTTCCCGATGCGCCTTTTGTGTGACGAAGATTGCCAGGGACTTTGCCCCAAGTGCGGCAAACCCAAGCGCGATGGAGACTGCGGTTGCTCGCAAAAAGAGATCGACCCGCGTCTTGCCGTGCTTTTGAACTGGCAAAGCAATGAAGAAGAAAAATAATTTTAATAAACAACGAACCCAGAGGAGGTGTAGGTAACAATGGCAGTTCCGAAGAAAAAGGTTTCCAGCGCTCGCCGTGACAAGCGTCGCTCCAACAATTCTAAGCTCGAAATGCCCGGCATGGTCAAGTGCGCTAAGTGCGGCGAGTACGTACTCGCTCATCGCGTTTGCAAGGCCTGCGGGACTTACGACGGGAAAGAAGTTATCAAGCAGGACGCTTGATGACAAAAAAGGGAAAAGGGGACGGTTACGTCCCCTTTTCCCTTTTTTTGACGCTGTACGCGGCGACCGACAAAAGGATAAGCGCGCATAATATATAATGAGAAATACCGACACCCCTTGAAGTGAAAAACGTCGGAATGCTGGTTGCGGGAGAGAGCGCGGGATCAAAAAGGCGCAAATAGATTTCGCACAGCAAAAGGTTCAGCGCGCCTTGTACCAACTTGGCAAGGAAATAAGCGGTGAATGGCGGGCTGTGCCCTTCGGTGAGGGAGAAGATCTGCATGCAAACGGAAAGCCCCGCAAAACCGCAAAAAAATGCCGTACAGCGAAAGGCCGCACGCGCAGGCAGTGCGGTGACGGCGTAACTGACGCCGCAGGTCATTTCCAAAATTCCGAATACGAGTACCCGAAAAACGGCGGGGAAGGCGAGCGCGGCAAAAAGCTCCCCCAGTACGTTGCCGAGCGCACAGAAAAAAAGCAGGAAGGCACAGATCTGCAAAAGTGTGCGAAAGGCGCGCTTGACGCTGTCTGTCAGATCGGAAAAGGAAAGCGTTTTTCTCGCCCCGTTTGGGGGCTTTTTTTCATTTTGAACGATTTTTCCACCGAAAAAACGGAGGCCTAAGGCCACAAGAAGCGCGGAGAGTGTGGTGATGCAAAAAAGGGCAACGCCCGCCTGTTTGTTGCCGAAAAGCGCGACGCCGACCGCGCCGATCAGAAAACCGCTGCTTGGGTTGTTGGCGAAAAGCGAGATGCGCTGCAGCTCCTTTTCCTCCAGTTCCTTTTGACGGAGAAAGGCAAGCGCCGTAACGCTAGAGATAGGTTGCCCGCAAAGAACGCCGAGCAGTACGGCGCTTGCGGCGTTTTGCGAGATGCCGAGCAGGGCGGAAAGCGGTTTTCCGAGCATACGTCCAAGCGTTTCTCCGACGCCGGAGCTCACGATCAATTCGGAAAGCACCAGAAAGGGGAAGAGCGCGGGGATCACCGTTTGTGCGCAAAGCGTCAATCCGCGTCGGATCCCGTCCATGGCCGCTTGTGTATTGGAAAGCAACAAAACGGACAGCACCGTAAGCAAGAAAATCGGCAGAGCAGTGTGGCAAAATTTGCGCTTTTTCATGGCATAATCCCCCCTCATGCGGCATAATGTAGACGTGAAATCTTATGCAGGGAGGAGAAAAATATGAGAAAAAAACGAGACTTTTTCGCGCGCCTCGGCAAACATCTGGATATCCCCGCCGAGGCGTTGCCCGGCGGTTTTTCGCTTTCACTTTACGGGCAAAGCTCCTTGATCTTACACGGGAAGGTGCGGATCTGCGAATATACCGAAACACGCGTGGTGCTGCTTGTGGGGAAAAGACGCTTGCACGTGGAAGGTGAGGATCTGCTTTGCAGTGAATTTGAGACGGATAAATTACAGATCATTGGTACCGTTTTCTCGTTATCCTTTGAAAAGGAGGCGGGGAATGCGGGTTGATCTTTTTTTGAAGGGGTATGCCTCCTATCGCGTGGATGGGGCGCACGCTTCCGCGCTTTTTCAGTTGTTGAAGGCGGAAAACTTCTCCCCGAAATATTTAAAAAAAGCGTCGCGCGAGGGGGAGATCCGCTTCCTTCTTTCGGGGAAGGAAGGGGAGCGCTTTGCCCAAAGGGCGCGGGAGCACGAATTGCCCTTTTTGTGCGAAAAAAGGGGAGGCGTCCCCTTGATTTTGCAACATTTTCTGCACTCTCCGGGCCTTGTTGTCGGTGTTATTTTGTCGCTTTTTCTTTTCTTTGGAGCACGGCTTGTGGCCTGGGACGTGCGGGTCGAGGGGAACGTGACCCTGCCCTTGGAGGAGCTTGAGCGTGAGCTTGCCGCCTGCGGCGTTTTCAAGGGATGCTTTTTGCCCGCGCTGGACGTGGATGCGGCGGCGCTTGCCTTGCGCGGGGAGGACGGACGCGTGGCATATGCCGCGATCAACCGTGTGGGAACGGTCGTTTACGTGCAGATCAGAGAAGCGCAGAGCGCGCTGCCCGCGGCAAGCAAGAAACCCGCCAATCTGGTTGCCAAATGCGACGGCGTTGTGACCATGCCGCTTGTTTTCCAGGGACTTTGCCTCGTCAGCGAGGGCGAGGTGGTGCGCAAGGGGCAGATCCTTGCGGGCGGAGTGATCGACACGCAAAATCACGGATACCGCGTGACGCGCGCCGCGGGGCAGGTGTTGGCAAGAACGGTGCGGACCTATACGGTGCGGGCACCGCTTGTTTTTGAGGAAAAGCGCTACACGGGCGAGGAGAAAAAGGAAATTTCGCTGATTTTGTTCGATTGGCGGCAAAAAGTTTTTAAAAATACTGGAAATTATATAGATAAATGTGATATAATAGAGAAAACAGAATGGATCACTCTGCCCTCGGGCGAAAAATTGCCCTTCGGCTATCACATAAAAAGCGTGGCGGAATACTGCCTCGTACCCGTTTCACGGACGTGTGCGCAAGCACGTGCGGCGGCCGAAGAGGAGCTTCGTTTGTTGCTTTCCAAGGAGTGTGCGGGCCGCACCGTCCTGCAGACGAGCGTCGCCGTACACGAGAATGCCGACGGCGTGACGCTTACCTGTACCGTTGTGTACGAGGAGGATATTGCCGAGGTGGCGGAGTTTACATTACAACCCTGATGGAGGAATTTTATGGCTCAGGAAATCGTACGGATCGGCCACAGTGACCTGACAGCGCGTATGTTTGGCGCGTGCGACGCGCACGTGCGCGCGGTGGAAAACGCCTTTGGCGTGGATATTCGCAACCGCTCGGACGCCATGGGAGACACGGTGCTGATCAGCGGGCTTGACGCGGATCGCGTGCGCGGGGCCGCCATTGTGATGGAGCGGCTGAAGGATGAGGCGGGACGCGCCGAGGAGATTCCGGAGCAGCGCGTTTCCTACCTGATCGGTATGGTGCGCGACGGACGCGCCGAGGAGCTGAGCGCGCTGGATGACAGTGCGATCTGCATTACCTCGCGTGGAAAACCTGTGCGCGCCAAGACCGTCGGACAGAGAAAATACGTCAACGCCATTGCCAAAAACACCATCGTGCTTGGCGTGGGGCCTGCGGGAACGGGCAAGACCTTTCTTGCCGTGGCCATGGCCGTCAAGGCCTTGCGCGCGGGAGAGGTCAGCCGCATCATTCTGACGCGTCCTGCGATCGAGGCGGGGGAAAAGCTCGGCTTTTTGCCCGGTGACCTGCAAAGCAAGATCGACCCCTATCTGCGTCCCCTTTACGATGCGCTTTACGAGATGATGGGGCCGGAGAATTATGCCAAGCTGGTGGAAAAGCAGGTGATCGAGGTGGCACCGCTTGCTTACATGCGCGGGCGCACGCTCGATGACAGTTTTATCATTCTGGACGAGGCACAGAACGCCACGCCCGAACAAATGAAAATGTTCCTCACGCGTCTGGGCTTCCGCTCCAAGGCGGTGGTGACGGGCGACCTGACACAAACGGACCTGCCATCGGGGCAAAAAAGCGGCCTTGCCATGGCGGTGAAGATCCTTGCGGGGATCGAGGATATTTTCATCCATCAGTTCACCGACAAGGACGTGGTGCGGCATAAGCTGGTGCAGGAGATCATCCTCGCCTACGAGCGCTTTGAGCGCGAGAGCCGCAAGCCCCAGGCAAAGCAAAAGAAAAAAGAGGAGGGCGGCAAATGAGCTTGCATATTTATTTTGAGGATTCCCAAGGGAAATATCGCGTGAATTACGCGCTGAAGATACTGGTGCGTCGCGCCATTGAGGCCGCACTTTCCTTTGAGGGCGTGACGGACCCCTCTGAGGTCTCTGTGACCTTTACCGATAACGACGGAATCCGTGCCATCAATCGCGAATACCGCGAGATCGATGCCCCCACCGACGTGCTTTCCTTCCCGCTTTTCGAGACGTGTGGCGGCACGAAGCAGCTGGGTGACATCGTGCTCTCGCTGGAAAAGTGTGCGGCACAGGCTGAGGAGTTCGGCCACAGCTTTGAGCGCGAATGCGCCTTTCTTACCGTGCATTCCACCCTGCATTTGCTTGGATACGATCACGTGAACGGCGAGGAAGAGGAACAGGATATGAGACAAAGACAGACCGCCATCGTCGAGAAAATGGGCCTTGGCGTGCAGAAGGAGACAGTATGAAAAAAGCAGGATATATTGCGATCGTCGGTCGCCCCAACGTGGGCAAATCCACCCTTTTGAATGCGCTGCTTGGGGAAAAGGTGGCGATCGTTTCAGCCAAGCCCCAGACCACCAGAAACCGCATTCTCGGCATTCTGACCCAAGGGGAAACACAGTTTATTTTCGTGGACACCCCAGGCATTCATCGCCCGCAAAACCGTCTTGGCGATTATATGGTCGAGGCGGCCAAGTCCTCGATGCTGGAGGCGGACGTGGTGGTGCTGATGGCGGACGTGGGGCGCCCCATTTCCTCCGTGGAGGAAAACGTCATCACCTATCTGAAGCAATCCGGTACCCCTTGCGTGCTGGCGCTGAACAAAACCGATCTTGTGGACGGTGCCGCCGTGGCGGAGGCGATCAAGAGCTATGCCGAAAAGCATGATTTCGAGGCGGTGGTACCCACCTGCGCGAAAAACGGCAAGCTGGTGAGCGCCGTGCTTGCGGAGTGTGAAAAGTTGCTTGGTGAGGGGGAGTGGTTCTTCCCCGAGGATATGATGACCGACCAGCCCGAGCGCCAGATGGCCGCTGAGATCATCCGCGAAAAGCTGTTGCGCACGCTCAACAAGGAGGTGCCGCACGGCGTTGCCGTGGTGATCGAGGAGTTCAAGGATGAAAAATCCTTGATCCGCATCCGTGCCGAGATCTTCTGTGAGAAGGCCTCACACAAGGGCATCATTGTCGGCAAGGGCGGCGCGGAGCTCAAGCGCGTGGGCACCTATGCACGCGAGGATCTGGAAAAGCTGTTCGGCACCAAGGTCTTTTTGGATTTGTGGGTCAAGGTGAAGGAAAACTGGCGCGAAAGCGCTGCCGCCGTGGGCAATTTCGGCTACCGCGAGGAGAAATAAGCCGTGCAGCATTTTACGGCTGACGCTTTGATATTGCGTTCGATCGAGCGCGGCGAGCACGATCGGCTGATCACGGTGCTGACCGCGGATTTCGGCCGCTTTTATGCCATTGTGAAGGGCGCGGGCTCGATCCACCGACGTGAGGTCGCGGCAACCGAGCCCTATACCTGGAGCAATATTGAATTTTACGAAAAAAACGGTGTCAAGTGGGTCAAAAACGCCACCAGCCGCGAAAGCTTTGCGGGGTTGCGCTACGATATGGACAAGCTGTTTCTGGCGGCCTACGTGGCGGAGGTCGCAAGCGAGCTTTCCGACGAGCGCGAGCCCGCGGGGGAGATCCTGCCCTTGACGCTGAACACCCTGCACGCGCTGGCCAATACGGAGGGGGAAAACGCCCGCATCAAGGCGGCGTTTGAGTTGCGCGCGGCATGTGTTGCGGGATTTGCGCCCGATCTTTCTCATTGTCACGATTGCCACGCTCCCGTGGCGGGGGATGGATATCTTGACGTGATGAACGGCGCGTTTGTGTGCGCGGGGTGCCTTTCCAAGCGCACGGCGCTCGTGCCCTTGCCCGAGATCGATGATCTTGGCGAGCGCACGTTGCTTTGCCCCTTGTCGGCGGGCGGCGCGGCGGCGATCTCCTTTGTGGCCACGGCAAGCCCAAAGCGCATTTTTGCCTTCCGCATCACGGATGCGCGTGTGCAAGAGGAGTTTTCGCGCGCCGCCGAGGCCTATTTGCTGCATCATCTGGAGCGCAGCTTTGTCTCGCTGGAAAACTATAAGAAATTGGAAGCCCTGATACCCAAAAAAGAGGGAATATGAGAACAGACGAACGAACGAAAAATACATTGGAATATGACAAGGTCCTTGCGATGCTTGCCGCCTGCGCCCCGACGGTGGGCGCGCGGGAGCTGGCGTTGGCGCTTTTGCCCGATGACGACGAGCAAACGGTGGAACGGCGCCTTGCCCGCACGGGTGACGCGATGGCGTTGCTCTCGGATAAGGGCATGCCCTCCTTCGGGCACGTCAAGGATCCTGCGGACGCTCTGGAGCGCGCGGGGAAGGGAGCGACCCTCACCACGCGTGAGCTTTTGGACGTGGGCAATATCTTGCGCACCGCGCGCGGGCTTTCGGAGTACAGCCGCACCAACCGCCATTTTGAAACGGTGCTGGATGAGATCTTTGAGCGACTGATGCCCGACCGCAAGCTAGAGGACAAGATCTATCGCGCCATCATCTCGGAGGAAACGATCGCCGACGAGGCAAGCCCCGCGCTCGGTGACATCCGCCGCAAGATCCGCGCGGCAAACAACCGCATTAAGGAGACCTTGCAGCATTATATCACAAGCAGTACCTACTCCCGCCACTTGCAGGAGCATATCGTCACCCAACGTGGGGGGCGCTACGTTATACCCGTGCGCGTGGAGAGCAAAAACGAGATCAAGGGCCTCATTCACGACACCTCCTCCTCGGGCGCGACGATCTTCGTCGAGCCGATGGCGGTGGTGGATGCCAACAACGAGCTCCGCATGCTGGAGGCGAAGGAGCAGCACGAGATCGACCGCATTCTTTTTGAGCTTTCAGGCGCCGTCGCCGTGCAAACGGGCGCGCTCAATCTCAATTATCGCAATATCACCGAGCTTGCCTTTTTGTTTGCCTGCGGCAAGCTGGCGGAAAATATGCAGGCGGTGCGCCCCATCATCTGCCGCGAGCGCGAGGTGCGCTTGCTTTCGGCGCGCCATCCGCTGATCGACAAGGAGCGCGTGGTGCCGATCACGGTTTCGCTTGGCGGCGCGTGGGATGCGCTCATCATCACGGGTCCCAACACGGGCGGCAAGACCGTCACGCTCAAAACGCTCGGCCTTTTTGCGCTGATGGCGCAATCCGGCTTGTTTATCCCCGCCGCGGAGGGCTCTAAGCTTTGCCTTTTTGACCGCGTGCTGGTGGATCTGGGTGACGAGCAGAGCATCGAGCAATCGCTTTCCACCTTCTCCTCGCACATGGTGCACATCGTTTCCATCGTGCAAGCGCTCTCGCCGAACGCGTTGGTGCTTTTCGACGAGCTGGGCGCCGGCACCGACCCCGTGGAGGGCGCGGCGCTGGCGGTGGCGATCATTTCGGAGGCAAGGCGCGCAGGCGCGCTTTGTGCCGTGACCACCCACTATGCGGAGCTGAAGGCCTTTGCGCTGGATACCGAGGGGGTGCAGAACGCCTCCTGCGAGTTTGACGTGGCGACGCTGCGCCCCACCTACCGTTTGATCATCGGCACACCGGGTAAATCCAACGCGTTTGCCATTTCGGAAAAGCTGGGTCTGCCCCCACGCGTGGTTGCGGAGGCCAAGTCGCTGATCAGCAGCGAAAACCGCCGATTTGAAAACGTGATCGAGCAGCTGGAGGCGGCGCGCCTTGAAATGGAGCGTCAGCGCGACGAGGCAGAGCGATTGCGTATTCATATTGAAAGCACACAGGCGGCCGCCGAGCGCGATGCCGCAAAGCTGCGCGAGGACGCCGAAAAGGCGCTGAACAGCGCACAATCCCGCGCTACGGCCATGGTGGAGAGCGCGAGAGCGTCGAGCGAATTTATCTTCGCTCAGCTTGAGGAGGTGCGCAAGCAACGCGAAAGCGAGCGCCTTGGCGAGCATCTGGACGCCACGCGCCGTGCCGTGCGCGCGCATCTGCGTGAGAACGAGGAAAAGTTCAATCCCGTGGAGGAGCGCTCTAATGAGGATTACGTCCTGCCGCGCCCGCTCAAAAAGGGCGACACCGTGTTCCTTGTGGACATCGGCAAGGAGGGCACGCTGCTCTCCGATCCCGACCGCGGCACCGTGATGGTGCAGGCAGGGGCATTCCGTACGAAAACAAAGATAGAAAATCTGCGCCTTGTCGAGAAAAAGCAGGAAAAGGACAAAAAGACGAGCTCCGGCAACGTGCGCGCGATGGTGTCGCGCGATTTCCACGGCGAGATCGACCTGCGCGGCAAAATGGGAGACGAAGCGTGGTTTATGGTGGATAAGTACTTTGACACTGCCATCATCGCGGGCTTCCATACCGTGCGCCTCATTCACGGCAAGGGCACAGGCATGCTGCGCCAGGCGCTTTGGAAATATCTGAAAAAAGACAAGCGTATTGCGAGCTTCCGCATCGGCCAGTTCGGTGAAGGGGACAGCGGCGTGACCGTGGTAGAACTGAAATAAATTTGCATTTGAAATAAAGGAGTTTACAATTATGAAAGACTTGAAAATGTTAGCCATCGACCTGGGCGCTTCCAGCGGCCGCGGCATCGTGGGCAGCTACAACGGCAGCAAACTCACCCTGCGCGAAAATCATCGTTTTTCCAACGATCCCGTTACCGTTTCGGGGCATTTCCGTTGGGATATCCTGCGCATCTTCCACGAGATCAAGCAGTCGATCCGCGAAGCGGGCCTTTCCGGCGAGAAGATCGTGGGTATGGGCATTGACACCTGGGGCGTGGACTACGGCTATATCGACAAGTACGGTCAGCTGCTTGGTAACCCGATGCACTACCGTGACACTCGCACCGACGGGCTTCCCGCCGCCATTGAGGACAAGATCTCTGCCAAGGAGCTGTATGATATCACGGGCATTCAGACCCTGAATTTCAATACCGTATATCAGCTTGTTGCCGATCAGCGCGACAACCCCGAATTGCAGGCCGCCGCCAAGCAGATGCTGTTTATCCCCGATCTGCTCAACTACTTCCTCACGGGCGTGAAGGCGACCGAGTACACCATCGCCTCCACGGGCGCGTTGCTCAACGCCGCCACCCGTAAGGTCGCACCCGAGATCTTCCAAAAGCTGGGGCTCCCGCAGTTGATCGACAATCTGGTCGAGCCCGGCAACTGCCTTGGCACCCTTTCCCGCGAGGTCAGCGAGGAGCTGGGCGGCGTGAATTTCAAGGTGTTCAACGTGGCCTCTCACGATACGGCAAGTGCCGTCATCGCCGTGCCCGCCGCGCAGGATGATTTCATCTACATTTCCAGCGGTACGTGGTCGCTGATGGGTGCCGAGCTGAATGCTCCCCTCAATAACGAGCAGTGCCGCGCACTCAACTTCTCCAACGAGGGCGGCGCGATGGGCACCATCCGTTTCCTCAAGAACATTATGGGCCTTTGGACGGTGCAGGAATCCCGCCGTCAATGGAAGCGTGAGGGCAAGGACTTCAGCTTTGCCGATCTGCAGAATTTTGCCGAGGCAGAGAAGCCGCTTGTCTCCTTCATCAATCCCGACCATCCGATGTTCGCCACGCCCGGCAACATGCCCGAGCGCATCCGTCGCTTCTGCGAGCTGACGGGCCAGCACGTGCCGGAAAACGAGGGTCAGATCGTGCGCGTCATTATGGAAAGCCTGGCACTTCGTTACCGCTATACCATGGACGGCATCTCTGCGCTGCGCGGTAAGCCCGTCAAGGCCATTCACATCGTGGGCGGCGGCACCAAGGATACCTTCCTTTGCCAGCTTGCCGCGCACGCGTGCAACGTACCCGTGATTGCAGGCCCTGTGGAGGCAACTGCCATCGGTAACCTTTGCATGCAGTACATTGCAGCAGGCGAGCTCAAGGACCTTTCCGAGGCACGTGCTCTTGTGCGCGACTCCTTCGACCCCGTGGTTTACGAGCCCACCGCAGACCGTGCCGAGTGGGAGGATGCCTACGCCCGGTTCTGTAAGATTTGCGACGCACAGATCTAAATTTATCGTTTTTCCGTCAAAAAATCCCGAAAAGGGGGTTTTCAAAACGGAAATAATATGTTATAATATACTTACATCTGTTTTCGTGATGAAAACACGGTCCCGATCAATCAATAATTTTCAGCGCGGAGGTTTTTTATGAAGGAAGTACTTTTCGGGGAACTCAGTGTCATCGGTATGAGCGGTTGCGAGCAGTTCGTGACCCAGGTTGACAACTATTTGAAGGAATGGCGCCGCCACGGCGGTGAGGAATCCTTCCTTGCCAAGGCAGAGTGCCCCCGTTTTAGCACGGGCGAGGCAAAGGGTATGCTTCACCAGTCCTTGCGCGGACACGACGTTTATATCGTGTGCGATCCCTTTAATTACAGCGTTACCTATAATATGTACGGTAAACAGGTGCCCATGAGCCCCGATGACCATTACGCCGACCTCAAGCGCGTGATCGCCGCCATCGCAGGCAAGGCACGCCGCGTCTCGGTCATTATGCCGATGCTCTACGAGGGACGTCAGCACAGACGCTCTCACCGCGAGTCGTTGGACTGCGCACTGATGCTGCAGGAGCTTGTCGGTATGGGCGTGCAGAACTTCATCACCTTTGATGCACACGACCCCCGCATTCAGAATGCCATCCCGCTCAACGGCTTTGACGACGTGCGTCCCACCTATCAGATGATCAAGGCGCTGGTCCGTCAGTATCCCGATATTTCCATCGACAAAGAGGATATGGTCATCATTTCTCCCGATGAGGGCGCTATGGGCCGTTGCATGTACTTCTCCTCTATGATGGGTCTGGACATCGGTATGTTCTACAAGCGCCGTAACTACGCCAAGATCGTGAACGGCCGCAACCCCATTGAGGCACACGAATACCTTGGCCGTGACCTGCACGGTAAGGATGCCATCATCGTGGACGATATGATCTCCTCCGGTGAGTCCTTGCTTGACGTGGCGCAGCAGCTCAAGGAGAAGGGCGCAAAGCGCATCTTCTGCTTCGATACCTTCGGTCTGTTTACCGACGGTCTGGAAAAGTTCGATAAGGCCTTCAAGGACGGTATCATCGACCGCATCTTCACCACCAACCTGGTTTACCGCTCTCCCGAGCTGCTTTCCAAGGAGTGGTACGTAGAGGTCAATATGTGCAAGTACGTGGCATACATCATCGACACGTTGAACCATGACGAGACCATCAGCAATCTGCTCAATCCTGCCAAGCGTATCCACAACCTGTTGGAGAAGCACCGCAAGTCCATGGGCAGCAAGTAAAACAAGATAACAGACGTGAATTCATAAATGGCCGTTGCAGCATGGGTTTCAAACTGTAACGGCCATTTCCCCGTGAAAGGAACTGTATGAAAGATAAGGAAGTATGTTGCGCGCGGCGTAAAACCTCGATCGGCGGTCAGGCGCTGATGGAGGGCATTATGATGCGCGGCCCGAAAAAGAGCGCGATGGCGGTGCGCCGCCCGAACGGCGAGATCTTTTTCGAGGAAGAGGAGATCAAAAAGAAGAAGCGCCCCGCGATCTGCCGCTGGCCGATCGTGCGCGGTGTATTTGGCTTTATTGATTCTATGGTGATCGGTTATAAGGCGTTGATGCGCTCTGCTGACATTGCCCTTGAGGAAATGCCGGATGAGGATGCGGCGCAGAATGGCTCTGAGGGCGAAAAAACCGTGCAGGAGCCGCAAAAGGGGATCAGTGACGGGGCGATGCTTGCGGTGAAGATTTTCTCCGTGGTGTTTGCCGTTTTGCTGGCGCTCTTTCTGTTCATGTGGCTGCCCGCCTTTCTATATTCCAAGCTGGAGCTTTTGTTCCCTGAAGCTTGGGTCGGAAATCGCTGGTTGCGCTCCGCCTTTGAGGGCGTTTTGAAGATTCTGATCATCGTGGCCTATATGGCGGCGATGCTTTTGATGAAGGATATTCGCCGCACCTTCATGTACCATGGGGCCGAGCATAAAACCATCTTCTGCTACGAGAACGGTGTTCCCCTTACCGTGGCAAACGTGAGGGAACAGCGCCGCTTCCACCCCCGTTGCGGCACCTCTTTCCTGATTTTGATGATGCTGGTCAGCATCCTGATCGGATTTTTGATCCCCGCGGAGTTTGACGGCATTTCCCCCACACTGTATACCGTGCTTCGCACCCTGCTCAAGCTCTTGCTTTTCCCCATCAATATGGGGGTCGGCTACGAGATTTTGAAGCTTGCGGGGCGATACGATAATATTTTCACCCGTATCCTCTCGGCGCCCGGGCTGTGGCTGCAGCGCGTCACCGTGAAGGAGCCCACCGACGATATGATCGAATGCGCCATCAAGGCCTTCATCGCCGTCCTTCCCGAAGAGGAAAAGGACGCGGAGATCGCCGCCGCGCAGGCCGCATCGTGTGAAGAATAAACAAAAGAAGTGCTTGGCATTTGCCAAGCACTTCTTTTGTTATTTCAAAGCTTGCAACCGATCCGCTCGCCGCAGCGAACAACGGTCTCGTTGCCGTTTTCGGTGTTTTGGAAAAATTCTTCATCCAAGCATACGCGGTCCTTTTCCACGAGGAGCACGATGGTTGAGCCACCGAATTCAAACCGGCCCTTTTCCTCGCCGCGCTTGTGGGCGCCGTCCTTGTGATTGTTGACGATACGGCCAACCATCAAGGCCCCGACCTCCACCTGCGTGATATCCCCGAAATTTTCCGTGTGAAGCACGGTGTATTCGCGGCAGTTTTCCGTGAATACGCGGCGATTTTCAAGTGCGATGGGCTGCACTGTATGCAGGCGACCCTTGAGAAATACGGGCGCGCCGTGCGTGCAGTTGTCGGGGTAATGGTAGCGGTGGTAATCGTCCACGCAAAGGCGGAATACAAGGCAAAGTCCGCCCGCATAGCGTGCGGCAAGCTCCTCGTTTTTCAAAAGCGTTTGTGCGGTGTAGGTGAAGCCCTTGATCTCAAAGCGGCAGTCCCCGTCGATGCG
Organism: Oscillospiraceae bacterium; assembly: GCA_015064415.1. Classification (GTDB taxonomy): domain Bacteria; phylum Bacillota; class Clostridia; order Oscillospirales; family CAG-272; genus Firm-07. The sequence continues at coordinate 59,084 of SVSG01000005.1, read as the reverse complement.
GTAAACGGAAAGCTTGCTGTCGCAAGGGGAGGGGAAGGCGCAGGGATCAGCACAAAAGGGGCGCAGCTCAGGGCGGATGCGGCGCGTAAAAAACGCGTTGAAGGAGGGGAAGGGCCCTTCTTCGTACTGCGAAAGGTCAATGTTGTTGCGCTTGGCGTAGCCCTTGATCATACCGCGCGAGAGGCGGCTGTCCAGATAGCATCCGGCAATTTTGGAAACAAAGCGGCGGGTGGAAAGCCACAAAAGCGGCTTGCCGAGACGGGAGCGGTAGCACAAGCGCAGGAACTTACCCGGTTGTAGCGCTTCCTTGGCGATCACCTTTCTCATAACACGACGTGAAGCGCGACAAGCGCTGCCAGAATGACGGTCAGAATACCGATCAGGGCAAGGATGCCCTTGATGCCGGGCTTGGGCGTTTTAAAGCGGAGAATAAAGAGAACCGCCATCAGCAGATAGCCGCCAAGCATCACGGCGGTGCGGCCGAAGGAATAAGGATCGAACAGGGTGGCCACAAGGAAGAAGATGGGCAGGAAAAAGGCCACGTTGGTGATGGGCATGCCCTCGTAGTAGGTGCGCTTGCCGCAGTTGGGATCCTCGGTACGGATCTGCTCGGTCACGTCAAAGTAGGCAAGACGGATAAGGCCGCAAAGCACGAAAATGACGTAAACGGGAATGTAGAACCAGCGGTTGATCTGCATGCCGAAGCCGATCATGGCGGGGGCCACGCCAAAGGCAATGAGGTCCGCGAGCGAGTCGATGCGCTCGCCGAACATGCGGTCCTCGCGCGTTCTGTTTTTGCGCGTGCGAGCCACGGCACCGTCAAATGCGTCGCAAATGCCGGAGATCAAAAGACAGATCACGCCGATTTCGGGATAAGCCGCTCTGTTTCCTCCCACGGAAAAGCAGATGCCGACGATGGCAGAGGCAAGGGAAAGATAAGTCAGAATAACGCCGTAATGATAAAATCCGATAAAGGGATTACGCTTTTTCATTGGAGTCACCTTCCGTTTCTGTTGACGTTACTTCCTGCGCGACAGCGGCAGGGGCTTGTGTATCTGCGGGGGATGCTGCCTCCTTGCGGCGATTGGGCGCAAGGACGTGATACAGCGCGGTGTAAAGACCGCTTAGCAGCATGGAGAGATAGTAGGAGATCACACGTGTGACCATCATGGCGATCAGAATAAAATCGGAGCCAAATGCCTTTTCGTAAATGTTGATATACAAAAATTCATACGCCCCCGAGCCGCCGGGCAGAGGAATGGAGTTGTAGCCGATCATGGCAAAGGTCTGCATGACGAACATATCCCAAAGGGAGCAGTCGGTGGCCGAAAAGCACACAAGCGCGGAAACAAAGATCAATGAGGCGCGTTGCAGAACATTGCAAAGGAACACCTGCCAGAAAAGCCCGCGTTGGTGCTGGAAGCATTCGTAGCAGCCACGGTATTTTTTCACCATTCTGTCCAGCTTGCCGCGCCATTTTTCCTCCTTGCGGATGATGCGGATGCGCACAAGAACGGTGATCAGGAAATTGCCGAGACGCAGCACGGCACCGGGGTGACGGATGCAGGCAATGAAAAGGAACAAAAGCGAGAGCTGGGCCACAAAGCCCGCAATGATGAAAAGCTTGACCCAGATCGAAAAGGAAAGGAAGAGCGGGAAGTTGAGTGCCAGCACCACCGTGCCGATCGTGAGAAGAGATGCGGTGTAGGCCAGAAGATTAAAGACCAGCGCAAAGCAAGCCGTTCCGCCCGAAACGCCGTCACGGATCATGTAAAAGGCGGAGGCGGGCTGGCCGCCCGTGGCCGAAGGGGTGATGGCGGAATAATAGACGTCGGAGGCAGAATAGGCAAGCGAAGCGGAAAGCCGAGGCCGATGCCCGAAGCGGTACAGGATGATATGCAAGCTGGCCGCCTCCATTACAATGTAAAGCAGCATACAGCCGACGGCGGCCGCGATCAGCCACAGATTGCAATCTGCAAAGAAGGACGTGAGACTTTCCATATTCAACTCATCGCTGCTCAAAAACAGCATGAGGAAGGTAAGCCCTGCCAGAAGCACCACGAACGCGATGTTTAAAAGTTGTTTTTTATGTGATTTTTTCATGAAGGGAAGAAAAATTCTCCTTGTATGTTTTTAAAAAAGTATTTTGCATACACTAACTAATTTATTATAACAAGATAATGCCTTTTTGTCAAGACGTGTCGCGGTAAATGGGAAATATATCTTGCGTGAATTGACTTTGCGGCAAAAATATGGTACAATAAATTGATTGTGTAAAAGGAGGTGAGGATATGGTTCTGATCATTGCGGAAAAGCCAAGTCTGGCGCGCAACATCGCGGCGGGCATCGGGCAGATGCAGCGGCGCGACGGTTATCTGGAGGGGTGCGGCTATTTTATTACGTGGGCCTTCGGGCATCTGTTTTCTCTTGCGGATATCGAGGCGTATTCTCCCGCGCCCGCCTCTGCAAACGGGCATTGGTGCATGGAAAACCTGCCCTGCATTCCCGAGGAGTTCCGCTTCGAGCTGCGGCGTACGAGCGACAAAAAGGGTGTGGATGCGGGTGTGAAAAAGCAGTTTGAGACTATCAAATATTTGTGCAACCGCCCCGACGTGGACACCATCGTGAACGCGGGGGACGCGGATCGCGAGGGAGAGATCATCGTGCGGCTTTGCATCCGTCACGCGCTTACCTCTAAGAAGGTCTTGAAGCGCCTGTGGTTGCCCGATCAGACCCCCGAAACGGTGGCGGCGGCGCTCGCGGACATGAAGGACGAGGCGGAATATGAAAACCTCGCCGGCGAGGGCTATGCGCGCACCTACGTCGACTGGCTTTACGGCGTCAATCTGACCCGCTACGCCACGTTGAAGTGCGGGACGCTGTTGCGGGTGGGGCGCGTGATCATCCCCATCGTACGCGCCATTTATGAGCGCGACATGGCGATCCGCCATTTTGTGCCGGGAAAATATCTTGCCATTGTCAGCAATGCGGAAACAAACGGCGAGAAGGTGGAGCTGACCTCCAAGAAAAAGTTCGATCAAAAGGAAAAAGAAAAGGCAGAGGCGCTTTGCGCCGCCTACAACGCCGCAGGCGCCGTTGTCACCAACGTCAAGCGCAAAAAGGACAATCTTGCACCCGGTAAGCTTTTTTCGCTTTCCAAACTGCAAAATCTGCTTGGCAAAAAGCATAAAATGTCGATGAGCGACAGCTTGGAGATCATTCAGGGGCTTTACGAAAAGGGGTATCTGACCTATCCGCGTACCAACTCCGAATATCTTGCCACCGCCGAGAAGGATAAGATGAAAAAGATCCTTGCCCAGATCCAGAAGATCGGCTATCCCGTAAAATTCAAGGATAGCCCCAAGATCTTCGATGACAGCAAGATCGAGTCGCACTCGGCGCTAACCCCGACCTATAAGATCCCCGGAAAGGGTGATCTTTCCGACCGCGAAAATCTGGTTTACGCCACCGTTTTTCGCCGCTTTGTGGCAGTCTTTTGCGCCGAGCCGTGTGTGGCGGAGCGCACCGAGATCACCATCAAGGTGGGAGATTTTGAAGAATTTACCCTCAAGGGGCTTGTTATTGTGGAGCGCGGCTGGATGAAGTATGATGATGCCACGCAAAAGGACAAGATGCTGCCCAAGCTGGAAAAAGGGGATAAGGTGGAGATCGCCTTCGCTCCCGTGGAAAAGGAGACCTCGCCCCCGAAGCATTATACCATTGAAACGCTGAACAACTACCTCAAAAATCCCTTCCGCGAGGAAAAGGCCGCCGCCGAGCAGGCAGAGCACGCCGAGGACGAGGAGAACGCGGACGATACCGAGGAATACCGCGCCGTGCTGGAGGGCCTGGAGCTTGGCACCGAGGCCACGCGCACGGGCATTATTGACAATGCAAGAAAAAGTCAGTATATCGCGCTCAATAAGGATGTGTATACCATCCTGCCGGGCGGGGAATATCTGATCGAGTCGTTGGATCATTTGGAGATCCGCATGGATAAGCACCGCACAAGCGAGCTTGGCCGCGCGCTGAAGCGCGTGTTCCGCGGACAGATGAGCGTAGAGGAGAGCGTGGCACTGGCCGCCGCCGAGGTGCGCGCCGTTTTCGAGCAACAGGCGGCCCCGATCGAGGAGGACAAGGATATCGGGCTCTACGGTGACGTTGTGGGCAAATGCCCGCTTTGCGGCAAGGAGGTCGTGCGCGGCAAGTTCAGCTACGGTTGCAAGGGCTACCGCGAGGGGTGCAAATTCCGTTTGAATCTGTTCATCTGCAATCGCGCCATTTCCGTTTCGAACGCAAAGCTTCTTTTGGAAACGGGGCGCACCGCCAAGATCAAGAATTTCATCTCCCGCAAATCGGGCAAGGCCTTCGACGCCTATTTGCGCTTGGAGAAGGACGGCAACGCCGTGTTTGATTTTTCACCGTGACATAAGGGGAGGATTACATATGAACTGTAAAATTCTAAGCTTGATTCTTGCCGTTTGCCTGCTTTTTGCAACACTCGTCCTCTTTGCCTCGTGTAGCGAGGGCGGGGAGGTCTCGTTGAGCGGCAAAAAGGTCGATGTGGATCTGACCGAATATTCACTCGTCTATCCCGACACCAAAAAAGAGGGTGCTTACTCCAGAACCTTTCAAGGCGCGATGAGCGATCTTGCCTCGGCGATCAATACCGCGACGGGGCTCAATCTGCGCGCTTTTTCGGAAAGCAAGACCAGAAGCAATGCGGCTTCCCCTGAAATTTTGGTGGGGCTTACCTCTCGCGCGGAAAGCGTGGAAGCGCACGCCTCTATTGAGGGGAACGGATACACCGTTCAGGTCATCAACAACAAAATTGTGATCGTGGGCACAACGCCCCTTCTTACCCTGCAGGCCGTTAGCTATTTCAAGGAGAATTATCTGACGGGGAACGGCTCCTCCAAGACCGTCACGGTGCACGAGGAGGTCATGGCCGAGAAAATGGAGATGGTGACACTGGCAGACAGTGCCGGTATTTATTATTCTTTGGTGTATGACGATATGCTGGACACCGACGGCACCTCGGAATATGATGCAGGAAGCGCTCCGGGCTCCATGACCTTCAACGATTACGCCTTTGATGCCACAGAGGCGATCGGAGAAAAGATGCTCAAGCAGTTTTCCCTGAAGAAAAAGGCGCTTACCGTTATGGATGACAGCGCCGCGATCGGGGAAAAGGAGTTGGTCGTGGGCATTACACAACGCCCCGTCTCTCAGCAAGCCCTGACCGAGCTTTCCCCAAATGAATACGGCGTCTTTGTCAAGGATGGCAACGTTGCCGTCATTGCATGGAACGTTGTGGGATTGATGCTTGCCGCCGAGGCATTTCAGGATTATCTGTACGAATCTCTCGTGACTGACGAGGCGGGGAACGTTTCCATTCAGATGCCAAAGTCCCTGAAGATCACGGGCAAAGCCAATGAAAAATGGAAGCTTGACTTCCCGAAGCCCGAGGGACTTACGCTTTACAATACCGTGGACGTGGCGGACGATTCGCTGGAGTATCTGTATCTCGGTGACAACGTGAACGCCGCCGCGTTTGAGAGCTATTGCGCGCTGCTGGAGAATGCAGGGTACCGTCAAACCGAGGAAAATGAGATCGAGGACAGTCTTTTTGCCACCTACGTGAACGAGAAGGTGGGCATTTCGCTTTACGTTGCCTACAATGCCTTCAAGCACGCCGCGGGCAGTGAGTACGAAAATGCCGATCCCGCGCTGCGCATCGTTTCCTCTCCGATCAATGCCACCACTGTTCCCGCGACCTCCTTGCTGAGCGATAGCTATACCGCGGCGCAAAAGAAAAACGATTCTGCCATCACTGCGGTGGAACTGCCCGCCTCCAGTTCGGGTACGGGCTACATCATTACGCTGGAGGACGGCCGCTTCGTGATGATCGACAGCGGCAATCCGCTCACCGGCTCGGAAATGCCGAATCTTTGGAATGCACTGACGGATCTGCACCAAAAGAATACCGGACTTGCGGTAAGTATCTCCAATCCCGTGAAGATCGCCGCATGGATCCTGACCCACAGCCACGCCGATCATTACGGTGTTTTCACACATCTCTTACAGAGCTACGGCGCGACGGGACTTTTGGAGATCGAATACGTGCTTGGCAGCTTCCCGTCGAACAGCCAGCTGTATAACACCACGGGCAGCGATAACTCGATGAACTCTAAAATGGAGGCCTATCAAAGACTTTGCGCCAAGCCCTTTACCTTTGTCCGCGTGCATACGGGGCAGCGTTTGTATTTCGCCAATATGGAGATCGAGACACTGTTTACCCACGAGGATCTGAATCCCCATAACATCGTTACGCTCAACGATTCTTCCTCCATCATGCGCCTGACGTTGCGCGTTACGGGTGGTGAGGACGTGACCTTCCTTTCCACGGGCGACGCGTTCCGCTATTCGGGCAAATGGTGCAGTGCTATGTACGGCGAAACTTTGCAATCAGATATGGTCACGGTCGGACACCACGGTGGTCCGAACGTGGATAAGCTGTTCTATACGCTGGTGGCGCCCACCACCGTCTGGTGGCCGCATGCCGCCTCCCGCGTGCATTCCTTCTACCTCAAAAGCATGGATTGGTACTGTGTCGTCGATCAGCATTTGTACAACCTTCCTTCCGTGAAGTATGTCTATTGCTCCAGCGGCGGCAACACCACGCTGTACCTGCGTGCCGCGGGTCCCGATTACGAAAATCTGTATAACGCAGGCGCTGACGAGGCGCTTGAGCACGATAACTATCACCGTGTCAAAAAGTAACCGTATAAGAATTTAAAGCACTTTGAGAAAACGAGGAAAAACACCATGAAAAAGCTGTGTTGTATTTTTGGCGTATTGATCGTCTTGTTTTTGGTATTTGTTGCGTGCGAGGAAACGCAAAAACCGAATACGAATGACGCCGCTCCCGACACCGAACAAACACCGGGGGAAGGTCAGCAAGAGGAAGGTACCGAAGACTTGACAAAACCGACGGAGGGTGTGGTCTATGAAAAATCAAAAGACGGCACCTATGCCACGGTGAAGGGCTATAACGGGGAAGCAAAGCATGTGGTGATCGCAAATACGTATCAGGGATCGCCTGTGAAGGAGATCGGTGTGGAGGCGTTCAAGCATGCAGACATTACCACCGTGGTGATTCCAAGCAGCGTGACCGATATCCGTACCCGCGCCTTTTATATGTGTACCGCATTGGAAAACGCGGTGTTTGAAAAGGGGTTCCTCGGGCATATTGATGAAAATGTATTTTATAGTTGCACAAAGCTTGCCAAAACGGAGTATGATGCCTGTTCTTATATTGCAAGCGTTGACAATCCGTATTTCTTGCTGTATGAATGCACTGCGAAATCGATGGACGCGTATGAGATCCACAAGGACACAAAGATCATTGCGGGCGGCGCATTTGCAAAATGTAAAAAGGTCAAAACGATCACCATTCCCGCAAGCGTCAATTTGATCTGCGAAAGTGCTTTTTCCGAATGCGAGTTGCTTTCGGAGGTCGTGTTTGAAGCTGACAGTCAGCTCAAGATGATTGGCAATTATGCATTTTACCAATGCGCGTCCTTTGCAACAATTGCATTTCCCGAGGGGCTTTGCCGTATCGGTGAGTGGGCGTTTTTTGAAACGGCGCTGACCTCCGTCCTTATTCCGGCAAGCGTGACTGAGGTACTTCCCGGTCTTTTCGCAAACTGCGCTATGTTGGAGCGTATTACGGTGGCCGACGGAAACGCAAAATATCACGCAGAGGGAAATTGCTTGATCGAAACACAAAGCCGCACCTTGATTGCCGGGTGTAAAACAAGTGTGATCCCTGCTGATGGCAGTGTAACGAGCATTGCCGACTCTGCTTTTTACGAGTGCGTTGCATTACGTGAGATCACGATCCCTGCATGCGTGAATTGGATCGGCGAATACGCCTTTGCAAATTGCACCTCTCTTGCCTCGGCGGTCTTTATCAATACAGCGGATTGGGTGGCGGTTTACGGTAAAGAGGAGCGCGACATTCCCGCTGAGGGGCTTTCGAACCCCGAAAAGGCAGCAGAGTTTTTGACGGATGACTATTGTGTAGAAATTTGGAAATGCACGCGTATACCGCAAGAAATGAACTGATAACCATAACAAAAAAAGCCGCCCGCGGGCGGCTTTTTTTGTTGGGAATTTGTAAAGGGGGAGGGCTTTTTGCAAAAGTCCTCCCCACGTTCTTTTCAGATACTAACTTATGCCAGCTTGCGCATTTCTGCGATCACGGCGGCAGGATCGGGCGCGCCGAACACGGCGGTACCTGCAACCACCACATTGATGCCGTGGGCGAGCACGTCGGAAAGGTTGCCAAGGCCGATGCCGCCGTCTGCCTGCACGTCAACGGCGGTAAGACCCTTGGCGTCAAGCATGTTGCGCACCTTCTGTGCCTTTTCCAGCTGTGCGGGGATCAGCTTCTGACCGCCAAAACCGGGGTATACAGTCATAACCAGCACCATATCGGCAAGGGGAAGAAGCTTCTCAATGGCCTCTGCGGGCGTGTCGGGGGAGATGGAAAGGCCGGCCTTTTTGCCTGCCGCACGGATGGCCTTGAGGACCTCTGCGGGCTGCTCGGTGCTCTCAAAGTGGATGGTCACGCCATCGGCGCCCGCCGCGATGAATTTGTCAATATAACGCTCAGGGCGGTCGATCATCAGGTGCACGTCAAAGAAAATATCGGAAACGGGACGGATGGCCTTGATCACGTCGGGGCCGAAGCTCATGTTCGGTACGAAATTGCCGTCCATGACGTCAAGATGCAGCATCTCTGCACCTGCGGCGGTAATGCGAGCGACCTCTTCGCCCAGTTTTTTGAAGTCAGCCGCCAAAAGAGAAGGGGAAATTTTCATAATAATACCTCACAAATAAATTTTTTCGACATAGTATGACAAGTGTAAAGCCCGCATGGGGTGACGGGTGGGGGTGAAAGGCAAAGGAAGTGGGAAAGTCGCCCGCGCCCCTTGCTTTTGGCCGCATCAAGGCGCCTTGGTGCGGCCTTTTTGTATCGCACGATCTTGTAGGGGCGATTCACGAATCGCCCGCTTATAGCGTCTGCAATTTTTGCGCGTGGGGGAGCTGTTCCAAGAGGCACACCGCATGGGCGGCAATGCCCTCACCGGTGCCGGTAAAGCCGAGCCCCTCCTCGGTGGTTGCCTTTACGCTGACGGCATCCACGGGGAGCCCCAGCGCCAGCGCCAGATTTTCGCGCATTTGCGGGATGTGGGGCGCGAGCTTGGGCGCTTGCGCCAATACGGTGGCGTCCACGTTGCAAACGCGGTAATTTTGGGCGAGAAGCAGCTTCGCCACCTCGCGCGCAAGCATCAGACTGTCCGCGCCCTTGTAGGCGGGATCGCTGTCGGGGAAATGCTTGCCGATATCACCGAGCGCGGCGGCACCGAGCAAGGCGTCCATCACGGCGTGTGTCAGCACGTCCGCGTCGGAGTGTCCAAGTAACCCTTTTTCAAAAGGGATGTTCACACCGCCGAGAATGAGCGCGCGCCCGTGTACCAATCGGTGTACGTCGTAACCGTGTCCGATCCTCATTTTTTGGCCCTCCTTGCAGCAAGAATTGCCTCGGCGCGGGGCAGGTCCTCGGGTCTTGTGATCTTGAGGTTTTCTGCGCCGCAATCCACCAGCTTGACGGGATAACCGATCGCCTCGATCAACTGGTTATCGTCGGTCAGGGTGTTGTCCTTGACGTTTGCCAGCGCCGCGCGGTAAAGGTTGGTGTGAAACACCTGCGGCGTTTGCGCCAGCCACACGCGCTCGCGGTCTTCGGTGCGCTCGATAAAGCCGCGCTTGGTGGCGATCTTTACCGTGTCCGTGACCGTGCAGGCGGCCGTGGCCGCGCGGTGCAGATATGCCGCGCGCAGCACCTTTTTGATCATTGCGGGGGTGATAAGGCAACGTGCGCCGTCGTGAATGGCCACATATTTGGCTTTTTTGCTGATGGCGGCAAAGCCGCGCTTGACGGAGTCGGCACGCGTGGCACCGCCTGCCACAAGGCGTACGGGCTTGGTGATGCCGTATTTCGTCAGGAGCTCGCTGATCTCGCGCATGTCCTCGGGGCGAGAGACGACCACGATCTCGTCGATATAGCCGGATTGCTGAAAGGCGCGTAGGGTGCGCGCCAGAACGGGCACGCCCGCGAGCTTCAGTAATTGCTTGGAAACGCCCTTTCCCATGCGAGTGGAGCTACCAGCCGCCACGATCACGGCGGAGGTGGCGGGTGCCATATCCGTTCCTGCGGTCGCGCGCAGGACGTCGGCAACGGTAGAAAAGCTCAGCATATCACGCTTTTTGCTCGCGCTCGATCTGCATCACCATATCGACGCGAGTCTGGTGCTTGCCGCCCTCAAACGCGGTGTCCACAAAGGCGTCCACCAGATCAAGGGCAAGACCCGCACCCACCACGCGTGCGCCGAAGCACAGCACGTTGGCGTTATTGTGTGCACGCGTCAGGCGCGCGCTGAAGGTGTCCGAGCAGCAGGCAGCACGGATGCCCGTGTGCTTGTTGGCGGCCATCGACATGCCGATGCCCGTGCCGCACACAAGAATCCCCATTTCGCGCTCGCCGTTTTGCACCTTTTCGCAAACCTTGCGCGCAATATCGGGGTAATGACAGCTATCTGTGGTGTGTACGCCCACGTCCTCCACGTCAAAGCCGCGCGCGATCAGATGGTCGCGCACAATGTTTTTCAGCTCGGGGGCGGCGTGGTCACATCCGATAATCAGTTTTTTCATGATATGCTCCTTTCAGGGAAGGATTTATTGTTTTAATTTTTCCAGTCTTTCGCGTTCTGCCTGCGGCATGCGCAGATAAACGGGTACAAGCGCTGAGTCCGTGCCGCTCTCGCCCGCATTTGCGCGGCGCAAAGCGACCTTTGCGACCGAGACGGCAGATTGATCCTCCAAAAGCGCAGAGACGCTCACAGGGACGGAATTGGGCGCAAGACGCTTGAATTCCTCTACACCGTCGCCGCAAAGGGCAAAGGGAAGTCCCGCTTCGGCAAGCTCGGCGGCAAGGTCTGCTACCGAGAGCGCACGGTCCTCGCAAAGGCGGATAAGCGTACCGTTTTCACAGCGGAACAGCGCGTTGTAGACCTGACCGCGACGGGCGTTCATGACGGGGCAGATGATCCCGTCAAAGGGAAACAGATTCTCTGCAAGTGCTTCCAGCGTGGAAACGCCGATGCAGTTTTTATTTTGTCCAAAAGCAAGCCCCTTCACGGTTGCCGTGCCGATGCGCACACCGGTAAAGGAGCCGGGGCCCACGCTGCAGGCAAACAGATCGATATCCTCGATCTTCAGATTGGCGGATCTCAATACCGCCTCTACCATCGGTAAGAGCGTTTCGCTGTGCGTGTTGCCGTTTTTCACGGTGAAGGAGGCGATCACACGCTCGTCACGGCAAAGTGCCACGCTTGCAACAATGGCGGTGCTGTCCAAAGCCAGTATCAGCATAAAGATACCTCCTCCATCAAAATTTCGCGGCTTTCCGGCGCTTTTGGGTCATTTTTGGTGATCGTTACGCGCAAATAGTGCTCAGGCAGGGCATAAGGGATATTTTCACTCCATTCCACCAGGATCACGCCGTCGCGCAAAAGGTAATCGTCATATCCGATCGAATACAGATCGTCCTCATCCGTGATGCGGTACATGTCGAAGTGGAAGATCGGCAGCTTGCCGCGGTATTCGTTCACAAGGGCAAAGGTGGGGGAGCGCACCGCCGCACCGGGGCACAGCACACTTGCCACTCCCCGTACAAAGGCAGTTTTTCCCACGCCGAGATCGCCGTAAAGTGCGATATAACGGGGGAGCGCGCTGTCAGCAAGCAGCTTTTCCGCAAGCTCAGCGCCCACGCGCTCAGTGTCATCGGGGCTTGCGGTATATAACTTTACGGGTTCCATCAAACCCCTCCTTTTTCGTTATTTTTTCGGCAGCTTTTCTCGCGTGCCGTCAGGACGCTCGATCACCGTGTTCTCCAGCATGCCGCCGAAGGAAGCACGGATCTCGGCAATATATTCCGCACGAAGCGCGGCCTGCTCCGCTTTTTCCGCATCCGTAAGCGTACGCTCCTTGGAAAGGTGCGCCAGCTCGTTGATGCGGGCTACTTTTTCTTTTTCCATTTTGTCTATTTATCCTTTCCTTTGTTTCAAGTAAAAAAAGAACCTCCATCCCGAATAAATCAGGACGAGGCGAAAGGTCGCTCGCGGTACCACCCGAATGGAAGCCCGTCGGGCAACACTCGACACACAAGGTCTGTTGGTGGGTAACGGTGCCTGCCGTATGCAACTACCTGCCCGAAAACGGGGTTTTCCTGCATCCACTTCAAAGGGAAATACCGCATCCCCTCGCACGGCCGCTTGCAAGTGATGGCGGCACTTTTTGCGGTGAGACGTAAGGCGGATAACCTTCTTTCGTGGGCTTATAATCTTACTACAACATTATAACACATTAAAAAAAATTGTCAAGTGGTTTTCTAAAGAAAGGGAAAAAACACCCCCGCCGATTGGCGGGGGTGTTCGCTAAATTTTATTTAGCTGACAATCGTTTCAAAACGATTTCTTGGTGACCAAATCAGTTCTGGCCGATACCGGCATTGTTGGAAACGATGCTGGAGTTAACCACGGCGTCGGGAGAAATGACAAGGATTGCCAGGACGTACTCGTTTACGAAGGCGATTGCCTGAACAGTAGCGGTGAGAGCTACGCCATTGGCGTCAACTTCCTGCAGACCGTCAGCAGTCATCACGGGAGCGACCACATCGATGGTGGTGAAGGTACCACCCTTGATGTTAACGGTCAGCTTGTCGGATGCGAGCTTACCGATGTAGACACAAGAGCCACCTGCGGCTGCCACAAACGTACCACCTTCGATGGTGACGTGAGCGGAAACGGTGCGGATGATAGCGTCTGCATAGTTGTTAGCGGATCTGGTCTGGAACTCGCCGTTCTTCACCGTCAGCATGGAGTCTCTACCGGTCAGCTCGATTGCGGTGCTCTCGGCGATGATAGAGGAGTTGCCGTCGATGACGACACTGGAGGTTTCGTCGACCATGATGGCGACTGCATTGCCCTTGTGGTCAAGCTTGAAGTTGTTCAACGTTACGTTCGCGTTCTGCAGAATGATACCTGCTTCGTTACCGTTCACGGTGATAACCTTACCGTTACCGTCGATGGTAAGATTGTCGGAGTTGACGAACTGGATGGAAGTGTATACCGTCTGATCTGCAGTCAGCTTGATGGTAGAGCCGGCAGGGGCCTTAGCAGCGGCCATCACGAGAGACGTGAAGCCGATGACATTGCCTTCTGCGTCGGTGAAGGGATTACCTTCTGCATCGTAGATCTCGTTGGTGTTCTCAATGGTGGGAACGGTGATCTCGGCGGAAACGTCGGGATCAAGCGTGTTCGTACCACTGGTGATCAACGTAGCTGCAACGCGCTCGCCGGTAGCAAGAACGTCGGCAGGATTTACGAAGATGCCGTTTGCATCAGCCACGTACTTGGAGGTTGCGTCTACCTTCACGCCGTTCACGGAGGTGAGGGTGTTCTGCATGGTCACAAATGCGGTCTGAGCGTCTGCGGTATTGAAGCCAAGGAAGTTAGCGATCTCGCCTGCAACCACGGGCATGGAGGAAAGATCCGCGCCGGTGATGGAGGACAGGTTGCTGCGTACGTTGGATACCATCGTGTTGAATGCTGCGGCGTAAGCGCTTACATTCTCAACGTCGGCCTCGCCCTGCAGCCAGTACAGGCCAACGACGTTCACCTTGTAGCCCTGAGACTGGTAATCAGCGATCTGATCGGCTACCATCTGCATGAAGTTGTTGCAGAACTCAGCATCGTCAACAAGGCTGACGTTGTTGAATGCATACTTCATGATTGCGGCATACTTGCCGGATTCGGAGTTGTAATACTTGGAAAGTTCCTTAGCCATACCGACCTCGGGACCCATAGAGTCGGCGAGCCAGCCCATGCCAAGAGCAGGAGTGGAGCCGATAGCGGTGTACTTGCTGGTTACGAAGTTCAGCGTCGTCGCGCCGTAAGTCTGAGCGGCGTAATCACAGATCATGCCGGAGTAGAATACGTTGGAGGAGATGCTGTTCTGATCGAACGCGGAAGCAAATGCGTCGCCGTATACGGTGTTACCGACAGCGTTGGAGCCGCCTGCAACAAGGAAGATATCCAGGGTCTGCTGAGTGGTATCGCCGCCACAGAAGATAGCCAGCTGAGCCAGCTCCTCGGTGGTGTAGTGGCTGTAGAGTGCGGTGTTTTCTACGGGGTTGACGTAGTAGGAGTCCTGCGTTGCGGAGGTGTCGTTATAAGCGGCACGTGCAACCTGTGCAAGGCTTCTGGAGTTCTCGCTTCTCTCATAATCAGCGTACTGGTACACGTTATGAGTGCTTATAAGCTCGCCGTTGAGCTCGAAGTTCACATCGTAGGATGCGTAGAATACCACGGAGTAAGCGGTGCTGTAGTCTGCCTCGGAGATGCCGGTGAGAGCCAGCTTCACCACGACGCAACCGTCGTCTGCCAGAGTGACATCGGACTCGCCTGCCTTGATGTCGAAGTAATCGACACCTTCAACAAGACCTGCGGTCTGGAAACCGTAGTGGTTGAATCTGGTTTCATCAAGCTCTTCGGTCGGGATGACCAGCATACCGAACTTGACAACGCGGTCAACTGCAAGACCGGTGAGGTAAGCGTAAGCGTTAGCGCTGAGAGATGCCTTGAAGCCAAGACCCGCAGCACCCTCGGTAAGGATGGGAGTTGCACCCGTAGTCATCACGATCGTGTTGAGAGAGGTGCGACCGTATGCATCGTGATCGGCAGTGGGCGTGCCTGCGCCAAGGTTGGTGATCAGGTTAGCGTTGCCGTATGCATTGAATGCGTTGAGGATCAGCGAGTTCGCGGTGTTCGCGACGTTGCTGAATACGGGGCCGACAGAGCTTTCGGTAATGAAGTTACCGCCATTCACGGTGATCATACCGCGGCTGGGAAGTGCTACGGGAGCACCGCCATCCTTGTTACCGGTGTAACGGAAGGTACCGCCGTAAATGTTGATCTGTACGGTTGCGGTGAGAGCGGTGATACATGCGATCTCGTCGGATTCGATGTAACCGTCGAAGAAGTTCAGCACGATGGAGTTACCAACAGAGAGCACGCCTTCGTTAGTGGAGGTAGTGCCGGTCTGATGGAAGGTACCACCCATCACGTTCAGGTAAGAACCTGCGGTACCGTAAAGTCTTACGGCGTGGTTGTTACTGTTCGTGGTGAAGCTGACGTTCGTGAGATTTGCGTGCCAGGTGGTGTTCGACTGAGAAGACAAGCACCAGCCGCGTACGTTGATGGTACAGTTGGTCATGTCAAGGTCAACCTTGGAGGTGTTCATTGCGTAGATACCGTGACCGCTGGAGGTCGTGTTGACGATCTTACAGTCGGTGAAGCGGAACGCAACGGCACCGGTGTTACCGTTGGTGTTGTCGAAGAAGAAGATGGTACCGTCGTTACCTGCACCCAGACCCTCGAAGGTCACGTCGGATGCGGTGAACTGAACTGCGGACTCTTCAACAGTGTAAACGGGACGGTAGTATGCCTTGAAGTAACCACCGTTGATGGTAACAACTGCAGAGGACTTGCCACTGAAGTTGAACACACCGCCCTTGGAGGTGCTTACCTCACAGTTGGTCAGCTCGATGATGGCGTAGCCATTGCCTGCGGTAGCGAAGATCGCGCCGGTGGCAACGGTGCTGACGAACTTCATGTTGCTGATGACAAGACGTGCGGGAGCGGCTTCCGTGCTATCGGTCACAAGGAACAGATTGCCGGTGCCGGTGTGCGTGATGGTGTAACCGGTTGCGGGAGCGTTGACCAGCTCGAAGGTGATGTACTTGTTCAGTGCGATGTTGCTGGAGGGCTCGGTGGAGTTGGCAAGGACGTAGATCACGCCGCCATCAGCCACTGCTGCAACAGCGGAGGCGATGGAGTGGAAGTACTTGCCGCCCTCGGGACCAACGCGGAAGACAAGGCCCTTAGCAATAGCAGCTGCGTCATTCTCCATGACGATACCGTTGTTGTGGAGAACAGGAGTCTTGGTTGCATGGACCAGAGCGCCTGCCTCGGAGATGTCAAGATCGGAAATGGTGATGGACAGACCCGTCTGGGTTTCGGAACCGAAGATGGGAGCGCCCAGGGCACTGACGATCTTAACGCCGGTAAGGGTAACGTCGATATCATTGTTGAAGGACAGCATGTATTCCGTTGCCTTAACCTTGTCACCGGTAATGGTACCGCCGGTGATGTTGACGTAAGAACCGGAGCCGGCTGCGCCGTAAGGACGTGCGATGTAGCTGGTTCTGGTACTGGTCATATCAACGTCGGTGAAGTTTGCGTAGAATGCGCAGTTTGCCTGGCTTGCAAACAACCAAGCGGTGGAGGACATCTTACCGCAGGTGTAATCCACGGTGAGAGCCGCTCTGGTGCGCAGATACATGGGATAGCTGGTAGCAGAGGAATCCAGATCCACGTGAGTCATGGTGAAGGCAACCTTGCCCTTGTTCTCAAGAGCGGAACCTGTCTGATTCACGAAGATGATGGAGTTCTGGTCGCCGCCAACGGTTCTCTTGATTACAACGTGCTTGTCGTGAGTACCGGTGATGGTCACACGAACGGTTGCATTGGAGAATACGTCAACGCCGTCGCCCTTGCCCGTTGCGGACTCGGTAGCGGTGTAGCCGATAGCGAACATACCCCCGCCCGTGTAAGAACCGCCGTTGATGGTGAGGTTCACGATAGTGTTTCCGCCGAAGTAGAAGGGAATACCGTAACCGGCGGTGAGAGTGACGTTGTCAAGCAGGACATTGTTAGCGCCGTTGGGTGCGGTCTCATCAGCGGTGATGAACACACCTGCGGTCTCGACCTGGCGGTCAACGGTGTTGGCTCTCAGGTTGAAGTTGATGTTGCGGATCTCAAGGGTTGCGCCGTTCTGGAGGGTGAATGCCTTCAGAACGTTGGGGCTTGCATAGACGGTGGGAGCAGTCTGTGCAGAGCAGATCAGCTTCAGCGTCTGACCGTTCAGAACGATACCCTCGTTCATGATGGTGTTACCGGTGATGGTAACAAGCTCGATACCCTTGGAAAGTGCGATCTTGACTGCGGAGCTGAAGTCGTAGCGGTGAGCCAGAGGATTCTCAGCATCAAGCTCGCCTACGCAAGCGGTACCGCCGAACATGGATGCAAGGTTCTCGTTGCCGAAGGTGGCGTCGATGACCTTGAGCGTGGGATAGTTGGTCGTGCTGGTGGTGACCGCATTATCAGCGGCAGCACCAAGGATGGTGGCACCGTCCACGGTGATCGTGGTGGGTGCGGTGTACGTGTAGCAGAGCTGCTTGAGGGCAGGTGCATTGATGGTGATCTCACCGGTGAGGTACATGGAAGCGCCGGTGTTCAGCCAGAAGATCGGCAGAACCTCTGCGGTGCCGGAGATGTTGAACGTACCGCCGGAGATGTTGATCTTACCTGCAACGTTGATCAGACCCTGACCCTGGTTGACGGAGTGTCTGCCGCCGTTGTAGTTGAATACAGCACCGGGCAGAATGTTGACCGTCAGGTCGGAGTCGGTACGGTTCAGGATGATAGCACTCTTTCTCGTACCGGAGGTTGCGGTGAAGTTGATCAGATCCTCCATCGTGCCCGCTACGTTCACGGAAGAACCGGGAGACAGCTTAAGCGAGTCGAAGTTGAGGATGAAGGCAGTGCCGGAAGCCCAGTCGTATGCGGGACGACCCATGTAACCGCCCTCATTGATGTTGATGGTTACCAGTCTGTCAACGGTAGTGGAACCGTAGATGAAGTTGGGGTCCTTCGCGGGATCGGATGCGATCAGGCTTGCGCCCTTGTTCACGTCAACCGTGAAGTAGGAGTCAACCTTGGTCACGTCGTCGATACGTGCGAAGCGACCTGCCACAAAGGTGACGTTCTCGAAGACCAGATGCACGTCGCCAAGCACCTTGAAGATCGGGGAAACACTGATGTAGTTGCTGGTTACCGTGTAGATCTTGTCGCCGAAGCTCTTGAAGGTGATCTTCATGCCCTCAAGCACGATCTCTCTGCTGGTGGTGCAATCGTTCAGGATGTAAACGGTTGCCTCGTCGGTAATCTTGGAGATCAGCGAGTGACCAATGATGGAAGAGTAGTAGTAAGTGCCGTCGATCTCAGCGTAAGCACCGATCGCGGGAACCTCAGCACCTGCCGACACGGCGATGAGCTTCTGCAGCTCAGCAGTCCACTTGTCTGTGGTAGCGGTGATGCACAGATCGTACATATTGGTAGCTCTGTACAGGCTGAACAGCGTGAAGTTGTCGATCGTCAGACCGTTCTCATCGGTGATGGCATCCAGATGGATGTTCATCTTGTTGGAGGTTTCGGAACCACCGGTTGCGGAAGCGAAGAACTTGTGGCCGCCGACCGTAGAGGTGACGCGAAGCGAGATGTTCGCGGTCTGTGCGATGTTGACGGTCGTAGTGGACGGGTTGTTGTCGCGGATGAAGAAGACGTCCCTGACGGTAGCACCGACACAAGCGAAGTTCACGGTACCTTCGATATTGACGTACACGGTGGGATGCGTGTTGTGGTTGAAGCTGAAGCAGTAGATATCAGTGCTCGTACCGGAGGAGTTGGCCGTGTAGTCAATGGTAGTATCCTTGTCGATAAGGAGCGTGATGGTATCACACTTCTTGTTCGCAACGCTGCCGTGGTGTGCGTTGGAGTTGATCAGCACGGAGGAACCGGTGATCTTCACGTTGGATGCGATGAAGCTGATCAGAATGTCTCTGTCTGCCTGTGCAACGGTTGCGGCATCGATTGCCTGATAGTTGATCAGAGGTCTTGCACCGGTAATGTTCATGTTCTTGAAGATCAGCGAGCCGACGTTCTGGATGTAGAACATGTAGTTAGCGGTGGGCGTGTAGAAGTAATTGTAAGCGGTGTTGTTCTCAACGCCAACAAGAGTGACGTGACGGTTGAAGATGGTGATGTGCGTAGGAACGTAAGCAGGGCACAGGAAGTGGATCTCGCCGGAGCCGCCCACGGGGATCAGGTTGACCATGCGGGTGGAAAGTGCGGCGGAGTAAACGTCGCCGTAGCGAACGCCCGTACCAAGCTCAACGGCCATTGCATCGGCCTCAGCACCGGTAACGTCCTTGAAGTACACAAGACCCGTTCCGAAGAAGGGAGCAGAGTACTTGTAGGAGTTGGTGGGATTGTAGTTTGCGGTAAGACCCTTCGTGTAGATCTCGATGTTGACCAGCTCGCCGGTGCGCACGAATGCGGTGGTGCCCGTGCATACGGCGTTGTTGTTCAGCGTCGCGTTCTTGATCGTGATCGTACCCGTATTGTTGGAGGCATCGGCATCGATCATGATGGCCTCGGTGCCCTTGGTGCTGTTCAGGTTGATGGTAGCACCATCAAGGATGATGTTACCGGTGGAATCAGCACCGCCGATGTTGATCAGAACAACGTAGCCGGTGGAGCTGCCGTGGTGGTAAGGGTACCCTTGATCGTCATGGTACCGGACCAGCCGGCGTTCACGTAGATCATATTCAGGGATCCGGTGTTAGCGCCGGACAGCGTAATCGAGGAGGTCTCGTCAACGTAAAGGTTGGTGTTGGCGCAATCCTTGTCGTTGAAGGAGATCATCGTGGCACCTGCGATTTCACCGGTGGAGGTGATCTTAGCGCCGTTGATCAGCTTGAGCTCGGAGGGGTTGGCTGCAGTGCCCTGGTGGAGCATGAATGCGCCGCCCTTGGTTCTGAACTCAACGCCGTCAAGGATAACGGTCGTGCCGTTTTTGATGCGGAAGCGGTAAGCACCGTCCTGAGCACCGAAGTAAGCGCCGTTGTAGGACTTGAAGGTCAGTACGCCGCCGAAGTCGAAGTGTCTGGTGGCGTAAACGCTCTGCGTGCTGCGAAGGATCATAACCTCGCCGCCGTAGGAGGTCAGGTGACCGGTGATAACATCAACGAACTGCGTGTGGAGCACGAAGCTGTATTCGTACTCTGCCTCGGGGTTCGCGTCGTAGGTACGGAAGTAAGCGCCCACGTGCTTGTAACCGAACTCGTCTGCCTCTGCATGAGACTTGAAGCCGGTTGCCCACAGCACGTCGTCAGCCATAGCGCCGTCGCGGTTGCCAAGGAAGACATTGGAGAACCACAGATCCTGACCAACGGTAACGTCGGCGGTGGATGCATCGTAGTAGATGTGGTATCTGCCGTTCTTGTCAACAGATCTTACGATGTAAGACTTGGTGGGCATATTGATCTTACCGGCGATCTTCACGGTAATTTCATTATCCGCGGTGTTCGCGCCGTTGTGGTAGATCAAGCCGTTTGCAAGAGCGGTGGTAGCGTTGATGGTAGAACCTGCCTGGATGTCGATGGTGTACTTGGCACCCTTGACGGATTCCTGACCGTTGTTGTAAATGAAGATGGTGTTCTTGTGGTTCATCACGGAGCCGGCACCGAAGATGATCGAGCAGCTGCCGTCGATACGGGCAAGACGGTTGGAGAGGTCGTAGATCACGTTAGTGAACTTCAACTCAGCGCCGTCACCCAGATAGAAGGCAATACCCGTCAGAGTGGTGACCGTGTAAGGACCGCCGTCACTGGTGACGTGTACCTTCTTGGTAAACAGGGTATCGTCGATACCAACGTTGATAGAGGATGCGTTGCCCATCAGGTAGATGGTGTCGCCGTCCTTCGCTGCCTCGAATGCATGGTTGACGAAGTAGTAGTAAACACCCTTGCCAACGTTTTCGCCAAGGCGTACGTTGAAGCCGAAGGTCTTTGCTTCTGCGGCACTGTTGAAGTGACCGTAAACAGTGCAATAGTGGTATGCATTCAGGAAGGAGTTTGCGTTCAGAGTGGTGTTATCCACGTAGATGGTAAGTCTGGTGGTCTTCATCACGCGGATCAGTGCGCTCTTGCCGCCCACGTCAGACAGCGTAGCATTGCGGAAGGAAAGGGTCACGTCCGCAGCGGCAGCGGGATTCAGGTGAATCAGTGCCGTGTACTGGCTTGTCGTAGAGGGAGTCAGCGTAGAGATCGTGGTGGTCTTGTCACCGATGGGATTCACGCGGATCTGCAACGTGTTGGTGTTGTTGTCACCGCCGTAAATGAACTGACCGGTGTAGGAGCCGCCGAAGATATCCACGTAAGCGGCAGCGTTGTAAGCGTACATGAAGGCAGAACCGATGACTTCGTCAGCAACAAAGGTTACGTCAGTAAGCGTTGCGGGTGCCTCGGCAGAGCCGATCACGCCCGTGGTGTTTTCCACACGGAAGAGGGCGGTGTTCAGCTTAGCGTTGGTAACCTTCAAGGAGGTTACAACACCGTTGGTGGTTGCGCGGATCACACGAACGCGGTTAGCGGTGGCAAGGAACTCAAAGTTCGTGATCTCGATCGCAGTCTTGGAGTTGGTAACGGTGATAAAGTCGGTGTCCTTCTTGGCAGAAGTGGTGACCTTTACGTTCTCCAGCTTAATGGTGTTACCGTTGGTAACGGTAGAGGAGTTGATGAAGCAAGCGCTGGAGACGATCGCAAGATTCTTCACGGTAAGGGAGGAATCGTTGATCAGCGTGATGGTTGCGCTCTGGGTCATCGTGATGCCGTCGCGCAGGGGCTCGATCACAACGTTCTTGTTATCGATCGTGAAGTTAGCGGACAGAACGAAGTCGTTGAGAGCGTAGATCGTACCGTTGCTCTCGGCAAGAGCAATCAGCTGAGCGGAAAGGTTGCGAGCGTAAGCGGTGTCTGCGGTTGCAGTAGCATCTGCGCGCAGTGCCAGACCGTAGCTGGTTGCAAGCTTGTCGTAATCGGTGCCCTCGGCGAAGTTCTTGAAGTAAACAAGGCCTGCGGGAGCGAAGCGAACCACACCGATCTTGCCGGTCTCGGTGGTCAGAGCCATTTCAAGCTCTGCGGTGTTGTAGATGTTGACCACAACGTTTGCACCGGGAACTGCGAAGAGGTTGCCGCCACGAGTAGCGGTACCGGTGTAGTTGGTGATATCGGAGATCTTACCCTTGATATTGATCACGGAGCCCTCGGCGAAGTTGGCACCAAGGTTGATCAAGTGACCGGTAGCGGCATCGGAATCACCCTTGCGCTGGATGATAGCGCCTTCCTCAATGTTCATAGTCAGAACACGGTCTGCGCTGTAGTAGATGAAGTTGCCGTCGCCGCCGGGAAGTGCGTAGATCTCAGCACCGCCCAGGATGTCGACCTTCATAGAGGTGCCGGTCTCGCCGTCGCTTTCAAAGCGCATGAAGCGAGCCGCAACGTCCATAATGACGTTGTCGATGATCAGATGCGTGTTGGAAGCCACGAAGAAGAGAACAGCATTCGCTCTGATGGTTGTCGTCCAGGTGTACTTCGCATTACCGTAGCTGGTAATAGTCAGCTTCGTATCGGTGAGAGAAGCTGCGCTGAAGTTGGAGCTGGAGCTGACGTTGTTCAGCAGATACAACGTTTCCTCAGCGGCCATCAGGTCGCGCATGGTGGCGTTCCAAGTGGTGCATGCCGTGTTGGAGCTGGCAAGCAGCACCGTGAAGCCAAGCGTCTTGGCAAGGGTTGCGTACTCTTCCTCGGTGAAGAAGTTGTAAGCGTAAGCCGTGCCGCTTGCAATCAGCTTAGCGGGCGTGTTGATAACGGGCTTTGCATCAGCAGTGCCGGTGATGTGAGCAGTCTGGTTATCGCCGAAGAACATCGCGTACTGGGCATCCACGTTGTTGATCACAGCATTGCCGGAAATGTTGATTGTGGCCGTGGTGCCGGTGTAAGCAAGACCGGTGACACCGTGAACGGTGATGGTACCGCCCTCGATGTTCAGCGTGTTGGTACCCTGAGAGAAGTAGATGATACCGCAGTAGCTACCGCCGTGCGTGCCGGTGTACTTGCCGTAAGAGGAAGTGCCCTCCAGCACAGCACCGTCGTAAATGTTTACGGTAGCGTTGTTCTTCGCGCCCTTGATCGAGATGACCTGCGCGTTCTGGCTCTCGCTCGTCTTCATCAGGTTCTTAATGGTACCCCAGACGTTGACGGTTGCGCCTTCGCCGTTGTAGATGGCGATAAGAGCGTAGATGGTTTTATCAGTTGCGGGAGCCGCAGAGGAGTTCATCACGATAGAGGAGTTTGCATCAATGTTCAGAACGGCCTTACCAACGGTATGACCCTTGTAGATCAGCGCATCGATGTCCTTGGAGTAGTCGGGAACGATAACGTCCGTATTCTCCAGGGTAACGGTGGTCAGAACGTCGCTGTTGCTCGCATTGAAGGTGAAGAAGCGGTAGGCGTTGATGGTCAGATCCTTGAAGGTGACGGTAGAGTTGTTCTCAATGTAGAACGGACGCAGACCGACACCTACAGTGATGGTGATGTTTTCACCAACACCTGCAAAGGTGATGTTCTGGTTGGTGACATAAATGGGATAGCTGAGTGCCAGATTGCCGTGGATCAGGACCTTGTTGGTCTCTGCCTTGGCCTCTGCCACAAACGCGGTGAACAGGTTGGAGGCGTAAACGCTTGTGCCTTCAAGCTCAACGATGAAGCCGCGTGCCAAAGCAATCTCGGGGGTGATAGCTACAAGCTCTTCGCCCTCAAGGACCTTGGTTTCGCCCTTGACCATAACGTTCATGGTCTTGCTGGTGGTAACGATCTTACCTGCCATATTGAAGGTACAGCCGTCCAGCACGATGGAAGGAGCAATGCCACCCTCACGGCTGAAGAGAGTTGCGTTGGTTGCAACGTTGAAGGTCGTGCCGGTGAAGGACACGGCGATATCAGCGTTGAAGGAAAGAACGTAGCCGGAATCAGAAACTCTGTTAGCGTTGACGGAGCCGCCTACCATCTTGAAGTAGGAGCCGGCGCCGGATACACCGTAAGGACGCAGCGAGTAGCTGGTGCCGGTGTAGGTCATATCAACGTCGGTAAGAGTTACGTAGAGAGCAGCACCGGACTGTCCGCCGATCAGCCAACCGCCGGTGTAGAACTGACCGCAGGTCTGATTGAGCGTCAGTGCGGCAGCGCCTCTCAGATAGATGGGATGCGTGTAAGAAGCTGCACCCTCGCGACCAAGGTCGGCGTGGGTAAGGTTGAAGACGACCTGATTCTTGTGATTGGCTGCCTTGCCTGCGAAGTTGATGAAGATGATGGCGTTCTGGTCGCCTGCTTCGGTTCTTCTCAGCAGAACGTGCTCGTCTTCCGTACCGGTAACAGTAACGGTAACGGTTGCGTTGGAGGTAACGTCAACGCCGTCGCCTTTGCCCTTTTCGGACTCGGATGCGTAGTAACCGATTGCGAACATACCCTCGCCAACGTAAGAACCGCCGTTGATAGCAACTTCAACAACGGAATTGCCGCCGAAGTAGAAGGGAATAGAAGCGCTTGCGGTCAAGTTGATGTTATTGAGGTTAACCTTCACAGCACCGGTGGGCTCTGCTTCATCAACGGTGATGAAAGAGCCGGCGGTCTCGACCTTGCGGTCGACCGTGTCAGCGGTGATGGTAACGGTAAGGTTGTTGAGGGTAAGGGAAGCGCCGTTCTTCAGAACGAACATCTTGCCCACGGTGTTGGAGTAAAGCGCAAGCTTCATTGCCTCGTCACCGATGGGAGCAATGGTGATTGCCTTGCCGTCCAGAACGATGGTGGAGGAAATGATGGAGTCTGCCTGCAGGTAGATGGTTGCGCCGCTTTCCACAAGTGCGATAGCGCTTGCAAGGTCATAACGACCGGAAAGTGCATTGCCGTTGTCAAGCGTGACAGTTGCATTGAGTATGTTAGCAACGTGCTCGCTCGTGAACGTAGAGTTCACAACCGTGATAGCGGGCAGATTGCGGTTTGCGTATTCAAGCTTGATGTTTGCAGGAACGTTCGTGCGGAAAGTTGCATTGTCGAAGTAAACCTTCGCCTCAGAGCTGTAAGAGTAGAAGAACTCAGTCAGATAAGGTGCGTTGAAGACGATGTTGCCGGTGAAGGTATAAACGGAAGTAGATGCAAGCCAGAAGGGAGCGAGCATATCCGTTTCACCGGAGAGGTTGAATGCACCGCCGGAGATGTTCACAGCACCAATCGTGTTGATCATACCCTCGTCAGCGTTGATGCCGTGCGTGCCTGCGTTGTAGTTGAACACAGCACCGGGGGTGATGTTCACGGTAAGGTCGGCATCCTTGTTGGCAAGGATGATCGAGCTACGTCTTGCACCGGTGCCCTCGAAGGAGGTCAGCTCTTCCAGCGTACCTGCCACGTTGATGGCAGAACCGGCAAGAAGATTGGTGCCAAAGTTGTTCAAGTTGAACAGATAGCAGTTACGGTCACTTCCGGTCACGGCCCACGTGTTAGCGGGACGGCCCAGCTTAGCGCCGGAGTTGACGTTGATCGTCAGCAGAACGGGCTTGTTCTGGGCGCCGGTTGCATAAATGAAGTTGGGGTAGGAGCTGGACTTGGATGCGGTCACAGTCGCACCAGAGTTGAAATCAACTGTAATGGTGGCATTGTCCGCATTGACAGTCTCAAAGCGGATGAAGGAACCGGATACGATGTTGATGTTGTCCAGGATGAGGTGTGCATTTTCGCCGATCGCAAAGATCGGGGCAGTGCTGACACTGGTGATAGTATAGTAGTTGATGCCTGCAGCAGGATCGCTCTTGACAGTAACGGTCTTGTTGGAGAATGCTGCAGTGCAGAATGTGTTCACATCCTGAAGGATGTAAATGATAGCGGAGCCACCCTCGGGGATGAGGTCAAGCATAGGCGTATAGATGCCGGATGCGTAGACGTCGCCGTAACGGACGGCAAGACCGCATGCAAGAGCAAACTCGGTTACAGCGTCACCCTCAAGGTTCTTGAAGTAAACAAGAGTGTTGTGAGAGAACCAGATGGGAGCGCCGCAGGTAACGTCAGCGGTGCTTGCATCGTAGTTCACGACGTATCTGCCATTCGCGTCTGCGTCCTTGGTGATGGGAGAAGCGGTCGGAATGTTGATCGTACCGGCAATGTTGACGGTGACGTCGGCATTGGCAGCCGATTCACTGTTGTGGTAGATCAAACCGTTGCTCATGCTACCGGTGGCGTTGATCACGGAGCCGGCAAGGAAGTCGATGGTGTAAGCGTAGCCGCCTGCAAGACCGTTGCCGTTGTTGTAAATGAAGATCGCACCGGCGGTATTTACGGTAGCGCCGTTACCGAAGATAACGTGCGAGCTGCCGTCGATACGTGCAAAGCGACCGTTGCAGTCGGCGTTGACCTGAAGGGTAAGAGTAATGTTCTCAAGCGTCAGCTTGGAGTCGCTCAGCAGCCAGAATGCTGCCCAACCGGAGGTGTGCGTCAGGGTGTAGGTGCTGCCGGGGATGCTGGCGATCGTCAACTCTCTGCCTTCAAGCGAAATAACGCCGCTGAAGGAAGCGTCGCGAAGCAGAGTAACGGCAGTCTTATCCTTGGCATTCTTCAGTGCATAGGCCACATTGTTAACGTAGTAGACCTTGCCGTCTGCCTTGTCCGTGTACTCGGCCGCAAGACCAAACTGCTGTGCGGCAAGACGAGCGGACTCGTAGGTGGTGCCGTTGACGGTTGCGCCGTCTTCAATAGTCACGTATGTGTCGCCGGTGAGGATGGAAGAGCCGGCAGATTCACCGGTTGCGGAGAAGTTCACGTTTGCGGTGGATTTGATGACCACAGCGCTGTCAGCGCCGTTCGTGGCGAACAGATATGCGGGAGTGGGCTTGTTATTGCTGTTCAATGTGCAAGCGGCGTTGAACGTGACAGTACCCGCAATGGTAATGGTACCGTGAAGGCTGTCGGCGGAGAACATCTTCTTCGTAGCGGTGGTGTTAGCTGCCGTCAGAGTTCTGGTCAGCGTTGCACCCTCTTCCACGGTGATGTTGGTGTAAGAGCCGGAGGTCACCAGAATAAAGTCATCGTTGGAGGTGGCGGTCTTCTGAGAAGCGGTGACGTTCTCGCCGAAGACGATATCACAGGGATCCGTGCACTTGGTGTTGTAAATTCTCAGCCAACGGTTGTTGGAGTAGATGTTGACGTTGGTGAACGTGATGTCAGAGCCGTCATACAGACGGATACCATCCTGAGAAACAGTGATGGTGGGATACTCGGTAGCGGAGCCAACCTTGATACCGGTGACCGTCAGATCGTAGGTGGTGAAGTTGGCATCATCCTTGCCGTCGCCAAGCACGAAATATTCCTTTGCCACGGAGAAGTTTGCCAGAGCGGTAACAGTGCCCGCCTTAGTAGCGTTCGCGGTGGCAGTATTTGCTGCATGCAGAGACAGCGTGTTGTAGTAGTTAGCTCCGGTTTCAGTAACAACGCGAAGCTTCAATGCGAAGGAGGCTGCGAACGTATCAAGATTGGTCAAGGTATCCGTGGACTCGATCTTGACAAGTGCAGTGGTGTCAGCAAAATTGAGTGCGGATGCAGGAACTTTGCTTGTCAGGGTCGAACCGTTCGTCAGGATCAGCGTGGCGGGAACTGCAGAGGTTCCGTTATGGAACTGGAACAGCTTGCC
Organism: Oscillospiraceae bacterium; assembly: GCA_015064415.1. Classification (GTDB taxonomy): domain Bacteria; phylum Bacillota; class Clostridia; order Oscillospirales; family CAG-272; genus Firm-07. The sequence continues at coordinate 31,479 of SVSG01000005.1, read as the reverse complement.
CACATCCGAGGAGCCCTTTCCGGTGATGATGTTAACATTATCAAGAGTCAAAGGAGAACCGGAGTATACTCTGAAGCGGTAAGCGTCACCTTGGAACTTGATGGTTGCCTGCGTACCGTCTGCCTTGTTGCTGACGATGCGGAAGCTGTCGCGATCCTTGTAGTGCATTGTGGAGTTGATGGAAGTAATGTCCTCAAGCAGGTAAAGGGTGTTCTCGCCCTCGGGCAGAACGTCGATGGCGACCTGGTTGATCTGACCGCGGAAGCCGGTGTAGGGAACCCATACGCCCTCGCCGATTTTTGCGCCGGAACGCACAGCAAGACTGGTCTTGCGCGCAACGGCGTCATACTCCTCGATCGTGTCAAGACCCGTCATGTAAACAGGGCTTCTTTGCTCGCAATGGTAGAACCAGTACGTGGCGGTGCAGGTGATCTTTGCGGTGGTGAAGTCGATCCAAACGATATAAGAGCTGTTGTCGTTCTTGTCGTACGTGATCGCACCGGTAGAGGTGGAGGAGATGTTCATCTCGCCGGAGATGTAGACGTTAAGGGTCAGCTTTTGCTTTTCGCCGGAATCCTTGACGTCGCCGTCATTGTTGAGGTCCTTGGTGCCGTCGTGATAGATCATGCTACCGGAAGCAGAGGTCCAGTTGATCACAGAGCCGGCCTGGAAGTCATAGGTTGCGGTGATGTCAAAAGCACCATTGGAGTTCGAGTAGATGAAGATGCCTGCAGAGCAGTTTACGGTAGCACCGTCACCGAAGATAACGTGCGTGTTGCCGTCTACGCGTGCAAAGCGGTTGCCGCCGAGGTTCAGCGTGAGGTTGGTAAGCGTCAACTTGGTGTTAGCACCGAGATTGAATGCGGCATAGGTGCTGGGAAGGGTAAGGGTGAACTTGTTACCCTCAAGAGAAGTAATGGTGAATTCCTTATCCTTGATGGTTTCGTAAACGTAAATGTTTGCATTGCCCAACAAAGTGAAGGTGGAAACGTCACTCATATGCTTGTATGCGAGTGCGCCTATAATGTTTGCATAGAAGTCGGTCTTGCCGTCAGCTGCATTGTTACGGATGTTGAAACCGATTGCCTTGGCGGTGGTGTCATTCAGAACAGCACCGTTGATCTTGGCAGCAGCATCGATAATTGCGAGACCGGTACTACCCACAAAGTAGGAGTTACCATAACCACCGGTAACCTTGAAGTTGACCACTGCGGTGGATTCTATAATGAGGTTGCCGGAGGTGCTGCCCATCTGGCAGAAGAAGATATTGGTAGCGCCGTCTACCGTGGTGATGTTTGCATCCACAGTACCGCGGATGATAACGTCACCGTAAGCGCCGTTGAAGGCAATTACGGTTTTTCTGCCGGTTGCGGCAGTCTGCGTCATACGGATGGCTGCGCCCTGCTCAACAATGAAGTTGGTATAAGAGGCGTTCTGAGCGTAGATGAAGTCTTCCGTGGTAGAGGAAGCGGTGTTCATCAAAGCGGTGGAATTTTCACCGAAGATCAGATTACAGTCATCGGCTACACCCTTGGTGTTGTAAACACGGACCCAACGGAAGCTTGCCTGAACCGTAATGTTACGGAACGTAAGGTCAGAGCCGTCATACATCTTGATGGCATCAGCGCCGGAGGGAGAGAGCGTGGGCCAAGCGGTTGCACCCAGAAGCTTCACGCCGACGATGGTAAGGTCGTAGGGCTTGAAGTTGGCATCATCCGCGCCGTCACCCAGCGTAAAGGTAATACCGGTAAGATTGGTCAGCACAGTGATCGTGCCTGCCTTGGTGGCGTCTGCCGTTGCGTGGTTGATCGCAGCTGCATTAAATGCTCTGTAGTACACAGAGTTGGTTGCGCCGTCGGCAGTGGTACGTACCACGTAGCCTGCCTTCAGGGCAACGGTATCGGCAGTTGCCTGATCGGCATAGCCGCTCAGCGTCAGGGTAGCGCCGGTGATGGCATACTTGCCGGACGCATTGTACGTCTTGCCGCCCACAGTGTAGGTGGAGTTCGTAACAGTTGCGTTCAGAGTATGGGTGGAATCCTTGTGGACGTTAAGGAAACCGTCCGTGGTGGTAGCATTGACATTTGCCACAGTAGCGGTAACGTCGCACGCAAGAGTGCTGTTGGAAATTACGTAAGTATGGTTGTCGATGGCAATATCAGTGAGCGTAATGCTTACACCGTTTGCAGTGTTGGCTGCAGTAGGAGTCTGCACGTCAATGAAAGCGCCCCTGACATCCTGGGGAAGACGAGTGGAAATAATGCCGGTCAGCTCCAGCTTGACGTTCTTGAAGCCACGGAGCAGGAAGCCGATCTGCTTGGCATTGATCTCGTTAGAGTAGGTGGATTTGTCGCCCGCAGTCACGTTCGCATCCTTGATCTTGATGATCAGGTTGGTGTGAGTTGCGGAGCTCTCACTGTTAAAGGTTCGGCCATTGTTGCCGGAGGTCGTGAAGGTGATGCCCTCAAACTCCATGTCAATGGTGTTTGTGGAGCCGACCATGTAGACCGTGGAGTAGACGGCGCCGTCCACCTTCAAACCGGTTGCACGGATCTGCACGCGATCGTTTGCACCGGAGAGGTTGGCCAATGCACCGTTGATGACGTTGGAGTGCGTAGCGGATGCACCGGTGCCGGTCTTGGTACCGACAATGTTCAAGGAAACGTTACCGACACAAGAGGCACTATTCAATCTGAGGAAATAGCCGCTTGTGGTTACGGTAATGTTTTTCGCGGTGATTGCCAGAGCGTAGTTGCCCTCGCCGTCGGCATCGGTAAGGCCCTTGCCGTCTGCGGGCTGTGCCAGGGAATCAACACTAAAGGTGCTGCCGCCCGTGAAGGTAGAGTTCTCGAAGGTGACGTTGATCAAGCCCTTGGCGCCATAAACATACAGACCTGCGGCACTGTTCCAAACGGTTTGGTTCTTCACCGTGAAGTCGACACGGGTGTCAGCGTTGGAGTTTCTGTAATCCAGCGTGGTGTCCGCGGTGACGTTGAGCGTGGAATTATCCACTACGATAGATGTAAGTACGGCAGAACTGCCTCCGACACGGAAGAGGTCGTTACCTGCATTTACCGTGCATTTCTCAAGCGTAACGGTGGATTTCGTGGCGGACACGATGTTGATGGGAGCGTACTCGTTGTTGCCGTTTGCGTTCAGCGTCAGATTCTTCAGCGTCAGCTTGCCGCCGTTGATCTGGAAGATACGACCGTATGTCTGATCGGTTGCTACGTTTGCCACACCTGCCTTGGTGTTGGCATTCAAGGTTACGCCGTCGATGATCAGCTCGGTGCCGTCATAGATCTGAGCGCGCTGTGCATCGCCCTGGAAGTTGATCACAGCGGTCGTACCGTCAGCCTTTGCACCTACGATCTTAATGGTCTCGCGATCACGGAAGTGGAGAGTAGCGTAAATAGAAGCAATGTCCTTAAGGAGGTAAATGGTGTCCTCGCCCTCGGGCAGAACATCGATAGCGACCTGATGCATCTGTCCGGTGAAGCCGGTGTAGGGAAGCCATACGCCCTCGCCGATCTTATCGCCGGAACGGATGGAAAGTCCCGCAGTATTTGCAAATGCATCTGCATCTGCAACCGTTGCAAAGCCGGTTACGTAAACTACACTATTATTTTCGTGCAGATAGAACCATCTTGCAGCGGAGCAAGTAACGTTGGCAGTAGTAGCATCGTAATAAACAATGTACGTACCGTTTTGGTTGCTGTCCTTCGCGATAGCACCGTCAGCGGTGGAGGAAAGCTTCAGCTTACCTGCGATCTTGATGGTGGCATTCAAAACACGCGAGGCGTCTCCCACTCCATCGCCGTTGGTGTCAACAGTCTGGTTGTGGTAGATCAGATTAGTTGCCTTGGAGTCGATTTCGGATCCTGCCTGGAAATCAAAGACCATGGTGGTGGTTACATCCAGGGCATAAGAGTTTGCGTAGAAGAAGATGGCGTTTGTGGAGGTCACCTTAGCGCCGCTGGCGAAGGTCACCTTAGCAGCACCGGAACGGCTGCGCAGGAAACGGTTGGTGATATTAAGGTTAATGGTAGAGAAGGTGAGGTCAGCACCGTCGAACAAGTCGAACAGAACAGTGCTCGTATCAGTGCTAGAGTTGCTCAAAGTAACGTCGCCCACACCCTTGATGGTGATGACCTTATTTTCTACGTAAGTGGTGCCAATGGAGATGTTGGCAAGCACGTAGATGGTATCACCGGACTTTGCGGCGCTATATGCGGTTGCAAAATTGTTGTAATAACCCTTGGTGACGTCATCGCCCACGCGAACGGTGGCGTAGTTGGCAATAGCGGTTGCCTCGTCCTTGAAGCCAACGTTCACAAGGGTGACCTTGGTCATACGGCCATTATAAGAAATGTTGGTTGCACCAAGATCGACATTCTGGAAAGTGACTGCGGATTTCTGCCAACCGGTCAGTACACCGTCGGTCGCTTTGCAGTAGTCATAGATCAACCAGCCATCAACAGTCGTGAAGGAGGGGTTGTTCTTGATCACATAGGTACCGGCAAAGTTTTCGCCGTTATAACCAATCAAGCCACAGCCAGCGGGGATCTTGAAGGTGCCACCATCGATGTTGACGCTTGCTTTGCTTTCAATGCAAGCGATGGCGTTCCAAGTGCCGGGCAGAGCGTTGACGTGAGCCAGCTCTACGTTTGCGTTGGAGGTAAAGTTCAACGTAACCGTATTGTCAGACATCTTGAACATGGCTGCACGGTTGGTGCTCGCAGTGCCCGTAGCGTTGAAAGTCAAACCATAAATGATTGTGCCGTCAACGTTAATGGTACTGCCGGAAGCAACAGAGTAGGCGTTGCTGCTATTGGAATAGAAGCGGAACAGGCCCTGAGAAGCAGCGGAGACCGTACCGTTAGAAAGAAGTTTCAGCGAAGAACCATTCTTAATGTTTACAGTCAGCTTGCCCGTGTTGGCACTCATGGCGGCCTGAAGGAAATAGCCGCTGGTGTAGTTGGTGATTTCAATCTCGGCACCGCTTTCAAGATCAAGCGTAGCGGTGCTGGAGGTATCGGTGTTCTCGACGGAGACAAATGCCTTTGTGGCTACGACCTTAAGATCGTCGATCACAAGGTGGGAATTGTTGCCGAGAATAAAGGCAGGAGAACCGGACATCGTCAGCGTTACGCCGTCAGCGCCGGTCAAGGTAACTTCCTTGTTGGCAATGGTAAGCGTAGCGGAAACGGTGGTGTTGGCAAGCAAGGTGATGGTGCCCTTGCCGTTTGCGGGAATGGCTGCGATAGCCTCGGCAAGAGTTTCGAAATAGACAGTGCCCAAGTTGCCGCCTACGGTGGTCCCCAAACGAACAGGAGCACCCATATAAACGGCAGCGGTATCGTTCTCAAAGTGCGTTGTGCCACTATTGGAGAAACGCGTGGCATTGATGGTGGCCGATGCGTCGGTCTTAGTCAAAGCGACTTCAAGAACCGCAGTGGAGTAAATGTTAACCGTCAGGTTCTTGTATTTGTGGACAAACAGATTAGACTCACGGGCGCCGGTGCCTGTGAAATTGGTAATGTCCGAGAGTTTACCTTTAATATTAATGACAGATCCTTCGGCAAACTCGTTGTTCAAAACGATGAGATTGGCCTTAGCAAGGCTGCAATCGCCCTTGCGCTGGATGATGGCACCATCTTCAATGTTCATGGTCAGAACACGATCGGCACCGTAGTAAATGAAGTTTCCATCCGTATTGGGCGTCGCGTAGATCTCGGCCTTGCTCAGGATATCGACCTTCATAAAGGTACCGTCACCATCACCGTTGCTCTCGAATCGCATGAAACGGCAACCGGCATTTATAATAACGTTGTCGATAATCAGGTGCGTGTTGGAGCCAATGTAGAAGAGAACACCATTCGCTTTGATGGTTGTCGTCCAAGTAAACTTGGTGTCACCAAAACTGGTGATGGTCAATTTCTTGTTTTCCAATATACCCCTGGTCGTGAGGTCAGCATTAGTTCCATAGAAGCTGACGTTACTGGTGATGTTACTCAAGAGGTACAAGGTGTCTTCAGCGGCAATTGCATCACGCACTGCAGAGGTGAGCCCAGTATAAGCAGTCTTGTTGCTTTCAAGCAGAACTGCGAAGCCAAGCGTGCTTGCAATGGAACAATCTTCCTTATTAAATGCATTGACAGCGGTGTTCAGCGTGCCGGAGGCAAGCAGCTTCTGGGTTACGTTAAACTTGGGCTTTACAGTATCGGTACCGGAAATGGTTGCGGTCAGGCTTGCGCCGAAGAACATCGGATACTCTGCCTCGGCGTTGTTGATCGTACCACCGGAAATGTTGACAGTGGTAGAGGAACCATCGCCCGTGAAAGCCAATCCTGTAGCACCGTGGACGGTGATGGTACCGCCGTAGATGTTAATGGCGTTCTTCACACCTTGCGAATAGTAAACAATACCAGAGTATTTGCCGTTATGCGTGGTGTTGTCGGAAGTGCCCTCAATGATAGCACCGTCGTAAACATTCAGCGTTCCGTTTTGGGTGGCACCCTTGACTACGTAAACCTGTGCATTCTTGCCGTCCGGAGTAGTAGCAATGTTTTTCAACGTACCCCAAACATTCAAGGTCGTGCTTACACCGTTGCTGGACAAGATCGTCGCATAGGCAGGAGCGACCTCTGTCAGCGATTTCACAATGACGGAAGCATTTGCCTTGATGTTAATGGTGATGTTGGCTGTTGCTAGGCTGTTGTAGATCAAGACGTCATTATCGACAGCAAGGTCTATGTTGGTGACGTGAGCACCCGCATCCAAGGTCAAGGACGCGCTGGCATCTGTTGTGTTTTGTCGGAAAGTGACAAAACGGTCAGTGGTGACCTTGATGTTCTTGAAGGTTACGTGTGCATTGTTACCGATGTTGAACATAAGGGTCTTGGCAGGTGCCGTCAACTGAATGTCGGCGTTTGCACCCTCGATGGTCAACGTCTTGCCCTCAACCGTGATGGCAGAGGTGACATTGACGTTGCTCAACAGAGTAACGGTTGTACCATCGTCCGCTTCGGCAATGGCTGTTGCCAGGTCGGTGTAATAATACACCTGTGGCTGCTCAGCCGTGCCTACCGTGACGGTGGCAGATGCGACGGATCCTGTCTCCTGCGTTGTGGTACCAGTGGCAGCGGTATCCACAGCAGCGGATGCGCCCAGAATGGTTAAACCAAACAGGCACAGCACAAGGAGGGTGAGGATTAGTGCACGTCTTTTCAATACGTTCATATTTACCTCTCTTCCCGGGTTCTCCAAACCCGTGTTAAAGTGTGTCAAGTGTATAAATGTGCCTTTATACATACTTGTTCACGGCTATTTTACACTATATTTAATATAAAGTCAAGTCTTTTTGCCTATTTTCTCAACTTTTCGCATTTTGCACAAAAAATCCCACCGTTACGGGGCTTTTGCGGCTCCCAAGCCGTGAAAAACGGCTGTTTTCGGTTTGTTTGCATCTGTTGGCATTATGAACAAACCAAAGGGAAACTTTTTTCAATTTGTTTTTAAAGTTCAAAAAAAATTCACATTTACGAAGAAAAGCCGTGCCTTTGTATTCAAACGCGCTTTTGACACCGAAATGCCGTGGGATGCTATTTAAAAAGGAAGAAAATGGAGACGCTTATGAACCACGCACGACCTCCTGCGAGTTTCTTTGCATCATGCAACGCTCTCACTCGTGTGGCAAAGGCGGGTCTTGCAGCGGAAGGGCCTGCGCGTACGAAGCCCTTTTCTTGCGTTACGTCGCGGGTGATTTCCCTTAGTTGCGCGGGCTCTCTCACCTGCTTTGCGGGAGCTTGCTCTCAAAGGGAAGCATTCATAAAACACTTTCCAGCTCTATCTGTTGTTTGTTATTTTCTCATCGGTTAACCTCTGCCGTACCACGCGTTAGGCGCATGGTTTTCGGATTGCAAAAAACACCGCCCCGAGAGAAACGCTCGGAGCGGTGTGCGATTGCTGCTGTTTTTATTCGTCCGTATGGGCGAATTGGCTGTGATAAAGCGTGTGGTAGAACCCTTTTTGCGCAAGAAGCGTCTCGTGGTTGCCTTGCTCAATGACCTGTCCGTCCTTCATGACGAGGATGAGGTCGGACTCCTTGATGGTGGAAAGTCGGTGTGCGACCACAAACGAGGTGCGCCCGCGCATCAGCGCGGCAAACGCGCGCTGAATGCGATGCTCGGTGCGCGTGTCGATCGAAGAGGTTGCTTCGTCCAGGATCAGCATGGGCGGAGTGGAGAGCATCAGACGGCTGATGCAAAGCAGCTGCTTCTGACCCTGCGAGAGCGAACCGCCGTCCTCGCCGATTTTTGTATCGTAGCCCTGCGGCAGCTTTTTGATGAAGCTGTGCGCGTGCGCCGCTTTCGCCGCCTCGACGATCTGCTCGCGCGTAGCGTGCGGCGTTCCGAAGGAAATGTTTTCGGCAACAGTGCCGGATTTCAGCCACGTGTCCTGCAAGACCATGCCGATCGAGCGACGCAGCTCGTGGCGGGGAATTTCGCGAACGTCTTTTCCGCCGATCTTGATCGCGCCGCCGGTGACGTCATAAAAGCGCATCAGCAAATTGATCAGCGTTGTTTTTCCGCAGCCGGTCGGGCCGACGATCGCCACGTGCATACCTTCTTCGATTTTTAAGTTCAAATTTTGAATCAGTGGTTTTTCGGGGGAATACGAGAAATTTACGTTCTCAAACACGATACACCCGGATGCGTGTGATTTATCCTCTGTTTTTTCAGAGTCAATCTGCTCGGTGGGGGCATCCAAGACCTCGAAAATACGGGCGGCGCACGCAAGTGAACCTTGCAGCTCGGTGATCACGCCGGATATTTCGTTGAAGGGCTTGGTGTACTGATTGGCATAGGAAAGAAATGCGGAAAGGCCGCCGATGGAAAGCGGGATCGCGGCCGTCGGATTCATTACAACAAGTGCGCCCACGAGCGCGACGCCTGCGTATACGGTGCTGTATACGAAACGCGTGGTGGGATTCACCAAGGAGGAGAAAAACGTGGCGCGGAGCGACGCTTTTTGCAATTTCTTGTTAATGATATTAAAATCGTCCAGAACGTTTTGCTCCTGCGAGAAGGCCGCAACGACCTTGTGAGAGCCGATCGCTTCCTCCATCAGTGCGGTTTGTTTGCCGCGAATCTCGGATTGCAGCTTGAACATTTTGTAGGTGCGCTTGGCGATAAAGGAGGCGACGAAGAGTGAGAGCGGTGTGATCAGAACAACGACCAGCGTGATGCCGGGGTGTACGGTCAGCATGAAGATCAGCGTGCCCACGATGGTGGCGATGCCGGTAAAGAGTTGTGTAAAGCCGAGCAGTAAGCCGTCGGTGAACTGATCGACGTCTGAGATCAGGCGGCTGACGACATCGCCGATCTTGTGAGAATCAAGGTAGGAGAAGGGCACCTTTTGCAGGTGGCGGAAGGCGTCATTGCGGATGTTTTTTGCGACGCCGTAGGTCATTTTATTGTTGCAAACGTTCATCAGCCATTGCAGGATCGCGGTCAGCAAAATCGCGATGACGGCTTTGGAAAATATGGAACGGATGGCGGTAAAGTTGACGGCGCCGGGGGCAACGATGTGGTCGATTGCTTCGCCGACCAGGATGGGGATCCATAGCGTCAAAGCGACGGAGGAAATAGCCAAAAGAAGGGAGAGGATCAGATAAAAGCGGTAGCCGCGCAGGTAGCCGAGCACGCGCTTAAGCGTGCCGCGAGGCGCCTTCTTTGCGGGCTTTTTTGCGGCAGATCTTGCAATTTTTTTGCTTTGCTTTTGCTCGAAGGAGGGCTTACTCATGCCGAGGTCACCTCCTCAATTTTGAATTGAGAATCGTAGATTTCGCGATATACGGGGCAGGTTTTCAGTAACATTTCGTGTGTATCAAGGCCGACGCACTCGCCGTCCTCCAGCACGAGTATCTTGTCGGCATGCATGACGGATGCGGTGCGCTGGCTGACGATGAGCGTGGTGGGGTGATAGGGAAGCGCGGTGATGGCGGCGCGCAGCGCGGCATCGGTTGCGTAGTCCAGCGCGGAGGCGCTATCGTCAAGTATCAGGATTTGTGGCTTTCGGACAAGGGCACGCGCGATGGTGAGGCGTTGCTTCTGCCCGCCCGAGAAATTGCGCCCGCCTTGCTCGACGGGGAAGTCGAGGTTGCCTTCTTTTTCCTTGACAAAGGAGAGTGCTTGCGCGGCGTCGAGGGCGTCGTTCAGCTCCTGGTCGGTTGCATCGCGGCTGCCCCACAGAAGGTTGCTTCGGATCGTGCCTGCGAACAGCTCTGCTTTTTGCGGCACGATGCCGATGCGACTGCGGAGCTCGGCGGGGTCCTGCTCGGTGACGTCAACTTGCCCGACCAGGACCTGTCCCTCGCTTGCATCGTAAAGACGCGGGATCAGGTTGATGAGCGTTGATTTTCCGGAGCCCGTGCCGCCGATGATGCCAAGTGTTTCACCAGGCTTTACGGAGAAGGAGATGCTGCGAAGTGCGCTTTCTCCGGTTTTGTGATAAGAGAGAGAAACGTCGCGAAATTCAATTCCGCCGTCCTTTGCGGCGGTAGTTGTCTCCTTGACGGGGAGCCCTTCGGGGGCGTCGAAGATGCGATTGATGCGGCTGCCGCATGCGCACGCTTTTGTGATTAAAATAATGAAGTTTGCAAGCTTGATCAGCTCCACCAAGATCTGGGACATATAGTTATAAAGCGCGATCACGTCACCCGTGGCAAGCGCTCCCGTGTTGACCTGCACGCCACCCAGATAAATGATGGCAAGGATGGAAAAATTAATGATCACGTAGGTCAGCGGATTGAGCAGCGCGGAAATGCGCCCCGAAAAGCGTTGCAGGCGGGTCAGCTCGGCGTTGGCCTTTGTATATTCCTTGATCGCCGCCTCCTCGTGCACGAAAGCGCGCACCACGCGCGCGCCGCTCAGATTTTCTCTTGTGAGGCAAAGCACGCGGTCAAGACGGGCCTGCACACGGCGGTAGAGCGGAATACCTGTGATCATGATGCCGAAAATGACAAGCGACAGGGCGGGAATGGTGATAAGGAACACCCGCGCGGCGGGCGGGGAGACAACAAAGGACATGATCATGGCACCGAACACGATGAAGGGGGAGCGCAGGAACAGGCGCAGCACCAGGTTGACGGCGTTCTGGATCTGGTTGACGTCCGAGGTTGTGCGGGAAAGCAACGTGGACGTGCCGAAACGGTCGGTTTCGGCGTAGGAGAGCTTTCCAATCTTTTCAAACAGCGCCGCGCGCAGCTCACTTGCCATACCCACGGCGGCTTTGGCGGAAAAGTATTGCGCGGTGACGGATGCAAGAAGCCCCACCAAACCGAGCAGGACCATCAGCGCGCATTTTTGAAAAATGTACGCGCGGTCCCCTGTGGCGATGCCCACGTTGATGATATCTGCTACAACTAAGGGGATGAAGAGCTCAAACAGTGCTTCCAGCATTTTAAAAAGCGGCCCCAGAACGGCCTCGATCTTGTAATGCTTCAGGTATCTCAGAATTTTACCCAAGACGGCACCTCCTTTCAAATACCTATACATTGTATCATATTTTGCGCGAAAACACAATACCTTGTAAAAATGTGGTGATTTTTCCAAAACAACTTGATTTTGCGGCGAAAAGGTGTATAATAGTAGGGAAGAACAAAGAAGGGGGCTTCCCTTCGGAAAGGTTTTACAAATGGCAGAAGAAAATTGCACGCATAATTGCTCCTCCTGCTCGGTTGGTGATTGCGCCTCTCGCAAGGCGATCCCCCACGAGCAGCCCCATGCAAAAAGTAACATCAAGCACACCATCGCCGTCATTAGCGGCAAGGGCGGAGTGGGGAAATCCTCCGTGACCTCTATGCTCGCCGTGGCGCTTTCCAAGCAGGGGTATCGCGTTGGCATCATTGACGCGGATATCACCGGCCCCTCTATCCCGAAGGCATTCGGCCTTTCCGGCGTGGAGGGCTTTGAGGGCGAGGAGAACGGCATGATCCCCCCGAAGACCGAGGGCGGTATCAGCGTGATCTCGCTCAACCTGCTGCTTCCCGATGAGACCACTCCCGTGGTATGGCGTGGCCCTGTGATCGCGGGAACCGTGAAGCAGTTCTATACGGATTTCATCTGGGATCTGGATTACCTGATTCTGGATTGCCCTCCCGGCACGGGGGACGTGCCGCTCACCATCTTCCAGTCGATCAAGCTGGATGGCGTGGTGATCGTCAGCAGCCCGCAGGAGCTGGTCTCCATGATCGTGGCCAAGGCCGCCAACATGGCAGATATGATGAATATCCCCGTGCTTGGTCTTGTGGAGAATATGAGCTTTATCAAGTGCCCGGATTGCGGCAAGGAGATCGAGGTGTTCGGCAAGAGCCATATCGGTGAGGTGGCGATGAAGTTCGGCTACCCCGTGCTGGCGCGCATCCCGCTGGATCCGTCCATTGCTACCCTTGTGGATGACGGCAAGGTCGAGCAGATCGAGAACAATCCTTTGGACGATGCCGCGAATATGATCGCCGCATCCCTGCAGTAAGCAAAAAAAGGCCGCCTTTGCGCGGTCTTTTTTGCTTTTTGGTGAAGAATCCGTGAAAACACTTGCAAAATGGTGATAAATTAAGTATAATATATTTGCTAATGATTAAATGATAAGTAAGGAATGACTATGACGCCGGAGATCTATGCCATCAACGCCGGGAGAGGAAAGCTGCTTTCCTTTTTCACCGACCGTTTTAAAAGCGAGCTGCTGACCGTGCAGTTTGCGGTGCCTCTAAAAGAAGAAACGGCACAGCGCAATACACTTTTATTTGAGCTTTTGTGTCGCGGCACCGAGCAATATCCAAGCAAAGCGCTTTTCTCGCGCCGATTGGATGATATGTACGCCACTGCGGTTGCTCCCTATATCCGCAAGGCGGGGGATATGCAGATCCTTGGCTTTACCGCAGAGTTCTTGGGTGAACGCTACGTGGACCAAGCGAAAGGCCTTCTTCCGGAGGTCGTGCAAATGCTTTCTCAGCTGTTGCTGTCGCCTTATCTGCCGGGCGGCGTATTTCACACGCCGTATCTGGAAAGTGAAAAGGCGCATTTGAAGGATGCCATTCGCGCACAGATCAACAATCCCCGCAGCTACGCGCGCGCCAAGTGCCGTGCACTGCTTTTTGAAAATGAGCCCTACGCGCTCTCCATGCTTGGAAACGAGGAAACGGTGGATGCCATCACCGCGCAGGACTTGGTGGCGCAATGGCAGGAGCTTTTGCGCACGGTGACGCCCGTTTATTGTTACGTTGGCGCCACACCGGGTGAGGAGGTGGCTGCGCTTTTGAGCGCCAACCTTTCCTTTGGTGCAGAGCTTGCCTGCCCATGCCAAACGCTTGTGCGGCGTCAGGAAGGCGCTCCCGTGAGCGTGCGCGAGGAAATGCCGCTTTGTCAAAGCCGACTGGTGCTTGGGTTCCGCACGGATATCACCCTTTCGCACCCGCTTGCACCGGCGACCTCCTTCTTGAATACGATTTTCGGCGGTTCCGCCGCCTCAAAGCTATTTTTGAACGTACGCGAAAAGCGCAGTATTTGTTATCATTGCTCCTCCTCTTTTGACGCCTATAAAGGAGCGCTCTTTGCGGAATCCGGCATCAGCGCCGCGCGCCGCGAGGAAGCGGAGCTTGCCATTCGCGCCGAGTTTGAGGCGATTTTGCGCGGGGAGATCTCGGACGTGGAATGGAACGCTGCCAAGCGGTCGCACGAATTTTATATCAAGCAAGCGTTGGATCATCCGTCCTCCATATCCTCTTTCTACATGGGGCGCGCGCTGATCGGCTTTGAGGAAACGCTGGAACAAAGAAGAGAAGCGTTTGCCCGTATCACGCGCGAGGACGTGGCAATGGCCGCCGCGCACCTTGGGGAAGGGGCGGTCTTCTTCCTTGAGGGGAACGCCGATGGAGAGGAGGACGAGGAGGAATGAGTGAATTTCTGATGCGCGAAAGCGCCTTGCTTGGCGACCGCTATTACGTCGCGCACCATGCAAGCGGACTTCCCGTGATCGTTTTTCCGAAAAAAATGTCCACCACCTATGCAATGATGGCGGTGCGCTTCGGTGCCATCGACAATCTGCCCGATGCGTCGGGTGCAACGCCGTTTCCGGATGGCGTGGCGCATTTCCTGGAGCATAAGCTTTTCGCCAATGAGGACGGCAGTGACTCCTTCGAGCGCTTTGCCGCGCTTGGTGCGGATGCGAATGCCTATACGGCGCACAGCAGAACGGTGTATCTGTTTTCCTGCACCGATCGCTTCGAGGACTCGCTTGCCGAGCTTTTGCGCTTTGTCACGCACCCTTGGTTTACCCCCGAATCCGTGCAAAAGGAGCAGGGCATCATTGCCGAGGAGATCCGCATGTGCCGTGACGATCCGTATGACCGTTGCTATCAGAACATGCTGAGCGGCCTTTATGCGCACCATCCCGTGCGTGTGGATATCTGCGGCTCCGAGCAATCGATCGCCCGTATTACCGAACAAACGCTGTACGATGCTTACAATACGTATTACACCTCGCGCAATATGGCGCTGATCGTGTGTGGCGACGTGACACCCGACGCGGTGATGGCCGTGGCAAATGCCGAGCTTTCGACGCTTGCCGACCGCACCGCCCCCACGTACAAGGGCGCGAGTGAGCAACCGACAGCCGCGAGGCCGCTGACCGTTGCATACGGACAGGTGGCAAAGCCGATCTTTATCATCGGCGTCAAGGATGCGCAAATTCCGCAGCAAACAAGAGCGCGGACGCGCCGCAATGCGGCCATGGACATTCTTTGTGAGATGCTGTTTTCCGAAACGGGCGAGCTTTATAACAAGCTGCACGATGCGCGTCTGATCTCACCTGAGATCTCCTTTGGCTACGTGCAGACACGTGACGTGGGCTTCCTGCGCTTCTCGGGAGAAAGCGACGTGCCGGAGAAGGTGCTGGAGGAGATACAAAGCTATCTTTCCTGTTTGCGCGAAACGGGGCTTTCGCGTGAGGATTTTGAGCACTATCGCCGCATTGAGTTTGCCGAGTACATCAAGGGCTTTGATTCCACGGAGGAAATTGCGGAAAATATTCTGGCCTTTCTTTTCGATGATGACGAGCTGTTTGCCTACGCCGACGTGATCCGCGGCGTGGAATTTGAAGAGGTTGCGGCTATTTTTGAAGAATTTTTTGACCCTGCGCGTATCACGCTTTCCGTGGTACGCCCGAATACAAGTAAAGGAGAGTAACGATGACTGAGGTTAGTATTTCGTTCCCCGGAATTGGCATTGACTGGTTCACGATAGATAAGATCGCATTTTCTATCGGCCCCTTGTCGGTGCGCTGGTACGGGATCATTCTCACGCTTGGCATTGTGGCGGGCGTGCTTTACGCCATGTTCCGCAGCAAAGAGGAGGGCATCCCGCGCGAGCACGTACTGGATTATGCCATCTGGGTGGTGCTGCTTGCCATCATCGGCGCCCGTTTGTACTACGTGCTGACCACGCTGAAAACCGACACGGGCGAGTGGCGCTATGACGGTTTTTTGGACGTGATCGCCATTTGGGAGGGCGGTATCGCCATTTACGGTGCCATCATCGGCGGCGCCTTGGGCGTGATATTGGTCAGTAAGTTCAAAAAATACGATAAGACTAAGCTGCTCAAGATCTGTGATATGGTCGCCCCGGGTGTGATGCTGGGGCAGATCATTGGCCGTTGGGGCAATTTCGTCAACGGTGAGGCACACGGCGTGGAGACCTCCGAAAGCTTTTTCTTGCGCATGGGATTGATGGGTGCGGCGGATACCGAATACGTGAACAAGCCCACCTATTATCACCCCACCTTCCTTTACGAATCGCTCTGGAATCTGATCGGCTTTGTTCTGATCAACCTGCTTTACAGAAAGAAAAAGTATGACGGCCAGGTGTTGCTTATGTACCTTGCCTGGTACGGATTCGGCAGAATGCTGATCGAGGGACTGCGCACGGACAGCTTGTATATCGGCGTGTTCCGCATCTCGCAGGTGGTGGGCTTCCTTTGCTTCATCATTTGCACCACATTGCTTGTATATCTGCACATTCGCGGTAAGCAAAAGGAGAAGGACGGCGCGGAGTACGCGCCCGTTTATGAAAACCTGCACGGCACCGTGCTGCAGCGCCGCTCCAATACGGAGGAGGAACAGGCGAGTGAGAGCGCAGAGGCGCAAGAAGCGACCGCGCCCGAGGAGGATCCGTTTGATCGACAAGCAAAAGAAAAGGAGTGACAAAAATGGCACAGATTATTGACGGAAAAGTGATCTCCGCGACCATTCGTCGTGAGATTGCCGAAAAAACGGCGGAATTGAAGGAAAAAGAGGGCATTGTTCCGGGTCTTGCCGTTGTCATCGTGGGAGAGGATCCCGCCTCCAAGGTCTACGTGCGCAACAAGCACCGCGCCTGCGAGGAGGTCGGATTTGCCTCCTTTGCGTACGAGCTGCCCGAAACGACCAAGGAAAAAGAGCTGCTTTCTTTGATCCGCAAGCTGAACAAGGATAAAAACGTGCACGGCATTCTGGTCCAGCTCCCCTTGCCCCGACATCTGGACGAGGAAAAGATCCTGCTTGCCATCGATCCCGCCAAGGACGTGGACGCGTTCCACCCCTATAACGTGGGAAAGATCATGATCGGCAACTATGATTTTCTGCCTTGTACGCCCGCAGGCGTGATGGAGCTTCTGCGCCGCAGCAATATCGAGATCAGCGGCAAGGAATGCGTGGTGGTCGGACGCTCCAATATCGTGGGCAAGCCGCAGGCCATGCTTCTGTTGCAGGCGAACGGCACCGTAACGGTCTGCCACAGCCGCACCAAGGATCTGCGCGCCGTTTGCCGTCGCGCGGATATTCTGATCGCCGCCATCGGTAAAGCGGAGTTCTTCGACGCCTCTTACGTGAAGGAGGGTGCCGTTGTGATCGACGTGGGCATCAACCGTCGCGCGGACGGCACGCTGTGCGGTGACGTGAAGTTTGATGAGGTCGCCCCCATCGCCTCGCACATTACCCCTGTGCCCGGCGGCGTCGGCCCCATGACCATCGCCATGCTGATGCAGAACACCCTCACTGCGGCGACCGCAAAGCTGTAAGATATGGAACAGATCAAAATCGGGCGATATCGCCACTTCAAGGGCATGGAATACGAGGTGCTCGGCGTGGCAAAGCACTCGGAAACGCTGGAGCCGATGGTCGTGTACCGCGCGCTGTACGGCGAGGGAGGACTGTGGGTGCGCCCCGCCTCCATGTGGTGCGAGAGCGTGACACGCGACGGCAAAACGCAGCCGCGCTTTACCTATATCGGTGACTGACACTTTTTTCCGCCCCGCACAAACTGAATAATGACAATTCATCCCGGCCAATACTGTTTTTGAAAGAACAGGAGGGGGCCGGGATGTATTATAATAAGGTGGAGATCTGCGGTGTAAACACTTCAAAGCTCAAAACGCTCAGCGACGAGGAAAAGCGTTCCTTGCTACAGCGGGCGAAGGAAGGGGACAGCGCGGCGCGCGATGAGTTGATATACGGCAATTTGCGGCTTGTGCTCAGCATTATTCAGCGCTTTTCCGGCAGAAAGGAAAACGCAGACGATCTGTTTCAGGTGGGGTGCATCGGCCTTGTGAAGGCGGTGGATAACTTCAATCTGGAGCTTGACGTCAAGTTTTCCACCTATGCGGTGCCGATGATCATCGGCGAGATCCGTCGCTATCTGCGGGATAACAATTCGATCCGCATCAGCCGTTCTGTGCGTGATCTGGCGTACCGTGCCCTGCAGATGCGCGAGGAGCTGACGCGCGAGCATGAGCGGGAGCCGAGCGCGGAGGAGATCGCCGCAAAGCTTGGGGAGGAGAAATCCGCCGTGGTGCGCGCCATGGAGGCGATCGTGGAGCCGATCTCGCTTTACGAGCCGGTTTACAGCGAAAACGGGGACTCGATCTACGTGATGGATCAGCTGAGCGACACCTCTGCCGAGGAGGAGCACTGGGTGGAAAACATCGCGTTGCGGGATGCCATGAATAAGCTGTCGGAGCGCGAAAGAAAGATTATTGAATTGCGGTTTTATCGCAACAAAACGCAGATGGAGATCGCGCAAAGCATCGGCATTTCGCAAGCGCAGGTCTCGCGCTTGGAAAAGGGCGCCCTTGCCCGTATGCGCGCGCAGATATAAAAGTAACGCCCCGAAAGCATGCTTTCGGGGCGTTGTTGCAATATTGTCTTATTGGGGCGGGTAGGGAACAAGCCCGCTCGGGGTAAAGGTAAGCGTTCTTGCGCCAAGCAGCGCGGCGTCGGCGGGATCGTGTGTGACAAGAACGGTAAGCCCCGTGGGATTTGCCGCCTTGATGCGTGCGGCAATGCGCACCTTTAACTCTTGGTCAAGCCCTGTAAACGGCTCGTCCAGAAGGAGCAGATCCGCGCCCGTTGCCATGGCGCGCGCCAGGGAAAGGCGTTGCTTCATGCCGCCGGAAAGCGCCGTGGGAAGCATGTCCTCACAATGCGAAAGCTCCACCTTTTCCAGCACGCTTGCGGCAATATTTTGTTCTTTTTCATGGTCTGAGAGCACAAAATTGATATTTTCTTTGCAGGAAAGCCATGGGATCAGGCGCGGCTCCTGAAAGGCGTACGCCGTTTTGGTAAAGCCGTTTATAACTTGTCCCGAAAGCGGCTTTTCCAATCCGCAAAGCAAGCGCAAAAGCGTGGTCTTGCCCTTGCCGGATTCTCCCATCAGCGCGACGGTGCCGCGCGTGGGGAAAATATGTGAAAAATCTTGAAGAATGGCATCCTTACCATAAGAAAAGGAAACGTTTTTCAGCTCAATCACTGCCGCGCACCTCCTTTTGCGATGAGATGGTTTTTTGTGCCTTTTCCAACAGCGAAAGTGCCGCTTTTTCGATCAGAACGCTGATTACGATCACAACAAACGTCCACGCGAACAGCTCTTCCGTCATGAGATAGGTCTTCCCCTCGTAAATGGCGCGGCCGATCGAGCTTTCCGGTACGCAAAGCACCTCGGCGGCAATGCCCGCCTTCCACGAAAGCGCGATCGCAGAGCGGCACGCGGAAAGGAAATAGGGCGCAAGCGAGGGCAGGCGGATCTGGCGCATAACGCGCCATTTCGGCACTTGAAAAAGCGCCGCCATTTCCAACAGCTGCTTGTCGGTTTGCAAAAGTCCCTCGCACACGTTGCTCCAGACGATGGGCAACGCCATCATGAAGGCGATCCAGAGCGGCACGTTGTCACGGCCCACCCAAAGCAAGATCAAAAAGATGACGGATGCGACGGGGGTGGCCTTGAAAAGACTGAGCAGGGGAGAGAACAAATGATGGCAAAGCATGCTTTTGGTGGTGAGGAGCGCGAGTAACGTGCCGCCCACCAGCGCCAGCAGGATGCCGAGCGTGATGCGCGCAAGCGACAAAAGAACGGTCAGATAAAACTCGCTTGTGACGGCAAGCGCAAGGAGCGCTTTCAGCGTTTGCGGGGGCGTGGGGAGCAGCAGCGGCTTTTGAAAGATCGTCGCCACCACCCACCAAAGTCCGATCCAAAAGCAAAGGGAAAGAAGCGCAAAGCTCCATTTCGGTAGCTTCAGTGTCTTCATTTTGCGGTATAGTAGAAGTCATCCGCGGGCAGGGCGCCGCCGATGGAAGCCACGGGAAGGGCGGAAAGGAACGCGGACATGGCGCTCTTCATTTCCGCACCGGTGATAAAGCAAAGGTTGCACTTCGGAATGGCCTTTTCCGCCACGGGCGCCTGTGCAAACACACCGCTGGCGGCAATCTTTTCGGACGCCTCCTTGGGATTTGCGATCACGTAGTTGATGGATGCCTCGTATTCCTCAAGGAACTTTTTGACCTCCTCGGGGTGTGCGTCAACAAACGCCTTGCGGGCAACGATGCAGCCCTGTACCAGACTGTCGGTACCAAAGGCGGTCTTCCACTCGGCGGTAAGATCGAGAGCGGCGGCAAGCGTCACACCTGCATTTGCCTGCTTTGCCTTGGAGATGGCAATGGTCACCATCGGCTCGGGCAGAACGGCATAATCCACAAGGCCGGATGCCACGGCGTCACGCAGGGCGGCGGGCTCGGCATAGGTGGCGCTGTCAAGGGTCACGTTGGTGGCCTGCGCCTTGTCCAGCAGTGCCTTGGTAACGAAGGCGGGGTTTTGCGCGGGGCAATACACGGTCTTACCTGCAAGATCTGCAAGAGAGGTGGGAGCCGCGACCTTGGCGGTGTTGGCGACCAGATACAGCACGCCGCGCGTATTCAGCGCGAGCAGCACAAATCCCGCGTTTTCGGTGCTTTGCGCCTTGGACTTGTTATAAAGCGCGGAGGCGGCGTTGGTGGGCAGAGCCGCGATATCGGCGGTGCCGTTGAGGAGGGCTGCCTGTACGTTGGCGGCGTTGGTCTCGACGGTGAACTTATAGTCCAGCGCGGTGGTGCCCGCCTTGGCATCCTCGATGAGGGGGGCGATACCAAATCCGGTGGTGCCGTTCAGTACCCAGACGTTGGCGGAAACCTTTTTGGGCGTCTCGCCGCCGTCGGGCGTATTTTCGGGATCGTTGCATGCAACGAAGAGTGTCAGGAGCGTCAGGAGTGCGAGGGTGAGTGCAAGAATGCGTTTCATGGTGTTTTTCCTTTCTTGGTCAAGAATGATATTTTTGCAACAGGTCGTCGGCACAAAGGATTTGAATTTCGCGTCCGTTGTGCAGAATAAGCCCGTCGTTTTCCAGTTTGTCCAGCGCGCGGTAAAGTGATGCGCGCCCCATGTCCAAAAGCGCGGCAAGCGTGCTGAAGGAATGGATCGTGACCGTGCCGTTCGCGGCTTGCTCGCACAGCCACAGCGCAAGGCGCCGTTCGGCGCTCCCCGCCGTGAAGCAACGTATTTTTCGGTTCAGAAACTGCACCCGATCCGCAAGGAAGCCAAGATAAGCATCCAGAAAGCGCGGATCCTTTCCCAAAAGCGCGCGGACGGCCTCATGCTCGCAGAAAAGGACGGTGCAATCATGCAAGGCCACCAGATGCGAGGGGGGCGGACTTTGCGGCAGGAAAAGGGAAGCGGCACCAAATACCTCACCGGTGCCGACGGTGCGCAAAACCAGTCGCTTTTCCGCATCCGCGGAACGGATTTGCACTTGCCCCTTCAAGACGATGCCCAGCGCGTGGGAAAAGCGTTCGTCAAAGCTTTCCTGCGCGGAAAGGGAGATCACGTGGGTGTGAGGCCCCTCCAGCATTTCTTTCAAAAGCGCGGGATCTGCATCGGCAAACAAGGGAATTGTTTTTAAAAAAATAACGATGTCGGTTGTTTTCATATCGCCTCCTGTCTCATATGAGACAGAATTAGTATAGCACAAACACGCAAAAAGTCAAGTCCTTTTGACTTTTTTCTGTAAAAAGGGGAAAAAATTAACAAAAAAACAACAAACCACTGTACAAATGCAAAAAAATCGTGTATAATAGGCAGTGTATGTATGCTTTTGTTATGCCGCAAGAACGCGATTTGTCCAAATTCCAAGGTATTATGGCTGAAAAAACATTTACTTTTAATTTGGTCATGCGCTACAATAAAGAAACAAGGTAAGTCAAATGAGCATTCAGAAACGCAGTTTCGGTCATCTGCCCGATGGGCGCGAGGTGACGGAATATATGTTGCAGAACCGATACGGTGTCAAAATCTGCATTTTAGATCTGGGCGGTGCCATCCGCGAGCTGTGGGTGCCCGACCGTCTCGGCCTTGTGAGTGACGTGATATGCGGCTTTGACCGCGCGACCGATTACCTGCAGGCAACGGGGTGTCACGGCGCGCTGATCGGCCGTTTTGCCAATCGCATTGCGGGGGCACGCTTTTCCCTTTGCGGAAAAGAATACGCGCTTTCGCAAAACCGACCCGCCTTTCACCTTCACGGCGGGTTTGAGGGCTTTCATCTCAAGCTCTGGCAGGTCACGCCGATCGACGGGGAAGAGCCCGCGCTGGTTTTGCATTACGATTCTCCCGACGGCGAGGAGGGTTACCCCGGTAATTTGAGCGTTACGGTCACCTACACGCTCAAAGCGCCCGCTACGTTTTCGATGCATTACGAGGCGACCACAGATGCGCCGACGGTGCTGAATCTTTCCAATCACTCCTATTTTAACCTTGGCGGTTATGATAGCGGAAGCATTTACGATCATATATTAACCTTGGGGGCAGATCACGTGCTGGATGTCGACAAGGACGGGATCCCTACCGGCCGTTTCAACGAGGTAGCAGACACGGTCTTTGATTTTCGCCGCCCCAAAAGATTGGGCGAGGATATCCATGCGCCCGCGCTTTCCCTTGGGTATGACCATTGCTATTGCTTTTCCCAAAAGGAGCGCGAGCCGCTTTCGCATCGCGCCACGCTTTTCCATCCGCAAAGCGGACGGAAAATGCAGCTTTATACCACAATGCCCGCCGTTCAGCTGTTTACGGCCAACTTTTCCAACGATCAACGCTTCCCCTTCAAGCGGGGTGTGGCTCAGCATCCCCATTGCGCGGTATGTCTGGAGACACAAAAAATGCCGGATAGCCCGCATCACGCGCACTTCACGCCCGCGGCGCTTTTTTCCGGTGAAAAATACGATCATATCACGGAATACGTTTTCTCGATAGAACAATAACGAAGGAGTTTTTTATGTCAAGAGCAAAAGCTTGTGCCAAAAGAAATGAGGCGCTGGATGCCTTTACTCACGTTGGCAGATTTGTCAGTTGCACCCCTTACGGCAACGGTCACATCAACGATACCTTTCTGGTGATCGCCGATACGGGCAAGCGCTATATTTTTCAGCGTATCAATACCGCCATTTTCCCCGACCTCAAGGGCGTGATGGGCAATATCATCGCCGTGACCGAGCATATCCACTCCAAGGTGGCTGAGGAGGGCGGAGACACCGACCGTTGCACGCTGACCGTGATCCCCACGAACTGGGGCAAGCGCTATTTCAAGGACAGCATGAATTCCGGCTGGCGCATGTATGAGTTTATCGAGCGCACCATCTCGATGGAGCGCGTGGAAAACCTGCGCGAGTTTACCGACTGTGCCGAGGCCTTCGGTCGCTTCCAGGGCTGGCTTTCGGATTTTGACGCCTCCGTGCTGATCGAGCCGATCAAGGACTTCCACAACACCCCTGTGCGCTATGAAAATCTGATGCGCGCCGTTGCGGCAGACCCCTGCGGCCGCGTGGCCTCTGTGCGACGCGAGATCGAATTTGCCATGGAGCGTGAGGAATTTGCAAAAACGTTGGAAAAAGCGCACGAGTGCGGCGACCTTCCGCTGCGCGTGACGCACAATGACACCAAGCTCAATAACATTTTGTTTGATGAGGATACCCACAAGCCCGTGGCGGTGATCGACCTGGATACCGTAATGCCCGGTTACTCCGTCAACGATTTCGGCGATTCGATCCGCTTCGGCGCCAACACCGCCGTAGAGGATGAAAGAGACCTTTCCAAGGTCTCCTTGGATCTGGAGCTTTACCACGCGTACGCCAAAGGATTTTTGAAGGGCTGTGACGGCAAGCTGACCGACAAGGAGATCGAGCTGATGCCCATCGGCGCCCGCATGATGACCTTTGAATGCGGCATGCGCTTCCTGACCGACTATATCGAGGGCGACCACTACTTCCGCACCTCGCGTGAGGGACATAATCTGGACCGTTGCCGTTGCCAGTTCGCGCTGGTGGCCGATATGGAGAAAAAAGAAGAGCAGATGAAGCTGATCTGATCATACATAAATCACCCCCGACCATCATACGTTAAGGTCGGGGGTGATTTTTTTGAAATTTTTGAAAAGTATCTGCGTTACGTTACTTGCGTGTTGCCTGATGCTGCCGTTTTCCGCGTCCGCCGCGCCCCAAGTAGAAGGAGTGCCGAGCGTTGCCACGATGGAAGAGCTACCGTGCAAAGCTGCCATTTTGATGGACGCCGCGACCGGTACCGTTTTGTATGAGCAAAATGCCGACGAGGCGCTGCCGCCCGCATCCGTCACCAAGGTGATGACCCTGCTTTTGGTAATGGAGGCCGTCGAGAAGGGGAAGATTGCCCTTGATGACATGGTGGGGGTCAGCGCGCACGCCGCCTCAATGGGGGGCTCTCAGGTGTTTTTGAAGGAAGGCGAGCAGATGAGCGTGGAGGAGATGCTCAAATGCGTGGTGATCGCCTCGGCAAACGATTGCGCGGTAGCACTTGCCGAATTTGTGGCGGGAAGCGAGGAGGCCTTCGTTGCCGCCATGAATGCGCGCGCTGCCGAGCTCGGGATGAAAAACACACGCTTTGAAAACACCAACGGTCTGGACGATACGGCGCAGAACCACGTGATCTCCGCCCGTGATATTGCCATCATGTCGCGGGAGCTGATCTCGCATCCGAAAATTCTGGAATACAGCGGCATCTGGATGGACAGCATCCGCGACGGCGCCTTTGGGCTTACCAATACCAATCGTTTGGTGCGCTTTTATCCCGGATGCACGGGGCTGAAGACCGGCTCCACCTCACGCGCGGGCTTTTGCATCAGCGCAACGGCCACGCGGGACGGACTATCCCTTGTCTGTGTGATCATGGCCGCGGAGACGCGCGACGTGCGCAACGCCTGCGCCACCAAGCTGCTGGACTACGGCTTTGCAAATTTTGAAAGCTACCGCGCACCCGCAGGGAGCATGGAGCTTGCGCTGAAGGGAAGCGATACCGATACGATGACGGTGAACTGGCAGGATTTCGCCTTGACCGTGCCGAAGGGGCGCGCGGGTGACGTGGAGATCAAGCGGGAAATGCCCGACTCCGTGTGCGCTCCGCTTGGAAACGGAGCGCAGATCGGGGAAATGATCTTCCTGCTTGACGGCAAGGAGGTAGGACGCGTGAGCGTTTGCACCGCGCACGAAGCGGAAAGGATCGGCTTCGGGACACTGTTTTGGCACTTGCTTTCCCAATTTTTGCTTCTGTGAAAAGAAAGCGAAAAAAGGTTGCAATTTTTCCTTCTTTGTTGTAAAATATAGGTGTATGAACAGCCGGATGCCGGCAGAAAGAGGAATAACATGTCTGTTCGTTTGATCGATACTTATGCAAAGCCGTTCCTTTCGGAAAAGGAATACGAGTATATGCAGGCGCAACTCAACGCCGCGCACACCACCCTGCAGGAGCGAAGCGGGGCGGGGAACGCGTTTCTCGGTTGGGTGGATCTGCCGCGCGATTATGATAAGGAGGAGTATGCCCGCATCAAAAAAGCGGCCGCGAAGATCCAAAAATCCTGCGACGTCTTTATCGTGATCGGCATTGGCGGCTCTTATCTCGGCGCGCGTGCCGTGGTGGAGTTTCTGAAGTCTCCGCTTTATAACAATCTGAAAAAAGATACGCCCGATATCTATTTCTCCGGTTGCAATATCAGCGCCTCCAATATGCAGGAGCTGCTTGCGATCTGCGAGGGGCGTGACGTTTGCATCAACGTGATCTCCAAATCGGGCACCACGACCGAGCCCGCCGTTGCCTTCCGCATCTTCCGCGAGTTCTTGGAGAAAAAGTACGGCACCGAGGGTGCGCGTGAGCGCATTTTCGTCACCACCGACCGCGCACGCGGCACCCTGAAGGGCTTTGCCGATGCGATGGGCTATGAGACCTTTGTGGTGCCGGATGACGTGGGCGGCCGTTTCTCCGTGCTTTCTGCCGTGGGCCTTTTGCCCATTGCCGTTTCGGGCGTGGAGATCGACGAGCTGATGGCGGGGGCCACCGCGGCACGCGAGGCGTTGGCCGAGCCCGATCTTACAAAGAACGATTGTTACAAATACGCGGCGCTGCGCAACGCGCTTTCCCGTCGCGGCAAGACCACGGAAATTCTGGTTGGCTACGAGCCCTATTTGCAAATGCTGACCGAATGGTGGAAGCAGCTGTACGGCGAGAGCGAAGGCAAGGACGGAAAGGGCATTTTTCCCGCGTCCGTGATCTTTTCCACCGATCTGCACTCGCTCGGACAGTATATTCAGGACGGTGTGCGCAATTTGTTTGAGACGGTCGTCTGGGTGAAGGAAAGCGGCACTAAGCAGCCGATTCCGCACGATCCGCAGAATATCGACGGGCTGAATTTCCTTTCTGGAAAGGATCTGAACTACGTCAACGAGATGGCGAAGCAGGGAACGCTGTTTGCGCACGTGGACGGCGGTGTCCCGAACCTTGTGATCGAGCTTGAGGATCGCTCACCGCGCTCTCTTGGATATCTGCTTTACTTCTTTGAGAAGGCATGTGCCATTTCCGGTTACCTGCTCGGTGTGAATCCCTTCGACCAGCCCGGCGTGGAGGCGTATAAGAAAAACATGTTCGCGCTTCTGGGCAAGCCCGGTTATGAGGAGCAAAAAAACGCGCTGGAAGCAAGAATTAGTGCGCAAAAGTAAAAAATTGTTGAGAAATCACGATAAAAAACACTTTTTGAAGGAAGAAATTGTAAAAACCCCCTTGAAAAGTGCAAAGGAATCGTGTATAATATAGTTGTAACGGGAGTTTTACCCGTTCTGCATCAGATACTGGAGGTACAATCTAATATGCTTAAATTAATGATTGGTGTTAAAGGCACCGGAAAAACCAAGACCCTGATCGATAAAGTTCACGCTGCTGCCGAAATTTCCAAGGGCGACGTTGTGTGCATTGAAAAGGGCACCAATTTGCGTTTCAACGTAAAAACCAAGGTCAGATTGATTGATACCGAGGAATATCTCATTCACGATGCTGACGCTCTGTACGGCTTCGTGGCAGGCATCCTTGCCAGTAACTATGACGTGACCGATCTGTTTGTGGATAACTCCCTGAAGATCTGCAACGGCAACGTTGCCGCTTTTGAGGTTCTGCTCAACGAAATCGACGCGCTTCTTGCAAAGCACGACGTCAACGTCTTCATGACCGCTTCCATCCCCGTGGAAGAGGCAACCGAGACGATCAAAAAGTACATTTGACCTTATGGCAAAAAGGGCGATCCGTGCGGATCGCCCTTTTTGTTATTCCTTTGTTTTTTTGATGCAAAGCTTGAAGAACAGAAGCCCCAGAAAATAGGAGTAGAAGGCGGGAAGGAAGATCAGAATGAGCCAGTAAAAAAGGATCACGGGCACATCACCCGGCTTCAGCATCACGCCGTAGGTGAACTCGCTGACCAGCGCCGCCGCAAGCCGCCAGAGCACAATGACGAGGATGGAAAGCATCATCGTGCGCTGAATGGGATTTTTCCATGAAAACACCTTCTTGAAGGGGTAGCAGGGATCCGACTCCGCGAAGGGCTTTTGTAAGGTTTTTGCTGCGTTGTATCTTGCAAGATAGTCATCCTGCACGGGCGGGATCGCGCGGTGGGCAAGGAAAACGACGAGCGCGGCGATGCCAAGCTCCAGCAAAAACGCGAATAAATAGGGTGTGAGGCCTCCCGTCAGGTCAAGCGAGCCGTACTCGATGGAAATGGCAAGGATGGTGGCAAAATATTTGAACAGAATGGCACCGCCACCGATGAAAAACAGCGGTTTTGCACGGCGCAGGCGGTAACGGTAAACGGCGAAGATCAAAAAGGTGAGCAAAATGACGTTTCCAATCGTTTCCACGTGCTGGAACAAAAGGTCGACAAGGTCCAGCCACAGGGTATCCTGCAGCACGATATCGGTGATCAGATACTGGTAAAGGGGCGCCAGCAGGAGGCCGTGAAGCGCCAGAATCAAAAATATCAGTAAAACGGGGAGAAATAACGCGTTGTTTTTCATAAAATCTCCTTTGAAACGAAACTACGTATCATTATAACATAAAAGGGGAAGAAATGCAAATTTTTTCAAAAAAACAGCCGGATGAAAAAAATATTAGAAAATTTCGGAAAAACACTTGCATTTTTCTTTTGATTGTGATATAATATCATCCGTGTGTGAACACAAAGTATAAGGGTGGTCCGCTGCGCAGCTCTGCATGAACATCCGGATTTTAAAGGAGGCCATAAAATGAACTTGATTCAGGCTTTTACAAACGAGCAATTGAAGGCAGAGGTGCCGGTCATCCGTATCGGTGACACCGTCCGTATCCACAACAAGATCGTGGAGGGCACCAAGGAAAGAATTCAGCTTTTTGAGGGTACTGTGATCGCTAAGCACGGCGGCGGTATCTCCGAGACCTTTACCGTAAGACGCGTTTCCTACGGTGTCGGTGTGGAGAAGACCTTCCCCATTCACTCCCCCAACGTTGCAAAAGTTGAAATCACCCGCGTCGGTAAGGTTCGCCGCGCGAAGCTTTACTACCTGCGTGACCGCATGGGTAAGGCATCCAAGGTTAAGGAAAAGATCTGATCTTACCTACGCCGAACATAAAAGGAGCACCGCAAGGTGCTCCTTTTATGTTTGTATGATTTTTGTAATGGAAAATATCAAAAAGGAAATTGAAAAGACGCGCGAAATGTGTTATAATAGGCAGAGAATAAAAGGGAGGTGCAGTATGTTGCATTTTGATACCGAAGCATATCTGTCACACTTCAAAAAAGAATTGACGGACAATTTGCTTTCCTTCTGGATGCCGCGCTGCTTGGACGAAAAGAACGGCGGATATCTGAACTGTTTTTGTAATGACGGATCTCGCCTTGTTTCCACGGACAAGTACACGTGGTCGCAAGGAAGATTTCTTTGGATCTTCTCAAAGCTGGCCACGTCGCACACGGATCTCTTTGACGAAAAGCAGAGGGAGACCTTCTTACGATACGCCAAAAGCGGGCGTGATTTTCTCCGCGAAAACGTATTGATCGCCGAGGATGATTTGCGGTGTGTATTTCTGATGCACGCGGACGGAACGCCCAAATACGTGGACGGCTACACCGAGCTTGATATGAGCATCTTTGCGGATTGCTTTGTGGTGATGGGCTTTGCCGCCTATGCCGTGGCCGCAGGGGACAAGGAGAGCTATTTGTTCGCAAAAGCGCTTGGTGACTCGGTTTGGGATCGTTATCAATCGGGAAATTACCGCACGCTGCCTTATCCGCTCTCACCCCGATACGTGGCGCACTCCAAGCCCATGATCCTGACAAACGTCTGCTGCGAGCTGTATAAAGCCGCGCAGAAATTTGACTTTGACGAGGCACAGAAGCAGAAAAAACGTATCGCGCAGTGTCACCGTGAGGTGCTTGAAATTTTCGCGGATGAAAACGATCTGATCCATGAATTCAAGCTGAGCGGCGGCGAATTTTCCCCCGATCTTTTCGGACAGCACATCAATCCCGGCCACGTGATCGAGGATATGTGGTTCCAGCTGGATGCCGCAGATATCTTAGGCGATTTTTGTAATGTAGATCGCATTTGCGCCATCGCCAAAAAGACGCTGGAGACCGGATGGGATAAAACGTACGGCGGTCTTTATCATTTCGTCAAGGTCAACGGCGAGGAAGGGATGGACGGAGATCTCGGCGATGCCGCAGACGAGCCGCAGATGAAATTGGTGCAGGATGACTGGGGCAGTAAATTGTGGTGGGTGCACTCCGAGGCGCTGTATACCACGCTGTTGCTCTTTGATCGCACGGGAGATGCAGAATTTCTTGCTTGGTTTGAAAAGACGTTCGACTACGTTTTTTCCACCTTCCCGAACCCCGACAAAAGCATTGGCGAGTGGATCCAGATCCGCACGCGCGAGGGAAAACCGCAGGAAAAGGTGGTCGCGCTCCCCGTCAAGGACCCTTATCACATCATGCGAAACGTTATTTTGATCATAGAGCTGTTGGAAAAACGCAAGGAAAGAGAGAAAAAATGATGAAAAGCACGTTGTTTAAAAAATTTCGTCAGACCTTTGAGCAGGCCTTTGTGCCGATCTTTGTCAAGGATGATTTTGACACCGAAACGTTGCTTGCGGGCTGCGAGCTGGCGGGCGTGAAGGTCATCGAATACACCCTGCGCCGTACCGATGCGCATACGGTGATTCCCACGTTGCAGGCGCGCTATCCCGATCACGTGATCTTTGTGGGAAGCACGTTGGATGCCAATGATATCGTTTTTCAGATGCGCGAAAAGCATTCTCAGCTTTTGACGATCGACGAGCTGGCACCTTTTGTGGACGGCTTTGTGTCGATGCTGCCGTATTCGGATGAAACGCTGGAAAAATATCGTGCCACGCACTTGATGATCCCTACGGCGGAAACAAGCGGGGAGGCACTGCGCCAGATGCGCCACGGTGCCACTGTCATCAAGGTCTGCGGTCCCGATTTCTCGTTTTCAAAAAAATTACACGCCGCGCCGACCTTCAATTACTGTCCGACCTTTATCACGGGCGGTGTTAACAGCGAGCGCATGGAGGAAGCGTATGCGGCAGGGAATATTCTCACCGCCGCGGGCTTTGACCTCATTCTCAAGGGCGAGGATCCCGCAACGCTTACCCCCGAAAAGGTGGCGCAAAAGCTGAGCGTCTATCTTTCTGCCGCAAAGGAAGCGCGTGAGAAGGTGCAACCGTGGACAAAGGGAAGCGATACGCTTTCCGACGAGGCGTTTTTGGCGGCATTCCCGCATTATTGCAGCGTAAAAGGAGCGTAAGAATGAAGATCAAGGGTGCTATTTTCGACTGCGACGGTACGTTGGTCGACTCTCTCGGCTTTTGGAAGATCTTTTACGAAATGCTGGGCGAGAAATATTTTGGCGATAAGACTTTCTGGCCCAAAACCGAGGATGACCATGCCATGCGCACGCAGAACGTGGCGTTTTTGGGGCAGTTGCTACATGAAAAATACGGGGTTGGAAAAGACGGAGAGGAGATCCGCGACTATTTTTATGAACGCTTCACCTGGTATTATGACGAGGTGGTGCCGCTGAAGCCGGGCGTTGCGGAGTTCCTTGCATCTCTGAAGCGTCACGGTGTGAAAATATGTGTGGCAACGGCAAGCGAATTGGATATCGTCAAAAAGATTCTGAAGCGCCACAACGTTGCACAGTATTTTGACGGAATCGTTTCCTGCACCGAGGCGGGCGCAGGGAAGGATAAGCCCGATGTGTTTTTTGCCGCAGAAAAGTTTTTGGGGACACCTCATAAAGAAACCTGGGTCATCGAGGACTCGGCACTTGCCATTGAAACGGCGAAAAAGGCGGGATTCCCCGTGGTTGGCGTGTATGATGTCAACGGCGTTGAGCAAGATCGTGCTAAGGAGCTTTCCGATATTTTCCTGGACGACGGCGTTTCCTTTGCCGAGCTGATTTCGCAGCTGGAAGAATGAACTATGAAATACTCCTATCAACAGCGAAAATATGGTTTTTTCGTGCATTTTGTGCACGGGCTTTGCAGAAATGCTGACGGTACCGAGCCGAGATCCTTTGAAGATGCGGTAAACGGCTTCGACGTGAACGGCTTTGCCGATGCCGTTGCCTCTATGGGCGTGGAATATCTGATCTTTACCGCGTGGCATTGGCGTGCGCTGCCGCTTTACCCCAGCACCGTGACGGAAAAATACCGCGGCATTAAGCTGCCCGCACGCGATCTGCTC
>SVSG01000004.1 GCA_015064415.1 Oscillospiraceae bacterium | reverse complement strand
TCACGATGATCTTGAACATGAAACGGTCCATCTGTGCCTCGGGCAGGGGGTAGGTACCGTCCTGCTCGACGGGGTTCTGGGTCGCCAGCACGAAGAAGGGCTCCTCCAGCTTGCGGGACACGCCCATCACGGTAACGGTGTGCTCCTGCATCGCCTCCAGCAGTGCGGACTGCGTCTTGGGCGTTGCACGGTTGATCTCGTCGGCCAGGATGATGTTAGAGAAGATCGGGCCCTTCTGGAACTGGAAGTTGGAGTTGCCCTTCTCGTCCTTGACGATGATGTTGGTACCCGTCACGTCGGCGGGCATCAGGTCGGGGGTGAACTGGATTCTGGCGAAGGGCAGGTCGAATACGCGGCCAAGAGAACGCACCAGACGCGTCTTACCAACGCCGGGCACACCCTCCAGCAGTACGTTACCGCCTGCGATCATTGCGATCACGGCGCCCTCGATTACTTCCTTCTGACCGATCACGTCACGGCCGATCTGCTCAAAAATATTTTTGCACTGCGTGCTGAACTTTTGAATGTTTGCTTCTGTTACCATTGCTTTTTACCTCTTATTTTATAAAATAGTTAATTGATCAGTGTGTAGTAAAGCTTGATGATCTCGTCGGCCATCTCGTCCTCTTCCGTGCTGTCGGACATATCTGCGTCCGCATCCTCTCTGTACTGAGGAAGCTCCGGCTTATACTGTGTCTCGCCGTTGATGATCATATTGTTTTGCGAATAGTTCTGAGGAATGTCCTGCGGGGGTGGGTCATCCTCGGGATTGCTGTTTTCATCATCGGTGGAGGGCGCGGGCTGCGGCTCTTCCGCATCCTCATCCTCTGCGGGATCGCCCGGGTTGTCGCTTTCGTTGATAGGAGCGAAGAACGCGTAGTACACAAGGTCACTTGTCACGTTGTAGTCAGCTCTTGCGGGATCTGTGTTACCGTCACTCCACATCACAAACTGATAACCGTCATCCGCCACAGCAAGCACCTCTGCGGTGGACTTGCCGGACTCGATGACCTGGGAAAATTCGCCGTCGATGATACCGCCATCCATCACCTCATAGGTGACGCTGACGTATACGGGCGGCTCCTCCGGGATGATGGCATCCATCGTCTCATAACCGGAATAGATATAGCCGGCTGCGCTGAGCGCGGAAACCACCGTCATGGCGGCACCGAAGAAGAATGCGACCGCCATCGCGATCAGCAGCTTGCGGGGAAAGCGGATCTTCAGCTGCTTCGGGGAAACCTTTTTCACCTCGCAGAGTGCGTCCTCTCTTTGCAGCTCGGCGATGTAGGACTGCTCATCTCTCAGCTCGACCATGGTGATCATACGCTCCTCAAGACCCAGACGGTCCATACGGTGCGCGATCTGCTTTTCATCGGGACGGAAGCGCAGGAAGTAATACAAGGGGGTGCTGATCAGCGTGACCGCGAAGAACACACCCAGGTTGATTCCAAGCGAAAGCCCCACAAAGCCCTTGCCAACGGCAAACCAGGTCACGATGCCGGAAATGAATGCGGCACCCGCGCCCGTTACCACGCCAAGGAACAGGGCTTTCAAGATCCCCTCGATGACCAAGCGTCGAAGATGTCCTTGAAATTGTTTCAAATTCATATAAAATATCCTTTCTTTTCGTGATCTGTGTCGAAGCAATGCCGACGAAGACGCGTTCGGCAGAATCGCAGACGACCCGTAAAAGGGATCGAAGTCACGCTCGCAGATGGAAAAATGGTCTGCGACTCTGCACAACGTCGCCTTGCGCCGACAAGGCCGGCTTCACCGACCACAATGGGTTCTTAAAAAATGCGCAAAAAGGTCAAATTGACGTGCGCAATGTGCTCTTTCGCACCGTTTTGAGACGAAAACGAAAAAGCCTTTTTCAGCAAATACCTCCCAAGAGGACCCAAAAGGTCCCCTTGGGAGTAAATTTGTACGATTTGCGAAAAATATTTTTCTCAAATCATGAAATTGGTGAAGAAATAATTTCTTATTACTTCTTGCCACCCTCGATGAACACGTTCTCGCGCACAAGGATGTCAAAGATACCGCTTCTGTTCATACCTTCGTATCCCTCATCAGAGTAGGCATAGATCTTCAGGTTTTCGGTATCCATACCGGCAAACGCATTGGGGTCAGACTCGCCTGCCATAAAGCCCTTACGGCAATCCATAAAGTTCAAAGCGGTAATACCCATACAACCGGCAAATACTCTGGCGCCCATTCTTTCGACCGCCGTAACGACAAATCTGATCTCACCCACAAGACCGGTGCAATTCATGAACGCTTCATCACCCATATAGGCGGCAGAGGCAACAAAATTCATATTTGTGAAGGCCACGCAGTTTTTGAACGCGCGATCGCCAACACGCACACCCATATCGGGATTGATATTCAGATTGATGTTAGCCAGCTTCACGCAGTTCTCGAAGCAGCCGTCACCAAAGCCGTAGAAATTTTCGGGCAGGTTTACAGTCACCAGGTTGACGCAGTTGGCAAACACACCGAGAGCATCCGACTGGAAGCCCTGGGATGCGATGCCGCCAAGAGCATACACACCTGCAGGAATCGTGATCTCGGTCAGTGCGGTGCAGCCTGCGAAGAAGGCGTTGCCAAGCACCGTATTATCAGCCACCTTTCCGGAGAAGGTCACGCTCTGCAGCTTGGTGCAGTTTGCAAATACGCCCTCAAAGGGCTGGCGAGTCTTTTCATCCTTGATAAGGGAATAGTTCTCGGGAATCGTCAGGTTGACGATGCCGGTGCCTGCGTACATATAATCGGTGAAGGTACCGAGAGGCAGAACGTCGGTCAAGGACACGCAGCCCTCAAACAAGTGAGTGCCAAGCTCGGCAGCGGTGTTTCTCATCACGAAGCCGTCGTTGGTAAGTGCAGCACATCCTGCAAACGCGTAATCGCCAATCGACGTGACGGATGCGGGGATCACCACGTTGTTCAGGCTGACGCAACCCTTGAATGCGGAATTGCCGATCGAGGTGACTGCTTCGTTCAGCGTCACGGAGGTCAGCAGTGCGCTGTTTTCAAAGGCGGAATCCGGGATCACGGTAATTCTTTCGGGAATGACGATGGACTGCAGCTTGGAGGCAGCGAATGCACCGCCTGCGATCTCGTGGGTATCCTCCGGGAACTCGAAGGTTTCAGCGGTGAGACCCGCGGGATAGAACAAGAGAGTGTACATCGTCTTGTTGTAAAGCACGCCCTCATGCATCGTGAAGTTGGGGTTCTCATCCATGGTGAAGTTAGTCAGTGCCACGCAGTTCATGAAGGGGTTCGCGCCGAATCTTTCCACGGTGGAAGGAATGGTAACGCTCTGCAATGCGGTACAGCCGGAGAAGGCGAAGTCACCGATCTGCTCCAGACCGCCGTACAGGTTCAGCGTGGTCATATCGGTACATTCTGCAAAGGCGTAAGCGCCGATCTCTGCAAGACCGTTGGGGATAGAGACCTCAGCAAGGTTCACACAGCCGCGGAAGGCGTTGGAAGCCAGCTGAGTAAGACCCGTGGGCAGGCTCAGCGTTGCAATGCCGCTGTTTCGGAACGCGGATTCGCCAATGGAAATGACGGTGGTGGGAAGCGCGATCGCGCTAAGAGCCGTGGTGCCATAGAAGACCTCGGTGCCGATCGCCGTGATGGCGCAGGCGGGATCAAAGATCACGGTGGCAAGGGATGCACAGTTCTTGAAGGCGGCGGCGCCGATCTCGGTAACAGCCGCGCCGATGGTCACGCTCTCGATCTTACCGCAGTTCTCGAAGGTGTTTGCGGGAATGGCGGTCAGCGAAGCGGAAAGCGTCAGGTTCGTAAGAGCGGAGCAGTTGTAGAACACCTTGGTGCCAAGCGTGGTCACGCTGTTGGGCAGCGTCACGGTCACAAGGGCGGTACAGCCCTCAAATACATTGTTACCAATGGTGGTCAGCTTCTTGCCAAAGCTGATGTTGGCAAGCTTGGGCAGGGCGTAGAATGCTTTGTCCTCGATCTTATCCAATCTCGAGTTCTCGCTGATGTTCACGGTGGTCAGCTTAAGGCACGTCTGGAATGCATCGCGCCCAATGGTCAGCAAGGAATCGGGCAGTGTGATTTCCTCAATACCGCTGTTGGCGAATGCAACCTGGTCAATGAGGGTCACACGATCCTGAATAACGACCTCCTTCAGATTGCCGCAATCACGGAAGATGCCGACGGGAATTTCGGTCAGTGCCGCAGGCAAAATGACCTTTGTCAGAGAGTAGCAACTCGCGAACACAGAGCTACCCATCACGTTGACGTTATCGGGCACGCTGATCTCGGTGATGGCGGTGCCGGCAAATGCGCTACCGCCGATCTCCTCCAGCCGGCTGCCGGGCATAAAGAACACGGTGGCAAGCTTATCACAGTTACCGAATGCGCTGCTGCCGATCTTCTTCACGGTAGCGGGGATGGTAACGCTGGTCAGGTTATCCATATTTTGGAACGCACCGCTTCTGATCTCCTCAAGGTTATTGGGAAGGTTCAGCTCAGAGCCCTGATAGCCACTCAGTGCGGCTGTCTCGATGATCAGCAGCGTAGAGGGCAGCACCAAAGGAGACTTGCATGCCTTAGGATAAGCGTGCAGGATGGTTTCGTTCTTGTCAAACAGGATACCGTTGATGTCCTTCAGGTAAGGATTGGAGGCGGGAACGATGATCTTTTCCAGGCTGGTCATACTGGCGAACAGGCTGTTTCCTGCCATATCGAGACCGTCGGTCAGCTGCGGGGACATCGTGAAGGTCACCACACCGGAGCAACCGCTGAATGCGCTGTCATCGATCCATCTCAAGCTGTCGGGCAATACGATGCTGGTAAGGCTTCTGCAGGTCTGGAAGGATCTGGGACGAACCGTTTCCAGCTGACAACCCTTCTCAAAGGTCAGCGACGTCAGACCGCTGCAGCCGTCGAAGGCAACCTGCTCGATCTCCACAACGCTTGCGGGGATCTCGATGGCGGTCAGCTTCGTGCAGCTACGGAACATCTGCTGCGGGATCTTCTCGAGGGTAGAGCCGGGAGCGAAGGTCACGCTCTGCAGGTTGGAGCAGCCCTGGAAAATGTTACGCTCGGCTGCGCTCAGTCTGAGGTTTTCCACAGCCTTCAAGCCGGCGCTGTTCGCCATCATGTAACCACCGACCTCGAACAAGGAGTTCTCGTTGAAGGTCAATGTCACGGCTGCGGTCTTGGTCAGGGAAAGCGCTCTTGCAGTCACTCTCTTCAGATGTGCGGGGAAGACGATCTGCGTGATCGTGGAAGAGGTGATCGTAGCGGTGTTGTTATATGCAGAGGTGTTGTTGGTATCACGACCGATCACAAGGGAGGGCACGTTCCAGGTGTCGTCGGTCTCGGGACGGCTCTCAAAGGTGATCTTGGTCAGCTTGTTGACAGTATAGAACGCCTTGGTCTCTACCAGGGTGGTGGCAGAGTGGACCTTTGCCTCACCAACCTTGTATCTGGGGCAGTAAAGCAGCGTTGCGTACTGTGCGTACTGTTCGCTTACGGCATCATAGTTTCTGTAAATGATGCCCTCGTAAGAGGAGAAGGTGGGCTCCGTAACAGCGGGATCCGCTGCTACGTGAACGTCGGTCAGCTTGCTGTTGCTGGTAAAGACGGCCTCGGTGTTGTAGTAGGTGTAGCCGTAGCTGCTTGCCGTTGTACCCAGCACAGAAAGACGTGCGGGGAAGGTGATGGTGACAAAGGAAGTATTCGCGAAAGCGTTGGTGGCGATCGTCAAAGGCTGCGTACCGCCGGCAGTGAAGCTGATGTTGGTCAACTGGCTGCAGTATCTGAACGCGTAGGAATCGATCTTCGTCACAGAGGTGGGGATGGTGACCGTCTTCAGCTTAGCGCTGTAATTGAAGGCGTAAGTACCGATGGTCTTCACGCCCTCCTGGATCGTCAGGCCGGTAAGCGTTGCATTGGCAGCAGAGCTGGACGCGAACGCATAAGAGGAGATGGAAGCCACGGTCGAGGGGATAGTGACCGTCGTCAGCTTCGCGTTGTAGAAGGCATAGGTGCCGATCGAGGTCACGCCGGTCAGGTCGATGGCGGCAAGCTTTGTGCCGTAGAAGGTGTAACCGTTGATCACCTTCACGTTTGCAAGGTCAATGCCGGTCAGGGCGCTACAGCCGTAGAATGCTCTTGCACCCAGCGTGGAGACGCGATCGGGCAAAGTCACGGTACCTGCCAGGGCGCTGCTCTGGAAGACACCGGCGGTGTCAGCGGCGCCGCCAAGGGCAAGCGTCTTCGTACCGGGGGTAAAGGTGATGGACTGGATCTTGGCGGACTGGAATGCACCACCCTCGATATAGGTAACGGAAGCGGGAATGGTGATGGTGGTGAACTTAGTGGACTGGAACGCACCCGCGCTGATGGTGGTGATACCCTCATGCAGCGTGATGGAGGTCAGGCCGGAGCCGTTGAAGGCGTTCTTGCCGATCTTGGTCACGGTGGT
Source organism: Oscillospiraceae bacterium (assembly GCA_015064415.1). Classification (GTDB taxonomy): domain Bacteria; phylum Bacillota; class Clostridia; order Oscillospirales; family CAG-272; genus Firm-07. The sequence goes on along the minus strand of SVSG01000004.1, from coordinate 108,072 downwards.
GGGCAGCTCGATCTGGGTAAGAGCCGAGCAACTCTGGAACCAGGACTCACCGATCTCAACAGCATTATCGGGCAGAGTAACGGAGGTCAGCTTCGTGCAGCTCTGGAACGCGCCCTTGCCGACGGAAACGCCCTTGGGCATTTTGATCGAGGTGATCGCCGTGCCGGAAAGTGCATATTCGCCAATGGCGGTCAGCGCGGTGGGCAGGTTGATCGTTGCCAGCTTAGAGCAGGACTTGAACGCATTGTTACCAATGGTCTTTACCGTATCGGGAAGCGCGATCTCGGTAAGAGAGGTGCAGCTCTGGAACGCGGAAGCCGCGATTTCAGTGATGCTCGTGGAAAGCGTGACGGAGGTCAGCTTCGTGCAGCTCTGGAATGCACCCTCGCCGATGGTAGCAACACCTGCCTGCATGGTCACGGTCTCCAGCTTCGTGCAGCTCTGGAATGCGCCGTTGCCGATAGAGGAAACGCCTGCGGGAAGTGCGATCCCGGTGATAGCGGTGCCCTTGAAGGCATCTGCACCGATCACAAGGTTGTTATAGGAGGTACCTGCGAAGGTCACGGAGGTAAGCTTCGTACAGCCATTGAAGGCGCCGGCGCCGATCTCGGTCACGTTCGCACCAATCACGATGGATTCGATCTTAGTAAGACCCTTGAAGGCGTTGTCACCGATCTTGGTGATCGTATCCCAACGAAGCTTGGTGAGGTCTCCGTCCAGACCGCGCAGATAAGCGATCACGGTGGTGTAATCAGAGTTGTAAAGCACACCGTTGTCGGTGGCAAAGGTCGTATTACCTGCCGCAACGGTCAAGGTCTTGACCTGTGCGCCAAATATCGACACGTCGAACTCGGTCAGCGCCGCGGAGATCACGATCTCCTGCAGCTGTACACAGTCTTTGAAGACATCCGCACCAAACTTGGGGGGATTTGCGCTCTCACCAAAGGCGAAGGACGTCATCTCACGGCAGCTTGCAAAAGCACCGTCGCCCACAACCGTGGTGGAGGCATGAAGCTGGAAGCTCATCAGCGCGGTGCCGGCAAAGGCGTTTGCGCCGATCTCGCCGATCACAATGTCGGCGGTGGTGTTGAACTTGGAAAGCTCAACCGCGCCGTTGAAGGCGTTTGTGCCCAGCGTTGCGATATTCACACCGCCCTGAACGTTGACGGTTCGAAGGTTTTCACACTGTGCGAATACGCCGTTAGCAAAGGTGATGACACCCTCGTCGATCTCGGTGGAGGCAGCTACTACGCCGGAGCCGAGGTTAACGGTGGCAAGGTTGGGGCAGTTTGCAAATGCGGAGGCACCGACGGAAAGATCACGGGTACGACCGCTTTCGATGGTAACGGTGGTAAGGCTCTTACAACCGCTGAAGGCATTTGCTTCAATGGTTTCGATGTAAGCGGGGATCACGATCTCGGTGATCTTGGTGTTCTTGGCAAATACGCCCGCAGAGATCGTACGGATGGTTGCGGCGGGCGTGAACACGCCGTTATTGGCAGCGTAGGAGGTGGGGCAGTACAGAACCTTCTGGCCGGATGCATCACACAGCATACCGCTTACGGTGCTGTACATATTATTGCCGTCCTCGATGGCAACGCTTTCCAGTGCGGGGAATCTGTCCAGCTCGCTCAGATTGAACTGAGACAAACGGGCAGGAAGCACAAAGGACTTGACGTTGCTGCAGCTCAGGAATGCGCCATCCTCGATTACCAAGGAAACGTCGGTTCCGCCTGCGGCGAACTCGATGCTTTGCAGCAGCTTGCAGTCATAGAATGCTCTCTTGGCGATGTAGGAAACGCTCTTGCTGATCTGGATAGAGGTGATGGAGGTTCTCTCAAACGCCATATCGCGAATGATGTCGACCTCTTCGGACATCACGTAGTGACCGTCCTTACCTCTGGGGAAGAGCTCCAGGTAGGTAGCATCGGAGGGCTCATCGTAGTAAAGCAGTGCGCCCTGATCGGAGAAGTAGACCTGCTTGTAGGGGGTCTCGGTCTTCACGTCGTAGATCTCGATCGCACGCAGGATGTTACAGGAGCCGAGTGCACCCGTACCGATCAGCTGGATCGTGGAGGGGATCCTAATGTAAAGGAGGTTGTCGCTGTCGTAGAAGCCGTTCTCCAGAATAGCCGTGACCGCAATGCCCTTGTAGGTAGCGGGAACGGTGATGGTATCAGCGCTGTCCACGTTGGGACCTGCCGCTGCGGCGTAAGTACCGTCAGTACGAAGCGTGTAGGTGATCAGACCCGTATCAAAGGTGGGGTACACCTGCATATCGCGCGTGACGTCATAGGGAACAAGGCTGTTACCCTCGGCATCAGCGATCTGCGTACCGTCTGCGGCATACCAGCCGGAGAAGGTGTCACCGGAGTTGCTGACGGGAATGGGAAGCTTGAAATTCTTGCTGTAGGTAACGGTAACGCTGTCAGCGTTTGCAAGGTTGCTGACGTTCTCACAGCCGAAGAAGATGACCTTATAGTCCTTGGGAGTCCAAGCGGCATACAGCACAAGGTCGCCGTTTTCGCTGAAGGTCACGTAGGGGTAAGCTGCACCGTTGCCGTTTGCGGCGCCGGGTGCATTGTACCAGCCGGCAAAGTTGTAACCGGCAAGCTCAAAGGTCTGGGGCATCGACATCGTATCGCCAATGGCAAGGTATTCCTTGACAACACCGGAGATAGAACGGCTGTCATAGGTCACCTCGTAGGCGTAGACCTCGATCACGGACCAGTTCTCACCTGCGCCCACGTAGCGCACGCGGATGACGTTCACGCCGGGCTTAGTCAGCGTCACTGCCACACTGGTCGCATTGGAAACGATGTCCATAGCCACACCGTTGACCTCGACCTCGTAGTTGCTCTGACCGATCACAGGTGCCCAGCTGACAACGTGATCGTTGTAGGTCAGCGCCGTCATGGCGAATGCCTTGGTGTTCAGCGCATCGCTGTAAGCGGAGCTTTCCGCACCGACAGCCATCACGCTGATGGCGTAATCATTGCCGGCAGTAAAGGTGATGCCGGAATCATCCAGATTGTAGGAGTTGGTAGAGGCGGGGAAGACCTGATCACCGATCTTGACCTGATAGCCGGTTGCACCTGCAACAGCATCCCAGGTCAGCTGCTTGCCGTTCAACGCCACGTTGGAGGGGGCGGCAAGAGAGGTCTTGGTGATGGCCGCCTTGGTTGCATCGGGGGAGTTGTAGCCCGCAGTGGCGGGGTAAACTTCGATAGCAACGGCGCCGGTGCAATACTTCACGGAGAAGGAAGTGGCGGTGCCGTTATCCACAAGCGCATGCGTGTGGCCGCCGCACTTCACAAGCACGAAGTACTTCGCGGCGTTCTCAACGCGGCCCCAAACGAAGCTGTAGGTTGCCTCATCATAAACAACGGCGTCGATGGCATCGAGATTCTTCTCGTAAACGTAGGTCGTAGCCACAGACTCCACGTAGCCGTTTGCCTTGGCAACGACGGTGATCTTCACGCCGCCCTTCTGCATCTTGCAGTTGGCGATATTGAAGAAGGTCTGCGTGCCATTGTCAAATGCGGTGTGCGTGTGACCTGCCTCGCCGCACTCCACGGTAACGATGTACTTCTCGGCACCCGCAACGGCATTCCAGATCAGCAGCGAGCCATCCAGCACAGTGTAGCCGGAAACGCGGTCAAGAGATTTGTTGCGATAGTATCTGACGGCGGGATCGGAGTTCTTGTTCACGTCCGAGGAAACGGCCACAACGGATACCGTGTAGTCGCCGCCTGCAAGCGCGGTGAAATCAAAGCTTTCGCTGGTGCTGCCCACGTTCTTGGAAAGCACCGTCTCGCCTGCCGCATTGATCACGGTCAGCGCGTAAGAGCTGGCACCGTTGACGGCATCCCACTTGATCGCATTGGCAAAAACGCTGACAGCGGGAGCGGGAAGCTTCTGGCTGGCGTTGTCGATCCAAAGCGCATACAGCGTGGTGTCGGCCTTAAACGTCGTTTCATCGGTGCAGGCGTAGGTCAGCTTTTCGCCATCCTCGTAAGCACTGATCCACCAGCCCGCGAAGGTGTAGCCCTCACGCGTGGGAGTGGGAAGGGTGTACAGCTTGCCGTTCGTGGTCTTCGTGGCGGCGGGGGCAGTGGCGCCCTCGTAGCCGAGGTTGAAGCTGACGTTGTATTCGCTGACACCGGCCTCAAGCTTGACCCACTTGGCGTAAACGGCGGTATCGGCGCCGATCGCGGTGGTAACAAAGTCAAATGCCTTGGTGCATGCAGCGTCTGCATACCAGCCGATGAAGGCATAGCCGTCCTTGGTGGGATCGGCGGGCTTTGCGGCGGTCTTGCCGTTCAGCACGCTCAGTGCCGTCACGGCGCTGCCACCGTCCGTCTGGAAGGTCACGTTGAAGGAAACCTTTTTGAGGAATCGCATCTCGGTTTCGTTCCACAGCATGGTGAGCACGTTGTCGGCGATAGTCACCTTCGCCGTCTTGTCCTCATCCTTCACGAAATCAAGCGTGATCTCGCTGCCTGTGACGGTGTACTCACCCGACTTATTCAGGTCGGGGCCCGCAATGGTGAACTTGTTGCCACTGTTCAGTGACAGTAAATATTCACCCTTTTCGGCGTCGTAATAGTACACACCTGTTTCCGCGCCCTCGGTAAGCGGGCCGTTGTTGTCCACGGGTGTCTCTTCACCGCCCAGTGCGATGATCAGCACTGCAACGATGGCACCAACGAACAGCACTGCGGCTGCGAGGAACGCGTAGAACCATTTGTTCATAGACAGGAGCTTGGACTTGGTTCCATTGTCTTGAACTTTTTCGTTCTTGTTGCTCATGGTTTGTTCTCCTTTTTGTTTTTTATTTATTAATCATGTCAACTTAATAATCATTCACGCGATTAATAAAATAATTGTGTATATTATAGCACATGCGAATTCAAATTGCAATCACTATATTCACTTAATTTTCATCTTCTTATCATAATTTTGTGAACTTTTTGTAAACAAGCGGCGCAAATTCCTCGATATTGATTTTTTGGCTGATTTTCATCAAATTTATCAATTTTTTCTATACAGTGCTTTTTGCGGATAAATGTATATTTATTCCATTTTTTCTTATACTCATTCTCGTCTCAAAACGATCTGTCAACCCATCGTTTCCCGTGCAGCCGCCCCTTACCTTCACTTGCAAGCTTGCATATTCCGCATTTCGTATGCGCGCCATATAAATAAGGAAGAAAAAGGTCGTTGCAAACGGGATTTTGCAGGAACATTGCGGGAAATATGCAAAAAAAGAAGCGAACGGCGTCGCTTCTTTTTTGACAGTTGTGCAAAGGTTTTTATACCCTTTTTTTGACAGTTCTTCCTGCTTTTTTAATGACTTTTTATACCATATACGACAATTCCCCAAGAAATTTTCTATTCCCACATATCCGACGCCAACGCGCGGCAGATCGCCTCTGTGTTCTCCACGGAGTACTCCAGCTCCTCGGAAAGCAACACCGCCGCCCGCACGGGTGAGAGGCCCTTTTCGCCGGTCAAAGCGGCAAAAAGTCGCATCACAAACAAAGAAAAGCCCACCATCAGCCGAAAATCCCCCTCGCCCTGCGCGGGGCTTGCATGGCGATAGATCAGATAGGCCAAAAAGCGCTCGCAGGCAAGCGCGTCCACGCCCGTGAGCGATACCCCGGCACAAGACAACAGCAAGGCGCGGTGCGCCCCGTCCAGATACTCCAAGGAGGCAAGCAGCTGCTCTTGCGCCTGCGGCTCCAGAGCCGCGGGCACGCCAAAGCGCGCCTCGATCAGGGCGCATCTTTCTTCAAGGTCATGCTCCTTATCCGAGAGCAGTGCAAACACCTGCTCTCGCCACGTTTTTGCACAAAAATCCGTATACGTATCGTACTTTGGTGCACATTCCCCCGTTTCCACGGGCACAAGCGTACGGTAATCCTCCTCGGCCAAGATCAGTCGCGCCGCCTCCTCACAGGAGGCACCGATGCCGCATTCCCACTCGCCGCCTACCGGATTATAATAGCGCGGATGCTCGCGGCAAATATCGCACAGGTACCCCTCGCCAAGCGCCTTGATGATGCGGCAAAGGCCACGCTCGTCCAGATGCGGGCAGCGCTCGTCGGTACAAAGGCGAAAATGTGCATATTCCCCGTCCTGTACGATGCTATCCTTGATCCACGCGCCTTTTGCGTCGGGGAGTGCCAGGTAGCGTGCGAGCGTTTCCTCATCCACGTCGATCTCCCAGCCCACACAACAGCTGTGCGTGCAACGGTCTGCGGTACACTTGAACTTTTCAAAATACTTCGGCGCCTGCATACAAGTCGCCTCCTTTTTCGGTTTTACCCCTCAAAACCGCGAAAACTCATACCGTTTGGGGGCTTTTTAGCTTTTTTCGCGCACGGGACGCTTGTGATACAGCGTTTGCTCCTTGATGATATGGCGGTACTCGCCAAGCCCCGCGCCAAAGTATTGCTTGAAGCGGCGGCGCAAATTGCGCTCGTCTCCAAGCCCCGTTTGCTCGGCGATCTCGGCGGCAGAAATCCCACCCTCTTGCAACAGCTCCCTCGCCTTTTCCATGCGAAGCTGTGTGAGCCGTTCGGAAAAACCGAGACCCGTATAACGCTTAAAGATCGCGCACAGATACCCGCGCGTGATCTCAAGCTCAGCGGCAACCTCGGCAAGCGTCAGCTTTTGCGCATAACGCTCGCGCAGGATCGCCTCCGTTTTGCCCACGTAATAGTGCGCGTACTTCCCTTTTTTCGGCGCGCGGCGCGCCATCGCGTCCAGCCGACAAAGCAGCTGTAAAAAAATGGCGTGGCAGGCAAGCTCTGCGGCGGCAGTTTTTTTGACGTAGTGCTCGATGTATTGATGCAAAAGCCGTTCGATCTCGCCAAGCTCCGCCGGCGACAGCCCCTCCTGCAAAAGCGGCAAAAGCAGCACGGAGGTGTCGGAAATATCCTTTGCATCAAACTCCTTTTCCTCAAATTCAAGCACGGGAAAGTGCACCGCCACCGAGGTGATCTGCACCGCAACCCCCGTCGGCGCCTCACAGGAAATGGGCGTGTTCCCCACCACGCAGGAAAGCGTGGTACCGCAAAGCTCGCGGGGCGCCGCGTCCCTCACACGGTGCGTGCGTGCGGCGGCATTGCAAATGCTGATCTCTACCGTGTTTGGTTTGTTCCGATTTTGCCAGACGTAGTCACCGACGTTTGTCCGACACGCCCAAAGCGTTTTGGAAAGCGCCGTCGGGCACCGTAAGCGATAGCCGTACATTCCCATACCCCCTTTTTCTTTCATTATAGCAAAAAGAGCGCAACAAAGCAAGAACACCGAAAAAATTTGTATCATATTTGTCCGTTTTTGCAACAAATGTCATGGTGCGCGAGGGGAGCGCCGTGTTATAATCAAGCTATCAAACAAAAGGAGTGCCATAATGAGCTACCGCATCTATCCCGTCATCCCCGTCCCCCCCGCGTGCGAGGATTATACCGTTAAGATCAACGGCAAAATTGCCGAAACAAACACCGCACGCGTGTCGGCCGTGCCCTTCAACCGTCGCTGGCCGGGGCACCAGCGCGATATTTCGCAAAGTGAGCCCGTTCAGTTTTTGTCGCTTGCCATAGACGAGCCGATCGAATTTGAGATCACCCCAAAAGACACCTTCGACCCCGCAAAGCTGAAGATCCGCCCGCAATCGCTTGGCATCACGCCCACAGTGGAAAACGGCAGCATCCGCTTCACCCTTTCCCGCCCCGCTTACTTCACGGTAGAGGCGTACGGGCGGGGACGCGCGTTGCACGTTTTTGCCGACCCCATGTCGCAATATGACGTGGACGTATGCGACGAAAACGTGCTTTACTTCGGCGCGGGCGAGCACGATGCGGGCCTCATTGAGCTGAAAAGCGGACAGACGCTCTATCTTGACGAGGGTGCTGTGGTCTATGCATGCATACGCGCCGAGGATGCGGAAAATATCAAAATTTTAGGGCGCGGCATTCTTGACAACAGCCGCAACAAGGAAAAAATTTTGTTTGAGGCGAGTGCCGAGGGCAACCGCGAGGCGATCAAAAATGCGAAGCGCCGCCACACGGTCGAGCTGCGTTACTGCACGAACGTAGAAATAGACGGCATCACCATCCGCGACTCCCTCGTTTACAACGTCCGCCCCACCGCCTGCCGCGATCTGAGCATCAAAAACGTGAAGATCATCGGCTGCTGGCGCTACAACTCGGACGGCATTGACATGCACAATTGCGAGGGCGTGCGCATTTCGGATTGCTTCATTCGCACCTTTGATGACAGCATCTGTATCAAGGGCTTCGATTGCTACTACAAGGGGGACGTGGAAGCGGCCGTAAAGGCCGATATGTACCGAAACGGTATGAGTTATGACACCTTTTGCGACACGGTGATCGAGCGTTGCACGATCTGGAACGACTGGAACAAGGCGCTGGAGATCGGCGCGGAAACGCGCGCCGAGGAAATCCGCGATATCACCTTCCGTGACTGCGATCTCATCCACCTCACGAACGTGGCGCTGGACTGCGCGAACGTGGACTATGCCGACGTGCACGATATCACCTTCCGCGACATTCGCGTGGAGATGGACGAGCAGATCCCGCGCTATCGCATCCAAAAAAGTGACAACGAGGTATACGAGAACACCGACCCCGATTATATGCCCTATCTCATCAGCGCGATCGTGGAATTTCATCACGAATACTCCGCCGGCGGCACGCGCCGCGGCAAAAACCGCGACATACGCTTTGAAAACATCAGCTTACTCTCCCCACGCGCGCCTCGCTTGCGCTTCAAGGGGTATGACGAGACGCACAAGACCGAGAATATCAGCATCCAAAACCTCACCCACAACGGCGTGCGCGTGTGCGACTTCTCGCAGACCGAGCTTGATCTGCAGGAGTTCACGGAAAATATTGCAATCGAATAACTACTCAGTTCGCGAACAACAATCCCTCAGTCGCTAACGCGACAGCTCCCTTTGCACAAGGGAGCCGAAATGTAGCCGTTTCGGTTGCGCAAACAAGAAATCCCCGAAAACTCATACCGTTTTCGGGGATTTATTTATGACGTGGTCACACGATCTGCGAATCTTATTGCCTCACGGCCGCATAAGATCAAAAGCAACTTTATTTTCTCACGTTTTTGCAGGAATCTCAAGTATAAAACATACTTGACGAATAGAATGGGATATGCTATAATTGCATTAGAGCAGTGCCAACGGAGCACTGCAAAAAATCGGAGGAGCTTACTATGCCTGATAACAACCGTTTTTATATTTGCGAGCATTGCGGAAATCTGATTGCCCTTGTGCAGGATGCGGGCGTGCCGATGATGTGTTGCGGTCAGAAAATGACCAAACTGGAGCCCGGCACTGTCGAGGCATCTGAGGAAAAGCACGTGCCCGTGCTTGATGTGCAGGAAAACACCGTTACCGTGACGGTCGGTGCGATCGAGCATCCCATGACCGCCGAGCACAGCATCCAATGGGTGTTTTTGCAGACAGACCGCGGCGCGCAGTGCAGAAAACTGAACGCGGGCGACACCCCCGTTGCCACCTTCGCACTTTGCGAGGGGGAAAAGGTGATCTCTGCCTATGCCTACTGCAACCTGCACGGACTTTGGAAAACCGAGTACGAGGAGCCCGTCATCTGCACGCTTTCCCCCGTGGACACCAAAGCCACGCAGAACTATCAGGTCTGCAACTGCAACAACGTCAGCTATTTTGACATTCTGGACGCCATTCAAAGCAGCAAAAAGCTGGAGACCCTTCTGGACACGTTTGAAAGCGTGAAAAACACCACCAAATGCACCACCGGCTGCGGCGGCTGCTATGACAAAGTCCTTCAGATCATCTCGGACGTGATGGCAAACGGCGAAGCGCAGTAAAGAAAAAAGCCCCTACGTGGGGCTTTTTTCTTTACAAAAATCAAATTTTGTGCTACAATGGTAAGGAATTCAAAAAGAGGTAACGATCGTGAAAACACTTTCCAAGGATTTTACGCGGGGAAACATCACGCGCCAGCTGATCTTATTTTCCCTGCCCTTCATGGCCTCCAACGCCATGCAGGTGCTTTACAGCACCATCGATATGATCATCGTCGGGCACTTTGTGGGCACCGCGGGGCTTTCCGCCGTGTCGCAAAGCAGCCAGATCGTCAACTTCGCCACCATGCTTTGTCTCGGCTTTTCCAACGCGGGGCAGGTACTGATCGCACAGGCGCTCGGCGCGCACAAAAAGCGGGAGATGAACGATGCCGTGGGCTCGCTTTTGTGGTTCGTGCTGGCGCTCTCGCTTTTGCTGACGGGCGGCATCCTGCTCTTTCGCACACCCATTCTCTCCCTGATCAACATCCCCGTCGAGTCCGCCGAAATGGCGATGGAATATCTGATCATCTGCACGTCAGGGCTGATCTTCACCGCGGGGTATAACCTGGTCTCGGCGGTATTGCGCGGTATGGGAGACGCGAAAAGCCCCTTCATTTTCATCGGCATCGCGTCGCTTGTCAATCTGGTGCTGGACATTCTGTTCACCGGCGTGTGCGGATGGGGCGTGGCGGGTGCCGCGTGGGCGACCATCATTGGGCAGGCGGTCTCGTTCCTGTTCTCGCTTGTCTATCTTTACCGCAAAAAGGAGGCCTTCGGCTTCACCTTCCATAGCGAAAACTTCATTCCGCGCAAAAAGTACATCGGAATGATCCTGGGGCTTGGCACGCCGATGGCGGTGCAGTCCGGCTTTATCAATATCTCGATGCTTTTCGTCAACGCGATGATCAACAACGTCGGCGTGGTCGCCTCCGCGACCTTCGGCGTGGGTGTGCGCATTGATGACATTGTCAACAAGATCTCGCAGGGCATCCAGTACGCCGCCATGCCGATGATCAGCCAGAACATCGGCGCGGGCGATCAGAAGCGCGCCAAGGAGGTCGTGCACCGCGCGTGGGTGCTTTCCGCCGCGCTGACCGTGTTCTTTATGCTGCTTTACGTGTTGCTTGGCAAGCAGTTGTTTATGCTGTTCTCGGACGATCCGCTGGTGCACGAGATGTCCTCCACCTTCGTGAAGGCGATCCTTTGGATGTTCCCCGCCTTTGCCGTGATGCGCGGCACGGGTGCCTTTATTCAGGGCATCGGCAACGCAAAGCTTGGCATGGTGCTGGCCATTCTGGACGGCGTGGCGTTGCGCATTGGCCTCAGTTACCTTTTCGGCGTGGTGCTGAATTTCGGCTTTTTCGGCTTCGTGCTGGGCTACGGTCTTGCGCCCTACGGCTACGCGATCCCCAGCTTGATCTATTTCCTTTCCGGCATCTGGCGCCGCCGCCGCACGCTGGCCGAAAAGATGTAAAAACGCGAAAAACTCGCCCCGTTTTGGGGTATTTTGTCAAAAAGGAGCGTGAACACGCATGCAAATATTTGATTTTCACCTGCACCCCGGCTATGATTTTCACGCGGATGTGCTCAGCCCCGAGGACTTTGTAAAGGGGCTTTCGGCACACGGCATCACCCGCGCGTCGGGAAGCGCCATCCACAAGGGCGACACCAATCGCGAGCTTGCCGACTATGCACAAATTTTGCCGCGCCTCAACCGTGAGGCGTATGAGATGCAGCTGCAATTCCCCGACTTTTTCTCGGCGGGCATCCACATCCACCCCGATTTTGTGGAGCTTTCCTGCCGCGAGATCACATATTACGCCCAAAAAGGCGTGCGCCTTGTGGGGGAGCTGGTGCCCTATCTGATGGGGTGGCGCAGCTTTGCCGACCCTCGGCTTTGGGAGATCTTAGAGGTGGCACAGCAGCACGAAATGGTGCTTTCCTTCCACCCCAACAAGCGCCCTGAGGATATGACGGCAATGATCGCGCAATTCCCGCATTTGCCGATCGTGGTGGCGCATCTGGACGGCTATGGGCTGTTTGATTTTGCCATGGAAACGATGCGGTCGCGGGAAAACGTTTATTTCGACATCTCCGCGCACGGCACGCGCGAGGGGATGCTGCAGGAGGCGGTATCCAAGGTAGGAGCCGATCGGATCCTTTTTGGTACCGACTACCCCGGCTACTCGCCCGCGCCCTTCCTGGAAAGCGTGCAGAACGCCGCCATTTCGACGCGCGACAAGGAAAAGATCCTCTACGGCAACGCCGCGCGACTGCTCGGCGTGCAATAACACCGCCCCCAAAAAGGAGAAGCTATGAAAATCGGAATCACCTCCGGCAAAATTGCGCACCTTGGCAAAGAGCGCTATGAAAAAATCAAAAAATTCGGCTTTGATGCCATCGACTTCACGATGATGGACACGTGCTCGCCCATTTACACGTGCCGCGAAGAGGAGCTCCCCGCCCTCATCGAAGCAGAAAAGGCGCTGATCACAAAGAGCGGCATAGAGATTTCGCAAACGCACGGCCCGTGGACCTATCCGACCAAGGATGGCACCGAGGAAGAGCGTGCCGTGGCGCTGTCCTTGATGCGTCGCGCCGTACGCGCGACGGCTCTGCTTGGCTGTCGGTATATGGTGGTGCACCCCGTATTCCCCTTCGGCACGCACGAGCCCGCCGAGGTCGCGGATAAGACCTTTGCGATCAACGTGGCGTTTTTCCGCGCACTGATGCCCACCGCACGCGAGCACGGCGTGACCGTGTGTCTGGAAAATATGCCCTTTCACCATTATGCCCTCTCGCACCCCAAGGATATTCTGCGCGTGATCGCCGCCGTGGACGATCCGCATTTTGCGATGTGTCTGGACACGGGGCACGTGGGCGTGTTCCCCGCGCTTGACCTTTACGAGGAGATGCTGCGCGTGAAGGACGCGGTGCGCGTGTTCCACATCCACGACAACGACGCGGCGCACGACCTGCACCAGCTGCCGCTGTTCGGCAAAATGGATTTTGCACCCTTTGCCCGCGCGTGGCGCGAGCTTTATGCTGACGCCACCTTCTCCTTTGAGACCGCCCCGCCGCGCGCCCTTTCCCAAGAGCTTTTTGAACAGATGCTTTCCCTTATGCCCGCCCTTGCGCGCGAGATCCTGGAAAAATCATAAAACTCACACACGTTACCGCGAAAAGCTTTCCATTCTGCCCTTGACAAACGGGACGGCGAGTGATACAATATGTAGCGGTTGCGCAAAATCCGACAAAAGCCGCGACACGTGCGCACCCTGAAAACGACTATGGAGGGCCTATATGCTGCTTGCAATTCTGATCGGCGTGATCACGTGTCTTTGCATGATTCTGGCGGTGCTTTTTTATCCGAAAATCAAGCTTGGGCGGTTTTCCGTCTCCTCATATTGGGTCATCACGCTAATAGGAGCGCTTGCCCTTCTCCTCACGAGCACCGTGCGCCCCGTGGCGGTGGGGTCGGCACTGATCGCGGACACCGCGATCAATCCCTTGAAGATCCTTACCCTTTTCATCTCGATGACACTGCTTTCCATCTATCTGGACGAGCTTGGATTTTTCCGTTTTCTTGCCAACTGCGCGCTCCGTCACGCGGGCAACAGCCAGCTCAAGCTGTTCGTCCTGCTGTACGCAACCGTCTCCGTGCTGACCGTTTTCACCTCCAACGATATCATCATTTTGTCCTTCACCCCCTTCGTGTGCTACTTTGCCAAGAACGCGAAGATCAACCCGCTCCCCTACCTTGCCGCAGAATTTGTGGCGGCAAACACCTGGAGCATGGCGCTGATCATCGGCAACCCCACCAACATTTATCTGGTGACGGCAACGGGCGGCGATTTCCTCTCCTATCTCAAGATCATGCTCCCCGTAACACTGGCCTCGGGCATTGTGGCGTGCGCGTTTTTGTTTTTGCTGTTCCGCAAAAAGCTGTCAGCGCCCATCTGCGCCACCCCGCAGGAGGTCATGATCGAGGATAAGTTTTCGCTTTGGGTGGGCATCGTCCACCTTGCCGTGTGCACCGCGGTGCTGGCCTTCGGCTGCTATTTCGGCATTGAGATGTGGCTGGCGTCGCTTTTCTGTGCGCTCAGCTTGTTCCTTTGGAGCATCGGCATCTCCGTCGCCAAAAAGAGGGGGCCGCGCATCCTTGCCGCGTGCCTGCGCCGCGCCCCGTGGGAGCTGATCCCCTTCGTGCTTTCCATGTTCGTGATCGTAGAGGCCTTTCACGTCACGGGCGTAACGGGAAAGCTGTTCCTATTGCTGGGGGATGCACTGCCCGTGTGGACGTACGGCATCTCCTCCTTTCTGATGTCCAACCTGATCAACAACATTCCCATGAGCGTGTTTTACTCCGCCATTTTGTCAAACGCGCCCGCAAACCCTGCGGCCGTGTTTGCCACCGTGGTGGGATCAAATCTCGGCGCGTGCCTCACCCCCATCGGCGCGCTGGCAGGAATCATGTGGAGCTCCATCCTCAAGGAGCACGGCCTTAAATTCGGTTATGCAGACTTTCTGAAGATCGGCGTAACGGTGGCCGTTCCCGCCCTTCTTGCCGCCCTCGGCGTGCTGCAGATTTGGCTTTAATTTCACCTAAAATGCACAAAAACGCGCATACGGTACCGTTTTTTCGTTACCGTATGCGCGTTTTTCTTTGTGGCGGGCCTTACGGCCCGCCGCTTTTGTTGTTGTGTGTTATATCACTCTTTTCTTGCGAAGCACGAACCAGTAAAGGGCAAAGCCACCACCGCCAAGCACCGCAACACTGCCGATCACGATGGCCGCCACGGCGCCGCCGGAAAGGCCTTCCTCATCGGCGGCGGGGTCACCTGTTTGCATCGCCGTACCGCAGGCATCGCACTTGTTATCCTTGTTCGCATCCTTGTGCGCGGCGGGGGTGCGGGTATCCGCACCGCACACGTTGCATTTGCCGTCGCAGGCGTTGTCATAAACGTGCGCGGCAAGCTCGCCGTAGCTCTCACCGCAGCTCGCGCACTTGGCCTTCTCGGTGCACGTTGCCGTGCCGCCGCTGTGCGCGGCAGGGGTGCGGGTGTCCTCCTCGCATACGTTGCATTTGCCGTCGCACGCGTTATCATATTCGTGCGCGGCAAGCGCGCCGTAGCTCTCGCCGCAGGTCTCACAGATCGCCTGCTCGGTACAGGTGGCTGCGCCGCCGCTGTGTGCCGCCTCGTTGCGCTTCTCGCCGCACACGCACACCTCGTAGTGTACGTCGGCATCCTTTTGCAGGGTGTAGCTTTCGGTGTGCAGTACGCGGATATAGTCCGCATACCGGACCTGCTCCTCTTCAAGCGTGATCGGGTTGCCCTCGGCGTCCACAAAGCTAAAGCAGGTAAAGGGTGCCAACGCATCGACGATCGACAAGGGGTCGTCGCTATAGTCGACGATCAACAGTCCCTCCGGGAAGGTGCCGCCGCGCAGGACCAGCGTGCTTCCTCTACCGCTAACGTAAAAATCTTCCTCCTCACAATAAAACTCGCCACCGTTCACAATAAGCGTGGAGCTGTTGTAAAGATCGAACCCGTACAGGCCCGTAAAAACACCGCCGTTCACGGTCGCATTGCCACCCGTCAAGGCACTGCTGGCATTGATCTCACCGCCGTTCACGATCAACGTACCGCCCTCCAGCACTTCAAAGGCATAGGATGCAGTGATCTTACCCGTTCTCTCTTCACCGGTATCGGTCACGGTCAGCGTGGCGCCTTCGCCGATCTGGATGATACCGGTCTCCAGAAGGAAGCCCGCAAGATCCAGCGTCACGTTGCCCGCCTCAAGGACAGCATCATTTTCGTTCCCGGTCACGTCACAAAGCAGTGTGACCGTGGCGTGCTCCGCCCTTTGTGCCGCCGCAAAAGCACTTACCAGATCGCCGTACAGCACAAGGCCGTCGGGGGTGGTCAGCGCAAGCTTCGCCGTGGCTTCACATACACGGCAAACCAATCCTTCATCAAAATCGTGCAAAGCAAGCTCGCCGTATCTCAGCCCGCAGCCCTCGCATATGGCACACTGGTGACAGCTTGCCGTACCGCCGTAATGTGCCGCCTTCTCTGTTTTGGCACCGCAAGGATATACCTGCCAGTGATAGTGATCATCCGCCTTTTGGGTCGTTGGACCCACGTGCGTGTCGCTGTGGGTGAAGATCAGATGCCCCACGTACACGCCGGAATCGTTCGGCAAGGTGACGGGATTGCCCTCACCGTCGGTGAGCGTCACGCAACCGGGAAGGGGGAGAAGCTGAAAAAGTGTCATCGTTGCGTTCGTAAACACAAGCTCTTCCGTGACCTCAAAGCAGTTGATCTTGGGCGGATCCATGTAAGACCCTGCCGCTTCATCCGAATCCTCGGAACGAATTTCCAGCGTTTTTGCCACGCCGCCGTTCACATAGACCTCGCCCTCGCCACCGTAAAGAGAGAGAAAGTCAAAGGACCCACCCGACACCTCAACGGTAACCGATGTGTAAAGACTGTTGTAAGCCAGCATACACGCGCTGTAACAGCCGCTCTCTACACGAAGCGTGCCGCCAAACATTTGCGCGACCACATCCGACTTTTTCCCCTCCCCTGTGGCAGGTGCTGCAGAGTCGGTCAGTGTCACGTCGGCATTGGAGCTAAAAATATCCAGGAGGGAGACCGAGGCACCAGAAAGGTCGATCACCCACTCACCCTCACTCAAAAACCTCAAGCTGAGCTCCTCGGTATCGGCAAGAACAGTGATCCTGCCGCCGTTGCTATCTTCAACGTATGCGCTCAGCGCATCGGCAGTTGCAAAAAAGAGGGTCTCGCCGTCTTTTGTTTCGAAGCGGAAGACAGTGCTGTGCTCGCACACGCTACAAACGCCGTTTTCATTATACTGATGCTCTTCGCGGCTCCCGCCCTCGGCAAGCAAACCGCACGCGCATCCCACCCAGTGATGCGTCTCATCCTTTCCCATGGCGTTTTCGTGGACGTGGGCACGGATCTCAAACGGTTGCTCGATCACGGATCCGCCAAGGTCACCGATCCAGCCCTGCGCGCCATAGGGCAGATAGCCCTCCGGGATCACGTCGGCAAAGGTGACCCCATTACTCAGAAGCATTTTTTCAAATCGACCGCCCGTGATCTCAACGTGCGCACCTGCCGGCAAGGAGATCTGCACGAGGGCATAAATGCCGCCCTCAACGTACAGCACGGAGCTTTCATGGTATAATACGATGTTAGAGTCGATATACCCGCCTTGCAGGATCATAGTGCCCAACACGCACAGACCGGTAATTCCAAAGGGCTGTGTGTAGCGGCCGCTTTTTGCCTCACTGCTGTCTGTCAGCGTCAGCGTGCTGCCCTGGTATGGCGACAAGTAGGCATTTTGCAAATGCTTACCCGCAAGATCAAGCACCGCGACGGTGCCACTTCTGACACTCAACTCAGCTCCGTCACCGTCCGTGTCGCAAAGCAGCGTGATCGTCACGTTTCCGCTCATATTTTTCAGCGCCGCGCTAAGCTCTTCCACGCTTTTGTAGCGTGTGGTGCCCTCGGCGCTTGTCACCGAGAAGGCGTAGCTCACCACAAAAAACTCGCCCTGCAGGGTGCTTTGCCCTGCCGTCAGCGTGATGGGATCGCCCTTTGCATCCACAAGCTCCGCCCCGCTTAACAACAGCGTTTCGATCGCCACGGGAGCGGAAAGTCCGTTCTTGAAGCACGCGTTTTTGATGACAATACTGGCATAGCTTCCCTCCGGGAAGGAGGCCTCGTCCTCGATCACCACGTTATCCAGCAGGATCCGGCTCTGCGGACCATCCGTATACAGATACGCCCCCCCTTCGGACACGAAACGAAGATTTTTCAGCACCAAAGTGGTGGAGGAAGCACTACCGCCGTAGAAGTTGATGGCACCGTCCACGGCACCCTGCATCCCCTCGGAGCTATCGGTCACGGTGCCATCGTTGTGAAATATGGTATAAACGTTCCAGATATGCCCGTTGATGTCAAATATGAAATCCTGCACGTCATGGCTAACTATAAAATATCCGTCACTCACATAATCACGAAGAAGCTTGATGCGATCTCCGCTTTGAAGCTGCTTTTCCAGGGCTACAAGGTCATCCCCCAAATACAGGATCCCGCCACGCAGGGGCTTGAGCTGAAAGGTCGCCTGATACTCGCAGGACGTACAAGCCCCCGTACTGTCAAAGGTGTGAGGAGTCACGTCAAAGCGCTCGTCGCACAGCACACAGGCATGCCAATGATTTACGTCATCGAACGTCCATTGCGCGCTCACGCTGTGCTCGATGGTGCCGATTGCCGCAGGGTCGTTGGAAAACTGCGAAACGCAAGGGGCGCTGGCATATACGGTAGCGCCCGATAGGGTGGGATGCCCCACACCAACGGTCTGGTAGAACGCCTGCGTGCCGTCCGTCACCCCACCGTTGAGGCGAACGGTCAGCATTCCGCCTGCCAGCTGCGCCGCCGTGACGGCGGTGGCACGCTTGGTGGAAAGACCGCATCCCTCCAGATAATAACAGTTGATCAGGGTGCCGTCGTCATAAAGATCCGAGATAATGGCGGCAGAAGTGTAATCGTCCGCCGTGATCTTCCCCGCAAAATAGCAGTTTTTGATCGTTGTCGCATCACCTTTGCCGACAAGACCGCCGCAGTAGGCCTGTCCCAGGATCGTTGCCGTGCTGTAGCAGTTTTCCAAATATGCACTGCCGTAAGCACTTCCGATAAAGGAGGACGCCTTGTACTGATTCCAGGCACCGAAATAGCTATCCTCAATGCCCAGATTGCAGATGGTTGCCGCGTGGACGGTGGCAAACAGCGCATTACTGCCGTCGCCACCATAGCTCAGTTCCGTGTTGCCCGTGAAGAAGCCGCGCAGCACGTGACCATTGCCGTCAAAGGTGCCGTCATATCCGGGATTGTTGATCGGCGCCCAGAGCTGAAGTGCCGAGGTGTCGGCGATCAGCGTGCCGTCTGCGTTCAAAACCTTTTCGTTCAGGGTAAGATCTGCCAAAAGCACGGCGTTGATCTCATTGTCACCGCCATTGACCTGCTGTGCGTACCAGTACAGATGCGGCAGCGTTTCGATCGCGTAATAGCCGATATGCGCCTCGGTGGCGCCCTTTTCCTCAAAGCTCGCAAGGTTTTGCGCCGTGATCTGTGTGGCGGCGGCGGGGGTCACGTCCGCGGCCGATGCGGGCAGCAGCGTGGCGCCAAGCGCCAGCACAAAGAAAAGCACGGTGAGTGCGGCAAGTGCCAACGGTGTGCGGTGTGTTCTTGTTTTCATATCGTATCCTCCGTTTCTTGGGGTGTATATCCGTGTGCCCGTTCGGGTCTTATTTTTGCTTTCGTTGCTCGCAGGTGCAAATGCCGATCAGCTCCTCGCCCTCCTTATAATAAAGGCAGCCGTGACAGCCGTATTCGGGGTCGGCGCCGTGGTGGTGCGGGCAGGCGTTCTGCATCGCGGTGACGAAGGGGTGGCCCTCTGCCGTGTAGCGCGGCTCCTTTTCAAAATCGGGATAGATGGGGATCGGCTCGCCGCTTGCGCGCTCAAACTCCTCGTAATAACCGTAGCGCAGCTCGAAGCTTACGCCGTGCAATGTGATCCTTTTATAAAGGTCTCCGTCGCGTGGGTGCGGCATCCCGTCCTCCTTTCCTGCGGGCAAAAAAAATCCCGCATACCGTCGATCCACCAACAGTATACGGGATTTTGCAAATTTTGGGTATCCCCTAAGATGCCCTTTTGCGGACATACTTTTTTGCACCTTTTTGGTGCATCAAAGGATGCCGGGGAACTCGGATCTGTCCTTTACGCCGCTTTTTTGGACAACGCGCAAGACCGTTTGCTTGACGGTGCTTTCCGAGATATACAGCATGGCCGCGATCTCCTTGGAGGTGAAGCCGAAGGCGGCAAGCTTGGCGACCTCGCGCTCGCGCGCGGTGAGGTCTGCGGCGATATAGCGGTTCTTCACAGCACCGGAAAGCCGCGCCCAGCCCACGCTGTAGGTGCGGTACAGCTCCTTCACGATCTGCACCGCGCTCTCGTCCACGGCGGCGATGCGCTCCTCCAGCAGGCCGTCAAAATGCCGCACGTACTCGGTGAGTGTGCCGTAAAGTCCGTCCGCCAGCGCCAGCGCTACCGCCTTGTCGATGTGAGAGAGCGCGCGCTCGCGCTCGCCCGCGTTGTGGTACGCGACGGCGCAGGAAAGGCGCAGAAAGATCTCGGGCAGGACGGTCTTATCCACCACCGCCTGCGAGATCATCGGCTCGATGACGTGGGGAACAAGGCGCATCGGGGCAAGCCCCTGCACCCCCTCCAGCTTCATCTGCCCCGACGCCACGGAAAACGCCGTCATATATAGATATTTGATGTAAAACACCTTGGCGGCGGGGTGCGCGGCGGGCGGCAGCACGTCAAAGCAGCCGCGCGTGAACCACGCGGGATAGTCCTTGTTATCATAGATCGAGCTGTCGATGATGGCAAGCGAGAGTGAGATGATCTCACGCTCGGTCTCGCTTTGGCAGGGGGCCTCGCAGATGTGACGCTTTGCCTCGTTCCAAAGCTGCACGTCACCGCGCCACATTGCCACCTGTGAGAGCAGCATACCGCCCCCCAAAATGGCATAAAAGCCGGAATGTGCCGACAAAAAGTAGCGTGCCTTGTCGTAAACACGGTCGATCTCGCCGCGCCGATAGGCGATCTGCGCCTCAAAAAGCGCGTGCGCCTCGGGGTTGTTTTCCAAGAGCGCACCGCACGCGTCCGCCGTGCCGGGCTCGGCATAGATGTTGGTCATATCCAGAAAAGGGCTTTTGCGCGGCATCGGCATATGCGGTGCCTCCCCCTTGGCGGTGCTGGGCAGCACCGCGTGCGCGGGGATCATCCAGGTGCGCTCCCAGCGCGTGGCGCCCTTGATGCGCCCCTCTTTACACAATGATTGCACGTGGCGCGGCGTCACGCCCCATTTTTGCGCGGCCTCTTTGACGGTGATCAGGTTCATGTTCTCCCTCCGGTTCGTTGCAACGAACAAAATGTTTACAATTTACTTCGTTTGAACGAATTATATCGCGTTTTCGTGTTCGTTTGAACGAAATTATCAAGAATATTATACCGAAAATTCCCCGCTTTGTCAAGCACCGCGCGGATGGCGGACAGTCGAGGACTTGTGACCGCGAAGCGTGTCACGTGCTCGCCGCAAGGCGAGGACAACGGCCCCTACAGGGTTGTGCGATTACCGCCAAACAGTGCGGCATCTCGCGAACCTTGTAGGGGACGCCGCCTGGATCGCCGCGGTATCGTCGGTGACACCGTCACCCTTCGCGCCGAAGTCGAACACGTTGATGCCAAAGCTTGCCATTGCTGTCTCCTTTATCTCAAAAATTCTGCCGCGCGGCTTTGCACCGCCGACCAGTCGGTCACATCCCACAAGGGGCGCTTTCCGCTTGCCGCCTCGCGCTTGAAATAGCGCAACAGATCCAGCATAAATTGACGGAAAACAGACATATTTCGCAGATACGTATATGAGTTTGCCGGTATGCGCACGTTCTCGGTCAGCAGCATCAGCTCCTCGCGCCGCAGGATCAGATTCTCCAGCGTGCGAATCACCTCGCAGGGCTCGATATACCCTGCGCGATATACCTCGCTCGTGCGGTAAAGCACCAGATACTCGTTTGCCACACAGTGATAATGCATCGCCGTCAGCAACCAGATCTGATTGATGTAAGAGGGCTCGCGGCAACTTCGGAAGAAGGAGAGCGCGGGCTGTGTATTTTGCTTGATGTATTCCAGATAGCCAAGATACGTTTCCTCGTCCTCGCGGATCATTCTGTATACACCGCCGGGAAAACATTTAAGCGACAAGTCCTCCTTGTTGCGATAGCCGTAAAAATAATACTCAAACTTGCGGCAAAGGCGGTTCATATAATCCCCGCGCGTTTCGTCGCGCATCACGTCAAACATCCTCTTGAAGGCGGGAATGGCCTCCTTGGTTTCCTTTGGATAATGGCGGTACGCATAGCGCACGTCAAAATCCTCCGCATTCTCGATCTCGCCCTTGTTCCACGCCACGTCGGAAAGCGTCAGATAGTTCTTATCGTAGCAGTATGCAAGCGAGCTGTAGCTCTCGATACCCTCGAAGGAAAGGTCAGCGGCTTTTCTCGCGCACGCGCGAATGTTTTCATTGTTTTCGGTGGGCACCGCCCAATGGAAATACCCCGTGTCCGGCTTGATGACGCTGTGAAAGAGGTTGTTCACCTCATCCGCTCTGTCGCGGAACAGATGTATGGGATCCTGATAGCTCCACCAATCCAGCACCACCTCGTCATAGATGCCCTCGGCGACAAAACGGTCGCGCAGATCCTCGTTGACAATATTGAAATGCTCGAAAAGCATATCGTGGTAGACGTAAATGTGCTTCATCCCGCGCGATTTGAGGTGCTTGCAGATTCTGATGATGTATTCCACCATCAGCTCGGGGTGTGTTTTCCCCTCGCATTTCTCGCAATGGCAAATGGCACTCTTGCCCACCTCGTCCAGGCCCACGTGGATGTCATACACCCCGTTCGGGAGCAGATAGCGGTCGATGATCTCGTCATAAATGTCGCACATTACCGCATACGTATGCTCGTTTTTCGTACAAAAGCCGGAATTTGTGGGGGTGCCGTCCTCGCGCTTGGCGGAAATTTCGGGCATCATGCGCGGCAGCAGCGTGTTGTGCCCCAAGCTGTTGAACAAGGGCTTCACCAGCACGTTTTTGCGCTTGCCGTAGGCGATCACCTCGCCGAGGAAATCCTCCTCAAACATTTTGGGCAGGATATCGTCCTTGTGCACCCACTTTTTATCCTTGACCGAATAATATTTGATATTTTTCGGCGTTTTCAGCTGCGGATACTTCCTGATCGGCACGTACAGATATTCCACTCTGCGCGTGTCGTATTGATAGCCCCAACAGCCGTAAACTCCCACCGTCAGGGTATTAATTTTCATTTTTGCCACGTAATCGATGAAATCAAACCAGTTCTCGCGCGTCAAAAACTCGGTACCGTAGCGGCTTTCAATGAAATGTCCGCGGCGGGCAAAATCCGGCCAGTCAAGGACCTCGGCACACTCCACGCAAAGATCGTCCCCATCCATATACAGCATCTGCGAGAAGGTCACGGCCGCGTAAAACGCACCTGCGGCATCCTTGCCGCAAAGGGTGGCACCGTACGCGTCCACCTTGATGAAATAGGCCTCGTTTTTGTCGATGCACTTGAAGCTTTCGTGTGCCGCATCCACAAAAATACGGACGGTGAAGTCCTCGTGCTCGCCCTCACAAAGGGCAAGCTCGTGCATGCGCGCGCGGATGAGCGCCGCACCCTCGGCAATGCGCACGTCCTCCCCCTCGGCCACTATTTTGCACGCGGGTGCATAAAATCCCGCAATTTTTACCGATCCTATGTCCCGCACCAATTTTTGCGGCTTCGGGATCAGGGCCTTATCCAGATCAAGCATTTATAATATCCCCCTTTTTTATTGTGCTAACAGCCATTCCAAATCGAACTCCGCCACGCACACCCCCTTGGCGTAAGGGTGACGTGTGGTGTTCTCCTCTCCCCGCTCGTAAAGCAGAAAGAAATGGCCGCTTTTTTTGTCGTAATCCAGTGAAGAATAGGCCGAGGGGCCCTCGAAGAACACGCGTGCCTCGCGGTACGTGGCACCCGCATCAAAGCTGACGCACGCCGTCATGCGCATCCGCGTTTCGGCGCGCGGATTGCAAAACACCGTCACGCCCTCAGCACCCTTGGGCAAAAGCGATCTGTCCGTGATATCCTCAAGCGACACGCGCAGAAAAGACGCGTTGCAGCCCATTCTTTTTTCTTCCAGTAAAAATTCGTCCGTGGAAAACTCGCCATACGTGGCGCCGCCGTCGCGCGATACCGCCAGATACCGCTTTCCATCGTTAAAATACGCGCGCGAGTTATACAGCACGCTACCGTCCGCGCGCTCGATCAGCGTTCCCTCCGCCGTGCCGAGCTGCACACAGCCCGACGCCTGCCAGGTCTTGCCGTGGTCGTCCGAGTAAATGGCGTTGTTATACACGCACGCGCGGATCCCTTCCCAATCGTTGTATTCCCCGATCTTGGTGCGCGCAGGACACAGCAACCGCCCCGCGTGCGCGCCGTGGGTAAGACAAATGCCGTGCGCCGAGCCGTGGGTAAAGCCGTCCACGGGGTACGCCTTGCCGTCCGCATGCACCTGCGTGGCGGGCGAAAGAACGTGCGCCTCCTCAGTAAAATGCGCGCCGTCATCGTCGGAGACCAGCTGACGGTTCCCGGCGACCACGCCCTCGCGTGCGGCCGTGGCAATGGCCTCCTCGCGCCGCTTTGCCATTTCGGCAAGCTCCGCTTCGGTGTAGTTACCAAACTCATTTCTTGACACGGGGGTGCGACGGAAAAAGAGAATGGTCTTATCGGCGTTGGGATCATACACCGCGCTACCGATGTTGCACGCCCAGCCGTCATTTTTGGCAAGCAAGCGCACGTCGCTCCAATCCTCGCCCGACCTTTTGATGGCGCAGACAAGCTCGATCTCGTCGGCATAATCTTTCAGCGTTCCCACGCGATTGTTGCAAAAAGCAAGCACCGTACCGCTTTTTGTCACGACAAGTGAGGGAATGCGATAATTCTTCTCGCCCCCCGAGGGGAACAGATGCGTCTGTTTCAAAAACATTTCGCTACCTCCCACGCCGCTTAACGCGGCGCAACATTGACTTTAGTATAGCACACCGCCCCCGCATTTGCAAGGCAAAAATATACTAAATCTTACATGTATTTTCGGCGCATTTTCGGCAAAAACACCCCGTCTCACCGCTTGTTCTTGGAAGGGATGTCGCCCCGATGCTTTTTATAGATGCGATAGAAGTTGCTGTAATTGTCATACCCCACGCGCGCGGCGGCCTCGGTGGGGGAGATCCCCTCGCGGATGAGCTTGGCGGCGATCGCCATACGCTTTTGCAGGATATACTGCTTTGGTGAAACCTTCATTCTTTCTTGAAAGCGATGGCACAGAAAGGATTTCGAGGCGGGAATGCTTGCGGCGATATCATCCAGCGAGAGCTTCTCACACAGGTGCTCCTCGATATACAGCAGTGCCTTGTGAAGCACAGGGTCGGCAACGCCGGTGTCGACTTGCCTTGCATCGGTGAACGAGGCGTACAGTAATTGGATCATCAGCGCGCCTGCAAGCGGTGCGTAAAACGGGGAATCCTCCTTGCAAAGTGCGCGCAAGCGATCGGTTTGCCGAACGTCCGTGCGGAAGGGATGAAATCTGCTTTCGCCCAAGGGTATGCGCAACGCGTGTGGGAGTGCTCCCTCGTCAAAGGTTGCCGTAAGGCGCCGATAGGTGCATTTTTTACGGGCTGTGATGATGTGATAGCAAAGCGGAGGAATAAGGATCGCCTCGCCGTCGGCAAGGCGGATCTCCTCGCCCTCCAGTGTGATGCATACGTCCCCCGTCAGCACGGCGATCAGCTCAAATTGGGCGTGGCAATGGTTTTCCCACAGCACGCCGCTTGCGATCTCGTCCTTTTTATAATGCAACAAAAAGCCCTCGGCCAGCATAAGATCACCCCCTTTTTTTATTTTATCACAGTTGTGCAAGAAAAGCAATAAAAAGTGATATAAAAGATATTTAAATTGCTTTTTTATTTTGCTATAATAATAACAGAACACAAAGTGGGATCCTCCACGGAAAAGGAGCAAACATGAACAGAGTTATTTTGGTTACAGGTGCGTCAAGCGGATACGGAAAGGCGATCGCCAAGGCGTTTGCACAAAGTGGTGATACCGTGATCATGGCCGCCAGAAACAAAGAAAAGCTGGAGACGGCGTGTGTCGAGGTCGGCGGGGCGCTTGCCCTTTCGATGGACGTGACGATCCCTGCGGATTGGGAGCGTGCGGTGAAGGTCGTGAAGGAAAAATACGGCAGATTGGACGTTCTTGTGAATAACGCGGGCGGTGGCGTCGCCATCAAGGAGGTCGTTGATTTTACCACCGAGGAGATCGACGCAACGATCACGCTGAACCTCTCCAGCGTGATCTACGGCTGCCGTGCCGTAGCGCCGATGATGAAGGCGCAGAAAAGCGGTACGATCATCAACATCTCCTCTGTCTGCGCGCGGCAGTGCTGGCCGACCTGGTCGGTCTACGCCGCGGCGAAGGCCGGCGTATTGAACTTCTCCAAGGGAATGTATCTGGAGCTTCAGCCCTTTGGGGTGCGTGTGACTTGTGTAATTCCCTCGTCGGCGAGCACGGGCTTCCAGAGGGCGTGCGGCATAGGAGAGACCACAGATCAGCTTTTGCCCGAGGATATTGCCGAAACCGTGCGCTTCGTGGCAGATCTGCCCGCGCGCGCCGTTGTCGAGGACGTGACCGTTTGGGGGATCGATAAGCAGGTCAACCCCCTGTAATTTTGGAAAAGGAAACAGGACGATGAAAATAAACGAAGAGATCCGCATCGGTGCACAGCTATTCCCCAACCGCGTGGTGCTGCAGCCGATGGAGGGATGCGACTGCGAGCCGGACGGCACGCCGAGCGCGCTGACGCGCGAAAAATATATCCGCGCGGCGAAAAGCGGCGCGGGGCTTGTGTGGTTTGAGGCAAACGCCGTTTGCCCGGAGGGGCGCACGAACAAGCGCCAGATGATGCTGACGGCAGAAAACTCGCACCGTTTTGCCACTTTTTTGCAAGAATTGCACGAGATCGCACAAAAAGAGTGCGGCATTCGCCCCATTTTTATTCTGCAGCTAACGCATTCGGGCAGGCAGAGCATCACCCCGATGATCGCCTACCGCCACCCGCTGTACGAAGCGCGACGCCCCGCGTGTGACGAGCAGATCGTCACCGACGAGTATCTGGACACGCTCCCCGAAAAGTATGCGGCGGCCGCGCGCCTTGCCGTGGAGGTCGGGTTTGACGGCGTGGACGTGAAATCCTGTCACGGATACTTGTTTCAAGAGCTTTTATCTGCGTTTTTCCGCGAAGGGCGCTACGGCGGCGCGTTTGAAAACCGCGCGCGGCTGTACCTGGACTGCGTGCGCGCCGTAAAAGAGGCGATCCCCGCAAATTGCTTGCTTGCCACGCGCCTGAGCGTTTCGGATATGCTTCCCTACCCTTACGGCTTCGGCACAACAAAGGAAAATGAGCTTGACTTTAACGAGCCGGATCGCTTGATAAACGCGCTGATCGCGGCGGGCGTGCAGCTGTTAAACGTGACGGTAGGCAACCCCTATTACAACCCGCACGTCAACCGCCCGTACCGAAAAGGCGGGTACGTTCCTCCCGAAAGCGCACAAACAGGGCTTGCACGCTTCGAGGAAATCGAAAAGCATATCAAGGAAAAATTCCCCACATTGCCCGTGGTGGGCTCGGGGCTTTCCTATTATCGCGAGGATCTGTTTGAGCAAGCCGAGCGTCAACTCGCAGAAGGCGTGTGCGACCTCGTGGGCTTTGGCCGCACGTGGCTTGCGTACCCCGATTTTTACCGCGATTTCCTCGCGGGCAAATTTGAGGCAAAAAAATGCTGCCTTGCCTGCTCGAAATGCACCGAGCTGATGCGCGGCGGCAGGGTGTCGGGATGCGCCGTTTTCCACGAGTATTACCGCAACCTTTATAAAGAAATGAAAGGATAACGCTTATGTTCAACAAATTTCTTGCCGAGCACTCGCCTATCGAATATAGCTTTTGCACCGATATGTTCCCGACCATAGAGGATCGCGAATTCTGGGAGAATTACCCGAACGACACCTGCATCGCCGAGGCAGAGGCGGCGCTGGATTACGCTTGGCCTGTGGTGCTTGCCACCGATTTTATGGCGTTCAAGAAAAACGCCGACCGCATGATCATGGAGCGCCCCTACTTCAACCGCCGCGATCACCTTATTCTCTTTGTGCTGGCGGAGCTGAAGGAGAACAAGGGCAGATTTTTGCCGCAGATCACAAACGGGCTTTTTGCCGTTTGCGAGGAGAGCTACTGGGGGCTGTCGGCGCATTGGCAGGTGGTCGACAAGCCGGGCAACATTCCCACCCCTGCAGAGCCGTATATCGACCTTTTCGCGGCGGAAACGGCAGAGCATCTTGTAATGATCTGCCACCTTTTGCGCCGTCCCTTGGCGGCATTTTGCCCCGAGATCCTTGCGCGCGTTTCCTATGAGCTTGCACGCCGCATCAAGGAGCCGTACCTCACGCACCGCGACTATATCTGGATGGGAAATATCAAAAAGAGTGTCAATAATTGGAACCCGTGGATCCTCTCCAATCTGCTTACCGTCTTTTTGCTGACGGAAAAGGAGCCGCTTCGCCTCTCTCGCGCGATCGAAAAGATGTTTGAGGAGATCCAACACTATTATGACAGCATCCCCACGGATGGCGGGTGTGACGAGGGCGCGAACTATTGGGGGCGCGCGGGCGCTTCGCTGTTTGAATTTATCTTTCAGATAAAGGCGGCAAGCGGCGGCGCACTGGACCTTTTTGGAGACGAAAAGCTGCACCGTATTGCCGCTTATATGCAAAAGGTGCACGTGGTGGAGGATATTTTCTACAACGTGGCAGACGCGCACGCGCAGGGGAAGGCAGGTCTGATGCCCCTGCTTTACGCCTTCGCCAAGGAAACAAAACAAGCGGCACTTGCAAACTTTGCCGCGGCCGTTTATGCCACCAAAAAGGAGCGGTGCCGTCCTTTGTCGCACATCACGCGCACGTTGCGCCGCCTGATATTTGAAGCACGGGCACTGCGGCAAATGGCAGAGCATCAGATCACGTATCCGTTGCACGGCGCGGTGGAATATTTGCCCGATCTGCAGATCGCGGCACTGCGCCGCGGTGCCCTTACCCTGCACGCCAAGGGCGGTCACAACAAGGAGGGACACAACCACAATGACGTTGGCAGCTTCACGCTCTATGACGGCAACACCCCCGTGCTGGTAGACGTTGGCATCAACACCTACACGGGTCTGCATTTCAAGCGCGAGACGCGCTATACCGCCATCCCCTGGACACGCTCCTGCAACCACAATCTGCCGCTTATCAACGGTGTCGAGCAAAAAAGCGCCAAAGAGCATTGTGCCGAGGATTTTGCCGTGCACGAGGGGGAAATTACCGTATCCTTTGCCGCCGCTTATCCCGAGGAGGCGGGCGTGGAAGTTCTGACCCGCGTGTTGCATTTGGGCGATAACGGTATGTGTTTTTGCGACACTTTCACCTTTGTGGATGCGCGAAAACGCGCCGTCACCGAGGTCTTGATGGCGGTGCTTCCCGTGCGCGTGGAGGGGGATGCCGTCATCCTTGGCGAGTGCTATTCGGTGCGTGCCAAGGACGCGAAAATTTCCACGGAGTACATTCCCTTTCAGGACGAAAAGCTGGAGGCGGACTGGCACGCAGCGGGCGTGACGCGCATCTGCTTTGATTTTGAAAACGTCGAGAAAATTTGCATCGAGGTAGAAAAGATATGAAGGTTGCGATCGTAACGGGCGTGGCGGGCGGCATCGGTAAGGCGAGCGCCATCCTGCTGGCGCAAAACGGTTACCGTGTGGTCGGCATGGGCAGGAGTGACGTGCCCGACCTCTCGGGTTTTGAGGGGCTTGACGTCACGTACGTGCAAGGAAATATTGCCGAGAGCGCGGATCGCGCGCGGCTTGTAGCTACCGCGCTTGCGGCGGGTGAGCTTGCCGTGCTTGTGAACGTGGCAGGCGTGGCACCGCGCGAGCGCCGCGACGTGCTGGAAATGACCGAGGAAAGCTATGATTTTGTGATGGGCATCAACACGAAGGGCACGCTCTTCCTCACACAAGCGGTGGCAAACGAGATGATTAAAGCAAAGAAGGGCGGCAGTATCGTCAATATCTCCTCCTGCTCGGCCTACACCAGCTCGACCTCGCGCGGCGAGTACTGCATCTCCAAGGCAGGGGTGTCGATGATCACCAAGCTGTTTGCCGACCGCCTTGCGGGCGAGGGCATCACCGTGAACGAAATCTGCCCCGGCATCATCGAAACGGGGATGACCGAGAAGGTCAAGGAAAAATACGATAAATTGATCGGGGACGGTCTTGTGCCGCTCGGTCGCTGGGGCACGCCCATGGATATCGCCAAAATCGTGCTGGCACTTTGCGACGGCACCTTTGGCTACACCACGGGTGCATCACTTGTGGCGGACGGCGGGATGCACATCAGAACGCTATGAAACATACGTATCATACTTTAATTATCGGCTCGGGCTGTGCGGGCTTTGCCGCCGCCGAGCGCTTACATACCCTTGGCGTGACGGATATTGCCATCGTCACCGAGGGGCGAAACATGGGAACCTCCCGCAACACGGGTAGCGACAAGCAGACCTACTATAAGCTCTCGCTTTGCGGTGCGGAGGGGGATAGCGTGCGCGAAATGGCCGAAACGCTCTATGCGGGCGGCGGCGTGATGGGCGAGCACGCCCTTTGCGAGGCGGCGTACTCCACCCGCGCCTTCATGCATCTGGTAGAGCTGGGTGTTCCCTTTCCCACCAACGAGTACGGTGAGTACGCGGGGTACAAGACGGATCACGATCCGCGCTCGCGCGCGACCTCCTGCGGGCCGCTGACGTCCAGATATATGACCGAGGCGCTGGAGCGCGCCGTAATGGAAAAAGGCATCGAGCTGATCGACAACGCGCGCGTGATAAAGATACTGACTGAGGAGAGTGAGGTCACGGGCGTGGCGTGCGTATCCCCCGAAACGGGTGGCGTTTTCACGCTTTCCTGCCGGAACGTGATCCTTTGCACGGGCGGTCCTGCGTGCGTTTACGCGCGCACCGTATACCCCGAATCGCAACACGGCGCCATGGGGCTTGCCATCGAAGCAGGGGCAACGCTTTCCAATATGAACGAGTGGCAGTACGGCATTGCCA
This sequence comes from Oscillospiraceae bacterium, assembly GCA_015064415.1. Classification (GTDB taxonomy): domain Bacteria; phylum Bacillota; class Clostridia; order Oscillospirales; family CAG-272; genus Firm-07. The sequence goes on along the minus strand of SVSG01000004.1, from coordinate 77,283 downwards.
GCACCAAATTCCGTTGGAATTTATCGGGCACGTATCAGCAGGTGTTGCCGCGCTATCTGAGCGTGGACGCGCAGGGCAACGAGCGCGAGTTCTTGCACGAGGCGCTTGGCAACGTGTCGCTCGGGCTGATCTTTTTGAAGGGCTACCAATGGCCCTTTGACACGCGCAAGCTGGAGGGCTCGTCCAAGATCGACTTGCTTGTTGAAAGGGAGCTGAAGGCGGGGCGGCGCGTGTATCTGGATTTCACACAAAACCCGAAGGGGCTGGAAAAGGGCTTTGAGATATTGCCCGCCGAGGCATACGAGTATCTTGCGCGCTCGGGGGCGCTGTTCGGCACGCCGATCGCGCGCCTTGCCAAGATGAATGGGGGCGCCATCGAGCTGTATGCCGCCCACGGCATCGACCTTTATACCGAACGTTTGGAGATCGCCGTCTGCGCCCAGCATTGTAACGGCGGCGTGGCGGTGGATGAAAATTGGCAAAGCACCGTAAAAGGACTGTATGCCGCAGGCGAGGCGGCAGGCACCTTCGGTGTATACCGCCCCGGTGGCAGCGCCCTCAATTCCACGCAAGTGGGCGCGCTTCGCGCGGCGGAGCATATTGCAAAAAAAGTGCCGAAAACTCATACCGTTTCGGGGTATATGCTGCCCACGCTTCGCTACGGCAGCTCCAATATCGCATCTATGCGCGCCGAGCTGCAAAAAGAAATGAGCCGCGTGGCGGACTTTGATCGCAGCAGCGCGGGGATGCAGGCGCTTTTTGCGCGCGTGAGCAAGCTCTGTGACGAATTTTTCGACACCGTTGTGCTGGAAAACAAGACACAGACGGCGGAACTGTTCAAGCTCTACGATATGCTGCTTTCACAGCGCGCGGTGCTGTCCGCTATGCTTTGCTCGGCAAAGGCACACGGCACCCACGGCGCGGCGCTGGTGGACGGACGCCCCGCGCAAAATAAGACGTTGCGCGCGCGCATTCTGACAAGCGGGGCAAAGTCGCACGTGGCGGAGGTCTCTTCGATCCCCACGCCCGAGCTGTGGTTTGAAACGTTATTGGAAAGAAAAAGACGGGAGATGCAAGATGAAAAACGGCTATAATTTGGGGCTTGTGTCGGTCTCTTTTCGCGACCGCGCGCCCGAGGAGATCTTAAAGGAAATGGCGCGCGCGGGGCTTACCCATATCGAGTGGGGGAGCGACGTGCACGCACCCGCGACCAACGCGGCACGCTTGCAGGAGCTTGCTTATTTGCAACAACAATACGGCATCACGTGCTCCTCCTACGGCACCTACTTCCGTCTTGGCAAAACGCCGCTCTCGGAGCTGCCCGACTATATTGCCGCCGCCAAAATTTTAGGCACCGACGTACTGCGCCTCTGGTGCGGCACGAAGTGCGGCGCGGAGATGACCGATGAAGAAAGATCGGTGTTGCTTTCGGAATGCCGAAAGGCGGCCGCGCTTGCCGCGCGTGAGGGGGTCACGCTTTGTATGGAGTGCCACAAAAAAAGCTTCACCGAGCGCGTGACGGATGCCGTGTGGCTGATGGAGCAGATCGGTTCGCCGCATTTTTTGATGTACTGGCAACCGTTTCAGTGGCAAACGGTACGAGAAAACGCAGAAAACGCGCAAAAAATTGCCCCCTTCGCCACGCATTTACACGTGTTCAACTGGCGGGGCGAGGAAAAGCTCCCGCTTCCGGACGCGGTCGGTGATTGGCAACTATATCTTGCGCATTTTTCCACGCCGCGCACGCTGCTGCTGGAATTTATGCCGGATGGACGATTGGAAACGCTTTGCCGCGAGGCGGATGCCCTGCGCGCGATCATAGGAGGATGAAATGAGAGCCATATTCTTGTGCAAACGGGAAAAAGAGGTGCAACGCGTATACGCGAACGGCGTGATCGCGCGCTTGCAAAAGCTTGTCACGCTGGCGGAAAACATTTACACCAAGGAGGACGTGCTTGTCTCTCCCTCTGATTTTGCCGACGTGGAGATCATCCTTTCCACGTGGGGAATGCCGCAGTTCAGCGAGGAGGAGATCGCCGCGTGCTTCCCGCGCCTCAAATGCGTCTTTTACGCAGCGGGCACGGTGCAATCCTTCGCACGCCCCTTTCTTGCGCGCGGTGTCAAGGTCTTTTCCGCGTGGGCGGCGAATGCCGTGCCCGTGGCGGAGTACACCGTGGCACAGATCCTGCTTGCCACCAAGGGCTTTTTCGCGCAAACGCGCCTTTTACAGGGACAGCGCCACGAGGATGCCAAGGTGCGCAAGGGCGCGACGCGTGGCAATTACGGCACGCGCGTGGGTCTCATTGGCTGCGGCATGATCGGCTCGATGGTGGCGGAAAAGCTGAAAGATTATCGCTTGGAGGTGGTGGTCTTTGACCCCTTCCTTTCCGAGGAGCGTGCCAAGGCGCTTGGCGTCACGCGCGTGTCCCCGGAGGAGCTGTTTTCCACCTCGCTTGTGGTCTCCAACCACCTTGCCAATAACGCGCAGACAAAGGGGATGCTGAACGGCGAATTGCTTGAAAAACTCATACCGTATGCCACCTTTTTGAACACGGGACGCGGCGCACAGGTGGTGGAGGAGGACCTTGTGCAAGTGCTTGAGGCGCGCCCCGACCTCACGGCGGTATTGGACGTCACCTACCCCGAGCCGCCCGAGGCCGACCACCCGTTTTATACTCTTGAAAATTGCTTCCTGACCCCGCACATTGCGGGCTCGCTCGGTGATGAGGTGGTGCGCATGGCGGAGTATATGGAAACGGAGCTTGCCGCGTATCTCGCGGGCGAGCCCACGAAATACGAGGTCAGCGAAAAAATGCTGGAAACCATGGCGTAAGGAGAAAAACGATGAAAAAACGCTATATTGATTTGATGGAAAAGGCACTTTCTGCCTATTCGCGCGCACATATCGAGCGCTATTTCAACGATGTGAAACGGGACGGCCTTACCGAGCACGGCTTCCCGCGCCTGACCTCCAACATCGGTATTCTGATCTCGCACGGGCGCAGAATCGATCTGCTGTCGCTCTTCCTTGAGATGATGGATTTTTGCTGCACGCAGATCCCGCGCGTGAAGGCGGCAAACGATTTTTCGGTGCGCGAGATCCTCAACTGTATCGAGGCGGTGGAACACGCGAAGATCCTGGATGCCGCGCGCGTAGATGCCTGGAAGCGCGAGATCGCGTCGATCGAGCCCTATTCCTGCTATACCAAAATTGCCGGGGACGAGGACGAGGTGATATTCAACTGGGCGCTGTTTACTGCGGTAAGCGAATACCGCCGCAACGTGGCAGGGCTTGCTGACACCGCCGGGGTCATTGATATTCAGCTTGCCACACAGCTGAAGCATCTGGACGAGAACGGTATGTACCGCGACGGTACTCACCATGCGCCCGTGGTCTACGATCACGTGCCGCGCGGGCTTTTTGCCATCCTTTTGCGCCTCGGTTATCAAGGAAAGTACCGCGAGCGGATCGACGATACCATTCAAAAGGCCGCGCTTCTTTCGCTGAAAATGCAGTCCGTCACGGGTGAGCTCCCCTTTGGCGGGCGAAGCAATCAGTTCCTTCACAACGAGCCGTGGCTGGCGCTGATCTTTGAATACGAGGCCACACGGTACAAGAAAACGGGGGATCTTGCGCTTGCGGGCAGGTTCAAGGCGGCCGCCGCGCGCGCCGTGGACGTGACGGAGTACTGGCTTTCCAAAAGTCCGATCTATCACATCAAAAACCGCTACCCCACCAAGAGCAAATTCGGTTGCGAAGAATACGCCTATTTTGACAAATACATGATCACGGCGGCATCCTTTTTGCACGAGGCATACCTCACCTGTGACGAGACGATCGCCGCAACGGAGCTTGACGTGACCACCCCCGTGGCGTGGCAGACCTCGGAGTATTTCCACGCGGTCTACCTGCGCGCGGGCGGCTACTCGGCGCAGATCGACACCGCCGCCGATCCGCATTACGATGCCTCCGGTGTGGGGCGCGTGCACCGCGCAGGCGCGCCGTCCGCGATCTGTATGTCGGTGCCCTGCCCCGGCGGCAAGCCGAATTATGTCCTTGAAACACCTACGCCGCGCGCTCTTTCTTTTTGCGCGGGTGTAAAGACGGGTGACGAGTGGTGCTTTGCCACGGGTACGGATACCATCTATGAGGTTGTGGCTCTTTCGCAAGACGATGGGCGCGCCGGAAGCGAGCTTTGTTGCCGCTTTGCGGATGGAAAAAATGTAAAAAGTGCCATAACGGTATCGGAAAACGGCGTTTTGGCGGAGGTTTTTGGCAACGGCGAGATCGCCTTCTCGCTCCCTGCCTTCGCCTTTGACGGCGAGACGAACACCGAGATCGTGGCAGGTGCGCACACGCTTGAAATTCACTACGGGGGTTGGGTTTGCCGCTATGAAACCGACGGCGAGATCACAGATCTCGGCTTTACGGCCGAGAACCGCAACGGCCGCTACCGCGCCTTTGCCGCAACGGGCAAAAATGTGCTTCGCGTGCAGATCCGAATTCTACCTGCAACGCTCTAACAAATAATGATCCCCAGCATAGTGGGGGGTATTTCAGTTTCGGGCATAGCCCTAATACTACTGGCCGCGCACAAGTGCGCTAAAGATTGGCCTGCCAGCCGCGCAAAGAATACTTGCTCCCCGTTAACGGGGCGTTTTGCTCTTCGTCCGTCCTCGCATTTTGCCGCATCAAGCCTCCTCTCCGCCCCTCGTCGGTCGGCTACTTTGCAGCCTCCCTCCGAGAGGGAGGTGGCACGCGCAGCTCGCGCAAGCGAGGTGGTGTGACGGAAGGAGCCTGCGTCACTTCGAAATTTTGCTTTTGACAACTCGACTCGCCCTTTTACAAACGCTTTTCCTTTGTTGCGCGGGCTCCCTCAGTCAGTCTACAACTGACAGCTCCCTCCCGGAGGGAGCCTTTTCACATAACATCCTGCGTTTTTCTTTTGTTTATATTCTCCTCATCGGCAATAGCCTTTCTTCTACCGCGCCTCTATGGCGTGGTTTTCGTTATACAAAAACAGCGGTGGGCACTGGCCCGCCGCTGTTTTGTTTTATCATATGTAAAATCGCCGTTTTTTCCACCCGTTTGGGCACTTATTTGGAAAAAGACAGCAAAATCACCTGCCGCGAGAGCGCTTTTGTGCGCGCAAGCAGGGGTGCTACGTCCACGCTTTCGTCCAGCCGCTCTAAAAAATGGCAGACCAGCAACGGTTTTTTTACACTATGTAAGTTGCGCAGCTCCTCAAACCCGTGCCAGAACTCCGCACTGCGCAAAAAGCACAGATAGCGAAAAAGGCGTTGCTCGCTCTCGCTCAGGCAAAGGGGTGCGCGTAAGCGCGGGTGCTGTACGGCGTATTCGCCGTCCTCGCGCAAAACGATCTCATATTCCTTGCCCTCGCGCAAGCGCTCGGGGGCAAAATTTTTGATAAATGAAAACAGATAAGAACGGAAGCTCTTGATCCTGCACAGCCTCTCCGTGGCGCGGCACAGCTCTGCTGAAAGCATCTGCTCGGGATCACAGCAAAGTAATCTTTTGGCGTGATTTTTATCGTTGCCGTCAAAATATTCCGCTTTGTCCTGCGCCTCACAATGCGAGGTCAGGTATAGATATTCCTCGGTGCGCTCCTCACCGCCCCGCGTGCGGGCGCGCAGGCAAAAGCTTTCGCGTGCGGCCGTCGGCCTTGCGGTGACGGCGTATTCCTTGCCCGCAAGGATGACCTCGGCCAAAAAAGCGGAATTTCCCCGTATCCAATAGGTGCCGCCCGGCGCCGCCTTGCTGTTGCAAATGCACAGCAAGGCAAACGCCACCTCGTCCGCAAAGCGCTCCGTTACCACGTGCAGCCCTCCCGAAAAGGAAAGCGTCAGCGCCTCCACCGAGCCGAAATTCAGCACCGTCAGCTTCTTGATCACCATGGTATCAGAAGAAACCGACCCTGCGCTTTTCTGCGTGGGAAATGACGGGGGGCTCCATGATGTCAGCGGCCGTGATCGTGGTGATCTGCTCGGTCGTGATATCGTCAAAATCCCCCTCCAGAAGGCGGGTGGCCTGGTTCATCTTCGCCTGCTCAAAGACGTTGCGCACGTAGCGACCGTTGCCGAAGTCATGCCCCGTGCGGGCGCTTTCAAACAGCGTTTCCAGCTTTTCCATCGCCGCCTTTTCGATACGCATGCCGTTTTTCTTGCCGATCAGCCGTGCGATCTCGCAAAGCTCCTTGCTGTCGTAATCCGCAAAGGGCACGTGGAAGGCGATACGGGAGCGCAGACCGGGGTTCTTTTGCAAAAAGCCCTCCATCTGCTCGGGATAGCCGGCAAAGATCACCACCACGTCGGCGCGGTGGTTCTCCATCTCCTGCACGATGGTATTGATCGCCTCGTCACCGTAGGAGCCGCCGCGGTCATCCACCAGCGAGTACGCCTCGTCGATGAAAAGCACACCGCCGATGGCCTGCTTGAATTTCGCCTGCACCGTTTGCGCCGTCCAACCCACGTACTTCCCGACCAGATCGCCGCGGCCGACCTCCACCAGCTGACCCTTGGAAAGCAGTCCGTTTTCACGCATGATGCGGGCAAACAGACGCGCCACCGTGGTCTTGGCCGTGCCGGGATTACCGGTAAAGACCATGTGCATGGCGGGGTTGTCCCGCTTGACGCCCTTCTGCGCATACAGCTTCTGCAGCTTGTAGTAATTCAGCGCCTTGCGGATCACCGCCTTGGCGCCGCCAAGACCGATCATTTCCTCAAGCTCGTCGTACGCGTTGCCGCGGTGCTCGGGCTTCACCTGCGTTTTGTGCATCACGGCGACGTCCTTATACTGCGGGTAAACGCTGTTTTTCAGCTTGTCATTGTACCAATTTTCGAAGATCTCGCGCAGCTCGGCGGCAAGGTAGGGCTGATCCCCCTGCACCGCGGCAAGCAGCTGCTTATCGGTGCGGACGTGCTGCTCCTTCGCAAGGCGGCGCAAAAAGCCCTCGGCACGCTCACCGCGAATAAAATCCTCGCGCACCTCCACAAAGGCCATGTTGTCAAGATAATCATAGAAGGTTGCCTTCAGCTTATTGCAGGCACGCGGCAGGCAGATGATCGTCAGCACGCGGTTGCGATAGCTTTTTGCCATCGCACAAATGTTTTCGATGATCTCGTGCGCGTCCGTGGCACTCTCGCCGTCCTCCTCGTCCCCCTCGGTCAGAAAACGCGCCACTACGGCGCCGCCGAAGCAGGCGCGGTACAGATCCTCGTACGCCGCGTGGGAGTACCCCTCGCCCGGACGGAAATCCAAAAACGCGTATCTTCTGTTGACAAGGCGCCCGCAATCGTGCAGGGCGTTCAGAATGACCTGATACATCTCGCGACGAACGTCGCGGTCATCGGCCTCCACGATGTAGTGCACGGGGTGCCCCAACACGCGCGTGGCATGCTTCCCCATATAGATGCGGTCCAGCTCGGGCAGGAGCGTCTCGCAGGCAAAGCACTTCTCTACCGAGCGGACCAGCTCCTCCTTTTCCACCTTCTCCTCCACCAGATTTTCCCCGAAGCGAAGCGAGCGGCCCACGTGCCCCGTGATCTTTTCCAGCCCCACGCTTTCCAGCACGTCGTCGTCATCCTCGATGTAATCGATGCGGCTTGCCCGCCCCAGCATGGCCTGCAGGGTGGCCAGCGTGATCTCGGCGGCGCTCAGCTCCCACACCTCAAGCCCGACGGCCTCGGCAAACTTGCGCGCGACGGCGGTCGGCTCCACGCTCTCCTTGGCGATCACGCCCAGGTCCGCACGCTGTGCATCCATCTCGCTGACAAAGCAAAAGCAATCGCGCACCCTGCCGTTGTACTCCGCCGCCGCGATCTTGATGCTTTTGATGCGCTCGTCCTTGATTCTTCTCCCGTTCTCCTCCTGCTCCTTGGCAACCAGCTTCACCTGAATCTTATAAAACTGCATATTTCGTCCCCCTTTTCTCTTTTTCGAACTTATTTTACCACAGGTTATGCACCAAAAAAGGGACAAAAAGGAAAGAAAGCGCGCGATCACGGGCGACCAATGGTCGCCCCTACGGATTTGTGCATACCCGCGTTGTGTATCGTGGATCGCGGGCGACCAATGGTCGCCCCTACGGATTTGTGCATAGCCGTTTGTGCATCGCGGATGGCGGGTCATTCGTGAATGACCCCTACGGGTTTGTGCGTTGCCGTTTTGTGTGTCGTGGGTCGCGGGCGACCAATGGTCGCCCCTACGGGGTTGTGCGTTGCCGTTTTGTGCATCGGGAATCACGGCGACACCAAGGCATGCGCTTGAGGGGGCTCTCTGAAACCACAAACAAAAAAACGGCAGAGGAACTTCCTCTGCCGTTTTTTGTTTGCCCACGTGTGCTATTTGTGCTCAATATTTTTTGACAGCCTGCACAAGACTTTCGCGGATCTCTTTTCTGAGGTGCTCTGGCTTGGTCACGACCACGTAGTCTACGTACTGCATCGCCCAATATTTCATGGCCATGGGGCTTGCCACAAGTGAGACGCTGATCTTGTTTTCATCCCCGGCAAGCGGGGTCATGCGGACGTCCTTGCCGAACCAGTCCACGATCTGATCGACCACCGCCACGTCCGCCTCAAACTCAATGCGCTCGGGCGTGTCGGTGAACATGTAGGGCATGGAGGTGGCAAGGCGCTTGTAATCAATGCCGTTTTCATAGTCCGGCACGCTGGTGATCGGCACGGCGGGCAGGTCGGTGAGCTTCATGTTCGAAATGCGATCCATGCGGAACGCGGACATGGTCTTCCACCACTCGCTGCGCCCCAGCAGATAATAGCGCTGATTGCGCAAAATCAGCTGATAGGGGCTGACGGTATGCGGGCTTCTTTCGTGCAGCTTGCCGTCGATCCCGTACTTGTTGTAGCGGAACTCCACCTGCTTGCCCGTGGCAATGGCCTCGTCCACCACGTCGATATTGTAGAAAAGTGCCTGATTTTCCGTTTTGCTCCACTCGTTGACGGAGTACACGTTTTTGATGTGAGAACGGAAATATTTGTTGGAAAGGCCGCAAAGGCGCTCGATCAGGTCCTTGGAGTGCGCGGCGGTGACGTGCTTGCTTTGCAGGACGCCGTCGATCAGCATCTTCAGCTCCGCGTCCTCAAACGTGCGGGTGGCAAGATAAGTACCGCCCCGACAGGATCTGATATCAAAATCGGCCGCCTTCAGCTCCGAGATGGTTCTGCTGATCGCCTTTCGCTCCAGCGTAAGGCCGTAATCCTGCTGCAAGCAGGCAATGATCTCCTCCTGCTTGAGGGGGTGATCGATGTCGCTGTGCCTGTGCAAGATCTGCAAAATGCGCAACGCCGCCAGTTTTTTCGGTTCTGCCATGGTTTTCTCCTTTCCTTCTCACCGATCGTGTTGTGTGATGTCCGCCTTGTCCGCAAAGACGATCTGCGGCAACAAATGCTTTTTTGTGGGCTTCAGCTGCTTTTCCTTGCAATTTGCGCCGTCATATCGACAAAGGCGCGGCGCCCCGAGTGGCGCGATCTCCACAAGCGAAAGGAGCGCGGCAAAGGGATTTTGATCCTTCTCAATTTGTTCCATCAAGGGGCGAACGCGATATACCGAGCTGTCGAATTTTCCCATAACGATCTCCTCTTTTTTATAAAAGTTTGGCTTCCTATTCATTAAAATGTAAAGACGCCGCGTGAGAGGCCGTCAATGATCGCGGCGATCGCGTGCTCGTTGTTGCTGACGGTGACGTGATCTGCCGCCGCCTTGGCCGCCTCCACTGCGTTGGCAACGGCAAAGCTGAGCCCCGCCGCCTGCAGCATCGCAATATCGTTGTTGTAATCTCCGACCGCGATGGTGTGACGCATCTCAATGCCGAGCAGCTCGGCCATCTTTTGCAGCACGCTCCCCTTGCTCACGCCCTTTGGCAAAATTTCGTAAAGCTCGCGCTCCGAGCGGATGAAATCGTAATTCCCCGCCTTCGGGTGGTTGTCCAGCAGCGCCTTCAACGCTAAGATCTGCGCCTCCTCGGGGTGGCCCATCACCACCTTGAGCAACGGCTCTGGCAGCTCCTCGTAGCTGCAGGTGAGAAAGGGCGCGCCCGTGATGCGACGGAAGGTCTGCATCGTTTGGTTGTCCTTGTTAAACCAGATGTGCTTTTCGGTGTTGCATTGAATGCCGATCTCGGGCAGCTGCGCGTCCACGCAGCGCACCAACTCCAAGGCCTCTTCGGGCAACTCCCGCTTCCAGATCAGCGCTTCCTTTGTGGGATCGTAAATACCGCCGCCGTTGATGCACCCGAAGGGCGCGTTGGGGCGGATCGTGTCACAGATCTCGCGCGTTGCCACAGGCACGCGCCCCGTGATGAAGGTGAAAAGCCCGCCCTCGGCTTGGAAATAGCGGATCGCATCCAGATTTTCCTTCGACACCGTTTTGTCATCCGCATACAGCGTGCCGTCAAGATCGGTACAAAACAGCAGTCCTTCAAATTTTTTCATTGTCGCTATCTCCTTGCCCGGAAGTCTTTGCTTGTATTATATCATATCTTGCAGGAAAATGAAAGCATCCCGCGATTTTTTCTCAAAAAACAAATCAAAAGCCAAAAAGCACCCGAACGGGTGCTTTTTTGGCTATCTTTTGCTTTTGATCAGCCGCATCAAAATGCGCGGCACTTTGCAATCCTCACGCACAAAACGGGGCGGCACCTGCGGTGCCGCCCCGTTTTTTCGTTATTCCGTATAACGGTGCAGGTCAAATTTTGCCAAACGGATCTTCTTTCCCTGTACGGTATAGGACATGGCAAGCTCGCCGTCGCCGTAATACTGCACAAAGGGATAATAGCAGCTTGTCTGCATTTTCGCCTGCAGCACCACCTCGCTTTTTGCAAGATCCTCGGTGTTGATTTTTACGATGCCGATATGCTCGCGGTCAAGGGGCGCATGAAACAGATACAAATTGTCACGGTAAAGGATGAAATCCCCTCTCGATTGGCAATCCTCGATCTCAACGGGAGGGTGCCACTTGCCCGTCGGCAAATGATAGGCGGTGAGAAAGCCGCAGGGGTTTTCGTTCTGCTGGCGCACAAAATAATACACCGTGTCCGAAAGCACGAAGGTCGCGTTTTCCCATTTGGAATCGTTGATGAAATCCGGCTGCGCAACGTACTCCCACGTGATCAGATCACAGCTTTTGACGATGCAGGAAAAATCCCCGCTGTAAAGCCCCGTATAGCAATACGCCACGCCGTTTTCCATGCGCCGGGATTGCTTTTGCATGATGCCGATGTCGGAATACATCTTCTTGCAGGGGATGCCGTTTTCCGCCAATGCCGCGCGAATGCCGCTTTTGGACAGATCGTTGACGGTGTTCCCCACCTTAAATTTGTTGACGCCGATCTCGCCCGGGGTTTTCGTCCGCACGTCAAAGGGGCAATAAAAGCGGTAATAATTTTTCTCCGCACGTGCTGTCCACATCAGGTACAGCGTGTGCTCATCCTTTTTCATCAGCACCGTGTCGTAGACCATATCGATCACCTTGCCCCCCACCGTGTCACCCGTGGTCTGCAGGTCAAGATAGGTCTTGCTTTCCATATCCCCAAGCGGCGCAAAGGCCAGTCTGGCGGTCTGATTTTTCGGGTCCTCGGCGGGCTCCTTGGTGTTGGCGTAATAGGTCATATAAACCGTATCCCCCATCACGGCAAAGGTGGAGACGTGCGCCATTTTATCCCCCGGCTTTTCAAAATCCGACACGAAGCGCGTGGCAATTTCTGCAGAGAACGCCTCACCCTTCGCCCTCGCCCGCTCCGACACGTCTGTGCCGATCCTGCGCGCCACGTCCTTGATCGGCGCACCGTCCGCGATCAAAAGCTCCTTTTCGGTGGGAAAATCCTCTTTGAAAAGTTCCATTTTCGCCTGCCGATTATTTGGTGCCGAACAGTCGGTCGCCCGCGTCGCCAAGACCGGGCAGGATATAGCCGTGCTCATTCAGGCATCTGTCTACCGTGGAGACGTAGATGTTTACGTCCGGATGCGCCTCGGCCACTCTGGAAACGCCCTCGGGCGCGCCGATGATCGCCATAAACTTGATATGCTTACAACCCTTATCCTTCAACAGTTGGATGGCATCGCACGCACTGCCGCCCGTGGCAAGCATGGGATCGACTACCACGACCAGCTTTTCCTCAATACCGTCGGGGAGCTTGCAATAGTACGTATCCGGCTCCAGTGTTTCCTCGTTGCGGCACATGCCGATGTGCCCCACCTTGGCGGAGGGGAACAGCACGTGCACGCCGTTCACCATGCCAAGCCCCGCGCGCAGGATCGGCACGATCACGATGGAATTGTCCTTCACCACCTGTTGCTTGCAGGTCTCCAGCGGCGTTTTCACCTCGATCTCGGTGGTGGGCACGCCCTCCTTCAGACTCTCGTAGGTCATCAGCGTGGTGATCTCCTCGACCAGCTCACGGAACTCCTTCATGCTTGTCCGCTCGTCGCGCAGAATGGCGATCTTATGGCGGATCAGCGGGTGATCAAAAATAATAACGTTTTGATAGTTTTTCATCACATTTCATCCTTTTTATTTTTCTTGAGGTTCAGAAGGTTATTGACAATGATACCAAGGATCAGTGCGCACGCGATCGAGGTAATGATGACCTTGCCGATCGACATTGCCATGCCGCCCACGCCCGTAATGAGAATGACGGACACCGTAAAGAGGTTCGCGTGATCGTTCAGATCCACCTTTTGGATCATCTTCAGACCGGAAACGGCGATAAAGCCGTAAAGCGTAACACAGACACCGCCCATCACACAGCCGGGGATCGAATCCAGGAACGCGACGAAGGGGGAAAGGAAGGAGATGAGGATCGCCAGAACCGAGGTCGCCGTGATCGTGATCACAGAAGCGTTGCGGGTGATGGCCACACAACCGACCGACTCACCGTATGTGGTATTGGGGCAGCCGCCGAAGAACGCGCCCGCGATCGAGCCCACGCCGTCACCCAGCAGCGTGCGGTGCAGGCCGGGATTTTCCAGAAGATCCTCTTCGATGATGCTGGAAAGGTTCTTATGGTCCGCGATGTGCTCCGCAAAGACCACGAAGGCCACGGGCACGTATGCGACAAGCACCGTCGCCAGATATCCCCAGCTCATATCCTTGATGCCATCGATCGCCTTGATGAAGGAGAACTCGGGGAGTGCCACAAACGTGGTCACACCGACGCCGTCCTTCACAAGCGCGGTAAAGGGAGCGAAATCAATGATCTTCAAGGCATCCACGCCGGCCGCATAGCCGATCAGCGTAAACGCCAGCGCCACCGCGTAGCCCGACAGCACACCGATGATGAAGGGCACCAGCTTGGTCATTTTTTTGCCGTAGCACGAGCACAGAATGACCACAATGAAGGTGACCATCGCGCAAGCGAAAGACGCCCACGCGTTTCCGCTCATAATAAATTCCCCGTTTGCAGTTCTGGGGCCGTAGGAGAAGATGTCCTTAACCGCGGCGGAGGACAGCGACAGACCGATCAGCGCCACCGTAGGGCCGATCACGACCGTCGGCATCAGCTTATTGATCCAGCCGACGCCCACAAATTTCACAACAAGAGCGATGAGCACGTAGACAAGGCCTGCAAAAAAAGCTCCCAACACAAGTCCGAGATAGCCAAGGCTGACCATCGACGCGGCCCCTGCAAACGCAGCACTCATCGAGCCGATAAAAGCAAAGGACGAGCCAAGGAACACGGGGCTGCGGAATTTTGTGAAGAGCTGATACACCAGCGTACCCACACCTGCGCCAAACAGGGCGGCCGATGCGGACATACCGTTGCCCACTATTGCGGGCACCGCGATGGTTGCGGCCATGATCGCCAGAAGCTGTTGAATGGCAAAGATGATCAGTTTGTCGAATTTTGGCCTTTCGTGGATGTCATAAACAAGATTTTTAGCCATAGTTGCCTCCTCTTTTTTCGGAACGTTCGATTTTGGTGCCGAGCACCGTTTTCATTATATCACAATGTTTGGCATAAGTCAAATTTTTATGCCATTCTCGGACAAAAAAACAAGCTCTTTTTTTCGGTTGACAAAAAGCCGTTTTGTGGTATAATGGTTTCGACAAAGAAAACCGAAAGGACACGGGAATATGGACAAAAAAAAGACTTACACGGCGGTCAACGACTTTGCGCCGAAGGACGGAGAGCTTACGGTATTCTTCAAGGCGGTCGGAGAGCAAAAATCCGACGGCTTTGCGGTGATCGATCAGGGCAAGGTCTTCGTGATCGACGTGGGCAGGCATGACAGAGTGATCAACTTTCTGGCCTCGCTTCGGGAGAGCTGGCTTGGTGACAGACACCCCGAGGACGGCACCCCCGCAAAGCTTGAGATCACCTTGATCATATCCCACGCGCACGGCGACCATATGGGCTCGCTTTCCCTTTTCCTTCATGACGAGCGCTTTTGCGTGACGGAAATTTACGCGCCCTGCCGTTCCCGCCTCGGCGACGACGTGCCGGGGGCACTCCCGCCGCTTGTGAGGGAGGAGAACCGACTGGAGGATTGGTGCGGACAGCTTGCCGCGCAGGGACATACTGCCAAAGGCATTACGCGCGTGCCCTTCGGCAAGTCCATCACCCTTCCGATGGCAAGCGAGGACGCGGAGCTGACGATATACCCCTCGATGTTCGATTGGGCAGAGGAACGCCCCTCGGAAAAGGAGGGCTTGCGCTACATCCTCAACAACAACCCCGAAAGCTATAAGGATAACGAGGTCCTGGGCTATACGAACGGCATACTGAACGGAAACTCGCTTTGGGTGAAGATCGTGAAGGGGGAGCGCGCCGTGCTGATCACCGGCGACCAGAGATCCACGGACGAGATGCTCAACGCGATGATCCGCTACTATGGAGAAGGGGAGTTTGCCTGCGACGTGCTGAAGATCACACACCACGGCGAGGGCAATTATCCGCCTTACCTGTTAAGCGTGGCCAAGCCGACGATCACGGTATTCACCACCTCCTATGAAAAGGCGATGCGCGAGACGGTTGAGCTTTGCGAAAAGCTGGGGCTCACCAACTATTACACCTGCGACGGGGAGCTGTTCCTTCACACCGACGGAAAGCAGCTCCGCGCAAGCGGGATCGCGCCGCGCTGAAAAGGCGCGCGCCGTCAAAAAAGCCCCCAAACGGGTGGAAAACTCCACCCGTTTGGGGGCTTTTTGCATATGTAAGTGACCGATCCGAAACAAAAATCACTCTTGTATCTTTAATCCTTGAAAAGAGAGGCGTTGATGATCTCCAGCGTTTGTCTGACGAGCTGCTCGCCGCCCTGGTGGCCCACCTGTCCGCCGGAGACAAACGCGCTGTAATGTCCGCCCTTTTCCGCCTTTTCCGTCGGCAAATAGCCCTCTCCGCCGTTGGCAAGCTGTACGATGAAGGTCTGCTCGGCGCGGCTTCTTGCCTTGATCTGATTGCCGTAGTCCAGAAACAGCTCAAACGGATTTGTGGCAAACACAATATCGCCTAGCCGGATCACGTGGACCTCGGTATCCAGAACGTTCTGCATATCCTGGATCTTAAAGCGTTTCATCACGCCCATATGCACCTGAAGCTTTGCCGCGTCATTGTAGTCAACGTCACCGACCTTAGCATCAATATATTCCTTGATCGCTTTTTTGGCCTGTGCCTCTTCCTTTGGTGTCACGCGGCGCAACGGGAGCTTCATAACGGTTGTTTCGTGCACGAATGCCGCGTCGCCGCAAAAATCCCCGTCAAGGTAATGATAAAAGACCTCTTTGATCTCATCGGCAATTCTCTTCCCCGCGCGTCGCATACCCGAAAGATCAAACATAGAGGGGTCTGCCTTTCGCTTCAAGGGCGCTTCTCTTTCAATGTTGGGGTCGTTTACCGAGCTTTCGGGCTCTACCCATCTGATCAGATCCACCGGGCACTGGTCGCCTGCGGCACTGCATTGCGTGAGAAGGAACAAGTCCTCCCCGAATTCCTTTCTCAAAAGCACCTTGACCTCGCCCCAAAAATCGGGCGAAACAAACAGTCTGTGTTGGACACACTGCGCGGGGCACGCGAGGTTTGCCACAATGCCGCTCAGCTTTTTGTTTTTATCATAAACGTACATCAGCTCGATGCCGCTGTCGTTTCCGCCCTCCAATTCGGTGAAGGTGGCGGTGTCCGTATTGCCCCACATCTGCGCGCTGCCGTCATTGTAGCAGGCGCGACGGCACATACCGACCGCGGCTCTGCCAAAGCCGGTGATAAAATAGCCCTCCTGCACCTTCGAGAAGGCTTCGATCACAGCCGCCGTGATCCTTTCCACAAGAAATGCAAAGGTCTCCTCGGGTGTGGCAATATCGGGGTTGTTGGATACGTTTTCCTTTTCCACATATTTTTTGCCGGGCGGCAAAAGCGATTGGATGATCTTTTTCGGCGAGCTTGACAAAAACGGGAACGACGTTCTTTGCAAACGCGGGAATTCCGGGCCCGTATGCGTATGTATGGCATTCAAGATCACCTTCATCGGGTCGATGCCGTATGCATTTCCCTGCAGATTTTTTCTGACCTCGTCGATCAGATTTGCAGGTGCGCCAACCAGATCACAGCTGACGAAAATACATTGCTCCTCTTCGCTTTTGATGGCAAGAGCCGTTGCATACAGCGGCTTTTCCACGTATTCCGAAATTCTCTCGGCAAACTGACCCGAAAGGGCAACCTTTTTCGTGGGGGTAATATCAGCCTCGGCCCAGCCGAACATAATCTTACTCATAGCACTTTCTCCTTGGAAAAAGTTTTGGTCTTACAAGCATATTATATCACGAAAAAAGCACACGGATGTTATCTTTTTCGCAAAAAGCATTCTTTTTGCATCACTTTATATTTGAGAAAATCTTGCTTTTCGGCATCACGATTTCACCCTTGGCGGGATGGAAAAGAGGCAGCGCCCTCACGAAAAGGTGAGGGCGCTGCCCCGAATTTATCCATCGTTATATACGCGGAATGCCGCAAAGTCAAAGGCGTGAAGCTTGGTGGAAAGGGTGACCGTGTCACCCTCAACCGTTGCCGCGCAGTTAAGACATTCGATACGGGTATACGCCTTATCAAGATGCACCTTGAGCCCCGTGACGGAATCCGCAAAGCAGTTAAAGAGCGCCACGCACGTGCTGTTTTCCTCCTTTTTGCACATCAGATACAGCTCGGGGTGTTCCGCACAGTATGCGGGAAGCTTTTTGCGCGCGATCCACGGCACCGACTCCAAAAGCACCTTTTGGACGGGATAGTTTTTGACAAGCCCCGACAGGCAAACTCTGGTAGGAGAGTAGATCGACTCGCCCTCAAACAAAAACACAAGAAATCTGTTTCCGTTTGCGTTTTCATAGCGATAGGCGAGCGTTTTTTCCCTCGCGGGGCTGTCAATATACAGCAACGGCTCTGCTTTTTCATCCAGAACGGGGGAAAGAAGCCTTACCTTGCCGTCGGTGATAAAGGACCTGTATGCGGGATCGTTTGTGCACACTCTGGCAATCGTTTCCTCCGTCAGCTTGCCGTAGGAGCGCAGACCGACGTCGATCCCCCGCTCGGTCAGGATCACGGCGGAAACGGCGTCCAGGATCACGCCGTCCTCAAGCAACCCGAGATCCATAAAGCGCGCATGTTCACCGAAAGCCGAGCTGCATATGCCCCTGCCGCGGTAAACGGTAGGGATGGAGGAGCAGCCAAGCATCGTGGCATCCAGCGGGCGCGGCGAAATGTCGTTTTCATACCCAAGATCAAGATCGGCATTTTGGTAGGTATGCGGCCTTGCGATGATCCGCACGCCCGCGTTTGCGCCCCCATCGAACATATCGGCAAGCGCTTCTATATCAGCCTTATTCTCGTTATGATGCGCCAGATATCCGGGCTCGAAATGCGGACCCGCAATATAGTCGAACATATATTTGAGAATGCCGTCATACCCACCGTCAATGCGCGTAACAGCGTCAAAAAGCTCCAGATAGGAGGCGGGACAGATATACCGCGGGCGCGGGTACGTGTCTCCCTCGCTCATCAGCTCCACCCCCTTGTTTTCGGCAAAGGATGCAAGCATTCTGGCGATCTCAAACACGGTGACGATCGGGAATTGGCGCTTTTTGATCGCCCAATACGGCGCACCCGTGAGGCGCAGAAGGGGCTTATGTTTGCCGGCTAAGATCTTCGCGATCTCCACCATATCCACGCCGTCCACGTTCCACGGTGCCATTGCCGTGCAGACGCCGACCGGGACGTCGGGGGCCACCTTGTCCACCTCACGGCGGATGGCTTGCGCCAGCTCGATGAGGCCCTGTTTTTGCGTCTGTACCCAGGCATCCCTGTATCGGTTGGCCTTGCCCGAAAGCAAGTACGGCTTTATTTTTTCGATCGTGATCTCTTCCCCCACAATCGCACCGATCCTGTTCAGATGCGCCTCGCACGCGCAGCAAAGCTCATCGCCGTGCTGTGACATTCTGAAATCGTCATCCAGCAATACCATATCGGCTCCCGCCTTTGCATAAGAGGCGACAAGCCTTGAGATATGACTTAAAAATTGCTCGTCCAACGGGCAAAATGCGTTGGGTCTGATGCGCCCCTGAATGTCAACGATGGGCTTGAATGCCGAATTGTCATCATCCTCGGCATGAGTCAGCAAAAAGCCGTGACCGATCGTGCTCGTCCAGACGCCGACCTCAAATCCGTTAGACTGAAAGTAAGCGATCTTCTCGGCAAGCGACTTTGAAACGGGCCCCATAATAGAGCCCATCGCAAGAAAAATACGCTTCACGCCCGCCTCGCGGCAAAGCTTGACGTATGCCTCGCGGTTATTT
This sequence comes from Oscillospiraceae bacterium, assembly GCA_015064415.1. Lineage (GTDB taxonomy): Bacteria > Bacillota > Clostridia > Oscillospirales > CAG-272 > Firm-07. The sequence continues at coordinate 58,469 of SVSG01000004.1, read as the reverse complement.
TGATTGATCATTGACGCGTCGATGGGGACGGATAATTTATACATAGCGAAGCTCTCCTTCTGCTTGTTTAGGATCGAAGTTAGTATAGCACATAAAAAAAGCCGTGTCAAGAACACAGCGCACCGTCTTTTCCCAAAAAGTTATATTTTCGATCTTATTCTTCCCCACCGCCCGTGACGCAAAGCTCGCGATGACGTGAGACCCGCGCCGCGACAAAAACAAAAAGGACAAGAAAAGGAACCCCTCTCCTTTTCTTGCCCTTTATTTTTCAGATCGTTTTAAATAAAGCTCTCCGGACCTCACACTCAAGGCGTCAGAATTCTGCGGCGGATGGAACGGCCGATGGCACTGACCAGCTTCAACGCCTCCTCCTGCACGTCCTCGGGGAACATATCCACGCCGCGGAAGGTTTCAAACGCCAACGGACCGCGATAACCGATCTCCTTCAAGCCACGGATAAAGCTATCCCAATCAACGCCACCGGGATACCACTGGGTATGAGGGATCAGATGCGAGTCCTTTTGGCCTTACTGCATCAAAACTCCCACACGCGGATAGCGATTTCTTTGCCGGGATTCCAAAGATCAACGATCTTCCCCTCGCCGTTTTCAATCACTGCTGCCGTCCAATGCGTTTTCGTATCAATGATGTAGCTGCCATTCTTGCCCTTTGTCGCAAGCTTGTCCACCGCCTGCGCCACCGTCCACGCCTTGCCGATCGGCACTGACTTCGCGCCGATCGCGCGAATATACGTTTCGGCATTGCGTAGCTCATTATAGGTTTTGGCGCCTGTGATCTCTTTGGTTCTGTTGAGCCCCCGTTGCACGCACATATACGAAAGCCCCGTAGCATGGCAGATGGCTTGCTTGACACAATCTCCGAGCCCGATCAAACCGTGCGGATGGGCGTTTCTAAATTCAAATCCGCACATTATCTCGTTTCACTTCCAAAGATTATTTCGATGGGCAAACTCTCGCCGTAGAGGGAGAGCAGATTGTCATAGGCACGTTGCAGAATCGAATTCATGTCAACTCTCGTATTTCTTTGCTTTTCTCAAATCAATATAAAGCTCGGATGTGTCATCATCCTGCCCAAACGCATCATCAAGATAGAGGTAATAATCTTTTTCCTCGATCATAGAAAACATATTGGTCTTGATAATCGGCTCGTATCCGTTAATAGGTCCGTCGTATTCGCCGCAAAAATCAATCATTCCGTCGCTGTATTCATACGCAATCATACAATCGGAATAGCTTTCTTCGATATTGAAAACAACGTTTTTTCCCGCCAAGACATCCAAAAACAGCGCGTAAAATGCTTCCAGCACCGCCTTGCAAGAAGGTTCTCCGTCAATTTCCTCATCATAGGCATTGTCAACATATTCACGCAAGTAAATCATATTTCCGTTGCCGTCAAACATAGCGTTTTCTTCACCGAACGCGAGCTTTTTCAAAACGCCGCGTGTTGCCGCACGCGCTTCTTCAAAGCTGTCAAATGCATAAAATTCGGTTTTCAAATCTCTCGCATTGCAGCAAGTGCCGGGAAGCGATGTTTTAATAGATAATACCCAAATCTCTTTCATTTTTATTCTCCTTTTACAAGTTCTGTTCCAGTAGTTCACCGAGCTTTTGCTCGCTGATCATGTTCACCCCGTATTTGAGTGCCGCCCCTACCTTTTTGCTGCCGGGAAGCGCACCGTAAATCAAATAATCGGTGGTCTCCCCCACAAACTCCCTCACACACGCGCCAAACGAGGCAAAAAGCTCGATCAGATCCTGGCGCGAAAAACGCTCAAAAGTTCCCGTCAACACCACCTCTGTATCACGGAAGGGATTTTTTTGATCGTCTTCTGCTTTTCCACTCCCCACAAAAGTCAGCTCAGCCATCAGCGTGTGCAGCGTTTTTCGCTCTTGTTCGCTCTCATACCACCGATAGATAGCACGCTCCTGCACCTCGGAAACACCTGCGATATGCGAAAAGGGAAAGCCCTCCTTGATCGCCTTCTCAAAATTCTGCATCACGCCGTAATAGTACTGATGCAAAATTTTCGCTGCCTCGGGACCTATGTGCGGAATGCCAAGCCCCACCAAAAACTGATACATATAGCACCTGCGGCTTTTCTCGATCTCGCCGCGAATGCTTTGATACCAATCCACGCCAAAGTTGGGGGTGTTAACAATCTCCTCCTCGTGCAGATGAAGCTGATAAAGGTCTTTAAAGCTCTTGATCCAACCGTATGCCATCATGCGCTCCAACACCTTCGCCGAAAGTCCGTCAATGTTCATCGCATTTTTATCGCAAAAACGAGCGATCTTCTGTGCATTGCGTGCAAGGCACTCCTCGTTGGGGCAATACAGCTCGCGCACGCCGCCAGGCGAGGTGCGCACCGTCAGCTCCTCGCCGCAGCTGGAGCAAAAGCGCGGCAAGACATAAGTGCCGCTACGGGTCAGGTTTTCGGCAATCTGCGGTATAATCATATTCGCCTTATAGACCTGAATGATGTCCCCCTTGCCAAAGCAATATTTTTCAAAATTATCGAGGTTGTGCATGTTGGCACGATGCACGCGGCTACCGTCGATCTCTACCTCGTCGAACTTCGCCACAATGCTGACCACACCCGTTCGCGTGGTAATGAGCTCTACCCCCCGAAACACGCTTTGTTTCAGTTCATCCTTCCACTTAAGTGCCAGCATACGTTTTTCGTGATGTGCCGTAGCCCCCAAGCTCTTGCCGTAGGCGATATCATCATACTCCACCACCACACCGTCCACGGGGTAGGCAAAGTCGGCGGGAGTCCATTTTTCCAGCGCCTCCACAACCTCCTCGCGCGTGCACTCCCGCGAAAGGAATTTGTGCTCCACCACATCGAAGTTGTTTTCCTTCAGAAACCGCAGCTGCTCACACTTGGTTGCAGGCGCGTTTTCCTTGATCAATTCAAAAGCAAAGAAATCCAAGTGCGAGAGCTTGCCGCGGTCGGCACACAGCGAGCGTACCGCGCCCGCCGCCACATTGCGGGGATGGGAGCTGCCCTCCCCCAGCTTGGTTAAGATCTTAAAATCCTCATAGGAGACAACGCCCTCGCCGCGCACCTCAAAGCGCTCCTTGCACGGAATGATAAACGGAATATTGCGAAAATGCGATACCGTGTGTGTCACGTCCTCGCCCACAAGCCCCTCGCTGCCGCGCGTGATCGCTTGCACCATTTTGCCGTTCTCATAACGCAACACCAGCGTAAGGCCATCCATCTTCCAAGAAAGCACCACGTCCTGTCCTGCGGCAAAATGGGCAATATCCTGCACGTTTTTAGTTTTGTTGCAGGAAAGCATCGGTTTGGTATGCTCAACGGCCTTCAGCTCCCGGCTGACCTCTCCTCCCACGCGCCCCGTGGGCGAGCTTTTGAAGCGGATGCCCGTTTCCTTTTCCAGCTCGACGAGCTCTGCCATCAAGGCATCGTATTGGCGGTCCTGCATCAAAGGCGCATCCTTGCCGAAATATGCCTCGTCAGCCGCTTTGATCTCTTCAATCAGTTCTCTCATTCGGTGCAATTTGTTCATCTTACTCTCCTCATCTTTCTTCCTTGATCCTCGCGATCTTCCCCCATGGCGGGGTGACCTCTTCGTTATTGATGATCCACAAAACGGGGATATCCATTGCCATTTCCTCCTTAGGAAATGGCGCCATGCCATCCGTCAGTATCACAATACTCACGGGCAGGTTTTGTTCCATGTTTTTGCGCACGTACTCGAAAATAATTTGAAAAGAGGTGCCCCCTCCCCCCTCGGGGCGAATGATCTTGAACTCGTCCTCATTTTCAAAAGACGTTGGTTCCACCACAACGGCATCAAAAAAGCCGAGTTTGCCCTGCAACTTTCCGCCAAATTGCTCAATGGCACCCAAGATCTCACTGTAACACGCGGTGATCTGCTCATCGCTCATCGACCCTGACGTATCCACCATAAAGAGGATATCCTTGACCGTTTCATCCTTTTCATTGAAATCAGGGAGGAAAAAGGGAGAATCCTCCATACGCTTATCGGGGGGCGCAAAGGAATAATCGTTGATTTCCTCCTGTACGAAATCGTTTAAGATCGTGCGCCAATCCAGTGTCGCTTGTGTTAGTTTTTTCATCTCGCGCTGTACCGTCATCGGCACCGCACCTGCACCGTTATTCCCTTCACCGTGCGAAATAATGTCGGTTGCCGCGATCATGCGCTCGAGCCACTCCTGCCTTTGTGAGCGATCCTCGTCTTCACCGGGCCAATGACTGTGATCGTCAAACTGCCCAAGCCCATTGCCATCTTCTTTGGAGGAGTTGCTGTTTTTCGCCTTCTCAGCACGTTCTCTGGTTTTCTCCTTGATAGAAGCAATCAGCTTTTCCAGTGCATCGTCCCCACCACCGCCACTCTGATCCTTTGCCCTTGCCTCCCCTTTCGCTCCGCCACCAAATTCACCCTTGCCCCTATTAGGCGGCTCCTTTTTCTTTTGCTTTTTTGGCTTGTGCGCAAGCAACATTTCGTAGACTTCCTCCACCGAATGCAAATACCCCTCGTCACCGTCGGGAGTTAGGTGCATAGCATCACCGATTTTGGGAAACGCAATGCTTCTTTTATCCATTTGTAAGCTATACAAAATATTGGAATTAACCACCACATCGCACGCCTTATTGAAAAGATCGGCATCACAGCCATAGAAATGTCGAAACGGATGCCCCAGCGCCGCGTGCAGCACCTCATGCATCAAAACAAACTCCAGCTCGCCCTCACCGATCTCATTAAGAAAAACAGGATTAAACGCCACACGCTCGCCATCGGTATAGGCGGTCTCACAGTCAAGGTCAATAGAAAATTTCATATACATCAAAAGCAGCGCATAAAAGGGGTACTTGACAAGCAGTGACAATCGCGCATTCTGCAAGCGTTTGACGATCTCATAGGTTTTCTTATCGAATTCTTCCATTTCTCACAAGCCCCATTTCCCGAGCCAGGTCAAAATATTCGGGAATCTTTCGCAGCACCTCGCAGTATCCCTCCTCCAGCAGCGCGTAGCTTTTGAGCAAAAGTGCGGTATAGTCAGCAGGCATTTTGGATGCATAATGCAAGGAATTGCCGATTGCCGCAAGGTCATCACGGTGTTCTCTTGCATACGCGATCATCGAGGAGACCACCGCGTAAAGCGTGTCCGACGCTCTCGGCACGTCGGTAACGGTGCCTGCAAAAATTCCCTTGATGTCGGGCAGTGAAGCATAGACCTTGCACCAGGAACGGAATTCGATAGCAGTCGCGCTGCCGACAAGGCCCGCAATCAGCGGAAAGATCTCCTTTTCATCTTCGCTCACGTTACATAGCAGATGGCTTACCATCTCCCAGGAGCGGGGCGTTGCAAACGCCAGATCGTCCCGCGTGGCGTCAAAGCCAAACAGGCAATCCATGCGGAAGGACAAAAACCCAAGCACCTTCCGGTGGATCCCTGCCTTCACCGCCCAATTCGCCCAGGATTCAAAGCTGCCCTCCACCTCGATGTGCAACAGACGGTTGGCAAGCGCTTTGGGCATTTTGAAGGATACCGATTTGTCGGTCACGCGGTTACCCGCCGCGATGACAATACAGTTGTCGGGCAATTTATGTTCACCCACCACACGGTCCAGCGTGATCTGATATGCCGCCGCCTGCACCGATTGCGGCGCAGCAGAGATCTCGTCAAGAAAAAGGATATTGACCACGTTTTCGTCGTCACTCATTTGAAAGATCTGGGGCTTTAGCCAGATCGCAAGCGTTTTATCGGCATTGGCGGTGGGAATGCCGCGCAGGTCAATAGGATTGAACAGCAGCAACCGCACATCGGTCACGCGCACCATTTTCCCCGTTTCGCGCTCAATATCGCGGGCAATTTGCCTCACCGCTTGCGATTTACCTACACCGGGCGGCCCCCAAAGCATCACCGAGGGCAACACCTTGGGCGAGATTCCGTTTTTCACCACTGTGCAATAAGCGCGAGAGAGGTGCTCGATCGTTCTTTCCACCGACAAGATCGGCATATTGGTATTCGTTTCATTCATGCTGTTAACCCCAAGCTTTCTTCAATTTTTTGCAGCTCCTCCTGCAAGCCCTCAATTTCCTCTACGTAGGTATTCCCTGTCTTTTTGAGCTCCTCTTCAAGCGCCTTCTTGCGATAAAAAAGTGACTGCAGATGTTCCTCTCGGCGTTCCTTTTCATGCTGCAAATTTTCCAACAGATTATTCAGGCGTTTGGTGATACCCGCGTGGCTTTCGATCTCCACGTAATATACCGCCTCGCGCTTGACAAACACATAAGGGATCGGCTCCCTTGCCGCAGCGCCCTCCTTTTGCGTGGGCATTTTAGGAATCATACGGGCGGGAACCACCACATCAAAGCCCTGATAGGTCAGCACCTTCGTTTCAAAGGGCTGATTTACCTTTGTCTTGACGGCGGTGTAAATGAGATCGCGGATCTCCTTTTGCTCCGCATATTTCAGTTTGGTGTAGTCGATCTTGTGCGCGGCGTAGTACGCCATATCCCCCTCCACACCCTCAATGCGTTTTTGCTGCTGACGGATCTTTTCGGGAAGCTCGGAAAGCTCCTTTTCCTGCTTCTTGCGCTCCTCCAGGAAATCACGACGCAAAATGCGGTATTTGTCGATCTCATTGGCGATCTCCACGCGGCGCTTGATGAGAGGATTGCCCACAGCCAGCGCCTTGACCTCGGCATAATTCAACACTGCTTCATCGACGTCATCTCCCTCACGGTCGTAGATGCACCCCGCCAGGATCTGGCTGATAAAGGTCTGCTTTTTTTCAAGAAGCTGCCAGGAATACGCGTCGAAGCTGCCCTTTGTCACGTAACGGAAGAGCTCAACCGCTTCACATTCGTTTCCCTGTCGCAGAATTCTGCCTTCTCGTTGTACCATATCGGCGGGCTTCCACGGCACGTCAAGGTGGTGCAGGGCGCACAGGCGCTTTTGCACGTTGACACCAAGCCCCATCTTGAAGGTGGAGCCGATCACCACCGACACGTTTCCCTCTTGCAGATCGTGAAAAAGCAGACGCTTTTTATCGTCGCTGTCCGCATCGTGAATGAAGGCGATCTCGTTTCGCGGCACACCCATAGCAGAAAGAAGATCGCGCAGCTCATCGTAAAGATTAAAGCCCATCTTCGGCGTCGAGCTGTCACAAAAGACCATCTGAATATTTTTGTTCTCGCGTGTTTTGGCGTAAATATCCGCAATTTTCTCGGCGCAGCGATAGACCTTCGATTCCTCATCCAGACCGTATGCAAAGTCGATCAGGCGCATATCCAAAGCCGCCTTACGCCCGTCGGTGGTGATCTTCAGAAGATTATCCTGTTTTTTATTCACGCGTTTTTTGCGCACGTCATCCGCGCGCTTGGAAATGTCGCGCAAATAATCCTTGAAATCGTCACTCCCCCGACAGATCACATCACTGTAACCGTCAAAATCGGGGAGCCCCATACTACCGTCCACGCGATAAAAATCGCTGACGTTGGAAAGAATGGCGGTGAGCTCGGGCACGTTGCAAAACTTGGCAAAGCGTGTAGCCAAATGGTAGTTATTGGTGTCCACGTCAATTTCAAACTCACTGACCTTCTTGCCAAACATCCCAACCCACTCATCAAAATTGCAAATGCCGAGAAACTCCAGCTCGCCCTCTTGCAGATACTTTTGCAAAATAAACAGATCGGTGATCGAGTTGGTGATCGGCGTGCCTGTCGCCATAATCACACGTCCGCCGTTGTTCTGCCGCTGTACACAATGTACCTTATCCATCATACCGTCACACTTTTTCGAGCCGTTGTCGGAAAGGCCGCGCACACGCGTAATACCTGTATGCAGCGTTACGTTTTTATAGTTATGTGCCTCGTCCACAAAAAGCGTGTTGATGCCAAGCTCATCGAACGGTACGTCGCAAACGTTTTCGCTCATATCCTCCTGCAGCTTTTCCAAAACTTTCAGCACCGACATGCGCTTGCGCTGAAGCGTTCCTTTCGAATAAAAGGTGCTGTTTGCTTTATCGAGCATTGCCAAGCGTTTGGTGTAAAGATCCTGATAGTACCGCTTGGAAAGCGAAAGCATATCAAAGCAGGAATAGGTGATCAGGATCGCATCAAAATCCTCATTCATAATACGCTGAAGCGTTGCATAACGCTTTTTAAAAGTAAAATTCTTACGATCAACCACCAAAATGTTCGCGTTCGGGTATAACAACTTGAACATGCTGCGCCATTGCGCCATGATCCCGTTGGGAATGACGTACATATTCTTTTTGGATTTTCCGAGCCGGCGCAACTCCATTCCTGCGGCGATCATGGTAAAGGTCTTGCCCGCTCCCACATCGTGTGCCAACAGCGTGTTTTGCGAAAGCACGATGCGTGCCACCGAATTTTTTTGATGATCCCGTAGCTTGATTTCGGGATTCATATCGGGGAATTCAAAGTAAGAGCCATCAAAAACACGGCGGCGAATGTTGCCAAAGCGGCGGCAATAGGATTGCTGCAAGCGCTTGGCTCGATCCTCGTCCGCCCACACCCAATGCCGAAACTCCGCAATCATCGCGTCCTGCTTTTCAAGAATCTTTACGGTTTCGGTGCTGTTGAGGATCCTGGTTTTTTTGGAAGGATCGGGAGTATCGTAAATGGCAAGCGTTTTCATATTCAGGATATGCTCCATCAAATAGAGCATGTCCATGCGCGACGTACCCCACACCGAGTAGTTGAGATGCTCGTATTTGCCGTGATCCTTGCTGGTGCGGAAGCGCGTTTTCTGCGGAATCTCCCAAAGCCCCGTGTAATCATCATGGCGCACGGCGTATTCCTCACCCAAAAAGGTTTCGGCCTCCCTTGGATAAGCGCCGTTTTTATACTTATCCAAACCCACCAAATGTAAAATAAAATCATCTATCACGTCTGTTGGTACCCACGGCGATCCCAGCGTAATATAAATATCCTCGATCGGAATATCGGGCTGCATCACACTCTCCAGTGCCGTAACGTTGGCATCAAAATACCCCAGATACTGTTTATTTGCTTCTGTTGCCACGTGATACTTGTGCAAAAGGTTGCCTGAAAGATATTCCTCGGCTGTTTCCCACCCTTTGTAAAAGCACTCGTTCCAATGCAGAGGATTTTGATAGATTCTGCCGCGCAGCACTTCGATCACCGTTTTCATTTCCTCGCCTGTGATCGATGCGATGAATTCGATATCCACCATACCCAGCGCATCAATGCAAACAAGCAACGCATCGTTTACGTTGTCATAATGCACGTTGGCACGATAATCATCCCGAAAGCTGTTTTCAAAATCCATCGGCAAGTCCATCGCCGTGACCTTCTTCACATGCTCACGGTGCTCGCGCTCGGCGCGCCTTGCTGCGCGCTGTTCCGCTTGTTTGCGGCGCTCCTCTTCCTCTGCCATTTTTTGCTTCAGAAATTCTGCCTCGCGCTCCTGTTGTCGGCGAAGCTCTTGCTCCTTGATGTCAAGCTGCGCGTATTTGAGAGATTCGATCGCGACCTCCAGATCTTCAACAGAGAGGATCTCACCACCCTTTTTGATGCTCTCATAAAAATCGTACAGTACGCTTTTTTTCTCTTTTGCCTGCAACACCGGATCTTTTACTTCACTCATTTCTTATCCCCCCAAGTTTTCCTGTGCTCCATTATAGCTTTTTTTGTGCACCAAAAAAGTCCCACTCGTTATGCTCGCGGCAGTCGATCCACCCATGCGGCGATTCCGTCATACGTGACCTCCTCCCCACGAGCTTGCAGCTCCATCAGATATTTTCTCAGTTCTTTCATCTCTTCGGGTGTGATCCCAAACATTCGACAAAACGTCGCATTCTCCACCTGCTCAACATCCTCCTCGTCAGGGAGGCAAACAGGACGTGCAACATCGATCTGCGCTGCCCCCTCCCCGCATTTTTCTTGCAGGACGGCATAATAGATCAAGCTGCTGTTTTCCATCGCCCATTCGCGCTCCTCGCGATATATCGGCACAACCGTCAAAAAGCCGACCTCGCCAATATCCGAAAGCTCCACCCAGTGATCGCCGTCGGCAAACAAAAAGGCATCGTATCCAAACGTCCGACGGAAAAGGTCGGATGCCTCGATGGTATGGCCATGACCAAACCAAGTATCGTTTTCAAAAGGATATTTGCTGAGTCGCACCAGCTCGGACGCGGCGATCGTTTGTCGTTCCTTGTCTTGAAGCAGGGGGGATCCATGCATCACAAGCTCTATGCGGGAGGGTTCCTCTGCCGGCGCTTGCATACATCTTGCGCCCATGCCAAACGTCACGAAGTGCGTTTCCTCACCCCGGCGCGCAATGATCGCCGTGTCGGTGTGCACATACTCACTCGTCATCTCGTGGGCGATATAGCCATCGCCACCGCCAAAGCTTTCTTCGATAAATGCCTCTACCTCTTCTTGCTGCTTGTCCGTGTAAAGAAGTGGCAGGCGTTTGAGGGCAAGCAGATCTTCCTCATCGTAAAGCGCAAAGCAAGAGGATTCTCCGATGCATACGTTGCGATGCCAATACTGCTCCTTGTCCGAAAGCGCCACCGTGAAAAGCAACCGATCGAGAACCGTTTGCTGCCACAAATTTGTGATGGGATAAAGCTTGTTTTTCACAACCGACCGCACAAATTCGCGCGCTTCACTATACGCCATACCGTAATTGCGGATCAGCAAAATCGAGGGCGTTGGTGCTTCGTTGATTTCCTGATAAAGCGTGCGGCTTTGCACGCGCATCACATCAATATCATACTCATCGAACAAAACAATGTTCACGTTATGTGCTTCGGCAAAGTCACGAAGCGTCTGTTCTACCTCGCACATACAAGACTCACTCAACCGATCAAACAGCAGATTGGGCGCATCATCGCTCCAATCCTCAAGCTTTTGCTGTTCCATGGCAATATCAAAGCTATTTTGCAGAATTTTTTTGATTTCGTTTTTCATGATACTCTCCTTTACAATTTAAAAAGATAATTTCTTGGCATCCAGGAATTCCATAAGAGAAATCTCTCCCCTCAAATATCTCGAAAACAGGTACAGCACCTTCTCCCCGGCGGCAAGAGTGCCTTGAAACAATTCGTGGTTGAGGGGATGAATGATTTGCTCATAACACAGATCGCCGTTCTCGTTTGTAAAATAGCCGTAGGCACATCCGTCCTTGAACCCATCGAAAACGCAAATCTCTTCAAACGAGCTGTGCGGCCCCGCCTTGCGCGCCGCGGGAATGAGAATGTCGCCTTTTTCAAACGGCGTCGGGATCGGCAAATGCAACCCATCAAGCCATTCGTCGATCAGATTATCCGCAAACGCCGCATCGTTCTCCGTGGACACTGCAACGACCTCTCGACTCGGCAGAAAATCAACCCAGACCGAGCTGATCGCCTCGTTCAGAATTCTCTTTTGCACACGCACGGCCCTCACACCAAGATCAAATTTCTCGGTTGCCGCCTGCCAACATGCTTCAAAATCGGAAAACAGGCAATCGTCATCCTGCCAATCAAAATCTTTCTCCTCAAAGCAAAGTGCGTAGCTGTAAATACCCCTGCTCGCGTCATTATTATAAAAATCCTTCATCATCCGTGCCTCGACCATCATATGCCTTTCAAGATGACGATGCAAGGATGGCGAAGTGCCGCACCAATCTCCTGCGGGGATTGGGCAATCCTCTGTTGTTGCAATGATCTCATGCCAAGCATCGTGCTTTTGCTGCAACGTCGCATTCTTGCACTGCCACACCAGCCACGCCGTTTCGAGTGCCGACGGCTGATAGCCGATCTCTTTCAAGTGTTTTCTTACAGTTTTTGAAATGATAAAGTCAAGGTAATTCACAACTTTTCCCTCCCCTTGTTTGGCTTTAGGTAACGATTGTACGGTATCCTGCATGCTTTGCTGCGGCTAATACCGTTTGAACAACAGCGCCCTCGAGGTGAAAACTTGTTGCATGGATCTCAACGCCTTTCTCGAAAAGCACCTGCATAAGCTCCAGCAACTCACCTCCCTTTGCCTCATCAATGCGATCAAGCAGATCGAACACAAACACATGCTCGGCATCTGCTTGTGTGGCACGATTGAGAAAGGCGGCAAAGCCCTTTAACATGCGCTCGCACTCGCCGCAAGTGCCATCTGCAATCATGGCACGATCAAAAACCGGTTCGTGTGGAAAATAATTTGGCGCAATTGCTTTGATCAGCCCTTCGCTTGCATAATCGGCGTAAATATGGAATAGCATTTTATTTTTTCTCCTCATAATAATCGTGATCGCGGAAAAACATTTGTGTGGCAAAAGCTTGGCTGCTTGTGCTATTATCATAACATTTCAAAATTGTTTTTTCAACGCTTATTTTTCGCGGTTAAAGTGCGAATTTGAACTTTAACAAGCATAATTGGAATTGACAGCGCTCTGCTTCCGTGTTATAATGTTCTCAAGAAAAAGCGGAAGGAGAACACACATGTCACACTTACCGAGTGAACTTTTAATTTATTTGTACCTTCAAAAAAATGGACGTACGACGCGTGAAAATATTGCCAAAGCCATCGGTGTGAGCGAAGGAGCCGTCACGCGCGCTTTTCATAAAATGAAAGACTGCAACATCCAATTTGACAAAAAAAGAAACGGTTTTTTCATCCAGTCTGCACTCAGCAAGGAAGATGTTATGCCCTTGATCGAAGGCGTTCTGCTATCTAAATTGCTTTCGCCCGAGGAAAGCGAGGCACTGATTCAAAAAGTATGGGACTTACTTCCCAGAGATCAGACGCTCGACAAGCCGCCGCACATCAAATCTTATAAGACACACCGCAGGAACGTCGTGCGCGACACTCTTTTTGAGCATATTAAAGTTTTATACAGAGCACGCGCAAATACAAAAACAGTCACCTTTCAACTCCAAGCACAAAAGTTTATGGATGAAGCGCTCCGCGTGGTATATGAGGTCCTTCCCCTTGATATTTACTTCAACGATGAAAGATACTATTTATTGGCACTAGATCAAAACGACTGCCTCCAGCCGTATCGTATTGATCTGATGGAAAACGTTGTGGAAGGCGATATCTCCTTTAAAAAGCGCCCTGATGAAAAAAGCATAGCGGAATGGATTCGCAGCACTGACTCCTCCTTGCAAGCGGGGGACGTAGTTAAAGGTGCCAAGTTTTTTGCAACAAAACCGGGCTTAATGAAGCTTTACGACGCTTGGGGCGAAGACAATCTGCGCGTTCAGCCAACCACCCCTGAAGAAACGTGCTTTTCCGTCACTCTCCAAATTGAAACAAACGAAAAAGAGCTAATCAATTTTGCCCTTATGCACGCACCCCAAATAGAACTCATCGCGCCGCAAGATCTTCGCGACCTCATCCGCGCACGCGCCGCTGCCATACAATCGAAATATTTATCCAGTGAAGAAGACAAGCAAGGTGAGCGTTACAATTCCGTTCTTCGGGGCGACGGCATACTTTATGCAAGCGACCGAGCAACAAGAAAACGCTTGGAAGAAAAAGGAAAAACACATTGCGTAAAGCATCTCGCAATTGACGTTGCAGTGAGAGATTTGAGTGTGTTATTCAATGATTATCCCAACGTACGAACCATTCGCTTCTTAAATCAAGATAAAATTGATCTTTCCGACATTTCTATTTTTAAAGCTTTGGAAGAGCTCTCCCTATCCGTGGATGTGGCAAAAAAAGTCACTCCAAGGATCATCAACATCACTCAATTAGCAAATTGCCCTTTGTTGAGAAGACTGGATCTCTCTGGAGCAACTTTTAATGAAACAGATTTTAAAAAAGTTTGCCCCACCTGGAAAAAGCTTGACAAACTCGAGATCGTCGGTTGCGAATTCCAAAACCTGGACTTTTTAAAGGGCTTGCCGCATCTGCGCTTTCTTTACATCGGCGGCAAGCACTTGCAAAATATCGACGGTTTAAAGGATGGGAAATGGCTGCGTCACGTGGTGATCGACAAGCACCTTTATGAGCGTTTTGGCGCTTCTATCAAGCAAGGTGCGTATAACAAAACCATTTCCTACAAAACACCTCGCGGCGCTATCCATGCACTTTGGCGCAAAAAGGATCTTGATCCCAATGCAAACCACAAACTAAATCGATAAAATCAGAAGGAGAAAAAGCATGAACATCACAGCATTCAACAACGAGCTCAAAATCATCAATAAAAAATCTTACCAGTACGGCAATGAAATTCTGTATTTGATGGCAGATCCTCAATTCTTAACAAATCAAGAGCGATTGACCGGTGCACTTTGGATCATCGGCAGGGCTTATGCCGCCTCCCCGCAAAGACGCTCTTACGGCACCATCAAGGAAGACGCAGGATACGTTAATGCAGCAGGTGAAACACTTAAAACCCACCCGATTTGGCCGGTGCGCAGTGCCAATGACGGTCGCGAGGGATTTTTCGATGCGCTTGCCGAAACACTATGCAAAGATTCGGACTATCTCAATCTTTTTACTACCTGCACCAATGTAATCGAAGCATACAAATACGACTGCTTGGAGAACGATCTTCAAAAATTGACAGATTCGATCCTATCCGTCTTGAAATTCAATCTCATCCTAAGCCATGCCATAGAAACATTTGATAAAGTTCCCTCTGACCATAATTTCAAGAACTATAACGTATTTTGCTCCAACCATCTGTCGTTTTCCTCAAAATTCCTTCATTTCCATTTCCCCGAACGAGTTTTCATCATCGACAATTTTGCACGTGAAGGCGGAAACTTGTTGTTTGGCGATAAAAAGGACAAAAAGCCTTTGGCTTTCTATGAGGCAACCTCGGCCGACAAATTTGATAATACGGTTTTCAGCGCTTTTCCTAAAGAAGATGTAACACAGCTTTACAACAAAATTTGCGATCATAAAAACGTGCAAATCGTACTGGAAGTGTACGAGAAACGTACGCGCGTTCCCGATTCCACATCAAACGATACTTCGTCAGCCAAGGATTACATCAAACATTGTATCCGTTCCTATTTGTTAGGAAAACATATCAAAAGCCACGTCTGCGAAGCGCCTATCAATCAGATTAAATATGGCGGACGCGTTCTTTCCTCGATGCCGCGTTGGACGGATGCTATTCTTTTAAATGTCAAAGCGCCGCTTTCCAAGGCGGAGGAAAAACACCTTGCCAGTGTAACCGATATTTACAAAATCATCTATTGACACTCTCCGATCGAGCAAAGCGTTGCGAACTCAAAGGTTGACGAAAATTATGAGGCATGATGCAATAAATATGGAAACCACTTAAATAAAAAAGAACCGATATTGGCTCCCATGAAGTTTTTTTGTTTCCATAAAATAATGAAAGGACACTAGAAATGGAAGAGAAAAAAGGCGCGATGCCCGTGTTTTTTGAAAAATCGAAGCAAACACCCGCAAATGAGGAAATTGCAGCCGCATTTGATAGCAGCTTCACCATCTGCTTTTCGTTTGCAAGGGATGCCGTGAAGCAAAAACCCAAGCTGCTTGGAACGATCTGGCGCGACATCAACCCCAATATGATTGCAACAAAAGCCGATCTTGTCGTGATGTCCACCACGCCCACGGTTTTGCGTGATCAACAGTTACTTATCAACCGAAACGGCAGCAAAGAAAGCGCTGATGAGATCGTCAAGCTGCTCACCGAAAGCGGCGCCCTCACCGAGGCCTATTGCTTCTTTTCGGAAAAGAAGGACGGCATCAAGGGTTGTTATCGCTATGTGGTCGGCAGTGACAAGCCCACGCCCATTAAAAAAGCAAATCTGCTGATCGATGGGGGTAAATTGCTGCTGACTGTTCAGACGCATATTAAAGGCACCACTAAATAAACATGACATTAAAATGAGCAATATACAAGATTTTATCATTGAAAAAGGCGTGCTGATAAAATACACCGGCAACAATGCCGACGTAATCATCCCAGACGATGGTTCGATTCGATATTTGGGAGATAGCTGTTTCTCTCATTGCACAAATCTTAAAAGCATCACGATTCCCGATTCCGTCATCCGTTTAGGCCGATCCTGCTTCATTCGCTGCACAAATCTTGAAAGCATCACTATTCCCAATTCCGTCACCTCTTTGCGGGTGGGATGCTTCGCCTGCTGCACGAGCCTTAAAAGCATCACAATATCCGATTCCGTCATCTCTTTGTGGGATAACTGCTTTTCCCGCTGCATAAATCTTGAAAGCATCACAATCCCTGATTCTGTCACCTATTTAGGAGAGGGCTGCTTCTCGGGTTGCATAAACCTCAAAAGCATCACAATCCCTGATTCTGTCACCCATTTAGGAGAGGGCTGCTTCCACTCCTGCATAAATCTTCAAAACATCACCGTTGACAGCAAAAATCCCGTGTATAGCAGCGCGGGAAATTGTTTAATTGAAATGAAAAGCGGTTCGTTGATTGCAGGATGTAAAGACAGCGTCATCCCCTATGACGGGTCTGTCACCTCTTTGGGCAGAAGCTGCTTTACCCACTGCGCAAGTCTTAAAAACATCACAATTCCCGATTCTGTCACTTTTTTGGGCGACCATTGCTTCTCCTGCTGCACAAATCTTGAAAGTATCACAATTCCCGATTCTGTCACCTCCTTGGGCAGAAACTGCTTTACCCACTGCACAAGCCTTAAAAACATTACAATTCCTGATTCCGTCACTTCTTTGGGTGACCATTGCTTTTCTCGCTGCGAAAATTTGACCATCTTTGCAAAAGAAGGAAGCCGTGCAGCAGAGTATGCCAAAGAAAACAAAATACAATTTGAGGCGATTTGAACTTAAAAAATCGAAAAACACAAATCAAAATGTCCTAAAACAATTAACATTTAAAAACTAAAAAAAGGCAGGGATTTCACAAATTTTGTGAAATCCCTGCCCCTAAAATCTTTGTTTTTAAGTTCAATTCCCGCTCGCACGGCGAAAAGCGGCAAATGCATCTTTTTATTTTCACTCTGAAAAATGGCATGAAAAAAACCCAGAAGCCTTGTGGCGTCTGGGGTTTCGTGACCTGCATCTATTTCGGTCACATAATGTGGTTGCACAGGTGGGTTGTTGCCCCGCTTTGCTCGCTGCGCTTCGCACGCTTAAAGGTCGACCATTTTGCTTCTCAAAAACGACAACCTTTTCTGCGGCGGTATCATATTTGCAGTCGTCATAACAACTGCGCGCCGCAGGGTTCAAACCGCAAGCCCCCGTAATCGGCAAAAGAAAAGACCACCCGCACGGGTGGTCTTTTCTTTTGTTGTGAAAGGGCTATAAAAAAGATATTTTTCGCAAAGTGCTTACGGGATTTGAACTCGACGGGTTAAATTCTATCTCCGTACGATAACGATTTTATATAACTTTCCATATATTCATAATTCGGAGAGCCGTCGGCTTTTTGAGGTAATCGGATATTTTTATTCAAATATTTTTCAATTGTAACTGTGCGACCATATGAATATTTGAAAATTTCTTGATTTAAGATAGCACTTAAAAATAAATAAACAAATTTATTGTTACTTTCTTTTAATTGTAAGGCAAAGGCATTATCGGCGACGAAAAAATCTGCTGATTGCAAAAAAGTTTTTCCCGAATTACCGACCCTTGAGAGAGTAAGACAAGGTGCCTTGAAAAATGTAAACCCTTTATCTGTAATTCTTCTATCTAGGTAACACATAATTCCATTATTTTCGGCTGTACCGTTTACACAGGGGATATCCCCTTCGTACGCATCTTTATCATCTGTTGTTAAAGAATTACCTTTGTATATATTAAACAAATCTCCAATGCGAAAGTTTCCCCATTCTTCAACATTTAATGAAAGTACTTCGCTTTTACGATTACACGTTGTTAATGGCTTGCGCTTTAATGACTTTATATATTCATCCATAAAGACCCAGTCCGGTTTTTGGTCAATCGTTTGCGGCAATCTAATTTTTGTTTCTCTTAAATGAGTTTTCCATTTTCTTCCGAAGGAATATTTGGGGCGCTCTCGGCAAAGAATTGTAGCAATAAATAGTCCGTTGTACTCATTGAGATTTTCATTGTACCCAGCAACGATATCTGTCGTACCTATAAAATCAACGTCCATATAGTTAGCGTATCCAACAGAACCTTGACCATTGCAAATAAAAATGATACAGTTGCCTTTTTGTATGATTTCTTCGTCGTAAGCGCAATGTAACATTACACCATTATCGTCTTTTTTAGCTCCTACATAAAAGCAATCATTACCGTCGCTTAACATTCCTTGGTTTGCTTTTCCGTTTTGCAATATTGGAAACAAATCACCAATTTTGAATTGTCCCCATTTGGTTACATCAAGATTCATATGTGCGCCCCTCCCGAACGAGATAAGCAAGATAATCGTTTATTGTTTTTTGAAAATCATCTTCTGTTAGTTTGGTGTAATCTGTTTCCATATAAGCTTCACAAAGCCATTCGTCATCACCGCTAACTTTATGTACTGCCGATTCTCCAGGCTTAGCTTGACGATTTCGGTACAAATCAATCCACCTTTTCTCTATTTCAGACCACCTGCTTTTATTGGTAATAGGATCAATTTGCTCTACACGTCCCAAATTCTTCTTCTTTTTAAATCCATCATCTCTACAATAACCAAAGAAAGTATCGGGGTTAGAAACATCACTATGTTTAATACCAATTTTGAACACCATACAACATGCAGAAGCGCTTGCACCTGGGTGAAACACGTCACTAGGCAGTGTAAACACTGCATCAAGGGTGTTTTCCTCAAGAATTTCGTTTTTTAATCTTGAAATTTCACCACTTGTTCCAATAGCACAAGCAACAGGCAACAATACCGCCAATTTTGCTTGATGATTTATAGAGTTAAGTGTATCAGCAATAAATTTTACAAAGTAAAGCCCTTTTGAAGGATCTTCTTTCTTATCTCTGGCCCAAGTCGATACATAAGTTTGTGGCAAGTGTATACGCTGACCGTTGTACGGTGGGTTCATCAGTATTATAGAAGGCTTTGCTTCTTTAATCCAATCTGCTAAAGCGAAGCAACTTCCTTGACGAATATTCGAATTTCCGTCGGAATGAATTAACATATTGGTTGTAGCTAAACCATACACATTTTCATCAAACTCAATGCCAAATATTTGATTCTTTTTCACTTTATCCTGTTCAGCGGCAGTAGCACAATCATCAAGTGCTTGAGTCATAGCACGAACAAGGAAAGAACCACTACCACAACAGGGATCAAGCACAACGGAGTGTTTGTTAATGCCTGTAATTTTTGACATAAAATCGGTAATGTGGTCGGGAGTAAATGCTTGGTTTTTATCAGCCTTGCCAACATACTTATTGAAGGTAACAAAGAATAAATTTAACAGATCTTGCCCAGATGTGCTTTTGTCATTTATAAAAGGCAAAATATTATCTTCAATAAATTTAAGGATTTCTCTAAATGCCGCTATAGTAAGTTGGCGGATATATTGATCTCCCAAAACATTTCTATTCAACAAAGCAAGCTTTTCTGCCTTGTTTATATCCGAATTGAGAAGGTCTTCCAAAACCTCTTTTATTCTTGCTCGAATTTGTGCCGCTGTTAAAGACGGCGTGGAATATTCAAGTCCGTTTTTAAGTGCCAACAGACATGTTCCAACAAATTGGCTACGAAGTTTTTCGGGAACACTGTGGCGATGTAGAAGCTCATTAAGTTTATATGTATTCTGCATTACTTTTTCTTTATCGTTAATTTTCGATGTGTAAAAATCAACGTATTCATCCATGCTACGAAGCGCAGTTTCCTTCGACATATAGTCGCCCTCAGAAACGACACCTCTCCAAACTTTTATGTTATTATTTGCGGTATTAGCTAGGATAGCTATCGTTTTATTCCCAGTAAGAGCTTTTTCGTATTCTACATATGCGGATAACTGTTCTTCATCGGATTTTGTAAAGTTAGGCTTGGTTTCTATAAGTACAGTAATATTGTCTTTAACAAAACGAATATCCAGCTTTTCAAATGCGCGACCAGCACTATTGCGAATAGGAACAAAAGTTAATGATGCCGCGGTAAAAGCCTTGGGATAGCTATACTCGTCATTCTCTATGTTGCTTGTAAGATATGTTCTTCCTACAGTTGTAATCATATCAGCTCTAATCATTTTCTTTTCTCCTTTTCTTTATTTTTGATATATTCTTCTGCCGCCTTGTTGAATAAATCTGCCATACTTACATTATCATCAATCAATATTTTTCTTAGTTGATTATGAAGTACGGTTGGCATACGAAATTGCACTTGTTTTGTTCTGTCACTTTTAGTCGCTTGTTTCACAATGCCGCCTCCTTTATTTGTGATATCATTCTATCAGGATTTCTTGATACTATGATATCATATAAGGAATATTTTGTCAAGAAATTTCAACAAAAAGGTGCATAGGGATCTCCTATGCACAAGGGGGTAGTATTCAATTTCGGGAAGTTCAAATCCCGTAAGTGTTCAATATCTTTTTCTCGTGACTATGTGAGAAAAGGGCAGAAAAACAAAAAACCTTGAAAAATCAAGGCTTTTCGCGGCTATATCTTTTTTATAGCCCTTGTTTGGTTGCACAGGTGGGATGTTGACACGGAAAGCGCGTGCGAACATATCCCAGTTGCGGTGCCCGCATCGGTCTGCCCTCGACAGCGCTCGGTTGACCTCTGCGACCGCTGCCACTCGTGCGATTGTGCTTCATCTGCCACCGGCAGCGCACAACCGCACTCCCCCAACGAGCTACGCTCGTCGGTCTCATAGCCCGAAAGCGCGCGGCGAAAGCCGCGCCTCTGCGAACAAAAAAGAAAACACCCCACGAGGGGGTGTTTTCTTTTTTGGTTGCGGAGGTGGGATTTGAACCTCACGACCTCCGGGTTATGAGCCCGACGAGCTACCAGGCTGCTCTACTCCGCGATATGGATTGGTGCCGGAGAACGGGGTCGAACCGTCACGGAGATCACTCTCCACGGGATTTTAAGTCCCGGGTGTCTGCCAATTCCACCACTCCGGCGTACCGGGCGGGGGCGTCCCGCTTCACTTGCCTTGCTATTATAGCACAAAACCGCGTTATTGTCAAGCCCCTTTTTTGAAAAAGTTATGGATAAAGTTATTGACAAAAAGCGACCGCGTTGTTATACTTTGAATATAAGGAACAAAAAAGGAGGTGCTTGCATGATTCCCGAGGGCTTTTTGGCGCGGATGCGCAAAATGCCGGAGCTTGATTTTGAAGCGTTTTCGGCCGCTCTTGACGCGCCCGCCGTACGCGCGTTGCGCGTGAACACCCTCAAGACGGACGCCGCGACGCTGTCGGCGCTCCTGCCCTTCTCCGTCTCTTTGTTGCCCTTTTGCGAAAATGCGTACTACGCCCCCGCCGACAAGGTGGGCGCGCTCCCCGCGCACCACGCGGGAATGTTCTACATGCAGGACCCCGGCGCAATCAGCACGGTGTGCGCCGCCGCACCGAAAAGTGGCATAACGGTATTGGATCTTTGCGCCGCGCCCGGTGGAAAATCCACCCAGCTGGCGGCGGCGATCGCCCCCCGCGGCGTGCTTGTTTCCAACGAATACGTGCCTGCGCGTTGCCGCATTTTGCAGGGCAATATCGAACGCCTTGGCTGTCGCGACGCGGTGATCACCAACCTTTCCACCGACGCGCTTGCCGACTTTTACGGCACCTATTTTGACCTTGTGGTCGCAGACGTTCCCTGCTCCGGCGAAGGGATGCTGCGCAAATACGAGGTCGCCGCTGAGGAATGGTCGGAGGAAAATATCCGTCTTTGCGCCACGCGCGGCCATGAGATCCTGCAAAACGCCGCCGCCTGCGTCAAGCCCGGTGGGCGACTTTTGTACTCCACCTGCACCTTCGCCCCCGAAGAAAACGAACTCCAGATCGACCGTTTCCTTTGCGAGCACCCCGACTTTTCCCTGCTGCCCGTCACCCCCGAAATCATCAATATCACGGCAAACGGGGTGAGTTTTGAAGGTCTTTCCCACGATATGCCCCCCTGCCGCCGCTTCTATCCGCACCTCTCGCCCGGTGAGGGGCAGTTCGTGGCTCTGCTGCAAAGATCCGCCGACGCGCCCGCCACGCCTGCGCGTGCGGATGCATGGAAGCCGCTTGACAAGAAGACCGAGGCCGTCGTACGGGATTTTCTGCGTGACACGCTCCGCGACCTGCCCGAAAAGCGACTTTTGCAGCTGCGCGACGAGATCTATCTCGCGCCCGACGTGCCGATCCCGCCGCGCGGCGTGTTCGCCCCCGGCGTTTGCGTGGGCACGCTGCAAAAGGGGCGCATCGTCCCGCATCATCAGCTTTTTTCCGCCTACGGTACGGTTTTCAAGCATACGTTACCCCTTTTTGCCGACGATCCGCGCGTTTTGCAATACCTGCGCGGCGAGGAGATCGACGCCCCCGAGCTTGACGGCGCGAGCGGCTTTGCGGCTGTGCTTTACGAGGGCGCGGCGCTTGGCGGTGGCAAGGCCGTGGGGGGACGGCTGAAAAACCATTACCCCAAGGGTCTGCGCAACAAAGGATAAGGAGGAGCACCATGAAGATCACGTTTCTGGGCACCAGCCACGGCAAGCCGGAAAAAAACAGATACCACACCTGCACCCTTCTGACGCTGGAGGGCAAGCATTACCTCATTGACGCGGGCGCGCCCGTGTTCGACCTGTTTGAGCGCAACGATCTGCGCTTTTGTGACATTAAGGGCGTTTTCATCACGCACTCGCACATCGATCACATCGCGGGGCTCCCCGTGCTGACCGCCGCGCTCAACAGCAAGCTGCGCTTTTTCGACGTGGGCTTCCCCGTGCTTGTTCCCGACCTTGACCCCTACCTTGCCATGTTTGAATTCTGGCGGGGCACGCGCGAGATCACGGGTCGACTTTCCTTTGAAAAGTACGGAAACGGGGTGATTTTTGAGGACGAGCGCCTCAGGGTAAGCGTCATCCCCACTATGCATTATCAGAACTCGCACGCCCTCTTGCTTGAGGCCGAGGGCAAGCGTATCCTTTTCACGGGGGATCTCAAAAAAGACCTTTCCGACTACCCTGCCGCAGCCACGGGCAAGGAACCGCTTGACCTGATTGTCATGGAGGCGGCGCATCAGATCTACGCCGAGCCCTACGTAGCCGAAACACTTGCCAAAAGCAACACCGCAAGGATGCTGCTGCACCACGTGGCAGAGCATCGCAATCCCCTTCCCGTCATCGAAAGCGCCCTTGCAAAACTGCCCTTCCCCGCCGCGGTCGCCCATGACGGCATGACCGTAGAAATATAAGGAGGCACACTATGTACGAACAAAACAAATTACACGGAAAGACCGTGATCTGGAACGGAGATTCCATCTGTCAGGGCTCGTCGCGCTGGGGCTCGTGGGCTGACCGCATCGCCGCCAAAAACGAACTGAAGGCATGGAAAAATTACGGCATCGGGGGCGGCACCATCGTGGAAAACGCCCCCCGCCATCAAAGCGGCAAGGCGCGCCACTCCGTCAGCGGCTCCCTTGAAAAAATGCATGAGGAATACCCCGACGCGGACTATATCATTTTAGAGGGCGGCACCAACGATGCCGACCTGCTGGGGCGCATCGAGGGGGACGCAATTGCCCCGCGCTTTGGCAAGATCGACCCCGACGATTACGCGGGTGAGTATGACCGCGACACCTTCTGCGGCGCGCTGGAAAGCACCTTTTACCGCGCGACAAAGCTCTGGCGCGGGAAAAAGATCTGCTTTATCGTGGCACAGAAAATGGGGCTCAACCTCCCCACGGTGAAGAATCGCTACGCCTATTTTGAGGCGGCGATGCAGATCTGCCGCAAGTGGGGCATCCCCTATCTGAATCTGTGGGATGGGTGCTATCTCAACCCCCGCCTGCCCTTCATGTATGACCCCACGAGATCCATTGAGGAAAACGAGCAGATCTCAATGTATAAGGACGGCCAGCATCTGACCGCCGCGGGATACGATCTCACCGCCGACATCATCGACAGCTGGCTCAAAACACTTTGATACAACAACACAAAAGGACGGACAAGCGACCCCAATCGCTATCCTAAAAGGATACCACCCTTTTGATGGGATTGCTTGACAAACAAAGAACCGTGTGCTACAATAAAAGCACAAAACAGCTTCGCCTTCAAGGAGGAATTTTGATATGAAGAAAACAAAGCTTTTGTCTGCATTTTTGTGCATCGTTATGCTTTTTTCCTGCATTTCCCTTTCCGCATGTGACGCGGACCCCGACGCCGGGAAAACGCCGAACACGCCCCCTGCGACCGATGACGGCGGCAATCCCGACCAAGGCACCACCACACCCCCCGAGGACGAGGATGCCACGGTGAGCGCGGAAGACAAGTTGAAGGGAAAGACCGTGATCTGGAACGGAGATTCCATTTGTCAGGGTGCAACGATCACGGGCACGTGGGCTGACCGCATCGCCGCCAAAAACGATCTGAAGGCATGGAAGAACTACGGCGTCGGCGGCGGCACCATTGTGGAGAACGCGCCCCCCTATCAAAGCGGAAAGGATCGCCACTCCGTGTGCGCCACGCTGGAAAAAATGCATGAGGAATACCCCGATGCGGATTATATCATCATCGAGGGCGGCACCAACGATGCCGACCTGCTGGGCCGCATCAACGAGGGGTGGTATCCCCCCCGCTTCGGTAGCTTCGACCCCGACGATTTCAGCGGCAACTATGACCCCGAGACCTTCTGCGGCGCACTGGAAAGCATCTTCTACCGTGCGGAACGGCTTTGGCCCGGCAAGAAGATCTGCTATATCGTGGCGCAGAAGATGGGAACCAACCTCACCACCTCGAACAATCGCTATGCCTATTTCGAAGCAGCTATGCAGATCTGCGAAAAGTGGGATATCCCCTACCTCAATCTCTGGGATGACTGCGAGCTTGACCCCACGCGCCTCGATATGTACGACCCGAATAAATCCGACGAGGAAAACCAGAAGGTCTCTATGTACAGAGACGGTCAGCATCTGACCAACGCGGGATACGATCTCACCGCCGCCATCATTGATGAGTGGCTGAAATCACTTTGATCTTTCCGATTTTATAAAAAACGCAGTCGATATTCTATGGTGTTTTTTCGCAAAATGTGATATGATAAAGACACCGAGGAAAAAGGAGTATTGCTATGAGAGATTATCTGAACACAAATGCCCCCACGCACTTTTTGTTTCCCATTGACGGCGACCACCTCAACGAGCGCGACGGCAACGTAAAGGGTGACACCCTCTATTTCACCGCGACGGTGAGATCCGCCCCCAACTGCAAAGTAACCGTCAACGGCGTTCCCGCGACGGAGGAAAACGGCCTTTACTGCGCGACGGTGTGCGTGAAGGAAGGCAAAAACACGCTGAGCGTCAAAAACAAAACCGACGGCACCGAGGCCACCGCCCTTGTGTATTTCTCCACCCGTGTGACGGGCAAATACCGCATCTCCTCGGATGACAACATCCTTTTCCTTTACGATATCACGAAAAACAAGGATACGTATACCTCTATTTTTGACAATCCCTACCTTGCCGTATACAAAAAGGCACACGATCTTTACGGCGCCAAGGTGCATCTGAACCTGTTTTACGCCTTCGACCGCGAGGCCGCCAAGCGCTTCTCGTTGGAGCGCCCCGACTTTGATCTTTCGATGGTGACCGACAAATTCAAGGCC
Organism: Oscillospiraceae bacterium; assembly: GCA_015064415.1. Lineage (GTDB taxonomy): Bacteria > Bacillota > Clostridia > Oscillospirales > CAG-272 > Firm-07. Next base: position 32,767 of record SVSG01000004.1, on the reverse strand, counting down.
GAGTGGGAGGCAAACGCCGACTGGCTGAAGCTCTCCTTCCACGCGAACGCCGAGTACCCCGATAACCCCTACGTAAACGCCACGGCCGAGCAGATCACCGCCGATTATCACAACGTGCGCCGCGAGGTACTGCGCTTTGCGGGCGAGGCGACCTTCTCGGTGGCCGCCACCACCGTGCACTGGGGCTCTGCCAATGCGGAATGCACCGCGGCACTGCGCGATCTTGGCCACCGCGTGCTGGCGGGATATTTCACCCTCACCAAGCACGGAAATCCGTCCGTCTCCTATTACGCGCCCGCCTCGCTTGTGGGGCACGTCACCCACCGCGATTTCTGGACCGACACGCAAATGGGAATGCACTTTTCCCGCATCGACCGCGTGACCAACATCGGCACCCTGGAAGAGGTGATGGAGGACGTCAAGGCAGTTGTGGCCGACCCGTACTGCGGCGGCTTTGTTTCCATTATGATCCACGAGCAGTATTTTTATGAGGATTACAAGAACCACCGCCCCGATTTCGAGGCACGCGTGCTGGAGCCCGCCAAGTACCTTTGCGAGCACGGCTACACGGGCACGCACTTGGCGGACGTGCTTGACGCCCTTTACTAAAAATTACCCCCGAAACGCGTACCGTTTCGGGGGTAATTTTGTTTTTGTGTCAAAGCCCGCGCTCGCGCAGGTCGCTTAGCAGCTGTACGTAAAACTCGCGCACGTCAAATTCGGGCAGATTTTCGCGATTCATATCCACCATATCCGCGTGCGAGATGCCGCGCCTGCCCTTGACGGTAAGCAGTTGGAAGCGCTCGCCGAAGGCAAAGGAGCTCTCCGATACCAGGCCATCGTTGCGCCCGTCGTAATGGCGCACCACGTGATAGGAGATGTTCAGCGGGAAACGCCCGCCACCCGCGCGGTTGAGGCGCGAACCAAAGCTCTGGCAAAAGATGCCCTTAGGCGGTGGCATCGTTTCGTTACGGGCGGCACATGCCTCGTCGGTAAGGTCTCTTACCGCCGCCAGAAAGTCGGGGTGCTCATCCCCCGCCCGCTCGGCGATCGCGTCATAGGCATTGGCAATACGATGCGCCAGCCGATCGGGCACCTTTTTGAGCAATTTGTTGGCAAAAACACACCCGTTGTGGGGGGTACTGACCGTTGTAAGGGAGGCCACGTAAGGTCCCATCCCCAAATGTGCGATGGCGTAGCGCATGTCAAGGCCACCCTTGGAATGGGCGATGACATTCAGCTTTTCGGCGCCCGTTTTTTTCAGGATCCACTCGATCCTGTCCGCAAGCTCGGCGGCGCTTTCTGCCACCGTTCTTGCCGAATCATGCTCGCCGTAGAAAATACGCGCCCCGTTTTTCTTGAGCTCTGCGGGGATGCGTCCCCAGTAATTGAACAGACGCGAATCACGGAAAAACAGACCGTGCACCAACAGAACGGGGTATTTGGTGGCGCACACGCGTGCCTCGCGACGCGCATCATTGAGCCGCGCCTTCTCGGTCTCCACGCGCACCTCGGCAAAGGCCACGGCAATGATCTTGCCCAGCATGATCAGATTGAGCGGCGGGATCATTCCCACCAGGATCCCCAGCACGCGGCGACGGATGCCGAGCTGTGCCGAGGTGAGATAGACACACAGAATGCCGTTCCAGAACACGTACGCCTCGATGGCGGCACAGAAGAGGATGCTCCACAAAAAGAGCCACACGTTCCCTTCGAAAAAGAACAGCAGCATCAGCATTTGCCAGATAACGGAAAGAGCAAGGGAAGCCGCGAACATGGCAAGCAGGCAGGCGCCGTGATAGCAGACGCGCAGGCGCCTGTTATAGATCCCGCGCTTGAAAAAGCCCGCAACGCCCACGATCACCACCACAAGGGGCAAGCACAGCCACAAAAGCGCAGGGTGCCGATAAAACATCCAAAAGTCATTGGCGATCCAGGTAACGATCAGCGTGAAAAGCACGCCTTCCACGTACAAATAGCGCTTCATATGCCCCTCCTTTTTTGAATTTAGTGCCCAAACGGTATCAGTTTTGCCAGTATTTGCGGTCCAGACTGCGCAGCTGGATGGCCTCCGCCACGTGGGGCGCGCGGATCACGTCGCTGTCTGCAAGATCTGCGATGGTGCGCGCCACGCGCATGATGCGGTCATAGCCGCGCGCGGAAAGCCCCATATTATCGTATGCGCCGCGCAGCACGGCCATCGCCTGCTCGTCCGCAATACAGTATTTGCGAATGGCGGCCGCGTCCAGCTGTGCGTTGCAGAAAATGCCGCGCTCCCCTGCCATGCGGGCGGCGGCGCGCTCGCGCGCCTTTTGCACGCGCGCACGGATCACGGCAGAGCTCTCACCCGTGGGCTCGCGTGAGGAGAGCTCGTCATAGGAAAGCGAAGGGAGCTCGACCTCAATGTCGATACGGTCCAAGAGCGGCCCGCTGATGCGGGAAACGTAGCGCTTCACGTCGTTGGCGGAGCAGGTGCATTGCTTGGTCGGGTGCCCGAAATAGCCGCAACGGCAGGGATTCATCGCGCCCACCAGCATAAAGGAGCACGGGAAGGTCACGCGGCCGCTGGCGCGCGTGATGGTGACGCGTCTGTCCTCCAAGGGCTGGCGGAGTGTGTCCGTCACGGTCTTGGGAAATTCGGGCAGCTCGTCCAAAAACAGCACCCCGTTGTGCGCAAGCGAGACCTCGCCCGGGGTGGGGTTGGCCCCACCGCCCACCAGACTGACCGCCGACATGGTGTGGTGCGGCGCGCGGAAGGGTCTGGCGGTGATCAGAGACGCCGACGGGGGCAACGTGCCCGAGACCGAATGCACCTTGGTGGTCTCGATCGCCTCGTCAAAGGAAAGGGGCGGCAGGATGCCGGGCAAGCGCTTTGCCAGCATGGATTTGCCCGTGCCGGGCGGGCCGATCAGCAGGATATTGTGGCCGCCTGCGGCGGCGATCTCCATGGCGCGCTTGGCCATGGCCTGCCCGCGCACGTCAGAAAAATCGGGCATCGGCAGCCCCGTCGCCTCCAGCAGCGCCTCACCGTTACGTGCGGCGGGCGTGAGCAGCTTTTCTCCGTTGAGGTGTGCCACAAGCGAGGGCATATCGGAAAGCGGATAAACGGTGATCCCCTCCACCGCGGCGGCCTCGCGCGCGTTCTCAGCGGGAACGAAAATTTCAGAAAGTCCCGCCTCCTTGGCGGCAACGGCCATGCAAAGCGCGCCGCGCACGGGGCGGATGCCACCCGAAAGCGACAGCTCACCCACAAGGCAGGTGCGAGAAAGATCAACGGTGCGACGGATGGCACCGCAGCAACGCAAAATGCCGCACAGAATGGCCACGTCAAACCCCGAGCCCTCCTTTTTGCGGTCGGCGGGCGCAAGATTGACCGTCAGGGCGTGGGCGGGAAAGCGAAAACCGCTGTTTTTCGCCGCCGTGCGCACGCGCTCCTTCGCCTCGCGTACCGCAAGGTCGGGCAGGCCCACGATCTCAAACGAGGACATATATTCCTGCGCATCGCATTCGACGCTGACCAAAAAACCGTCAATACCGCAAAGCCCCGCGCTGAGTACGGTGGATAACATCACGGCACCTCCTTTTGTTTGCATGTATTACGTTAAGTATAGCACATTCTTCCCCGATTTTCAATCCATACAAAGAAAAAGGGTGGATCGCTCCACCCTTTTTCTTATGCAAAGCTTCCGATCTTGAAGCACTCCAGATTCAGATTGAGGAACACCAGCGAAACAACGCCGAGCAAGATCCCGATCTTTTGCCCCGTGGTGAACTTTTCCTTGAACAAGGTCACCGAGAGGATGTAGGCCAGCACCATGCCGCCGCCCGAGATGACGGGGAAGAAAATGGACGCGGCGATCGTGGCGGTCACCACCATCACAAGCAAATTGGTGGCACCGTTGGCGGCACCCGTCAGCACGGCGGGGATGGCGCCCTTTTTGATCACAACACCGATGTCGCGACGCTCTAAGATCAATCCCACCACCGTCAGCACCCCGAAGGAAACAAGCAGTGCGACCATCATAAACTCGTTTTTATACGCACCGGCAAAGCGGTACTGCTCTTCCTTTTGCACGATGGCGCACATACCGTTGGTCAGCGCCATCACGATGACAAGCACCAGCCACTTCATCGAAAAATGTGACTTTTCGGCGGGTACGTCCCCCTCTTTTGATGACTTTTTGGTCATGTTGGTCAGATACAGCGACACAAGCAAAAGCGCAATGCCGATCAGCTGTGTGACGTAGACGGACTCTTGAAAACGGAAAAATCCGTACATTGTGGGCAGCATCAGCGAGTAGGAGGAAATGAGCGAGGTGAGCGCCAGCGAGCCGTAGCGCAGTGCAAGCACGCTGGTGATGCAGCACGTGGAGGTTGCCACGGCAAAGAGCAGCGAATAGGGCAATACGCCCCACTCATAGGCGAAGCTGCCGCTGACAAGACACGCGCCGCCAAAGAAGCACGCGGCCACAAGCTGAATGAGGGCGGTGAACAAAAACGTGCCCTTTTTGCTTTGATTCTGATAAAGCTTTTTGAGGGGTGACTGGATCGTGCAGGTGATGACGCACACGATCATCAAAAAATAAGCCATATATGCCTCCGTTTACAGAAAATCAAAATACAACTGTAAGTATATCACATCCGCGCGAAAAAGTAAAGGGGCTTTTTTCATATAATCAGCGTTTTTGCATCAGCCCGCGATCAGATCGTAAAGCGAGTCCTCACCGTACGTGAAATCGGTCCCCGCCTCCATTTGCTCCATCATCGCTCCGTATGCCTGCTCGGCCAACGCCGAGCGCACCGTATCCTTCCACACGGGCTTTTCGTTGCCGACGTAGAACATCGTGTGATAACCGTACGGGCTTTCCACGGCGGGCTCGGAGATCTCGCCCACCACGCGGGCGGGGTCGAACAGCCAGTTTTCAAAGGTCGCCACCATCTGCCCCACGTACACGTCCTCGTAAAAGACGTTACCGTCCTCGGTATACTGCTTGCCGTACGCCTCGAACACGGCCTTGTCGATCGTGTAATAGGTCACGTCGCCCTCGGTATGTGCGGTCAGCTTGCCCTCCTCCTGCATCAGCAAGAAGAGCTCTGCGGCCATTTCCTTGGCAGAAAGCACGCCCGCGCGGCGCAACACGCGCTCGGCCAGTGTTTTGACAGGGCCGACAAGGCCCGTCAGCGTGGTCTTATCCTTGTACGTATCGGTTTTGAAAAGAATGTGCCCGACGGAGCGCAGCACGCTCTCGTCGCGGTGCAGTCCGCTTTTCAAGAGATATACGGTATAGGTGGAGGTTGATTTGCGATATTCCTTTTCCGTCGCGTCCGCCTCGCTTGTACCGCCGACCTCGCCAAAGGCATCGTATTCGCTCACGTCGCGGAACACGTCGCCCGCCGCGCGGGGCGTCTCCTTGTCCGTCACCCAATCGCGGAACTCCACGTCGGTGGTGCTTGCGCTCACGTTCACGTTGCTGTGCGAAATGCTTGCCAGCTCCTCAAGGGCCTCCTTTTCGGCCTCCTCGGGGGTTGCGCCATCCTCCACGTAAAAATCGCGCAGCAGCGAGAGCAGCTTGTCTGCAAACTGCTCGGGCGTTTCGCACTTTTCAAGCTCCTTGCACATCGCGCTGTAACGGGCTTTCCGCGTCTCATAGTCTGCGGCAAGCGCTTGATTTTCCACGGCGGCAAGCTCCTTATCCGTCTGCTTGGAGGGGGTGAAGGTCGCCTCAATGGTGTAGGAAACGTAGTCCACGAACGTGTCGTACTTATTGTCCTCGTCACCGAAATTGTGCGCCTCGTACTCCTCGACGATCATCCCGTCGGTGACACTTTCCCACAGCTCCTTAGAGAAGCTGTCATTATACTTGGTGGCAAGGTAGGAAAGCTCCATGATGGCGCGCACGTCGGCCTCGACCACGCCCTCGCCGTAAAGGGCGGCGATATAGCCGTCCGTGGTATAGCCGTAATATTCGGCGTACTTGGCGATATTCTCTATGGCCGCGTCCACGCTCTTTTTATCCTCGTCCGTCATTTGCATGCCCTCGGCGCGCGCCCCCTCGCAAAGCACAAGCATCTGCTTGACATCGGCAAGGGCAAGCTCGGCAAAATGGTCGAACCAGGTGATCGGTGTGGCAAGCGTGTTTCCCGCCTCGTCCTTGGTGGCGTAGGTCTGCTGGCGCAAGGACTTATTTGTGTCCAGTGCGGAGCCGCCCTCGCCGCCGTAGATCGGGATGCTGAAGCCAACTTGCTGCGAATATTGCTGGTACATGCGCACCAGATTCTGATATTCGGTATAGACCATGTAGGACATCATCGCCGCCGTGACCTTGAAATTGGCCGTGGAGACAAGCGCCGCCTGCATCTTCAGATTTTGCGCGGAGCCGTTCTGATCGGCGTTGTCGCCGTTATCGGCGGGAGGGGTCTGGCATGCCGCAAAGGAAAACAGCATGGCAAGACAAAGAAAAAGGGCAAGTATTCCGTTTTTTTTCATAACGCACCTCGTGTTTGAGAAACTATATCCTTATTTTATCACAATATCGCGTTTTTGTAAAGTAGGCGCGCGCGGCGCGTAAAAAACTTGCGCGGCAGGCGGCGCACGACACCCCGAGCGACATAAAAAGCAGCCGACGGCGTGGCCGTCGGCTGCTTTTGTTATTCGGTGTTTGTTTCAAAGCCCGCGATGATGCCGCCGCGCTCGGCGTAAAAGCTGCAAAGCGCACGTGCGGGGTAAATGTCGATATCCGCTTCGGGGAAATCCGCGCGCACACGCGCGGCAAGCCCTGCGGCAACGCTCTCCTTTTCGCAGTAGGAAATGCGCAATTTCCCGCCGCAATACCCCAGCTCGCGCATCCGCGCGTACATGGTATCCAGCGATTTCTGCTCGCCGCGCGGCTTGGCAATGGGCTTGATCACACCCTGCACGGCGCGCCCCAGCATCCGAATGCCAAGAAAGCCCGCCAGCGCCGCCACGGGGCGGCTGACACGGCCGTTGTTGGCCAGATTGTTGAGCGACTCCAAAAGGAACAAAAGCTCGGTTTGCGCGCGATAGGCCAGCACCCTCTCGCAGATCTCGTCAAATTCCAACCCCTCTTTTGCCAGCTGCACGATCTTCTCAGCCAAAAGGCGCATGCCGGGGCCCGTATTGCGCGAATCGATCACGCACACGCGGCGGTCGGGGTGCTCCTCCTCATAGCTGCGCGCGGCGGAGACAGCCACGTTATAGGTGCCGGAAAGCTGAGAGGTGATGGTGATGCAAAAGATGTATTCCGCCTCCCCGAACGCGTCGGTGAAATCCCCGAAGGAGGGGCACGCAGTGCCCGACTTGCCCTTATAGCTTGCCAGCGCCGCGGTCATGGCAGACACGTCCAGCGCGGGCGTGTCCGGATATTCCGCCGTCTGCGTGGTGATCTTCAACGGCGCGACCGCCACCTCTACCTGATCGAAATGAAAAATGTCGGCGGAGGAATCCACCACGATACGAATCTTGGAAAGCTCCATATAACACCCCTTCCCGCCGCAAGGCGATTTGAAAATGGCAAAACTTGCGACCTTATATGGTTTATTATACCACATTTATCTATACATTGCAAGCATCATTCCTGCCTGTTTTGTCACATTTTACGCCAAAAAGGGCACCCGTATGCATTTTTTGCACACGGATGCCCCAAATTTGCAGATCAATCCAGGTAACTGCGGTTCGTGCTGTGGATCAGCGTACAACTGTAGCTGTCACCCGAGATCCCCGCGACGCCCTGCTCCAGCTTCTTTGCCTTGACCTCGCTTTGATTGAAGAAGAAGGCACTGAGCTCCGCCTGCCCCGCAAGGCAAGAGGCGATCTCAACCGAATCGTCGTTGTAAAGATACAGCTCGTAATCGCTTTCCTGCACGGCGCGCTCCTTGAAGTAGGAGATCCACTCCGTGCCCTCGGCACAGAAGGTCACGGTCTTGACCGTGGCACCGGATTTCTGCAAGGCGTCCTGCAGCTTCGCTACCCACGCCTCGTATTTTTCGTCCTTTTGCAGCGTCAGCACCGCAATACGGCGCGCCTTTGCCGCCTGCACACGGGCAAGGAAGGCACCCACGGCACCCGCATCGTCGGCTCGGATGACCGTCGCCTTATCTGCGGGAAGCACGTCTGCCGTGCTTTTTAAGCGCGTGCCGAACAGGTACAGCGCAAGGATCACTCCTCCGCCGACCACAGCACCCGCCACGGCACCGATCAGGATATATGCCAGCACAGACTGGCGCTGATTCTTGGTCTGCAGCTCGACGGAGAACGCGCGATCCTGCACGACCTCGCTGACGGTCACCACCTTATCGTAGGCATCGCCCGCAAGCTCGGGATATTTCACCTGCAGTGTCTCACGCACCGTTTGCAGATACGTATCGATCACGAAAACGGCGCAGGCGCGGTCCTCGTCATTGCGCACGTCATAGTAATGTATGATGTTGAGGGCGTTGGTACCGTTGGTGACCAAAAAGTTCACGTAAAACGCCTGATTGCGCGCAGTTTCGCTCTCCCAAGTCGGGTACAGGCGGTCCTTGACCTGCTCATAGGTCTTGGCGATCACATCCGAGGTGCGGCAGGACTCGATGATCTGCGTCAGATGGATCTCGATCGCGGAAAAATCACCCTCGGACAGGTGGCCCTCCGGTTTGAGGAGCGCGGCATATTCCACGATGTCAAAGGACATTCTGCCCGAATATTTTTCATAATTCTGCTTTTCCTCACCAACGGTCAAAAGCAATCCGACGCCGGCACCCAGCACCGCACAGATCACCAGGATCAGAATTTTAGAGAGCATATATTTGACAAAGCGAGTAAACGAAAACACTTTTTCTTCTACCATTTTTTGTCTCCTTTCCTTTTTTGGGGGACATACATAGTAATATTATACCGCAAAAGGAAGTAATTGTCAATATGCGGTCACGCTCTTACGTGCGCGGTACGGTGCGAAGCATCGCTTCGAGGCATACGTCCCCCTCTTTTTTGGTACGGACGTAAAAATTTCCCGCCCCGTCGGCGGCACGCTCGATGAGCAGCGTGTCCCCGAAAGCGGCCTCACGGTGGTAGGAAAGCGTCATTCCCGTCACGCGCGTGCCAAGGGGATCGGGCAAAAAGCCCGCCACCATGTCGGGGTATTTCGTGTTGTTCATGTGCAAGTTGTAATCCAGATCCGCATAATGGATGCGGCGCTCGCCCACCTCCTCAAAGGCAAGATCACGCGGTATGCGGAAGCGAAGCGGCATTTCCGTTTCGATCTCCGCCTCATCTCCGAAGGCAAGCGGCGCTTCGCTAACGCGCAGCAGCGTGCGGTCCGCCACGCGCACCATCGCCCATTGCGTCATGGCGCGCGCCACGACCTCGCCGTCGCGCAGCACCTCAAACCGACGCGGGAAACAAAGGCCGTGCCCCGCGCAGGTGGCGGTGCGCACCTCGATCTCCTCATACGCATAGACGGGTGAGAGAAGATCGATCGCCACGCGTGAGAGAATAAAGCCCACGCCCTCGCGGTCGCGCAGTTCGTCCAAGCTTTGCGCATGGGTGCGGAATTGGTGGTTGGCGGTCTCCTGCATGTAGGCCAGCACCTCCGAGGGGCGCATCTCGCGCCGCGCATCGGTATCGTGCCAGCGCACGGTGTATTTTTCGGTATAAATCATATTTACCCCCCAAACGGTATGAAAAACGGGGCTGCTGCAAGCGGCAGCAGCCCCGAATGGCTATGCTACGGATTAAAGCGTGCCGGAGGAGCCGAGCACGTTCTTGATCTTGTGCTGAACCATCTTCTTGACCTCGGCGCGTGCCACGGTGAGGTAGCCGCGGGGGTCGAATACGGAGGGCTCTGCGCTGAACACGCGGCGGATGCCTGCGGTCATGGCAAGACGGATATCGGAGTCGATGTTGATCTTACAAACAGCCATACCTGCGGCCTTTCTCAGCTGCTCTTCGGGAATGCCCACGGCATCCGGCAGAGCACCGCCGAGCTCGTTGATCTCCTTGACGTGTGCCTGAGAAACAGAGGAGGCACCGTGCAGAACGATCGGGAAGCCGGGAAGTCTCTTTTCAATCTCCTCCAGAATATCGAAGCGGAGCGGAGGGGGCACAAGGATGCCGTCAGCGTTGCGGGTGCACTGCTTGGCGGTGAACTTGTAAGCGCCGTGAGAGGTACCGATGGAGATGGCAAGAGAGTCCACGCCCGTGCGGGTCACGAAATCCTCAACCTCCTCGGGACGGGTGTAGGAGGAGTGCTCGGCCACGACGTCATCCTCAACGCCTGCCAGCACGCCCAGCTCGCCCTCGACCACTACGCCACGTTCGTGTGCGTAGTCAACGACCTTCTTGGTCAGCGCCACGTTATCCTCGTAGGAATGGTGAGAGCCGTCGATCATCACGGAGGTGAAGCCGCCGTCGATGCAGGACTTGCAGATCTCGAAATCTGCGCCGTGGTCCAGGTGGAGCGCGAGGTCGATGCCGCTGTCCTCGATAGCGGCCTTGGCAAGAGCCATCAGGTAAGCGTGCTTGGCGTACTTACGTGCGCCGGCAGACACCTGCAGGATAACGGGGGACTTTTCCTCGGCAGCTGCCTCGGTAATTGCCTGGATGATCTCCATATTGTTGATGTTAAAAGCGCCGATGGCGTAACCGCCCTCGTAGGCCTTTTTGAACATTTCCTTGGTTGTAACAAGAGCCATTTTGATTTCTCCTTTTTGTTAATTTTTTCACCACCTTATATTTTACAAGATAATGAAAGAAAAATCAAGCCCTTTCACAAAAATATATTGTAAATATAGAGTATCTTGCCCTTGGAGCCGTGTTTTTGAGCGTCTCCCTCGCCTGCCGCTTCACGTGGTGCCTACCGGCTTTTCCACCGTTACGGCGGCGACCGTCTGCTCGCGCGGGGACTCCGCCACCCCTTGCGCGCTCGAATCGGTGCTTGCCGCAACCGACACCCGCCGCGCCGTGGCGCGCGCGGCGTACACTGTCTCGCGCGGCACCAGCCCGAGGCTCACGGCGATCGCCGTATCGATCTCGTGCATCGTCTCCTCGTCCAGATGCCCCATCCGCTCCTTCAGCCGCCGCTTATCCAGCGTGCGCAGCTGCTCCAGCAGCACGATCGAGTCGCGCGAGAGCCCCGCACGCTCCGCGTGCAGGTCAATGTGCGTGGGCAATTTGGTTTTGCCCATGCGCGAGGTGATCGCCGCCGCGATCACCGTCGGGCTGTATTTGTTCCCCACGTCGTTCTGTATGATCAGCACGGGGCGAAGTCCCCCCTGCTCTGAGCCCACTACGGGGCTTAAGTCCGCATAATAAATATCACCGCGCTTGTATGCGTTTGTCATGTTCGTTCTCCTCCGATCGCCGCACAAGACGGCAGTATGTGTTTGCCCTTATTTTTTGCCAAATCGCGCGGGATTAGTCATCTCGCCCGATTTTTTCATTTCCAGTATATGCAAAAAAATCGAAGAATGTCGAAAAAACGGCATACCGTTGTACCTGAAACGGCTACACAAAGACCGTAGGGGGTCATTCACGAATGACTCGCTATCCACGATGTTTTCCCGTCCGTGTCATCCTGAGCGCAGTCGAAGTTTGCGAGGTGCAGCAAAGCAAACGAGCAAACCGCAACGCGAAGCCGTTGCGGGATCTAAGAAAAAGCGTTGCAGTTCCATGCACGCAAAGTAACATTTGCAGAGGAGTTTGGTGCGTACACACCGCGCCCGCGCTTGCTTTGCGCGGGCGAGATCCTTCGGCTCGCGTTTGTTCGCTCGCTCAGGATGACACAAAAAAGAAAAAACTTTTTGCTTTTCTGAAAATAGCGCACAAACCCGCAATCCGCGATACATAAACGGACCGTCCGGGAGGCCGGTCCCTACAATGTTCGCGAAGCGCCGCACCGTTCGGCGGGAATTTTCAAAAACCGTAGGACGGTATCACCGCGTTGTTCGCATTATCCACAAATGCCATAAAATCTTTTCAAAGGGGGTGTGGGGGATGCCTTTCGAAAAAGGCATCCCCCACCGTCTCCGCCTATGCAAAATTTCCCACGGCGCGCCCCTTTTGTGCGCGTGGCTCTTGTATTTTTCCGCACTTTGTGTTACAATAATAAGATGAAACTTATTTTCCGGGAGGAATTTACGATGGATAAGCTTTTTGGTCTGGACAAACCCGCACACGACGAGGATCTTGTACTGCTTCGCACCTTTCACGATGACGTATCGGTGAATATGGCCGAGGAGGTGCTTGCCGACGAGGGGATCCTGTTTGTGAAAAAGGACCGCGGCAGCGGCGGCGCGGTGCGCCTGATCACGGGATATTCGATGTACGGCACCGACATTCTGGTCGCCCCCGACGATCTGGAAAAGGCAAACGGGCTGATGGAGTCGCTTTTTGACGTGGACAGCATTGCCGAGGACGGAGAGGACGCACAATGAAGGAAATTATTCTTTGTAAATACGGCGAGATCGTGCTCAAGGGTGCGAATCGCGGCCAATTTGAAAGCGCGCTGGTCAAGGATATGAAGTACCGCCTGCAATCCTTCGGCAGCTTTTCGGTGCGCAACGTGCAAAGCACCATGACCATTGAGCCGCTGGACGATTTCTGCGATCTTGACGGCGCCTTTGAGGCCGCGTGCCGCGTATTCGGCATTTCCGGCGTGGTACGCGCCGCTGTGGCCGAGAAAAACATGGAAAGCATTCTGGAAACGGTCAAAAGCTATATCCCGCAATTTTTGGTGGGTAAAAAGACCTTCAAGGTGGAGGCAAAGCGCTCGGATAAGCTCTTTCCGCTCTCCTCCCCCGAAATTTCCAAGCTGGCGGGCGCGGCGGTGCTTTCTGCCTGCCCCCGTATGCGCGTGAACGTGCACGATCCCGAGATCACGGTGCGCGTGGAGGTACGCGATCGCGCGGCCTACGTGCACGCGGGACAGTTCAAGGGCGCGGGGGGGCTCCCCGTCGGCACCAACGGCAAGGGGCTGTTGCTCCTCTCCGGCGGCATCGACTCCCCCGTGGCGGGCTGGATGATGGCCAAGCGCGGCGTGAGATTGGAGGCACTCTACTTTGAGTCCATGCCCTACACCAGCGAGCAGGCGCGCCAGAAGGTGTTGGATCTTGCGGCGCTTGTCGCGCGCTGGAGCGGCAGCATGCAACTACATATCATTTCCCTTACCGACATTCAGGAAAAATTGGTGAAGGCGTGCGACGAGGAATACTTCACCCTCCTTTTGCGCCGCTATATGATGGAGCTTGCCAACCGCGTGGCGGAAAAATTCTCCTGCGAGGCACTCATCACGGGTGAGAGCTTAGGGCAGGTGGCGTCGCAGACGATGCAGGCGCTGGCGGTCACGAATATGATGGCACGTTACCCCGTTTTCCGTCCTCTGATCGGTATGGACAAGGACGAGATCGTGCAGATCTCGCGCCGCATCGACACCTTTGAGACCTCGATCCTCCCCTTTGAGGATTGCTGCACCGTTTTCACCCCCAGACACCCCAAAACTCGCCCCGTTCCCGCCCGTGTGGAGGAGCAGGAGGCCAAGCTCCCCTTCGCCGAGCTTTGTGACGCGGCGATGGAGACGTTGCAGACCTTCTACATCAAGGCGAAGTTTTAATTGACACAAAAAAGGAGATACGTATGACGAAAATTGATATTTTTTCCGGATTTCTCGGCGCGGGTAAGACCACGCTGATCAAGAAGCTGATAAGGGAGGCCTATGCCGGCGAGAAGCTGGTGCTGATCGAAAACGAGTTCGGCGAGATCGGCATTGACGGCGGCTTTCTGGCGGACGCGGGCATCAACGTGACCGAGATGAACTCGGGGTGCATCTGCTGCTCGCTTGTGGGTGACTTTGGCAAGGCGCTGGTCAAGGTGCTGCAGGAGTATGCCCCCGACCGCATCCTGATCGAGCCCTCCGGCGTCGGCAAGCTTTCCGACGTGATCCGCGCCGTCAAAAACGTGGGCGAGGACAAGCTGACGCTTTCCTCCTTCGTCACCGTGGTGGACGCGGGCAAATGCAAGATGTATATGAAGAACTTCGGTGAATTTTTCGGCGATCAGATCGCACACGCGGGCACCATTGTGCTGTCGCACACGGGCAAGCTTTCGGGCGAGAAGGTGGACGCCGCCGTGGCGCTTTGCCGCGCGCAAAATGAAAACGCCGTGATCGTCACCACCGACTGGGACGAGCTGACGGGCGCACAGCTGTTGGAGGCCATTGAGCGCCGCGACACGCTGGAGGCCACCAAGGAGCACCTGGAGCATGAGCATCATCACCACGAGCATGAACATCATCATGAGCACGAGCATCACCACGAGCATGACGAGCACTGTACCTGCGGCTGTCACGATCACGAGCACGAGCATCATGAACACCACCATGACCATGATCACGAGGAGCATCATCATGAGCATGAGCATCACCACGAGCACGAACATCATCATGAGCATGAACATCATCACGAGCATGACGAGCACTGCACCTGCGGCTGTCATGATCACGATCATCACGATCACGATCATCATGACCACGATCATCATGACCACGATCATCACCACCATCACCACGCCGACGAGGTATTCGTCAGCTACGGTGCGGAAACCGCTAAAACTTATACCGTTGAGGCACTAAATGCCGCTTTGCACGCGCTTGCCAACCCCGCATACGGTACGGTACTGCGCGCCAAGGGCATCGTCAAGGGCGAGGGCTGCTGGCTCCACTTTGACTACGTCCCCGGCGAGCCCGACGTGCGCGAGGGCAGCGCCGCCATCATCGGTCGCCTTTGCGTGATCGGTGCCGACCTTGACCGCGCGGCGCTTTCCGACCTCTTCGGCGCCGAGCTGAAATAAGGAGCCGTTATGAACAAGGAACAAACGCCGATCTATCTTTTCACCGGCTTTCTGGAATCCGGCAAAACCAAAATGATCCAGGAAACGCTGGAGGACCAAAATTTCAACGACGGGTGCAAAATTCTGCTCATCGTTTGCGAGGAGGGCATCGAGGAATACGATCCCACCCGCTTTTACGGGCAGAACGTCCGTCAGCTTGTGATCGAAAACGAGAGCGACCTCACACCCGAGCTGCTGGCCGAGTATGAGAAAAAGCACGTGATCGACCGCGTAGTTATTGAGTACAACGGGATGTGGCAGCTGGACACGCTTTACGCCGCGCTGCCGCGCAACTGGTTCATTTTCCAGCAGCTTTTCTTTGCGGATGCCTCCAGCATTCTTGCCTACAACGCGAACATGCGCTCGCTTGTGTTTGACAAGCTGAAGGACGCCGACACCGTCATGTTCAACCGCGTGGACGGTGTGGACAGAAACGAGCTGCACAAGCTGGTGCGCGCCGTCAGCCGCCGCGCGCAGATCGCCTATGACGTGGGGGATGAGCTGGAGTATGACACCATCGAGGATCCCCTGCCCTTCGATGTGAACGCCCCCGTGGTGACGATCGAGGACCGCGACTACGCCTTTTTCTACCGTGATCTTGGCGAGTCCCTGCCCGAATGGGATGGGCGCACCGTCAAGTTCAAGGGCATGATCGCGCGCAATCCTCAGCTTGGCAAAAATGCCATCATCATCGGCCGCCACGTGATGACCTGCTGTGCCGATGACATTGCCTTCAGCGGCATGGTGTGCAATTTCAAGCGGGACGTACCCTTCAAAACCGGCGAATGGCTGATCGTCACCGCCGAGCTGCGCGTGCAAAAGCACAAGATGTACGGCGGCGACGGTCCCGTGCTTTACGCCCTTGATTCCGCCCTCACCAGCGAGCCGCGCGACCCGCTTGCGGTGTTTTATTGAGGATGCGTTAGGGAAAACTTTTGCAAAAGTTTTCCCTAAAACCCTTTCAAAAATCCTTTCACGAAAGGGAAAAGTGCAAACAAATTGCGCTATTCCCCATTTTTCTCTGCACCTTGCGTGTCATCCGAGAAAGCTAAAAACTGATGGAGGTACTATACCATGTCATACAAAATTTCCGACGCGTGTGTCGGCTGCGGCGCGTGCGCCAGAATGTGCCCCGTAGAGGCCATTGATCTGAAGGACAACAAGATGATGATCGACGAGAGCAAATGCATCGAGTGCGGTGTCTGTGCGGGCGTCTGCCCTGTGGGCGCTCCCAATATCGACTGATCTACATAACAAAAACGGCGCGTTGAAACGCGCCGTTTTTGCTTTTATATGAAAAAATAATGCGGCTGTTCGCCTTGTTTGCACCTCACTCTTTGCTTTGAGGTTTTTGCGGGGGTCTTAGGGGGAGCTTTTGCAAAAGCTCCCCCTAACCTTATTTCCCTACACAAAAATTCGCAAAAATATCCGTAAGGATCTGCTCGTCCACGGCGCGGCCGTCCACCTCGCCGAGCGCGGACATGGCAAGCTCGGCATCCACGCAGGCGGCATCCAGCGGCACGTCCAGGGAAAGTGCCTCGATCGAGGCGGAAAGCGCCTCGACGGCGCGGGAGAGCGCGGCATACTGACGCGCGTTTGCGACGATGGCATCGTCGCGCAGATTGATCCCATCCGAGAGGTAAAGCCCCTCGATGAGGGTGCGCAGCTCCCCGATCTCGCCCGTGGCGGCAGACACGCGTACCACGTGCGCAAAGTCCGCAAGCAGCTCTGCAGGAAAGCGGTCTCCGCGGTCGCATTGATTCAAAATCAGCACAACGGGTGCCTGTTTTTGCTTCATTTCCGCAAGGAGGGATCGCACCTCTGCGTCTGCGGGTGCCGAGGCGTTGAGCACACAAAGGATGAGCTCGGCCTCCTCCATTGCGGCACGCGCGCGTGCCACGCCGATGCCCTCAACGGTGTCAGCGGTCTCGCGCAAGCCCGCCGTATCGAAAAGGCGAAGCGTGACCCGCCCCATGGCGACCGTTTCGCTCAAAATATCTCTGGTGGTGCCCGCCACGTCGGTGACGATAGCGGCCTCGTGCCCGACCATCGCGTTATAGAGCGTGGATTTGCCCGCGTTGACGGGGCCGCAGATCACGGTGGAGATTCCCTCCGCGACGGCGTGACCCGCGCGGTAGGTGTCACAAAGTGCGGATAACTCGCCCCGTTGTGCCACTAATTGCGCAATCAGCTCCTCACGGCTCATACTGTTGAGGTCTTCGTCGGGGAAATCGATCTTGGCATACACGTCGGCAAGCAAGAGCGACAAACGCGAGAACGCGCGCGCCAGTGCGTCCGACAGCTTGCCCGCCATGCCGCCGCGCGCGAGGTGCAGTTGCCCCTCGGTTTTCGCCTCCAGGAGCGCACCCAGCGCCTCGGCGGAGGAAAGCTTCATTTTGCCGTTCATCACGGCGCGGCGGGTGAACTCCCCCGCCGTGGCGGGCCTTGCGCCCGCCTCCAGCACGCGGGTGAGCACCTGCTCGGTTAAGAGGGCTCCCCCGTGGCAGGAAAGCTCGGCCACGTCCTCGCCCGTAAAGGAGCGGGGGGTTTGGAAAAAGGTGGCGATCCCCTCGTCCATGACGCTGCCGTCAGCGGCGAGAATTTCGCCATAAGTGGCATAACGGGGTGAGAAATCCGCCCCTTTTGCAAACGGACGGAACACCTTTTGCAGGATGGCGCGCGTGTCCGCGCCCGAAATGCGCAGCACGGCGATGCCGCCCTTCCCGCGCGGCGTGGACACGGCGGCGATGGTATCGAAAATTTGCATATGAATGTGTCGTGGGGAAAACTTTTAGGGAAGTTTTCCCCACACCCCTTTCAAAACCTTTTAGGCAATTTCAGGTGAGTGCGAACAAAGATTGCAGACGGAAATAGGCCGCGGAGCAACGCAGTAGGACGCCGTTTATTTGCTCAAGCGTTCGCAAAAAAGAAACAAGTCATACAAGGCGCACCGCAAGGCGACACCCGAAGGCGTAGTTCGTCTACGTCGAGGGCTGAGCCGCGGAGCAACGCAGTAGGACGCCGTTTATTTTTTGCGAAAAAGGGGTAAGGGCAAGGCCCTTACCCCTTTTAATTAAAATTCGTAATCCTCGGAACGGGAGCTGCTTGCGGTGGTCGCGGTATCCTCCAGATACAGCACCACGCGGCGGTTGTTCTCGCTGCCGATGGAGTTGGTGGAAACACCCTCGACCTTCTGCACCTCGGAATGGATGATGCGGCGCTCGTAGGGGTTCATGGGCTCCAGCGTCTGGCTCTTCTTGTAGCGAAGCACCTTCTCAGCGGTGCGGCGAGCAAGAGCACGCAGCGTCTCCTCGCGCTTGCCGCGGTAGTTCTCCACGTCCACGGTGATGCGGCAGAACTCGCGTTTCTCGCCTGCCACCTTCTTGTTGGCGGCAAGGTTGGCAAGGTACTGCAGGGAATCCAGCGTGTCGCCGTGATGGCCGATCAGCACGCCTGCGCTCTCGCCCATCACGCGGATCAGCTTGTTCTCGCCATCCTCGGTCATCTCCACGGTGGCGTCAAGGCCCATGCCGCGGATCAGGTTGCGGATGAACTCCAGTGCCAGCTCGGCACCGGCGGGGGTGTAGGTCGCCTCGATCTTTGCGGGCACGGCACCAAGGCCGAGAAAGCCCTTCTTCGGCTCCTCCAGCACGGTATATACGATCGCCTCGGCATTGGGGGCACCAAGCTCAAGAACTGCCTTGGCTACGGCCTCCTCCACGGTCTTGGCGGTAAGAATCGTTTGCTTTTTCAATGTCTTATCCTCATTTCTTTTTGTTGTTCTTGCGGTCTTCCTTCATTTTGGCACCGCCAAGCCGTCTTTGCTCGGCTGCCTCACGGGACTTCTCGCGTGCGGCGGCGGCCTCCTTGGCTCTGCGCTCGTAGATCGAGTCCTCCTCCTCGCCGTCGTCGCGGGTGCGGGCGGGAAGATCGTCCTCCTCGTCGATGCGGTGCAGCGAGCGGACGGGGCCCGTGCGCTCGGGGAGCTCGCGCTCCTCGGGGCGAAGCTTGCCCTTCATCTCACGCTCGGCACGCTTATAGTCCTCCTCGGTAAAGGTGGGCATCGGCATGGCCTTGTGCAAAATAAACTGCTTGAGCGTGGTGATCAGGCACTTGAAGATCCAGTACACACCCACGGCGGCGGGCGTGATGAAGGTGATATACACGCTCATCGCGGGCATCATCAGATCCATCATGTTGTTCGAGCAACCCATCTGGGGGTCCTGCGCGGCGGGCTGATACGTGAACTTACGGGTCAGCTTCATGCTGAAGAAGTAGGCCACGAAGGTCAGCAACGGGATCAGAAGCAGCCACAGATATACCTTGTCGGCGGGGTTGAAGGCGGGCGTAGCACCCATGTTCAGACCAAACAGATTGAAGTTGGGCAGATTGCCGACCACGTCGGTCAGCTCGCCGGATACCTCGGCAGAGTTGGAGAACCAAGCAAAATTCTTGATGCCCTCCAGCTGGGCGGGATCTTTGATCTGCGAAAGCAGCTCGATGGTGTTGCCGGTATTCTCGACGTCGATGCCAAGACCGCCTGCCGCGCGTGCGGTGGTGGCGTACTTGGTCAGCGCGTTGACAACGCCCTCACCCTTCCCCAGCACGTAGCGCAGGGGGTTGATGACGATGTTATAAAGCGAGATCACGATCGGGATCTGGATGAGCAACGGCAAGCAGCCGCTCAAAGGGCTGGCGCCCTCATCCTGATAGAACTTTTGCAGCTCCTGCTGCATGGCCTGCTGCGACTTCTGGTCCGTGCGGCCTGCATACTTTTTGCGGATGGCCATTTCCTTGGGACGAAGCTTTGCCTGCTTGAT
The DNA here is from genome assembly GCA_015064415.1 of Oscillospiraceae bacterium. Classification (GTDB taxonomy): domain Bacteria; phylum Bacillota; class Clostridia; order Oscillospirales; family CAG-272; genus Firm-07. The sequence continues at coordinate 13,069 of SVSG01000004.1, read as the reverse complement.
CGAGTTCTTCTGCTGCTTGATACCGAAGTAAAGCAGTGCCAGCTCCACGACCAGCGCGAAGATAAACAGCGCCAGCACGTAGTAACCGCCCGTGATGTTGGTGAGGAGCCCGAGGAACAGACCGATCCATTCCAGAATAATGCCGGGGAAGGAGTTGCCGGAAAGATCCACCTTTTCGGTGCGCATCATGTCCACGATCTTACACACGTCCTCCTCGGTCATGGTGGCAAGCAGTGCATCGAACTTGGCCACGGCCGCGTCCGACGTGGGCTTGATGCTGTTCATGGCGGCCTTTGCGCCCGCCATGCTGACCGTATGCGTGACGCCGTCGGCATCCACAAAGGTCACGGCCTCGGGGTCGATGACAAGGTTGTCGTCGTCAAAGCCCTCTGCCTTCATATTGTAGCCGTAGGAGGCGGCCACAAACATCTCACGGGCGTCCTCTGTCAGCGCCGCACCCAGCGTCAGAATACGCACGAAGTAGTGGCGGCAATTCTCGTCGCCATCCTTGACCTCCCAGTCGGTATTCGGCACCGTTGTGCCGCCCCCGCAGGAGACCAGCGCACCGACCAGCAAAAGCAAGGAAAGAGTGAAAAGCAGCACCCGTTTCATCATTTTCTTTTGTTTCATTGATTTTTATCCTTTCGATGGACGAAGGACCGTTACGGGGTATGCGCCCCGTTTTCCTTCTTGCAAGACGCACTCTCTTTGTCATCAAGCGCCTCTTGATGACCTCCGTCGTCGTCTTCCCGACGGGGCTCGCCGTGGCTCTCACAGCAAGCTGTGTCACATGGATCCGGGATCTCCCGCGTGCCCTTGTAGCGCAGTCCCTTTTCGGGGACAGGATCGTAGCCACCCACACAAAACGGATTACAGCGCAATATGCGCCACACACTGAGGATCAGACCCACGAAAAACCCGCGTTTTTCAAAGGCCTCGATCGCGTAGGCAGAGCAGCTGGGGTAAAAGCGGCAACAGGGCTTGCTTTTCAGGGGAGACAGGAATTTTCTGTAAAAGCGTACGAGCAGGATGCAAAGATGCTTCAAGAGCTCTTCCCTTCCAGAAGGCCCAGACGCAAAAAGGCGCGGTAAAGCTCCTTTTGCACGTCCTGCATCTTTTTGCCGCGGATCTCTTCCCTTGCGGCAAGCACCACCAGAAAGCCCTTTTTGATGCCGCGCTCCTGCACCACGGTGCGATAACCCTCGCGCAACAGACGCTTGGCGCGGTTGCGCTGTACGGCACCGCCGATCTTTTTGCCAACCGACAGTCCCACACGGTTCAGATACCGCTTTTGCGGATGCTGCAGCATCAAGCGGCGCGCGGCGTAATCCTTCAGAACGTAGACAGCAACCAGCTTGCCCACGGCGCGCTCGCCCTTGGCGTAGCATTTGTTGTAAAGGTGGTGTTCCTTGATGGCGTAAAGTTTCATCTTCTGTAACCTGCTTCCGTTAAATAAAATGGTTTTTGCGATTTTTTCACATAGCACTCCGCGCGCACGCGCGTAAAACAAAAAGCGAAAAGTTGCAAGCGCTCCTTTTCCCGCCGAAGAACGGTCGGAGCAACGCGGCATCACGAAGTCATTTCGCAAAGCTCCCTCGCGGAAAAGAAACGAGTGAGGCAATGGCGTCTGTCCTCGGCTTTGCCGAGCACGTCACTTCTTCGAAGTGCGACCGCAAGGCGACACCCGCAGGCGTAGTTTGCCTACGTCAAGGGCGCAGACGAGGAGCACCGCGGCATCACGAAGCTTATTTTTCGCGAGAAAAGCGGAAAAATGACCGATGGTCATAAGAGCATCGGTCATTATCGCTATGTGACAGTAAGATTAGTAGGTCAGTCTCTTTCTGCCCTTTGCACGTCTTCTCTTCAGAACGTTTCTGCCGTCGGCAGTCTTCATTCTCTTTCTGAAACCATGCTCTTTCTTTCTCTGACGCTTTTTGGGTTGGTAAGTTCTGAGCATAATGGCACCTCCTTAATTCTGGTAATCGGAAGCGTATCGGCCACAAGACACAATGCACGCTTTTTTACAGTGACAACATATATTATATACTAAATGAAAGATTTTTGTCAAGGGCTTTTTTTATTTTAGGTAAAAATTTCCCAATTTGGGCTCTATTTTTTCTGATTTACAGCGTTTTTTCACAAAAAATAAGCGGATTTCAAGGTGGCCACGCTCGCGCGCGACAGATTTTCGCGCGCACTCTTGACAGAAACGCGGTTTCGGTGTAGAATAAATAGGAAGTAACGTCACTTGGAAAAGGAGCTTTCTTATGTTCAAGAATATTGGAAAAACGCTGCAGATCATGGCATTTGCGCTGGCCGGAGTGCTGTTCGTCGGCTTTATCGTCCTCGGTGTGCTCTGCCTTGTGGCCGCCTTTGCGGACGGCGTGACAGAGGCGCTGCAGAAAGCAGGCATTCAGGCAACCGTCATTTGCTTTATTGCGGCACTGATCTCTCCCTTTTTGTGCCTTGTGCTGTACGGCTTCGGCACGCTGGTCATCTCGGCACAAAAGCAGGCGCAGGATGCACAAAAAACAAGAGAAATGCTACAGACCGCGCTGTCGGACGGCATGCTTTCCGACGAGGTGGCACGTAAGGTAGGCCAAGTGCAGGCCAAGCTGCTGACACATATGCAAGCGCAGGCACCGCAGGCCCCTGCGGCGCAGGCACCCGCCGCCAACGCCCCCGTTCGCCGTCCCGTGGCGCAGCCCGCTCCCGTAGCGCAACCCGTGCCCGTGGCTCAGCCCGTACCCGTGACTCAGCCCGTACCCGTCGAGGAAAATGAGAACGAAGCCGATACCTCTGAGGAGGAGGCCGTGATCCTTGGCAAGGCCGCCCCCGCGGCACCCGTTCCCCCGCGCCCCACGCAGTATCAAAACAAGCCGACGGGCACACGACCCGCCGCCCCGATCGCGGGTGCCACGCCCCTTTGCAACGATGACGAAGAATCCTTCTGATATGTGAAAAATCCCCCGAAACTCGTACCGTTTCGGGGGATTTTTGCGTTTTAGGGTAATTGCTTGCACAACATTCCCTTTGAGAACGTTATCCGTCGGCACCCTCACCGACATCGGAGCTGAGCTGGGGCTCGTGGCAGATCTTGCAGTAGCGCACCTTGGTAGCGCTTGCACCCTCGCCCTCCTCCGGAGTGGCGTCATACCAAAAGCCATAGACGTGCTCGTGTTCCTTTTCGTAAGGAACGGGATCCCCCTCAGCGGCACACGCCGAGAGCAAAAACGTTGCCGCAAGCAACAGCAAAATCACGCATTTTCTCATACCGTTTGCCACCTTTCTGCGTTTTTCAGGGCTGCTTTGCCGTCAGCGCGATGATCAGCTTCATATTGTCCGGCTGTACCTTTGCCTCATGTGCGGCCTTGTTGCGGCGCAGCTCGCCGCACTTCTGACAGCGGTGCACGATGATATACCCGCGCTTGGGGTCGGGGAGTGCCGACACCGGCTCCAAGGGCCCGCCGCAGGTGTTGGCACGGTCACCCGGATTGACGTCCACGTGTAAGCTCCACAAGCAGAACGGGCAATGGTTGCGCGAGGTGTAGCCCAGCGGCAAGACCTCCTTGCCGCAATGCGCGCAAATAAAGCTGTCGTCGTTTTTCGTAAATCTTTTTACTTCCATATCTTTTTGAAAATGAAACAGAATAAAGCTGTTGGATTTGGATGCAGAAGGTGTGATCTCGGCACGGTAGCTGTATTCGATACTGCGAGTGTCGAGAGCGCGCCTAAAAAGCGCACAGAAATGGAAATTCTGCAAGAATTTCTACCTTAAAAACCGCTTTCTCTACCATTTTGATATTGGATAGAAAAAGCGGTTTTATTATTTTATGCGCTTTTGGTCTGCGCCAAATGCGACAGCGTCTGCTTACTTCTTCAGCGCGATAGCGGCCTTCGCCTTCGCCACGATGTTGGCGGGCGTCAGACCGTACAGCTCAAGCAGCGGAGGCACCTTGCCGGAGCGACCGAACTGATCCTCGATACCCACGCGGGTCACGGGAACGGGGCAAGCCTCGCACACGGCCTCGGTCACGGCGGAGCCAAGACCGCCGATGACGTTGTGCTCCTCAGCAACAACGATGGCACCGGTTGCCTTTGCGGAGTCGATGATGATCTCCTTGTCCAAGGGCTTGATGGTGTGGATGTTCACCACGCGGGCGGAAATGCCCTCGGCCTTGAGCAGCTCGGCGGCGGTGAGTGCCATATCGACCATGATACCGGTAGCCACGATGGTCACGTCGGTACCGTCGGTCATCTTGATGCCCTTACCAAGCTCGAACTTGTAGCTCTCCTTGTCATAGATCACCGGCACGGCAAGACGGCCAAAGCGCAGATACACGGGACCGTTATGCAAAATAGCGGCCTCGACAGCGGCGCGTGCCTCAACAGCGTCGGCGGGGTTGATGATGGTCATGCCGGGGATGGAGCGCATCGTGGCGATATCCTCCAGGCACTGGTGGGTGGCACCGTCCTCGCCCACGGTGATGCCGGCGTGCGTGGCGCCGATCTTCACGTTCAGGTGGGGATAGCCGATCGAGTTACGGATCTGCTCGAAGGCGCGGCCTGCGGCAAACATGGCAAAGGTGGAGGCAAAGGGAACCTTGCCTGCGGCGGCAAGACCTGCTGCCACGCTCATCATATTGCCCTCGGCAATGCCGCAATCGAAAAATCTTTCGGGGAACTTCTTCTTGAATACACCGGTCTTGGTAGCGGCCGCAAGGTCAGCGTCCAGGACCACAAAATCATATTTTTCGCCAAACTCGGCAAGCGCGTTGCCGTAAGCTTCTCTGGTTGCAATCTTTTCTGCCATTGTTTCGTCCTCCTTACATCGTGGCCTTGATCTCGGCTACGGCCTGCTCGTACTGCTCGTCGCTCGGTGCGTTGCCGTGCCAGCCGACCTGGTTTTCCATAAAGGAAACGCCCTTACCCTTGACAGAGGTCATGATGATGGCGGTGGGCTGACCCTTGGTGGCGCGTGCCTCAGCCAAAGCGGCCTCGATCTGGTCAAAGTCGTGTGCGTCGATGGAAATGACGTGGAAGCCGAATGCCTCGAACTTCTTGTCATGAGGAGCGGGATTCATAACCTCGGCAATGGGGCCGTCGATCTGCAGACCGTTCCAGTCCACGATCACGCAAAGGTTGTCAAGCTTGTAGTGAGCGGCGAACATCGCTGCCTCCCAAACCTGACCCTCTTCGGTCTCACCGTCGCCAAGGATGGCGTAGGTGCGGTAGTCCTTGTTGTCGATCTTGGCGGCAAGAGCCATGCCGCAAGCAGCGGAAATGCCAAGGCCGAGGGAACCGGTGGTCATATCCACACCGGGGGTGCCCTTCATGTCGGGGTGGCCCTGCAGGAAGGAGTCGACCTGACGCAGATTCTTCAGCTCGTCGCGGGAGAAGAAGCCCTGCTCGGCAAGGATGGCGTAAAGTGCGGGAGCGGTGTGGCCCTTGGAAAGCACCAGACGGTCACGGTCTGCCCACTTGGGGTTCTTGGGGTCGGTCTTCATTTCCTTGTTGTAAAGGTAGGTGATGACCTCGGCGATCGAAAGCGAGCCGCCCGGATGGCCGGACTTAGCCGCATGGACTGCCTCTAAGATGTTCAGACGAACCTGCGCCGCCTTGAGGGCAAGCTCGCGCTTGGTGGATTGATCCATTGTATTACCTCCTATTGATGCGCCCCGTGGGGCTAACATTCTTTTACATCTTATATTATACAAAAACTTCCTGCGCTTGTCAAGCGATTTTCACAAACAATCCGCGGCTTTAAAAAGATCTGATCATAAGCGTTTTTTCGTTCACCCGAACGCCTTCCTCCGAGAGGAAGGTGGCATTTTCGCAAGAAAATGACGGAAGGAGCCTGCGTCACCTCCGCTTTCGCAATCACTATATCGCAACTGCTTTGCCAAAGATCCGCACGCTCCTTCAGTCGGCTACGCCGCCAGCTCCCTCCCGGAGGGAGCCTTATGATAAAACAGATATCGCGTCAAAGCCCCAGTGCGCCGGCAAGGCCCGTGAGGTCAAGCAAGGTGCCGAACAGCACGCCCGTGAGCAAAAGGATCACCACGATCTGCAAATTCTCCTTGAGGTGACGGTTGGTGCGGAACAGCACCAAGAGCCCCGCGCCGGCACCCGTGAGAAGTCCCGCCAGCATGGCGCCCGCCGAGATCACGCCCTTCACGTACAGCGTGGCGACCGCCACCGAGGCGGCGCAGTTCGGGATCAGACCCACCAGCGCCGCGATCAGCTGACCGAGCACCGGAATATCCTGCATAAACGCGGCAAGGCGCGCCTCACCCAGCAGCTCCAGCGCGAAGCCCAGCGCCACGTTCACGAGCAAAATGAACAAAAAAACGTGTACCGTATGGTGCAAACTCGAACGCAGCACCCCTTTTTCACAATGACAATGCTCCTCCTCGCACAGCCCCTCGACGTGCAAGGGTGCGGCGCGGTGACGAAGCAAAAGGTCGCAAAGAAAGCCGACCGCAACGGCGACGATCAGCTTCAATCCCAACACGATCAGGATCTTGCTCACCGACACGCGTGCGCCGAGAAAGACGGGGATCATTTCGTCCGAGGTCGCCAGAAACACCGCGAGCAGTGTGCCGACGCTGACCACGCGCCCCGCATAAAAGCCCGCCGCCAGCGCGGAAAATCCGCATTGCGGCACAAGCCCGAGTGCGCCGCCCCAAAGGGGGCCCACTCTGCCCGCCCTTTTGATGGCTTTTTCCACACCGTCCCCCGCCTTATGCTCCAAAAGCTCCATCAGAAGATAGGTGAGGAAAAGGAAGGGCAGCACCACGGCGCTGTCCTGCAGCGCGTGGAGCAAAACGTGCAAAAATTCGTGAAAACTCATACCGTTTCCCCCTTAATTGCCGTTTGGCAGGCGGCGCAGGTGCCGTAAAGCACGCTGCGGCCGGGGTCGGTGGCAAAGCCGTGGCGCGAGAACAGATGCGACGCGATCTCGTTGCCGCAGTCGCACTCCAGATGCGTGACCGACCCGCAGGAAAGGCAATGCAGGTGGAAGTGCGCGCGGCAATCGTGCGCGCCCGTGTATTGATACAGATATCCCCTTGCCGGCGCGGGCGCGCGCAAGCGGCGCACGCATCCCTCATTTGCCAGCTTGGAAAGCAGGCGGTAGACCGAGCTGTAGCCGGGCGCGCCCTCCTCGCGGGAGAGCCCCGCGTAGATGTCCTCCGCGCTTCTTGGGGTTTCGGTGGCGTTGGCGGCAAGATATTGCACCAGCTTTGCCCGCCCCGCCGTATTGTAATGCTTTTGTTCCATTTTACGGTTCCTTTTTGAAAATGAGAATTATTTTCATATTGTAGCACAAAGCGTGAAAAATGTCAAGAAAAATTTTGCGCAGGTAGGGAACGCGGCGGGGGATGCCTTTTTCGAAAGGCATCCCCCACACCCCCTTTGAAAAGATTTTATGGCATTTGTGGATAATGCGAACAACGCGGACGAAGTGATTACGTGTCGCGGATCGCGGGCGACCATCCACCTCGCTTTGCGAGCTGGGTCTCCCCCACGGTTTTGTGCGAAGCCGTTTATGCATCGTGGAGGGCATCCTCACCCGTCTCGCTTCGCGATCCACCCTCCCCTCCTTGGGGAGGGACTACTGTAATCCATTCTTTTCACAACAGACGGAACGTTTTAGGAAATTTCAAACAAAAGTGAAATTTTACCGTCTATTGAAGAAAGCAAAAACGTTGTTTGTCCCTCCCCAAGGGGGGAGGGTGGCACCCGTATGGTGACGGGTGAGGATGCTCCGTCGCAAACAAATTTGTGCGTAGACGTTTTGTGCAATTCCCCGCCAAACGGTGCGACGTTTCGCGAACCGGTAGGGGCTGGCGCCCTCGACAGCCCGTGCGGTACAATGGCTTTCCCGCAAACAATGGGGATACCCGCAAATCTTGTAGGGGGCGACCTCCCGGACGCCCCGTTTTTGCATCGCGGATTACGGGCTTGTGCAATTCCCCGCCACACGGTGCGACATTTCGCGAGCCGGTAGGGGCTGGCGCCCTCGACAGCCCGTGCGGTACAATGGCTTTCCCACAAACAATGGGGCTTCCCACCCTCCCCTGTTGCAAAAATTGCACCTTCCCCCTGTTAAAACATTGACAAACTCGCGCGCGCGTGGTACAATAATAAAGATAGGATCATTTTCGGGAGGTGACGATTTGGCAAACGGAAAATTTATCGTATTTGAGGGCATTGACGGCGCGGGAAAATCCACGCAGATCGCCCTTTTGAAAAAAGCATTGGAAGCAATGGGGCACACCGTGTGGCAGACCGCCGAGCCCACTGACCTTCAGACGGGCAAAATGCTGCGCGCGGCGCTGGCAGGCAAGGACGAGCGCTCCGCCTCAGAAATGGCATCGCTTTTTGTACTGGACCGCATCGCGCACAACAAGGAGATCGAAAAGGCGCTTGCCGCAGGCAAGACCGTGATCTGCGACCGCTACTATTACTCCTCGCTTGCCTATCAAGGATCGCTTTGCGATTACGAGTGGGTGCGCCACATGAATTACGCCTGCCCCGACATTCGCCACCCCGATCTTTGCGTCTTCCTCGACCTTGCGCCGAAGGACGCGATCGCGCGCATCACCGCGCGCGGCGAAGCCACCGAAATTTACGAAAACGAGGATACGTTATCGCTTTTTCGTGACACGTTCCACCGTGTGTTCGCCACGCTCAACGACCGCGTGGCCATCGTGAACGCCGCTCCTGCGCCCGAGGTGATCGCTGCCGAGGTGCTTGCGGCCGTGAAGGAAATATTATAAAATCAACATAAAGAAAGAGGTATTAAAATGAAAGCAATCATGTACGGTGCCGGCAACATCGGCCGCGGCTTTATTGCCGAGCGCTTCTACCTTTCCGGTTACGAGACCGTGTTTATCGACGTCAATGCGCAGATGGTGGACGCCATCAACGAGGCACGCGAGTACCCCATCTACGTGACGATGGGCAGCGAGTACGTGCCCACCCAGATCAAGAACGTACGCGCCGTCAACGGTCGCGACGAGGCAGCCGCCATCGCGGAGATCGCCACCGCCGACATCATGGCAACCGCACTTGGTGCCAACATCCTCCCCTTCGTGGCGCCCCTCATGGCCAAGGCGATCACCGCCCGCAAGAAGGAAAACGGCAAGCCCCTCAATATTCTGATCTGCGAGAACCTGATCGGCTCCGATAAGTTCCTGCACGATCTGGTCGCGCCTCACATCGCCGCCGAGGACATGGAATATTTTGAAAACAGCATCGGCTTTGTCAGCGTGGTGGTCGGCCGCACCGTGCCCCCCACGCCCGCAGAGTTTTCCGCCAAGCACCCCGCCGCCGTGTGCGCGGACGTGTACAGCGAGCTGCCCGCCAACCCCGTCGGCTTCCGCCCCGTGGGCTGCGAGCTGCCCCCCATCAAGGGCCTTGTGACCTTTACCCCCTTTGAGTACTATATCGAGCGCAAGCTGCTGATCCACAACATGGGCCACGCCATGACCGCGTACCTTGCCGTGCTGAAAAATTACAGCTACGTGCACGAGGGCACGGACGACGCCGAGATCAAGTATTTCGTGATGCGCGCGCTCATTGAGGCCGCACGCGGACTTGCCAAGCGTCACGGCGCCTCCTGCGACGAGTGCGTGCGCTTTGCCGAGGAGCTGGTGCCGCGCTTTGAGAACCGTCTGTTGATGGACGCCCTGGACCGCGTGGGTCGCGATCCCAAGCGCAAGGTTGCCGCAAGCGACCGCCTGGGCGGTGCGTTCAAGATGGTGAAGGAGTCGGGTGCGATCCCTGCCTACATCGGCATCGGCATCGCCGCCGCGTATCTGTACCGTAACGAGGCAGACGCGACCTCCGTGGAGCTGACCGACTACGTGAAGGCGAACGGCCTTGCCGCCGCCCTTGCCAAGTACAGCGACATCACCGACGAGAAGGACGCCGAGATGATCGGCACCTTCTACAACATGCTTGCGCGCCGCGCGCCCTTCGCCGAGTTCCTGCCCGTTCTGGCAGAGATCCTGCGCACCGAACATTGATTGAGGTATGGGTGTTTGCGGGGGGAACTTTTTTGCAAAAAAGTTCCCCCGCGCCCCTTCAAAAAATCTTGCACAAGGGACACGGGGCTTGACAAATCGGGCCTGATTTGATATAATAACGCGGTAGGCAACTCCCTGTGCCGCGACAAAAAGCATCGGGTGGCACGATTTTGGCCGTTTCCGAGCGAAAAGGAGAAGCTATGGGACTGAACAACGGTGTTTTCCAAATGGTAGGCGCCATTATTGGTGGCGTGATGATCGGTGCCCTTTGCGGCATGCTTTCCCTGATCGTTGGAATCATGAAAAAGAAGGCCGTGCTCGGTGTGGTCGGATTTGCGATCAGCGTCCTTTTCGGCGTGATCATGTCAACCTTCCTCCAACAGCCGGCATTCCTTTCCATCATCCCCTCCGCGATCATAGCGGGCATCATTTTCCTTTTGACCAAAAAGAATCAAAATCACTGAGTTGCAAGCGTGCGGCAGGCCTCTGCCTGCCGCAACCAAAAGCATCGGGGTGTGGCGCAGTTGGGGACGTTTCCGAGCGCACCCAGTGGGTGAGTAAGCGAGGAAAAAGGAGTGGCAGCCGTCGCAGAGTGCGAGCAAAAACTTTTGTGAAGCACGATGCGGTAACGGCAACAGGGGACGTTTCCGAGCGCCGCCGGTGGCGGATGAAGCGAGGAAAAAGGAGTGGCAGCCGTCGCAGAGTGCGAGCAAAAACTTTTGTGAAGCATGATGCGGTAACGGCAACAGGAAGCGCGGACAACTGCGAGTAAAAACAAAAAATCGAATATTATCGGGGTGTGGCGCAGTTGGTAGCGCGCGACGTTTGGGACGTCGATGCCGCAGGTTCGAATCCTGTCACTCCGACCAAAATCAAAAAACAAAAAGGAGCATCGAGATGAATTTCAGGGATTTTATTTCAAAAGGTGAAAGTGAACAATATCGCTATTTATTTGAATTAGTTGAATATGGTCTGCATGTCGAATCTATGGAATTTTTAATTGATGTAGTCAAAGATTGCCCATACGCAATGTGTAAATGGTTGGCAATAAAACAACTTGGTGTAAAAAAACATTTACCGTCAATATCTACAATAATTGAGGTGTTAAAATTACCCAATGTCGTTTTCGAGGGTACTTCACTTCATTTGATTGCTGCGTATAGTCTCGGTCAATTTGGGGAAGAGTCAGTCCCATATCTCACAGCACTTTTAGATGAAGATATTTCTTCAGAAACATTAATAGCTGTTTATGATGCAATGGGAGAAACAAAATCACAAACTACAATTCCATATCTGCTGAATGGATTAAAAAATACAGAAACATCTGTGGCAGTTTGGGCTGGATTGTCATTGAGCAAAACATGTTTAGATTCCAGTTCTATTATTGATAGTTATTATGATTTGAATTCCAATAATAGAGTTATCGCATTGGATGCTATAATTAGAATAGGAGACGTAGATGGTCTTCATTTTGTTGTAAAATCTCTTTTAGCTGATTTTTCGTTACTTGATGCTATGAAATCCTACAATAGCAGTAATTGGAATGTAGTGTGTGAATTTGTATCCAAAAATTATCCCCAGTCACTTAACACTTTTCTTGGAGGTCTTTAATATGCAACATCATATCATTGCAATTGTTGGAATGTGCGGCTCGGGAAAATCCGTTGTAACAGAATGGTTTTGCAATAATGGATACTATCAAATACACTTTGGCGATTTCACTATGATAGAAGTAAAAAGAAGGAACCTGCCCGTAACGGAATCTAATGAAAAAAAAATTCGTGAAGAACTAAGAAAAGAACACGGACCAGATGCGTATGCAAAACTTGCATTGCCACAAATCAACCAAATGTTATCTGTTGGCAATGTTGTAATTGACGGTATGTATTCATGGTCGGAGTATAAGTTTTTGAAGGAAAGATTTAACAATCGCATATTGGTTGTTTCAATTGTAAGTGATTTAAGAATTAGAAAACTACGCTTATCTACAAGGACAATTAGACCACTAACCTCCGAGGAAGTAGATAAACGTGATTATGCAGAAATAGAAAATATCGAAAAAGGCGGACCAATTTCTCACGCTGACTATTTCATATGTAACAATAGCGGATTGGACGATTTAATTTTCCAGTGCAACGAGGTATTCAAATGTATAAACTCCCATCTCCAAAACGAATCATAATGTGGGCGTTAACCTACAAATGTAATGCATCCTGTGAATATTGTTATTTGGCAGACTATCAGCAACCTATGCCAGATATTTCCTATAATGATTATAAAACAATTGCAACAAAAATTATCAATAGTCCGTGGAAACCGGATGCAATTTGGTTAACTGGCGGTGAACCCACAGTACTCCCTTTTTTTGCGGAAATTGTTGATATTCTAACTTCAGCTGGAATGAAAGTTGTTATTAACACGAATTCATTAGCCAAAGATCATAATTTAAAAAACATTCTTAATGCGCAGCCATCAGGAATTATCGTTTCCGTTGACAATAATTTGAATGAGCAACTTGAATCCGGTTACAATCGTGGCATCCCAGCATCTAAAATTTTAGAGCGCATACAGTTCATATCTAATAATAAATCCCCTAATACACTTCTGGGAACAGCGGTAGTGTTGTCAAAATATACGCTTGATACATTCGATGACTATATCTCTAAAATGATAGAGTTGGGTGTTGATTATGTTTCCATAAATCCAATGCACGGTAATGATTCTCTGTCCCTTGAACAGTACAATAGATTTTGTGCTAAGCTTGAAACATATAGAAAAAACTGTAACATTTTATTTCCAAGCAAGTTCTATTTTGATTTGTTAAGAGAAACACTATTTTCCCACATTGATTTTTACGCACCGTGTCCTGCGATGCAATCTTTTTATTTTATATCTCCTTGGGGATATGTGTATCCTTGTAGCAATGAGATATGGCACGCAACCGATTCATATGTAAATATGTTGACAAGTGATGATTGGTTCAATAAAGCAAAAGAAATAGGCAGAAATCAACAGCTAAATTTGTCAACTACATC